>NZ_CP180546.1:643998-1287996 GCF_047778055.1 Neptuniibacter sp. QD34_54 | reverse complement strand
GATGCCGACACAGAAAGACTAACCGCTTTTGAGCTACGGATTGGACATTGAACCCAGCCTTTAAATCAAAACAGCACAGTAATGGCCTATCATTCAATACAGCATTTTTTGTGTTGTTACTGTTTGCTTCAGCCCTTCTACTTACCCAAGTGGATGCTGAAAGCGTGCGCCTGAGCAAAGCTGATATTGAAAAGTTGGGAAATAAATACGGTGCAAAAGCAAAACGTCGACTCGAAACTTGGCAGAACCTATTAACTGAATTGGCCAATGAGAGCGAAAGTCACAAGCTAGAACGTGTAAACGACTTTTTTAACCAAGTGCGATTTATCGATGACATCAAGCACTGGAAAAAGAAAGATTACTGGGCCACACCCGTAGAATTTCTGATCACCAACGGCGGTGACTGCGAAGATTTCAGCATAGCGAAATACTACACACTCAAAGAGCTGGGTGTACCTGTAGAAAAAATGAATTTAGCCTACGTTAAAGCCTTGGAGTACAACCAAGCCCACATGGTATTAACGTACTACCCCAAGCCACGTGCAACCCCTCTAGTTCTGGACAATATTAACGGTGAAATTTTGCCTGCTTCCAAGCGTACAGACCTGTTACACGTTTATAGCTTTAATGGTGATAAACTATGGCTCTCAAAAATGGGCCGTAGAACTACGTTAGTAGGAACATCAGACAGATTAAAGCCTTGGGTAAAACTACAATCTCGTATTGAAAACAATGACATTAACCTAAGGTAGGTTTAATGATGAGGAGTATCTATTATGTCACTGGTTAACCAACTTATCGCCGCGATTTTTGCGGTACTTATAGGTTTGGTTTCTGGCACCCTTTACATAATGTCAGAAAGCTCGCGCTCTGTTCTCCAGGATCAACTGGAGTCACACGCGCAAGATTCTGCTACCCATTTAGGCCTTTACCTTGCCCCTTATATGGCTGAAAACGACAGTGCGACTATCGAAACAGCCGTTAATGCAATTTTCGACAGTGGCTTCTACCAGCGTATTATTGTGACTAATGGGGATGAAGAGGTTCTGTTTGAGAAAAAGGCGCCGGAAACCATTAGCGAAGAAGTACCTGAGTGGTTTAGGTCAATGGTGCAAATAACTCCGCCATCAATGTTTAGGGAAGTCGCTCACCAATGGCAACAAGTAGGGAAAATCTACGTACAAAGTAGCGCAGGCTACGCTTACGAGAAACTATGGAAAGGTGCGCAAGATAGCATCATACTGTTTATATCTTTATCCCTCATATGCCTATTGGCTATCAGCTCACTGATTAGATACCTACTAAAACCACTACACACAGTTGAGCAGCAAGCTATCGCTCTGTCTGAAAAACGCTATCTAGAGCAAGAAAAGTTACCGGGCACACGTGAACTAAAGCGTGTAGTACAAGCAATGAACCGTATGGTTAAGCAAGTGCAGGTAATGTTCGAAGAGCAAGCTCGCAATATTGAAGAGCTACGTCGAAACGCCTATCAAGACAGCTTAACTGGCTTATCTAATCAACGCGCAACTGAAGCACAACTAGCCGAACGCCTTGATTACCGTAAAGATTTTGGTAGAGGCACTCTATTCAATATCCACCTATGCAATCTGCAAGAGACCAACCAGCAGATAGGTATGGATAAGACCAACAACTTGCTGAAACACCTAGCTAGCCACTTAGAAGATTTTGCACGTGGATCAGATCAGAGCGTACTTGGTCGTGTGACCGGCGCTGACTTCATACTGCTAGTTAATACAATCGATACCGACCAGCTAAAACTTAAACTGGAACAACTTGATCAGGAAAGCCGCAAACACCTTGCACAGCTAATGGGCCAAGATATCGAAGGCTCAATAATTAGTATCGGTAGCTGCGAATGTAACGATGAAAGTAACAGTAGCCAGCTTCTATCTGAAGCTCGCATAGCAAGTAATGAAGCCGAAAAATCCAAAGTATTATGGAAACAATTCAACACTTCAGAAAAAATCGCCGCTCAGCCGCAGCAATCCGACTGGAAACAACATGTTGCTAATGCGATTAATCAGCGCCAAATCTTTTTACAAATTCAAAGCGTATTTAGTAAAAAACCTGGTTCAATGCCGATTCAGGATGAGATCTTTGCACGTATTCTTAATCAAAATAACCAGCCAGCTTCTGCCGGCGAATTTATCAGTGTTGTAAAAGAGCTTGGTTTAATGCCCGAGATGGACAGAGCCGTAATCGAACTAGCCTTAGAGCAGCACGAGAAGATAGCCTGCCCGCTAACGATTAACTTGAGTCATGAAGCTGTAAGTAGTGAAAACTTTAGAACATGGCTTCTTGATAAGTTAAAAACGATTAGCCCAAGCGTTAAAGTTCTATTCGAGCTAGATGAAACGAGCGTATTAAATAATATTGAAGGCATTCTAGAATTCCGAAAGGCTCTAAAATCCATTGGCGCTGAATTTGGTGTCGACCATTTCGGTATTCACCCTAGCGGCTTCTCTTACCTGTACTCAATACAACCTGATTACATCAAGATTGATGGTTCACTAATTCGTAATATCGATCAGAACGATGAAGACCGCTTCTTTGTCAGCAGCCTAATCAGCGTAGCTCACAGCCTTGAGATCAAAGCCTACGCAGAACATGTAGAGAGAGAAAGTCAGTTACAGATCCTTGAAGGCCTGAATGTGGATGGTAGCCAAGGTTACCTTCACGGCACACCAAAACCCTTAAGCAAAGCTTAAGGGTTTTGTAGCAGCTTTACAGGCATAAAAAAACGGCGGTATAACCGCCGTTTTTTTGTATCTGCTGTAGAACTTACTTCCGACCAACTAGCATCTCAAGCTTTTTGCTCATCCGCTCTTCACGCTCTTGCTCTTTGCGCTTCTCTTGACGTACTTTGTTGATCTCTTTCAACTTACCTTTCGCGTGATCTGACTCTTCTTTAGTCACAACACCAGCAGGCTCACCGTTAATATCTATACGCTCAGCGCCTTCACGCAAGGAACGGTAGTAGTTCAGCGAACGAACATAACTCGCAAGGGCACGTTTGATTTTGTTTTTAGCGACTTTTTCGTCAGCAACAAGATCTTCTTGAATGCCTATTTTTAGAGGCCTAACGTTTTTACGATCAAAGGTTTTCGGATACGCTTCCATCAACTGCTGCAGAGCAGCCATATTTGCAGCACGGTTTTTGGATTTCGCCTTTGGCGTTTTGTTTACTACGTCATTCACCTGATTAGCCTCTGATTGGAAAACTTGCTTTGACTGAGTCAGATTCGCCTCCGCAGAATCTAGCATATTTTCCAATTGATCAATTAATTGCCTAGTTTTAGTACTTATCTGCTCAACATCCACAGACATCATTCACCCTTACGAATGTAATACCCGTAAAGGTCGTCTTCTACATACTGCTCAACCAACTCATGCCCTAAAAACGTACAGAACTTAGGAATGTCACGCTGAGTAGAAGGATCAGTTGCCAAAATATGCAGCACTTCCCCTGCCAGCATATCCCTAACATGATTATGCAACATCATAACAGGCTCAGGGCAGTATAGGCCCTTTGCATCAAGAATATGGTCGGCTTTGATGTCCGTCATGTTTTATCTCTTGCAGAAAGATGCATATTGTCTCAAATTACCCATGACAGCAAAAGTCATTTAATCAGTAATTAAGCAACTAAAGTCGCTTTTAAAATAAAAATAATCCATTCTATATGTGTGGAACGTAGTTTTAGATGGAGAGATCATATGATTCGAGTACTTATCGAACGACATATTGCCGATGACTTAGGCGAGCACTATGAAAAAGCTGCCCGTGAAACGCTACAATTAGCGATGCAAGCTCACGGCTTCATTTCTGGCGAAGCTCTTAAAAATGCCAGTGATCCAAACCACAGGATGGTTATTGCAACCTACAGAACTCTTCAAGATTGGCAACGCTGGGCACAATCCTCAGAGCGCCAAGATATGATGGCGACTCTTAACCCAATGCTAGAAACCGAGGAAAAAGTCACCGTTTTTGAACACTAATATCTGAAACTGCCATCTTATCGCTGTATTTTTATAGCACTCTAAGGTGGCAGGTTATCTCCTCTCGATCATGGTAAAGGTGTTTAGCCGATAACTCATACGCTAAGCCTTCCTGCATAAACCTTTCAGCGATTAGATTTAAACAAGATACAACCTCTTGATAGCGCTGCTTCATTGGTAGTTTCAGATTGAAGATAGCCTCATCGCACCAACCATTGATCACCCAATCAGCCGCCATCCCGGCCGTTTTAATCGGTTTATCTACAACATCACACACCATCATATTGACAGGCTGCGCAGGTATAAATTTATAAGCATCTTCTTGAATATGGGTCACTTGCCCAGATTCCATCAACTGATCTTGCATGGGTCCGTTGTCTACTGCAGTAACAAACATACTGCGTTGAACCAACTGCCAGGTCCACCCACCCGGCGCCGCACCTAGATCGACTGCTGTAGAACCATGAGGGATTCGTTGATCCCAATCGTCACGCGGAATAAACCAATGCCACGCCTCTTCCAATTTCAACGTTGAACGACTTGGCGCTTGTTTGGGGAACTTAAGACGGGGTACACCTAGCGACCAAGGCGCAGAGTTGTTCACAGGCGCATAACCCACAAACATTTCACTGCCAGACAAAACGAACAGCAACAAACGATTACCTTTACTATTCGCTTTTTTCTTCAAACGTCCACTTTTACGTAGTTTTTGCGCCAAAGCCGAGCTGAACTTCTTCGAAAAGGTAGCCAACTCGCGACCATCTGTAGTATCAGGGTATTCTGCCCAAAGATCAGTACAATCAGGAAAATCATTAAGAATCTGTTGTAACTGCGAAATGCGGTCGTCCCGTTCTAGTTGCTGGCAATCGCCACAAACCATCCACTGCCTTACAAAAATCAAACTATTAAAATCAATTTCAGCAATAGCCCTCTCTGCATCACCTGGAGTTTGCAAATGGAACTCAACATAACCCTGACCAGACTCTAAGGTGCAGTATCCGTATAGGCCGATAGTAGAGCACTGATCAGTAATCTCCCCTGCGACCTCTTTCTCGAAGCCTGAGCGGCACTGTAGGACTAATCGATTAAAATATGTCAACTTAGCTGTTTCCCGATAATCTGAGCGATATGGTCCATATGCTGAATTTGCGTAAAACCTGAAGCCTTACGTGGCTTGATGTCATGATCACCATCCTCAAACCAATGCACATGGACAGATGCCGGCAAATTGTACTCTGTAACTTCAGGAAGTGAACCCATTGGATCTCTTTCGCCTTGAAAAATATACAAAGGCTTCGATAGATCCTTTAAATGATCAACGCGCAACGATTCTGGCTTTCCACGCGGATGAAAAGGATAACCGAATACAAATCCGGCACTTACAGCTGGATGATTAAGTAGCATTGAAGCAGCACGACCACCCATAGATTTTCCCGCCAAATACAGGGGCTTACCATCCACTACTTGCTCTTCAATCATTTGTGTAAAGTAATCCAGCAAGTTAGGCATTCTATCTGGGGGACGTCGCTTGCCAGTTTCTCTGATGGTCTGCATATATGGAAATTCAAAACGAACAACCTGCAACCCAAGTTTAGCTAAGCGCTCCGCCATCTGTTCCATAAACTCACTGTCCATTGGCGCACCCGCACCATGTGCAAATAGCACTTTCCCCGCTTTCAAATCACCATCAATTAACATAAACAGCCCCTTAATCAGTCAAAAAATGAGTTTTACCGCTGTTTCAAAGTTGACTTGAATCAACAAACGCTGAGAAAAGCCTTACTGTGCAGCACAAAATGCGACGTTTTTTACGACAAAAAACGCCAAAATTATATCTCTTTTTAAAACAAAGGATTACAGACTATAAAAAATATTCCTTATATTTCATTAAGTTAAAAAACACCCCAACCTAAAAGTATCAAGCAAACAATACCTAGGTAGAAATTTCGCAACTGCGACAAAATGCCTCATTGAATGACCTAAACACATTGAAAATAAGGCCCTATTCCAAGATAATTGCCTGCGAAACTCAAAATTTCCATAAATAGCTTGTTGATGAGAGCCTGACATGAGCACAGCAACTGAACACCCCACCTACAATTATAAAGTGGTGCGCCAGTTCGCCATCATGACAGTAATTTGGGGTATCGTCGGTATGACCGTCGGTGTCCTAATTGCTGCACAGTTGGTTTGGCCAGCACTAAACTTTGATACAGCGTGGCTGACTTACGGTCGTCTACGTCCACTGCACACTAACGCAGTTATCTTTGCATTCGGCGGCTGTGCCCTGTTTGCAACGTCTTACTATGTAGTTCAACGCACCAGCCAACGCCGCCTGATCTCTGATGGCCTTGCAGCGTTTACATTCTGGGGCTGGCAAGCAGTTATCCTTGCAGCAGCAATTACTCTGCCGCTAGGTCTAACTTCTTCCAAAGAATATGCTGAGCTAGAATGGCCAATCGACCTGCTAATCACTATCGTGTGGGTTGCATACGCTATTGTATTCCTAGGTACTGTGAAGATGCGTAAGACATCTCACATCTACGTAGGTAACTGGTTCTACATGGCATTCATCATCACTGTTGCTGTTCTACACATCGTTAACAGCATGGCTATCCCTGTTTCTATGTGGAAGTCTTACTCCATCTACTCCGGTACTGTAGATGCGATGATCCAGTGGTGGTACGGTCATAACGCTGTAGGTTTCTTCCTGACAGCTGGCTTCCTAGGTATGATGTACTACTTCGTACCAAAACAAGCTGAACGTCCAATCTATTCTTACCGTCTATCTATCGTTCACTTCTGGGCGTTGATTGCGACATACATCTGGGCTGGTGGTCACCACCTTCACTACACAGCGCTTCCTGACTGGACTCAGTCTGTAGCGATGGTTATGTCTCTGATCCTTCTAGCTCCATCTTGGGGTGGTATGATCAACGGTATGATGACTCTATCTGGTGCTTGGCATAAGCTTCGCACGGATCCAGTTCTTCGTTTCCTTGTTGTATCTCTTTCCTTCTACGGTATGTCTACGTTCGAAGGTCCAATGATGTCTATTAAGACAGTAAACGCACTGTCTCACTACACTGACTGGACTGTTGGTCACGTACACGCTGGTGCATTGGGTTGGGTTGCAATGATCTCTATCGGTGCGGTTTACCACATGATCCCTCGCCTATTCGGTAAAGCTCAGATGTACAGCGTTGGTCTTATCAACACTCACTTCTGGCTAGCGACAGTAGGTACGGTTCTATACATCTGCGCGATGTGGGTTAACGGTATCCTACAGGGTCTAATGTGGCGCGCAGTTAACGCTGACGGTACTTTGACTTACAGCTTCGTAGAAGCACTAGAAGCTTCTCACCCTGGTTACTTTGTTCGTTGGTTGGGCGGTATGTTCTTCCTGACTGGTATGATTCTGATGGCCTACAACACTTGGCAGACTGTTCGTAAAGGCAGCACTGCACCAGAAGCTCAAGCTTCTGCACAGGCAGCTTAAGGTCATAGGAGCAGATAGAAATGATCAAACACGAAACGATAGAAAAGAACATTGGCCTGATGATTCTGCTTATCATCATCGTAATCAGCGGTGGTGGCCTAGCAGAGATCGTCCCTCTGTTCTTCCAAACTTCTACTACTAAGCCAATTGAAGGCCTACGTACTTACACTCCGCTTGAGTTTGAAGGCCGTGACATCTACATCCGTGAAGGTTGTAACACTTGTCACAGCCAGATGATCCGTCCTTTCCGTGCTGAAACGGAACGTTACGGTCACTTCTCAACTGCGAATGAGCACGTTTGGGAACACCCATTCCTATGGGGTTCTAAGCGTACAGGTCCAGACCTAGCTCGTGTAGGTGGTCGTTACTCTGATGATTGGCACCGCGCTCACTTGTACAACCCTCGTGACGTTGTACCTGAGTCTAAGATGCCTTCTTACCCATGGTTGTTTGAAAACAAACTAACCGGTGCAGACACTGCTAAGAAGCTTGAAGCACAACGCGCTGTTGGTGTTCCTTTCACTGACGAGCAGATCGCTAATGCCCAGAAAGAAGTTCAGGGTAAATACGAGATCGATGCTGTTGTAGCTTACCTACAAGCACTGGGTAAAATGCATTCTGAATACACTAACAAGCGGTAGTAACGCGTGAGTTACGAAGTTTATGGCCCTTATATTCCGGTAATCATGCTGATTACGTTCTTGGCGCTATTTGTTTGGGTGCTTAACCCAAAAAATAAAGACAAGTACGACGATGCAGCCAACATGCCTCTGAACGAACCTGATGAGGCAGACGAGATGAAACCGGACAATACAGAGGCCAGTGACGGGAGAATTGAAAAATGAGTGCTTTTTGGAGCGCATGGGTAGCAGTGATTACCCTAGCTGTAATTCTTGGTTGTGCTTGGCTATTGATTGCTACTCGCAAAAGTCAGCCGCACCAAGATACAACTGAAGAAACATTAGGCCATGAATTTGATGGCATTGCTGAATACGATAACCCTCTGCCTAAATGGTGGTTCCAGATGTTTATGGGCACCGTTGTTTTCGGCATTGTTTATCTTATTCTTTACCCAGGTTTAGGTAGTTTCCCAGGTCTATTGAACTGGACTTCTACTGGCCAATGGGAAGAAGAAATGGCTCACGCCGAAGAGACGTACAAGCCAATCTTTGCTAAATACGCAGCTATGTCTGCAGAAGAGCTACAGCACCCAGACAACGCACTAGGCCTAAAAATGGGTCAGCGTATGTTTGCGAACAACTGCTCTCTATGTCACGGCACAGCAGCAACAGGTGCACACGGCTTCCCTAACCTAACGGACAACGATTGGTTGTACGGTGGTGATGAGAAGACTATCAAGACATCTATTGCTAACGGTCGTAACGGCGGCATGCCACCTTGGGGCGCTGTACTAGGCGAAGAAGGCGTACGTGATGTTACTAACTACGTACTATCTCTAAGCGGTGCAGAAGCTGATGCAGAAGGCGCAGCTCGCGGTAAAGGTCAATTCCAAGCACTATGTACAGCTTGTCACGGTACTGACGGTAAAGGTCTACCTATCCTAGGTGCACCTAACCTAACTGATGACATCTGGTTGTACGGTGGTAGCTTCGAAAAAGTGGCTCACTCTATCCGCGTTGGTCGTAATGGTGTAATGCCAGCTCATAAAGACCTACTAAGCGATGAGAAGATTCACCTGATCACTGCATACGTTTACAGCCTATCTAAAAAGTAATTAGATAGTTGAACTAAAATAAAGGCGATATGATGTAGATCATGTCGCCTTTTTTTTTGAGGATCTATTATAATATTCAACTTTGCTAATACATGGTGAGCGTATTAGTTCTGATGAGTTTAACTTTCACTGGTGAGTATGTGAGCAACGATATGAATCAGATCCCGGTTCAAGATGTCACACCCAAGAGCAAGAAAAAATCCCAAGAGTACGACCTATATGCCAAACGCGAGCATATTTATGTAAAGAACTACAAAGGTATCTTTAAAACCTTACGCCAAGCCTCTAGCTTTATCATGCTATTGATGTTCTTTGGCTTCTCATGGATCACATGGGATGGCAGACAGGCCGTTCTGTTTGACCTGCCCAACAGACAATTCCATGTATTTGGTAGCACCTTCTGGCCACAAGACTTTATGTTACTGTCTTGGCTACTGATTATTCTTGCCTTTGCCCTCTTCTTCTTTACCGTGTTTGCCGGTCGATTATGGTGTGGTTACGCTTGCCCACAATTCGTTTGGACTTGGATCTATATCTGGATAGAGAACTTCACCGAAGGTGATCGCAACAAGCGAATGAAGCTGGATAAATCTAAAGGCTGGAGCAAAGAAAAATTACTTAGAAAAAGCGCAAAACACTTCCTATGGGTCGCTTTCTCCATCATTTCCGCTATCGCGTTTGTTGGTTACTTCACTCCGATTCGCGAGCTTATCCCAAGCATCTTTAGTTTTGAACTTGGCCCTTGGGAGATGTGGTGGTTAGGCTTCCTTGCCGTAGCAACTTATGGCAATGCAGGCTGGTTGCGTGAGCAGGTATGTATCTACATGTGCCCTTACGCTCGCTTCCAATCAGTTATGTTCGATCAAGACACTTTGATCATTTCTTACGACGAGAAACGCGGCGAAAGCCGAGGCAAACGTAAAAAAGGCTCTGACTATAAAGCCGAAGGCTTAGGCGACTGTATTGATTGCTATAACTGTGTTTATGTTTGCCCGGTTGGCATCGATATCCGCGACGGTCTGCAGTATGAGTGTGTAGCCTGCGGCGCTTGCGTTGATGCCTGCGACGACATTATGGAACGCGTCGGTTACGAAAAAGGCCTTGTACGCTACACAACTGAACATCAGCTCGAAGGCAATAAAACGCATATTATGCGTCCTAAACTGATCGGTTACTTTGTTGTCCTATGTGCTATGTGTGTTGTTTTTGCCTACACAGTCTACAGCCGTATCCCGCTCGAAGTTGACATATTACGAGACCGTGGACAGCTATATAGCGAAGTCACTTCAGGCGTCATCGAGAACGTATATACACTGAAACTTGCCAATAAAGAGCAAGTTGATCATAGCTACACTATTTCAGTCACTGGCCTTGAAGGCCTTGAATATATTGGTAAGTCAGAAGTCACTATTAAAGCTGGCGAACTGATCGATTTACCAATTAGATTGAATATCAAGAAAAAATACCTAAGCAAAGCCAATAACAATATCACCTTCAAAGTAATGGCAACGGACAATTCCGATATCCTAATTGAAGAGGAAAACCGCTTTATTGGTCCTGCACCTAAGCGCTAGGTCAAAAGAAGGGTCGATAAGAAGAAATTCTAGGCCCCTTCTTTTAGAAATAAGGTAGAATAGCTGTCGGTCTGAAACTGGGTGTTCCAGTTTTGGATACGACAGTTTTTTTTTGGGTATTGATACATGAGTGACAGCGACAACAACATCCCCGGCCCATGGTACAAACAACCTTGGCTTTGGTTTATTTTATCACCAATTATTGCCGTAGTTTTTTACGGAACTTTTTACCTTTACCTATCCATCGTTACACATGACGGTTTGGTAAAAGATGACTACTACAAAGTAGCCCGCGGCCATTTTGTAGATAAAAGTCAGTCTCAAGAAGCGATCGACCTTGGCGTTAGTGGACAGTTAAATCTCGATAATACAACTGGCGACCTAATGCTGAAATTTAAGAGCAAAGGCGATTACCTTCCAGAGTTCCTTAACCTCAGTATCATTCACCCTACTCACCAGCAATACGATCAGAGTATTCTGCTTAAGCAAGTTCCTGGCACTGAAGCCTATACAGGCAGCTTAAAGAGCCTGCTACAAGGTAAGCGTTATCTGATCCTGAAGGATGAAGCCCGCAACTGGAACCTCCGTGCAGAGGCACATCCACCATACGATCAGAATACAATTGAGTTTAAACCTGCCCACGAACAATGAGCAGCAATATTAACTCAGTAAAGTCTGCTGACTGTTACCACTGCGGCCTTACTATCCCCCCGGGTAGTAACTACAGCGCTGTAATTAACGGTGAAAGTAGAGATATGTGTTGTCCAGGCTGCCAAGCAGTCGCACAGACTATTGTAGATAGTGGCTTGGACAATTATTACAAACATCGTACTGAAGCAGCCTACTCGCCGGAGCTTAACACTAAGGACCTTCCGGAAACACTGCTTCTTGAGCTTGAGCTTTACGACGACGAAAATGTGCAAAGTAATTTCGTCAAAGTTAATGAATCTAGCTCCGAAGCCACACTGGTTATCGAAGGTATTACCTGTGCAGCTTGCGTATGGTTACTCGATCACCACATCAGTAATATCGAGGGCGTAAGTAAAGCTAAGGTCAACCTGACCAACCACCGCGCTCGTATTACTTGGGATAAATCCCAAGCAAAACTCAGCAAAATCATGGCTGAGATTTACCGAATTGGTTATCAAGCACACCCTTACCACCCTGACAAAGAAGAGCAGCTCTTAGAGCAGGAACGTAAACGTGCAACTCGGCGCTTAGGTGTTGCCGGCATCGGCATGATGCAGACAATGATGTTTGCTATCGCGCTTTATGGCGGTGCTCTACAAGGCATGGAAGATAAGTATGTCAGCTTTATCCGCTGGGCTAGCTTAGTGATTGCGACTCCAGTAATCCTTTACTCTGCGCGACCTTTCTTTATCGCTGCGCTAAGGGATCTTAAAACTCGACACTTAACCATGGACTTCCCTGTTTCCATCGCGATAGGGGGAGCTTATTTAGCCAGTGTTTGGGCTACCTTCACGAATAGTGGCGAGGTCTATTACGACTCCGTTACTATGTTTACTTTCTTCCTGTTAATTGGCCGCTATCTTGAAATGCAGGCCCGTCATAGAACAGGTAAAGCAGGTAACGCTCTCCTAAACTTACTACCGGCTAGTGCTATCAAATTAGTCGATGGTGAAGAGCAATTAGTACCTGCACAAGAACTGAAGTTAGACGATATTGTTTTGGTCAAACCGGGTCATACGATTCCAGCTGATGGCATCATCATTGCCGGTAGCAGCTCAGTTGATGAAGCCGCGCTAACGGGTGAATACCTACCTATTCGTAAAGATATCGATGGCAAGGTTGTTGGCGGCACAATTAACGTTGAAAACCCGATCACGATTAAAATTACTCAGGTGGGTGACGAAACCAAACTATCAGCCATTGTTCGTCTGCTAGATCGTGCTCAAGAAGATAAACCTAAAGTTGCTCAGATTGCCGATAAAGTTGCTAGCTACTTTGTAGCGGCTGTCTTAGTCACCGCAACAGTAGTAGCGACAGGTTGGTATTTCGTTGAGCCTGCTCATGCATTCTGGATTACCCTATCGGTATTGGTAGTGACTTGTCCTTGTGCCCTATCATTGGCCACTCCGACAGCACTTACGGCTGCCACAGGCACACTGCGTCAAAACGGCTTATTAATCACCCGAGGCCATGTTCTGGAAAGTCTTTCGACTGCAACTCATGTTGTTTTCGACAAAACAGGTACGCTCACCGAGGGTAATCTAAGTCTTCAGGAAGTAGTTCCTCTAGCAGGCCATGATCAAGATGCCTGTACTAAGTTTGCTGCTGCGTTAGAGAAGCACAGTGAACATCCAATTGCACAAGCGTTCCATGATCAGCACGGTGATCTAGTAGCAACCGAGATCAAAGCAACTTTAGGTCAAGGCATCGAAGGTGTGATCGATAATCAAAGGTACCGTATCGGTAAACCTGATTACGCGAGCGAGATCCTAACGCAAAGTCAGCCATCGCTACCTGAAACAAGTGGGCAGTGGCTACTACTGTGTAATGAGACTCAAGCGCTAGCCTGGTTCCGACTGAATGACCAGATTCGCCGTGAAGCGAAACAGACGATTGAGATCCTTCACTCGATGGGGCTTAACTGTCAGATGCTGACGGGCGATAACTCTTCAGCGGTAGCGGAAGTAGCAAGCCAATTAGGGATAGATACCGCTATCTCTGGCGTATCACCTGCAGAGAAGCTTGCTCATGTTAATAAGCTTCAAGAAGAAGGCGCTCATGTAATTATGGTGGGTGACGGTATCAACGACATCCCTGTACTTGCAGGCGCACAAACTTCTATCGCTATGGGCGGTGCTTCTGACCTTGCTAAAACCAATGCTGATGGCGTACTGATCAGCCACGATTTATTACGCCTAGCGGATGGTATTTTGCTCGCGAGAAAGACTCAAAGAATCATTAAACAGAACTTAGCTTGGTCACTTTGCTATAACCTAAGCGCTTTACCATTGGCTGCCTTTGGCTTCATTGCTCCCTATATGGCAGCGATCGGTATGTCGGCAAGTTCATTGGTCGTAGTCGGTAATGCGATGCGCCTGAACAAATTAACCCGAGGTTCTGTCCATTCCCATGACAGAGATCAGGGTACTCAGTCGGCTAAGCCTGACGCGGTTATGCAAAATCAGGTAGAATAAGCACATTTGAAAAATAGGGTTATGTAGTTTCAATGGATATAATTTTCCTGCTGATCCCCATTGCCATCTTGTTAATTGGCTTTGCTATCTGGGCTTTTTTCTGGAACGTTAACAACGGCCAGTACGACGATCTAGACAGCCCTGCACATAGCATTCTCTATGATGATGACGAAGATCTGATTCCGGATGATGCTAAAGTAAAACCGACTGACAAAGGCAATGACTGAAGCACTTGTCATACCTACAGCATTCTTATTAGGTTTGCTTGGCGGTACGCATTGTTTGGGTATGTGCGGTGGCATAGCTGCCACCGTCTCCCTCAGCTCCCCTAAGGGAGGTCAAGGTTTCCTACTTCTACTCGGCTATAACTCTGGGCGTATTATTAGCTATGCAACTGCAGGCGCAATTTTAGGTAGCCTGAGTTGGTTGTTAACCGATCCTGTACTGCAACTCGTACTTCGCAGCTTTGCCGGATTGATGCTGATATTCATGGGTCTCTATATTGCCCAGTGGTGGAAAGGTTTAACCCACCTAGAAAGCGCAGGCGGAGTACTGTGGAAGCAGATAAGTCCTGCTGCTAGTAAGCTTCTACCGGTTAGAAATATCGGACAAGCAATCATGCTAGGTGGACTTTGGGGTTGGCTCCCATGCGGCTTGGTTTATAGCACGTTAATTTGGGCTTCAGCAGCATCCGACTGGCTGACCAGCGCACAATTGATGGCGGCATTTGGCGTAGGTACTTTGCCTGCCATGCTGTTAACCGGTGTACTGGCCCAACAAGTTAAACAAATCCTACAGAAACGCCTGACTCAACATATTTCGGGCGCAATCATTATTGGAATGGGCTTATACAGCATCCCATGGCTGGGAATATTCCAACAATAACTGAACACATTTTTCGCAAGAAACTGATTACAGAGGAACACAAACGTGGATAACAATCTGATTAAATGGGATCTGGACTTGATCAAACGATACGACCTATCGGGTCCTCGTTATACATCCTACCCTACTGCTGTTCAGTTTGACCCAGAGTTGTCTCCTAGTGATCTAGTAGCAACCGGTCAAAACTCTGCGGACATCAATGATCCGCTTTCTCTGTATGTCCACATCCCATTTTGTGCACATGTTTGCTACTACTGCGCATGTAATAAAGTGATCACGCGCAATCGCAAAAAAGCACAGCCTTATCTTGATACACTTTATAAAGAAATGGCTCAGCTATCCAAGTGGTACAGTAATGACCGCAAAGTAACTCAGCTACATTGGGGTGGCGGTACACCGACATTCATTAGCCACGAGCAGATGGTCGAGCTAATGGCTGAAATGCGCAAAAACTTTAACCTTCTTGATGACGATAGCGGTGATTACTCCATCGAAATTGATCCTCGTGAAGCAAGCCTAGAAACAATCAAAGTCCTACGTGAGATCGGTTTTAACCGTATCAGTCTAGGTCTACAGGATATCGATCCAAAAGTTCAGGAAGCGGTTAACCGTGTTCAGTCAGTAGAACAAACAGCAGCAATTCTGGAAGAAGCACGCAGACTAGGTTTCCGATCGCTAAACCTAGATTTGATCTACGGACTTCCTTACCAAACGCTCGAAGGTTTTAACGCAACCCTAGATACTGTCATCGAGATGAATCCTGATCGTCTTTCAGTATTCAACTACGCTCACCTTCCAGACCGTTTCCGTCCGCAACGTCATATCCAGGAAGAAACGCTACCAAGTCCAGAGACTAAGCTAGCGATTCTAGAATCTACGATCAATAAGCTGCTTGATGCTGGTTATGTTTATATTGGTATGGACCACTTCGCTAAGCCTGATGACGAGCTAGCCATTGCTCAACGTACCGGTAAATTGCATCGTAATTTCCAAGGCTACACAACTCACTCAGAGTGCGACCTTGTCGCTATGGGTGTTTCATCAATCAGCCAAATCGGCTCTGTTTATTATCAAAATGAGCACGATATGCCGTATTACAGTGCTGCCGTTGATGGTAACGCTCATGCAATTAAGCGCGGCGTCAGTCTTACACAAGATGACATCATCCGTCGCCACGTTATCACACAACTCATCTGCCACTTTGAGCTGGACAAAACTGCGGTTGAATCTAAATTTGATATTGCTTTCGATGACTATTTCGCCAGTTCTATTGCTGAACTAGAAGCGTTTACTAAAGATGGCTTAATCAGCATGAATGATAAAGAGATTGTGGTCTCTCCTGCTGGTCGCTTATTGATTCGTCGTATATGTATGGCATTTGACGCATATATACCAAAAGACCAGAGCTCACAGCGTTTCTCGAAGATTATTTAACTTTCCGTATTTACGGAAATATTACATAATCAGTGGGTAGCCATTCGATATAACCACGACAGGACCGCACTATGAGTGATAACAAGGCAACTGACGGAAAACTACGTAGTCTACAGCAGGTAAGCTGCAACACTTGTAGTCTGAGCTCTTTATGTCTGCCCGTATCTCTGGATATGACAGAGATGGAACGCCTGGACAACATTATCGACAAAAGCCGCCCACTGAAAAAAGGCGAGCACCTTTTCCACCAAGGCGAAGAGTTTGCGAGTGTTTACGCCATCCGCGTGGGCACCGTAAAAACTTACACAATCACAAATGAAGGAGAAGAGCAGATCACGGGGTTCTACTTCCCGGGTGAACTGGTTGGTATGAGCGGTTTTGATAACAACGAATACCCTGTATCCGCGAAGATCCTTGAAACCACAACAGTTTGTGAAATTCCTTTCGAACGCTTAGACGAGCTTTCCGGCCAATTACCTGAATTACGCCGCCAACTGCTTCGTACGATGAGTAAAGAGATTCGTGAAGAGCAACAGATGATGCTTCTCTTATCGAAAAAGAATGCTGAAGAACGTGTTGCAACATTCCTTGTAAAATTGTCTATGCGATTTAAAGCACGCGGTTATTCTGAAACAAGTTTCCGTTTATCGATGTCGCGCAACGAGATCGGTAACTATTTAGGTCTTGCTGTTGAAACCGTAAGCCGTATTTTTACCCGCTTCCAGAAGTCCGAACTATTACAAGTTGAAGGTAAAGAGGTTCATATCCAGGATCTGGATAAACTTTACGAACTATCTGGCGAGTGTCCTGCTAAGGACGCTGAAGAACCTGTAACTGCTCAATGTGGCAAAGGTACTTGCAGTTAGCCCCTACAAATAAAAAAGCACCGATTGCTTACGCAACCGGTGCTTATTTAGTCGCACAATTAAGTAGCCATCTCAATGTGTAACCCAACGCATTTATTAAAGCTTTTGCTGCGCAATAAAACATTGAGCTGTGTCAAAACCTGCTGTTTCTAAGGAGTTCTTCATGTCATATGACGAATGTTATGTGAAATCCGTAATTCGTACGATCCCAGACTGGCCGGAGCCAGGCGTTCAATTCCGCGATATCACTCCACTATTTAAAGATCCTAAAGCGCTTCGCATGATCTCTGATGCCTTTATCCAGCGCTACATTGATAGTGACATCACGCACATTGCGAGTATTGATGCCCGCGGCTTCTTAATCAGCTCTATCATGTCTTACCACCTAAATATCCCTTTGGTTCTCGTCCGGAAAAAAGGCAAACTTCCGGGTGAAACCATCCATCAGGAATATCAGCTTGAATATGGCACGGCTGCTGTAGAGATGCAGACTGATGCAGTGAAGAAAGGCGATCGAGTTTTGGTATTTGATGACCTGATTGCTACAGGCGGCACTATCTTAGCAGCGTGCAGCCTTATCAAAGAGCTTGGAGCAGAAGTGTCTGAAGCAGCTGCACTAATTGATCTGCCAGACCTTCAGGGTTCTAGCAAGATCCAAGATGCAGGCGTACCTGTACATACCCTACTTGCTTACGCGGGTATCTAATTACAGTCTGACGGCAGCCCAATCTGATCGCTGCCGTCAGTTTTACCTCTCTAGCAATCCACCAGCTAATTTTTTCCCTCTCTTTTATTTCTGCCAAATACAGATTTTCTCTTCCATCGCGTACAAATCTTGCCTACCATGCTCTGCCAATTTTTTCGTTTTCTGGAGCTGCTATGTGGTTTAAAAATGTAATTTTCTATCGCCTAACTGAAGCGTTTGAATACACTCAAGAGCAGCTACAAGAAAAACTAATTGAACACGCTTTTCACCCATGTAAAAGCCAAGAACTTAGCCGTTATGGCTGGGTATCGCCTTGTCACTTATTAGATGATGTTCAAGCACATCAGGTACACGGCATGTTTATGGTGGCTGCACGTAAAGAGGAAAAGATCCTTCCCGGTGCTGTCATTAAAGAGGCCGTAGGTGAAAAAGTTGCGGTAATCGAGCAAGAACAAGCACGCAAAGTGTACAAGAAAGAACGCGACCAACTTAAAGATGAAGTTATTCTTGATCTATTGCCTCGTGCCTTTAGTAAATTCCAGCAAACAGCCGCTCTGATCAATCCAGCTGCAGGTTGGATTGCAGTCGATGCTTCTAGCCATAAACGCGCAGAAGAGCTACTAAGTCACCTTCGTGGCACATTAGGCAGTCTGCCAATCACACTGCCTGACGTAAACCAATCGCCTTCTGCCGTTATGTCCCATTGGTTGGAGCAACACGACAGCATTCCACAAGGCTTCGAAGTACTGGATGAATGTGAGCTACGAGATAACGTCCTAGAAGGCGGCGTAATTCGAATTAAAGGCCAACAACTGGAAGATGAAGAGTTTGTTGCACACCTAGAAGCAGGCAAGCGTGTCGTAAAATTAGCCCTAGAATGGGACGAACAACTCAAGATTACTCTGCAAGAAGATCTGTCTATCAAACGCTTGAAACTGAGCGAACAGCTACAGGAGAAAATGGCCGACGAAGCAGCTGAAGATGAGATCGCTCAATTCGATGCAGATATGGTACAAATGGGCCTAGAATTCAGCAAGCTATTCCCAGCTCTAATTGAAGCCTTTGGAGGCGAAGCACAACGCCCTTAAATACCGGCTCACTGTACAAGCTTAATTTATAACTCTGCACGACTAGTGGTAAGGTTATAGATTAAGCTTCATCGCCAATATGGGCAGACTAGATGGATTACGCACCGGAATACACAAAGCGCGAAAAGATAAAGCTCATTATCCTGTTTATGTGCTTAGGCGCTATTCTCATAGCTGTTGGCGAACTTTGGTTATTTCCATCTATCACCCGCCTTGCAGAGCAGCCTCACTGTTACAGCCTATTTGGCTTAAATGGAGCTGATTATCTTTGGCACCTTTTACTAATTGGAATGCCTATTTCGATCTTCCTGATCTTTGCCATTACGATGCTCCCCATGGCAATCAAAGGATTAATACAAGCGCAATTTCCACCTCAGGGTTACAAAGTATTTAAACCAACACCTATTCGCAAAGGGATGAGAGGACAGTTAATGGCCGGCCTCCTACTATTCGTAATTACTTCTCCTCTGTTTATCGCAATCTATGGGGCCAATCAGTTAGATAAGATGCCTGAAATAGAGCCCCCTCATGACTCGGGCGAGCTTTGCTCCCATATTAGTACGCAAAACTAAACCCCTATTAATCATTAAGCCCCTATAAATTTAGCGTTTATATACTTCTAAATAAGGATATTTATTAGAACCAAAAAGTGATTTAATAATCATTATCACTTGCATTATCAAAGTAAGGAATGACATAACGATGAATATTAAAACTCTAAGCGCGGGCCTAGCCCTAGTTGTATGTGCCAATTTTGCTAACGCTGCTGATCATACAGTCATGATGAAAAACTCAGGTCCTGATGGTTCCATGGTTTTTGAACCCGCCATTTTAAATGTAGAAGTAGGTGATACCGTTACATTCCAACCAACAGATCCAGGTCACAACTCTGAATCAATCAACAACCTAATCCCTGCAGGTTCGACAGGCTGGAAAGGGAAAATGATGAAAGAAGTTTCTTTCACCGTCGATAAAGAAGGTGTGTACGTATACAAATGCCGCCCACACGCGATGATGGCGATGGTGGGAGTAGTTGTAGCAGGTAAACCAGCAAACCTAGAAGAAGTTAAAACCAATGCGGCTGAGCTAAGCGCTACTTTTGTGATGAATAAGGATCGCTTAACTAACTACCTAAACCAAATTAAATAAACGCCTTATTCTCAGATAGTAGGGAGATACAATAAAACTCCCTACTATTCCAAATAATAATCCCCTACCGTAGTAAGCCCCAAGCTTGTCCAAGCTTGCATGCCACCTCGATAGTAATTCAACTTATCCTCAGGGTAATCTAGCTCTAACAACTCCCATATAAAGGTAGGGGTCTGCCCACACCAATAACCATTACAAAACGCAGCAAGTGTTTTTGCCTGACTGAAATCCCAAACGCCATCTTTGTTGATTGCTCCTAACTCTTCCAACGCATCCGAAAGAGTTTCAGGATCTTTTAACAGCGTGTATGGAATATTGGTGCTGCCCGGTATCGTTAATCGGTAATGCCAGCCCTCAGTCCGAGTATCAACAATTAAAATAGAGCTGTCAGTTTGCGCTTGCTGCAGATACTCAATAAATTCTCTCTCCCCGATGGTCTCCACCTCATAAGGTTCAAATGGAAACATGGGCTGTGGTGTGCCACGAGAGGTCATGAGATACAGCTCATGGATAGTATTATCCGGCTCTTGGTTGCGCTTAATCTCAACAGCCTCCCCTTCATGCTCAACCACAAAGGAAAATAGTTCCGGTGTAATCATCACCCTACTACTCTGTTCAGCAGCGAGATGCGGCGAAAACAACAAAACCATCCATACCACAATAGACCGCTTAAATTGACTAAGCATCGCAAAACCTCAACTCTTATAAAATAGATACAAAAAAGGAGCCTTAGGCTCCTTAGTAATATCAATTTATTACGGAAATAAACAGCGCGTTATTTCATCTCCAACAACATATCGATCGAATACTTAGACGCATCTGCATCTAAGGACAGCTTCTCACACTCAACCAGAAACTTATTTTCACGTTCTTTACTATCGCTATAACCAAACTCATTACCGTCTAAGCTCTGTAGCTGTAGAGTAGCCTTGTGGTAGAAAGCTAGAACAATTGCTGCCGTTGAATCACCGCCTCTAAGGCGTTCTTCCCAACGATGACGGTGATTTTGAATCTTAAGCGCCTGTTTTTTTAGATTCCAACCGTAACGAAGCTCATCGAAATACGGCTTTTTCGCTACTTGGGTGAAGATAATAATGGAGATAATTAAACCGATTAAAACACCAGTTAGATTGACCATCATATTCTCGCCTTCAGCATTACCGTAGTAATGACGTAAAACGGCACTCAACCCTAAACCAATCACCGCAAAAATCAGACTAAAAACGATACCTACCTTGCGCTGTTTTTGCTTATAAACAACTTTATCAATTTCTCTAAGTTCCACGAATGTACCCTATAACACTAGTTAACCTGCAAATTATCTCACAGGCGTAATATGAACCGATTTAACTTGCAGTCACAATCTGCCAGTGTAGACTTATCGCCTCAATTTTAAAGGCCCTTTCTACCACAGTCCGATGTATTCCGTAAAAGAGATTTTCTATAGCTTGCAAGGTGAAGGTGCGCAAAGTGGACGCGCATCAATTTTTTGTCGTTTTTCTGGCTGTAATCTTTGGTCAGGACGCGAGCAAGACCGTGAAAAAGCTATCTGCGATTTTTGCGATACTGACTTTATTGGTACCGATGGGCAGAACGGTGGCAAGTTCGCTACCGCAGTTGAACTTTGCCAGTTCCTCAAAAGCTTCTGGCCCGAGCGGAACAGCGAAAAGCCTTACATCATCTTCACAGGTGGTGAACCTGCGCTGCAACTCGACCAAACCTTGGTGGATGAATGCCACACGAACGGTTTTGAAGTTGCCATCGAAACCAATGGCACGAAGCCACTACCCGATAATATCGATTGGATCTGTGTAAGCCCTAAAGCCGATGCCGAAGTAATTATCACCCAGGGTGATGAGCTTAAATTGGTTTACCCGCAACCTTTAGCGCAACCGGACCAGTTCGAACAACTTAGTTTCGCGCACTTCTATCTACAGCCGATGGACGGCCCTGCACGTTCAATCTACACAAAAGAAGTGATCGACTATTGCTTAACCCATCCCCAATGGAAACTCAGCTTACAGAACCATAAAGTGCTAGGCATCGACTAAACCTTCTAGCACTGCCCTTTACACAGCTGGTCAGAGCTTACTTCTTAATATTGGCCAGCTCCATTCGATCCTATGCACTTCACTCCAAACCCAACACTTTTAGACTAAGGTCTACATATTTTTATCAGCATAAAATAACGCCTTTAAGTGTGGAAAAACCTGGCCCCCTTAAAATATAGGGCCTTACAAAGGCTACTCACATTAGCTGTGGATAACTTTGTGAATTAAGACTTTAAAACGTCATGAAACGCCCATAAATCAAGGCAACCCAATAAACTGATTATTTTTTAACCAGCGTACACTTAATCCTTAAAATTCAATATGTTACATAAGTCAACATAGGAATATTAAATTTTAATATTGTTTTTTGCACCCATATAGTGCGGCTGTGTATCCCACAGTGAACAACATTTTTCTGGAATAAAACGGAACATCTGCTACAGCCTAGTAATAATGGTAGCCATCAAGGGAAATTCAAACAAGACAATTGCACCAAATTTGGACTTAACAAGATCAATGGCAATGTAAAAAATATTGCCTGAATCAAATCAATTTGTTCAAGATTGAGCATATTTTTTAACCTCTAACCTGCTAGGCTTTACAAGGATGATCTCAAGCGAGTTATGATCAACGTTATGCAACGAACAGAACAGGAAATTAAAGCAGCAAACAAAGTGACCTGGGTCGGCGCTGCAGTGAACGCAGTACTAGGGTTGTTGAAAATTATTTTCGGGTTTCTTTTTCATTCAGCCGCCTTAATCGCAGACGGTATTCATTCTCTATCTGACTTAATTACGGATGTTATGGTCGTGTTGATATTAAAAGTATCGGCCAAAGGACCTGATGAAGATCATCCATGGGGGCATGGGCACTTTGAAGCATTAGGTACCGTTATTCTTGGCAGTATCCTCATTGCTGTCGCAGGAGCAATGGCTTACGACAGTACATTAAATTTAATTCAAGCGTCTGAACTTCTACTACCCGAATGGCCAGTTCTTGTAATCGCAGCACTATCCATAGCAGCCAAAGAGTGGATCTATCGTTATACATTGCAGATAGGTAAACGGATCGATTCAGCTCTCTTGATTGCTAATGCATGGCATAGCCGAACTGACGCACTCTCATCGATAGTCGTATTTATTGGTGTTGCTGGTGCTATGGCTGGTTTTATTTGGTTAGATGCTCTCGCGGCACTGATTGTCGCGATTATGGTCGCTAAGATCGGTTGGGATTTAAGCTGGAGCAATCTACAACAACTACTTAGCACATCCATTCCAAAAGAAGATATCGATCGTTACAAAGAACAAATTCTATCAATAGAAGGCATTATAAATGTCCACAGTTTTAAAACCCGTACCATGGGCAACAAGCATGTCATGGAACTTCATATTCAAGTTGCGCCTCATCTCAGCGCCTCTGAAGGACACTATATCGGAAACAAAGCCTGTCAGCGTCTACAGAACAATCAGGAGATTGGACATATTATCTTCCACATCGATACCTATGATGACGAAGATCTCGATATTGCACCACCAGAAACGAAACTACCGTCAAGGCGCGACGTAACTCAATCTATCGATCAATATTTTTCAGCGATATTCCCAAAAGCAGTGCCATATCAACTCTCCCTTTATTATTATGGCCGCCATATTGATATAGAAATATTATTAAGCCTTGAGCAACTCCAACTTTTACGTCAAAACGGCCACGATGAAGAAACACTAATATCTGGACTTAAAGCAGTATTGAATCAAACACCCATTCCATGGCTTGGAACTATTTACCTAGCAGGCGGCATTAAGCAATGACAGAGTTTTACCCTAAACAGCCTTACCTCAGCCATGAAATTGAGATTAAACACAGCCGTTTTATTACTCATGTCGCTCACACACCGGATCTAGAGAGTGCTAGAAACTTTATTGCCGAGATACAACAGCAACACCCTAAAGCGAACCATAATTGTTGGGCATATATCGCTGGTACCCGGAGTTACCTTCAGTGCTGGAACAGCAGTGATGATGGCGAACCTAAAGGTACGGCTGGTAAACCAATGCTAAACGTACTAGAACACAGTGACCTATGTGAAATTACCGTCGTGGTAACACGATATTTTGGCGGGATAAAGCTTGGTGCAGGTGGGCTTGTTAGAGCATATAGCCAAGCAGTACAAGAAGCTCTCAAAGTATTACCAATAGAGGAACGCATCCCTCTATTTCCTTTTGACCTATATCTGCCCCATCACCTTGTAGGCGATATTGAGCTGTTATTAAATCAAGATCAAATCAATATCCTTGATCGACAATGGAGTGAAGAGCTACATATTCAAGGTGAAGCCAGCGCGGTAGCATTAGACCAGCTTAAACAACAACTGACATCACTTAAGCATCTAACTCGTTACAAAGACCCTAAAACCCGTTGGTAAACGCAGTTATTAAAATAGATGTCCTTATTTCTCCTAATTTCTCCTAATTTCTCCTAATTTCTCCTAATTTATCAATTAGATAAGTAATAATCGTGTAAAATAGTAGCCCTATTTCTTTGTAAATAACATCAATCTTATAATCAACCACTAAGTACTTAACACCAAAGTACACAAGCATTCCCAACCAATTAACAAATAAAAAAATTTAAAATTTTGCTACGGAATTTCTTGAAGATTTAATAACCTCTGCCGATACTAGTTTCAAAGGATATAGGCCTCAGTAAGGGATTTTTTCTTCCTCAGCGGTTCCCAAATTCAAACAGTTGTTTTAAAGTTACTGAGTTGCCGATCAAAATATAAATTGTACTGATTATTATTTACAATTTTTATGTAGTAGCGTTCGTTCAACCAGATAAAGCGATAGGGGAAGTATGAAGTTCGCTGAAAATAACAATCAAGCTGCCGAGTACCTTCGTCAGGCAGTGCCTTTAATGGTTAAGCATAATATACCGCCTAACCCGCTTAATTATGCTCTGTGGTATACCTACGTTAGTGATCGTGTACCTGAGCTAAATGTGCAACTTGATAAGACCCTAACGACATACGGAACCTGTCCTACAATGCTCAGCGAACAGCTGTTCCGTGAGCATATGATCAGAGATGAAATTAATGGTGCTGAGGATATACAGGCCAATCTGATCAGCCTTATTAATGACCTTCACGAACATGCGGGCAATGCTGCCGAGAAAACTGAAGGGTTCAGTAATGTTCTTGAAGAAAGCCTAGAAGCTCTTCATCAGCAAGAAGACGGTGAAGCTAGCTTACCAATTGAGTCAATTATTCATGCCCTTTCCGATCACACGAAATCGGTCAGTGAAACTGCACGCCAATTTCAGGAAAGAATGAATGAAGCCCAAGCAGAAATTCAATCACTTAAAGAAGAGCTAAATAAGACCCGCCAAGACGCAAGGGTCGATCCTCTAACCAACCTATTCAACCGTCGTGCATTTGATGCAGAGATTAGTCAATTAGCTGGCGTGAATGATCCAAGTTTAGTGCTCTCGTTTATTCTTGTTGATATAGATCATTTTAAGCGTTTTAACGACACTTACGGTCACCTTATGGGTGATAAAGTGCTTCAGTATGTAGGTAAGCTCTTAAAAGAAGTTTGCCCAGAGCCAATGTTGCCAGTTCGTTTTGGTGGTGAAGAGTTTGCAGTTTTAATGCCTCAAACCGATAAAGAAACGGCGGCTGAGCTAGCCGAGCAAGTACGTCAAAAAATTCAAGCGATCCGAATTAAGCAGAAGAAGTCTGGTGAAATTATCAGCTCTATTACTGCATCGTTTGGTGTTTCCCAGCTTACCGTTGGCGAAACCTCTGAGCAATTGATTGAACGTACCGACAAAGCACTTTACCAAGCAAAAGATGGCGGCCGTAACCAGGTTGTTATCTCCTCGTAAGATTTGAGTACACCTCATTCGCTGGAAAAAAGGAAAGTAGGGGCTACGCTGTAGCTCCGAAACCCCCAGCCCTTAAAACACCTACCAATCCCTCATTCAGCATCTTGATTCGCTAAGTTTTAGCTGTTTATCCGCTAATTCAGCTTTCAAAACTAAAATCAATGACAGCTCAAAAGTATTTTAGCCTTATGCACAATTAGAAAAACATCAATCAATATTGAATTTCTACATAATCTCAGCAGATTTAGAATACACAAAATTCTATTTATACAATTCAATCATTTTAAATCTGTATAATTTCATACCTTCGCTTTATCTCAGCCCCGCAGTTGTATAGCATATTCCGCATCTTCCTAAGCTTGGTTAGTCTTGGATACGCCTTAATGAAGTCTAAGGTTTTATTTCTCTTATCTTGTTTTTACTTCACAACAGTTCAAGCAGAAGCCAGAATTCACATTTTTGCAGCTACCTCTTTAACCGCACCACTAGAAGAGCTGTCCGTCAATTTCAGTAATAAATACCAACATCTGCCCGCCCTGACCTTTGCCTCTTCCTCGGTACTGGCAAGACAAATCACTCAGGGTGCCCCTGCTCATCTGTATATTGCAGCAAATAAACGCTGGATGGATTACGTAGAGAATCAAGGTGCCCTTAGAACTAATACTCGTAAGGCCTTAATCAGTAACAGACTGGTAATTGTTGGAAACAAAAATCACGTAATTGCCCCGTTCCAATTTTCCGAAGCAATCAAAATTGATCAAATAATTGATCGACATGCACGTATCGCTATTGGCGACACTAATCATGTTCCTGTGGGTATCTATGCAAAAGAGGCTTTGCAATCTGCCGACCTTTGGCAAGAGTGGCAAAGCTATTTTGCCCCCACCAACAGTGCGCGATCAGCATTGGCTCTGACTGAACGAGGTGAGACACCGATGGGGATTCATTACAAAACCGATATTGTAGATAAACCTCAGCTCAATATACTCAGTGAGATCCCAGAATCGATGCATAGCCCAATCATCTATGAGGTTGCTAAAATTGAGGGTAAGGATACCGCTAGTACCTCATTATTTTATGAATTTCTATTTAGCGAAGAGGCAAGCAACGTTTTCAAACGCTATGGTTTCAAAACACTGCAAGATAAATAATCCATGTTTATAACAGAATACGAGTGGGCCGCCCTATTACTGAGTTTGAAAGTTTCACTCACATCTGTTCTGTTTAGCTTGCCCGTTGCTATTGGTGTAGCTTGGATTCTCGCGCGAAAAAAATTCCCTGGTAAGACCTTATTAGATGGCATTGTTCATCTACCTTTAGTACTTCCACCTGTCGTTATTGGTTATCTTTTACTAATTGGTTTTGGCCGCCAAGGCTGGCTTGGCAAACCACTTTATGAGCTAACAGGACTGAGTTTCAGCTTCAGCTGGCAAGGTGCGGCATTGGCCGCTGCCGTCGTTGCATTCCCGCTGATGGTGAGAGCTATAAGGCAAGGCTTTGAAGCAGTGAATCCGAAGCTTGAATATGCAGCAAGAACCTTAGGTTCTTCACCCACCAAAGTATTTTTCACCATCACTCTGCCATTAACACTGCCCGGTATTTTAACGGGGATCATTCTGGGCTTTGCCCGTTCGCTGGGTGAGTTTGGCGCGACCATTACTTTTGTCTCCAATATTCCTGAAATTACGCGTACGATCCCTCTAGCAATGTACTCCTTTATTGAAACGCCAGGTGCGGAAGTCCAAGCAGCTCGATTATGTGCCATAGCAATATTCATAGCCTTAGCGTCCCTCTTAGCTTCTGAATGGCTAACACGAAAAGCCAAGCAGAAACTTGGAGGCACACATGCTTAAAGTTGCCTTAGATACCCAATTGGGTGATCTCAAAATGGAATGTGACTTTGAACTGCCTCGCAGTGGTGTGACCGTAATTTTTGGGCGATCAGGCGCTGGTAAAACCAGTCTGATTAACTATATCTCGGGCTTAATAAAACCCCATAAAGGCCGTATATCTTTAAACGGGCGTGACCTTACCAATACCGAAACCAAACGCTTTTTACCGCCAGAGAAACGAAGTATCGGCTATGTATTCCAAGAAGCCCTCCTTTTTCCGCACTACAGTGTTCAAGGTAATCTACTGTACGGTTCGGAATACACTCCAGAAGATGAGAAATTCCAAAGCGTAGTTGAGATGCTAGATATTCAAGCGCTGCTGCAACGCTTGCCTAATACCTTGTCTGGCGGTGAGAAACAGCGTGTGGCAATCGGGCGAGCCCTACTTTCCGATCCAGGCTTACTGTTGATGGATGAGCCCTTAGCCTCACTCGATCTACCACGAAAGAAAGAACTATTACCCTACTTAGCAAAACTAGCGAAAGAGGTTGAGTTACCCATTCTGTATGTAACTCATAGCCTAGAAGAGATTATCCAGCTAGCTGATTACTTGGTTTTGCTAGAACAAGGGAAGATTCTGCAGTTTGGTAACGTTGAAGAAGTTTGGTCATCAGAACAGATGCGCCCATGGCTATCCGGTGATACCCGCAGCTCTCTATTCAACGCAACCCTAGACCATCATCACCCTAAGCATACAATGTCCTGCTTGAACATATCCCACAGTACTCAGCTGTGGATGCGAGCCTTAGATATTCCTCCAGGCACACCCTTACGTTTACGTATTAAAGCTAACGATGTGTCTTTATCTAAAGAGCAACCTCAGCAGACCAGTATTCGTAACATACTACCAGCTACAATCATGCAGATTGATGAAGAGTCGTCGCATCAGATAGAGGTGGTTCTGAATATAGGAGGCTGCAAGCTATGGTCACATATAACGTGTTGGGCGTTAACGGAACTTAATCTCCAAGTCGGAGACAAAGTATATGCTCAAATCAAAGGTATTAGTGTAACCCAAGAAGATTGGTCTGGACTGTGACGGATTAATTTGTAACGATCACTCAACATTGAAAGCTAATATTAATTTTATTGTCTTCTAAAATTTGTGTGTAATGGACCGATGACTACAACAAAGCGCACCATAATCCACTACTTGATCGCAATGACGCTGTTCTCTATCTACGGTGTTCAAGTCTGTCCATTCTTAGATTCTCTTACCACTGCGCAGTTGCTATTACCCATCTTAGTCACCTTTATTATTCAAGGCAGCCTTAGGTACCTGCTTGAAGGTCAAATTCAAAAACAACCGCTTAAAACCAAGGTAAGCTTCCAGTTCAAAGTCGATCTTGGTTTATTTGTCGGCTGCTCTATACTACTGGGCCTATTCAATACACTGATATATGAGTTCCCATTAGAAAGCGCAGGTAAGGTGCTAGTCGGCATGGGAGTGCTTGGTTATCTGATCTCTTGTGATCTCGCCCTATTCAAAGAGCACCAACTCGCCCAATGTTTACAAGCTCAAAAAGAACATTTGGAGCCAGATAGTTCTCCTTATCCGCTCACTAAAAAATTCACTTGGTTTGCAACGATCTGTGCTATCTCAGTAATCGGTGTTGTGTTCTTAGTAATCAATAAAGATTTGGAGTGGCTGATCCACACGGGCGACAGTATTCCACTAGAAACCTCACAGCGCTACATTTTGACTGAGATCGTCTTTGTCGTAGGTGTAATGATGACCTACATCTTAACTATCATTATGGGCTATGCCCGTAATCTCAAATTCTTTATTCAAGCGGAAAACAGCACCCTCAAACAGGTATCCCTAGGTGAGTTAAATACAGAAGTACCGGTTACCACTAATGATGAATTTGGTTTGATGGCACTGCATACCAATCAAATGATCAGCTCACTGGCGCAACGTACTCGCGAACTCAACGTGACTCGTGATGCCAGTATATTAGGTTTAGCCAGTTTGGCCGAAACCCGCGATAACGAAACCGGCGGGCATATTTTACGTACCCAAAACTATGTACGCGCTTTAGCCATTAAGCTACGCCAAAACCCGAAACATGCTGATTACCTGACGTCGGAAACAATCGAACTCCTATACAAATCAGCACCACTACACGATGTTGGTAAAGTCGGTATTCCAGATAGTATTCTGCTGAAACCGGGTAAGCTGACAGATGAAGAATTCGACATTATGAAGCAGCACCCACAAATTGGTGCTGATGCATTAGAGGTTGCTGAGAACCAACTGGGTAGTAACTCTTTCTTAAGGATTGCTCGTGAAATTAGCTTAACCCATCACGAAAAATGGGATGGTAGAGGTTACCCGAACGGCCTACAGGGCGAAGATATCCCGCTGTCAGGTCGCCTAATGGCCGTAGCTGATGTCTATGACGCCCTTATCTCTAAACGCGTCTACAAACCTGCATTCAGTCACGAAAAGGCTAGAGATATTATCGTTGAAGGTAAAGACAATCACTTTGATCCAGAAGTGGTCGAAGCCTTCTTAGCCTTAGAAACCGAGTTTAAAGAGATTGCCGCTGAATACAGCGATGAGAATACCGTCGCCGCATAAGCTATAAATAAGCTTATGCGTGTAACGAAAACTGCTTATGCTGTTGATCCCATAACCAAAGGTTGTCATCTGTAATCTCGACGCCACCACGCCAAAACGAATAGTGATTTCCTTGCTGCCAGTGCCTTATACCTTGAAGCGCTTCAGCTCCTGCTGCAGTTAGGGAATACACCGCCGGCTCACCATCGGTCACACTCACGTAGGGTTGATCAGCTTCTATCAAGCAATCCAACTCATGTTTGACCGACAAGTCTCCCATAAAAGGATCCACTTCTAATCGCTGTAAATGATGGAAAATTCGCTGGAAAGTCGCCGGGCCTGACAGTATTTCGTAATAACGACTTTGCGCTGTCGCACCTTCTGGTAGTCTGCCATGCTGTTCCAGCAAAGCTAGATGTACTTCCAATGCGGGCAGCTCATCCGGCGCTTTTAAAAGCGTCAGAAGAAGATAAGTCTGAGTTAAAGTTAAACCCGTTTCTAAAGCCGGAAATTCACAGCAAAAGCGTCTTAATGCCTTTTGCATATAGGGCCAGCCTTCAATCGGTTCTGCTGCATAGTCAGCTAATCGTTCAGGGCTAGCAGCCGTTAAAGCAGACCATATATCAGTAGCTAATTTAAGTTGCTCTAAAGTAATTAACTCTCGCTGTGGATAGAGGCCAACCAACATATCCGGGGTGAGGTTACCAAAGCCATGAAAGAAAGGAACTGCAGGATGATCATCAATACAGATTATGGACAGCTTCGGTAATTGATCGAACTGTGAATAGAGATTCTGACAAACATCTAACAACTGCAACTGATCATATAGATCATGTTCGAACCAGAGAACGATCTCATCAAATTCCGCGACACGCGCTATAACTTGATCACGCTCGCTAAAGTCTTTTGTGACAAGCGCTCTGGGATCATCTATATCCAGATCACTGTTAACTAACAGCTCGGTCAAAAAACTAATCCGCGCCTCGCGATTTAAGGCAGGGTGACTTAAAACAGGGCCATCATGTAATAGGTCTCGCCAACACAATACTTCGCCATCAATGCCTTCTGCTTCCTGCAGCATATCCCCGGCGCAATCGCCATTTGTGATATGTAACTTCACTCTCGACTCCTTGAATGATTTATCAGAACTCCCCGAACTGATCTACAGCATAAGCGATTTTAACCTTTAACGTTAGGCTTCTGGGATAACCGCCAATAGATCAGTCACCGCCAAATCGATACCTTTTTGGCTCAGCATCGTACTCACCTGCCCGCGGTGATGGGTTTGATGATTAAAGAAATGTTGCAACAGATAGCCAAAACGCTTTTCAAACTTATTACCCTGCATATTGCAGTAAACCAAGGAGTGGTTCAGATCATACACTTCGATCTCATCGCATAATTCGACAATGGCACGATCAAGCAAGTAACGCGCATCCCGCAGTTCTTCAAAATCGGAATAAACTACCGTGCTTAGTTTGGCGGGGCGCTCCATCGCTCTTACTTCTTCTAAACTTTTGTAATTTGATGGATGATCGGCAAAACGTTTTAACCAGATAATATCGCCCACCAATATATGGTTAAGCGTAGCTAAAATAGACCCAAAAAAAGCTCCCTGATCTTTACTAACTTCTCCCTCTTCAAGCTCGCTTGCGGCTTCGTAGATACTTTCATTCATCCATTGGTTATAACGAGCCATCAGCTCAAACTGGTCTTTCAGTGTCATAGTTCCTCCTTAGAATTCATCCATTTAAACAGCAAAAGATGACAACTTATAGAAACCTTACAAATAAAAGGTAGAATGCTGTTTTTTCTTTCTAGGTTAACTCTATGCTTAGCGTTTTAGTGATTGGTTACGTCTGGCCCGAACCCAACTCTTCTGCAGCTGGTAGCCATATGCTGTCACTGTTACGCCTGTACAAGCAGCAAGGGTGGAACGTTACATTTGCCAGCCCTGCACAAACCACAGAGCATATGATCAACCTAGATGATGAAGGCATCGCGCACTGCAATATCCAACTTAACAGTGACTGCTTTGATCAGTTCGTCAGTGACCTTAATCCCGATATTGTGATGTTCGACCGTTTTATGATGGAAGAACAATTTGGCTGGCGAGTAGAAAAGAACTGCCCTGAAGCCCTACGCATTTTAGATACCGAAGATCTGCAATGCCTGCGTAATGCCCGTCATCAAGCCGTTAAGCAAAACCGCGAGATGACACTAACAGATCTCTACTCAGACATTGCCAAACGAGAGATCGCAGCAATCTATCGTTCCGACCTTTCGTTAATCATCTCCGATTACGAAACAGAGCTTTTAAAAAATCAGTTCTCGGTACCAGAACAACAATTCCATCATCTACCTTTTATGCTCGATCTGGATAAGCTGCCAGACCAGGTTCCAAACTTTGCAGAGCGCGCTCACTTTATGATGATCGGAAACTTCCGCCATGCGCCTAATTGGGATTCAGTGCTGGAGATGCAAAGGCTATGGCCGCAGATACGCCAGCGCCTAAAAGAGCGCGGCGAAACCGATGCGGAACTACATATCTGGGGATCTTACCCACCACCTAAAGCCACAGCGTTAAACAACCCTAAAACCGGCTTCCTTATCAAAGGCTGGGCAGAAGATGCCTACGATACATTTAAGTCAGCCCGCGTTTGCCTTGCCCCGCTACGTTTTGGCGCTGGTATAAAAGGTAAGTTACTGGATGCAATGGTCTGCGGCACGCCAAGCATAACTACATCTATAGGTAGTGAAGGAATGCTATCCGATCCGAGCCAATGGCCAGGAGCGATTGCTGATAACGATGACGCCTTTATCGAAGCCGCGGTAGAGCTATATCTAGATCAGCAAGCATGGCAATGCGCTCAGCAAAATAATAAAGCACTGCTACAAGATAGATACGATGGTAACCAAACTGGACCTGCTCTGATTTCACGTGTTAAAGCGCTGTTGGAAAACCTAGCGCAACATCGCCTACAAAATTTCACTGGGGCCATGCTTAATCATCACAGCCTTAAAAGCACCCAATATATGTCCCAATGGATAACGGCGAAAAATAAGCTGGAAAGTACGCTAGACAATCAAGAAAAGTCATAAACTTGTCACAGTGCTGCTTTACTCTGCTAAGATTTTTTAGATGAGTAAAGGACAGAATATGGACAAGGTTTGGGAAGTCTTTTGGCGATTCCTATTATTGGGCTGCACCAGCTTTGGCGGCCCTGCTGCACATATCGGTTACTTTCAAAAAGCCTTTGTACAAGAAAAAAAATGGATCGATCAGGATTCCTACGCAAGGTTAGTTGCCCTTAGCCAATTTCTACCGGGTCCAGGATCAAGCCAAGTGGGTTTTGCACTTGGTCTAAGACAAGCGGGCCTTTACGGCGGTATTGCAGCTTTCCTTGGCTTCACGCTGCCCTCTTTTCTCATTCTCTACCTGCTTGCTACAACTGATACACAAAACAGCGGTGGCTTTCTTACGGGTGCCGTTCATGGCCTCAAGCTCTTAGCCGTTGTCGTCGTTGCTGATGCCACGCTGAGCATGCAACGCAATTTCTGCAAAGATAACCAATCACTCAGCATTGCTATCTTCACTGCTGCGGCCCTTCTAATCGCCCCCTCTTTGTGGACGCAGATGACCGTACTGCTTATTGCAGCCGCTGTAGGCATCTATCTTAAAAAAGCTGAACTGACTTCAACAGATAAAGATAAAGATCCAGAAACAGCAATTGAAAAGACAGAACAACCGGCAAAACTACCGTTAATAATCTTCGCCCTACTGTTTATTCTAATGCCTCTATTTGCCCTTATTTCTGACTGGGCAGCACTCTTTAACGCGTTTTACCAAGCGGGCAGTTTAGTGTTTGGTGGCGGCCATGTTGTCTTGCCACTTCTGCAACAAACCCTTGGCGAAGCGGTAGATCCAGACCGCTTTGTCGTCGGTTATGCTGCAGCTCAAGCGATCCCCGGCCCGATGTTTACCCTTGCTACCTTCCTTGGTGCGGATATGCAAAGCAATGCAGCACTTATGGGGGCTATCGTTGCAACACTAGCGGTTTTTCTGCCGGGTTTTTTACTGGTACTGAGCTTACAAGGTGCATGGGAGTCATTAGCGGCGAAACCTAAAATTGCAGGTGCCGTTTGGGGTATCAATGCAGCCGTTGTAGGTTTGCTGCTTTCGGCTTTGTACCAACCAGTATTTATCACCAGCGTGACCTCTGGATTAGATATGGCATTGGTGATTATCGGCTTCTTTACCCTACAAAAATTTAAGCCGCCGATCTTGGCGCTTGTAGCAGGGTTTGCAATGGCTGGATGGGCTTTTTTCTAACTAGCTGCTTTTCAAACAAATTCTTCGATATAAGGCTGGCTCTTAGAGGGTAAGAGTTCAGCCTACATCAAATTTGTTTCTCCACCTCAAGTTCGTATGTCATAAATTTGCTTCCCATCAGCTCGCTCTCGTATACATTTTTCGACAACTTCTTTAAGAAGTTATATTCAGGTCGCGTGTGAAGGAAGTGAATAAAGATCGTTTTATGGCCTAGTTCTTTAGCCCAGCGCATGATTTCACGAAATATCTGTTTTCCTATACCCCAATAGCTGTCGTCGATGACAATAGCGATCTCATATTTTCCTTCTTCCAACTGTATACCACACCATCCTGCTAACGTGTTCTTAACCTTGATCGCTCTAACCCTACAACCCTCAGCAGCATCCACCTCTATTTTCTCCTGAATCCAATCAGTCACCATCTCAAGATCAAACAGCTCATGACCAATCAGATGCTCCCGCGTTGATCGCTTATTTAACACCGGTAAAAACTCTAGCGGCTCTATCTCGGTGAATTTTACGTATTCTAAATAATGCATATGACCTTCATTTTTCAACCAACTCGCTGGAGCTGAAACATCTTAATCTTTCGCGAAGTTAGATGAGGCTCTTCGATAATTATCTGTAATACAGTTTAGTTACAAAAAAGCCGATGTATTTAACATCGGCTTTGGTTTTTTCCGTAGAGGGGAAAATTAGTTTGAGCTTGGCTCACGCATAGTGACAAACTCTTCAGCAGCGGTTGGATGGATCCCAATCGTGCTGTCAAAGACCTCTTTCGTGGCGCCGGCTTTAAGAGCGATACCAATACCTTGAATGATTTCACCTGCATCTGGGCCAACCATGTGAACACCCAATACTTTACGGCTATCAGCATCCACCAGCATCTTCATAAAGGTACGTTCTTCACTGCCGCTGATAGTATGTTTCATCGCACGGAACTCAGATTTGTACACTTCAATATTGTCGTACTGTTCACGTGCTTGCTCTTCGCTTAAGCCGACAGTGCCGATATTAGGCTGACAGAACACAGCAGTTGGGATTAGATCGTAATCTACTTTCTGGTTTGCACCTGCATATAGGTTACGTACCAATGCCATACCTTCTGCAAGCGCAACCGGCGTTAGCTGAACACGGTCAATTACATCACCTACAGCGTAAACAGATGGCACATTGGTCTGGAACTCATCGTTAACCACGATAGCGCCGTTTTTACCTTGTTCGATGCCCAGCGCTTCAAGACCCAAGCCCTGAACCTTAGGGTTACGGCCCGTTGCGTACATGATCTGATCGGCTTCGATTACAGAACCATCAGTCATGGTCGCAAGCAGGGAACCATCCGCTTGTTTCTCGATTGCTTCAATATTGTTGTTGAACTGCAGATCCACACCTTTCTTCGCTACCTCTTTGGCAGTGAATTCACGAATCTCGTTATCAAAACCACGTAGGAACAGATCACCACGGTAAGCCAAGGTTGTTTTCGCGCCTAGGCCTGCAAAGATACCGGCAAACTCAACGGCGATATAACCACCGCCTACAATCAGAGCGCGCTTAGGAAACTCTTCTAAGTAGAACACTTCATTAGAACTGATAATGTGCTCTTTCCCCGGAATATCCGGAATGTTCGGCCAACCACCTACAGCAACCAGAATGCGCTCAGCAGTATATTGCTGATCACCTACAGCGACTGTGTGCGCATCCAACAAAGTAGCGCGACCGTTAATTAGCTCACAACCTGAGTTCACCAATAGGTTCTGGTAGATGCCGTTTAGACGCTCAATCTCTTTGGTTTTATTGTCACGAAGGGTCGGCCAATCAAACTCCATACCTTTATGAGTAAGACCAAAACCAGCCGCTTCTTCAAAGCTTTCTGCGTAGTGAGATGCGTATACAAATAGCTTTTTAGGTACACAACCTACGTTTACACAAGTGCCGCCAAGGTGGCGATCTTCTGCAATGGCAACTTTAACACCCATGCCTGCTGCCATACGTGCCGCACGTACACCGCCTGAACCCGCACCAATTACAAATAGATCAAAATCGTATTCCGCCACAATCGGCTCCTTTTCTTGTGTCAATCTTCAATGTGCTCACTGTACTGAAACCTGTATATGAAGGCCAATAAAGAAAGTTAAACACCCCAATAGAATTTACTAATTCATTATGAGTATCCATCCGGCTAAATGTTCACTAAAATCCATTTTTTATTTTTGTTCAGGATTGCGGCCTTATGAAACTGATTTGCTTTAACGTTAACGGACTACGTTCCCGCCTTCACCAGCTACAAGCGGTTATCGATAAGTATCAGCCAGACGTTATTGGCCTGCAGGAAACCAAGGTTCATGACGAAGCCTTCCCAATGGCAGATGTTGAAGCGATGGGTTACCACGTTGAAATCCACGGGCAAAAAGGTCACTACGGCGTATGTCTGATCTCGAAAAAGCCATTGAGCAATGTACAAAAAGGCTTCTTAACTGACGAAGAAGACGCTCAGCGCCGCATGATCATGGGTGACTACGAAACTGACGAAGGCAACGTAGTGACAGTTTTGAATGGCTACTTCCCTCAAGGTGAGAACATTGAGCATGAAGTTAAATTCCCAGCCAAGCGTAAGTACTATGCTGATCTACAAAGCCACTTAGAAACAAACTACACACCTGATCAGAACATTGTGGTGATGGGCGATCTAAACATCTCACCAGAAGATAAAGATATCGGTATTGGTGAACCAAACCGTAAGCGTTGGTTAAAGACCGGTAAAGCCAGCTTCCAACCAGAAGAGCGTGAATGGTATAGCAAGCTAACGGGCTGGGGCTTAACTGATTGCTTCCGTCATCAGAACCCAGATGAAGATCAGGTATTTAGCTGGTTTGATTACCGCTCTCGTGGCTTCGATGCCGAACCAAAGCGCGGCCTACGCATCGATGGCATCCTACTAACGGCGCCATTACTAGAGAAATGTACTGACTCTGGCGTGGATTACGAAATTCGCGGTATGGAAAAACCATCCGACCATGCGCCAATCTGGGCAGAGCTAAGCGTTTAATTAAGATTTTTTTCAGGGCTGCCTTACAGAGCAAAAGTAAGCGGCCTTGTTTAAGTTAGATCAAAATACTTAGCATCCATCTCACAAAATTCTACCAAGGCATCATGAGCAAGTTGACCATTCGGATGCGACATTCTTAATAAGCGCTTCACCCGTTCATCCAGATGCTGGTAAGAACTTTTATCTCCCGTTCCTAAAAACCTAAAGCCCATCTGCCAACGGGAAAACTCCCGCTCTGCTAAATTGTCATTGGTGTAGATGATATCCATATCTCTATGGCGCGTATCTGCTCTGATATCTGCCGCGATCTGCTTTATGGACGCTTCCGGCCCTTCTAACACCTGAAAAAATAGCGGAGGATCAAATAGCAACAAACCGGTTAGCTCCAAGCGTTTATTTTTGGTTCGAGCCTGATTCATTAGTTCCCTTAAGCCCTCTAAGGAAAACTCATTGGCCTGATGACTGATATAAACAAACTGATGCAGCATCCATAACCTCAGCGACGCAGTTAATTCCTGATAAAATCAGGCTAGCTCAAGAGCAATCTTCTGATAGCGACTTCTGTTAGAATAGCCCATCACTTTGTCTTCCACCTTGAGTTATCACTTCAATATGTCGTTTTCTGCGCTCGGTCTATCTGATTTTCTGCTATCTGCACTGTCTGATTTAGGCTATGAACAACCTACGCCTATTCAACAACAATCGATCCCAGTCACACTCGAAGGGAAAGATGTTTTAGCTGCTGCAGAAACAGGCTCTGGTAAAACCGCTGCATTTACACTACCGATTTTACAAAGCTTAGCGACATCCTTACCGCCGCGAAATAACTTAGTTACCGCATTGGTATTAGTACCTACGCGTGAACTGGCAGTACAGGTGGAAGAAGCGATCCGTCAGTACGGCCGTAACTTCCCAAGGAAGCTTAAATCTCTGGCGATTTACGGTGGCGTATCCATCAATGCACAAATGCAGGCGATGCGTGGTGGTGCAGATATTGTGGTTGCAACACCTGGGCGACTAATCGATCTATTCGAGCGTAATGCCGTTGATCTACGTAACGTCAGCACACTGGTACTTGATGAAGCTGATCGCATGTTGGATCTAGGTTTTGCCGATGAACTGGATGACATCCTGGATGAACTACCAGAACAGCGCCAAAACTTGCTGTTCTCCGCGACCTTCCCAAAAGGCGTACAGGAACTCACCGACGATTTTCTGGATAACCCAGTCAAAATTGAGATTGAGCAAGAGAGCACAATCCCAGAACAGTTAGTACAACGTGCAATTGAGGTCGACCACAACAACCGCACGATGTTGTTAAAGCACCTGCTTAAACAGCAAAACTGGTCACAAGTCCTGATCTTTGTTGCCAGTAAGCGTACCGCAAACAATGTCGAGATGAAGTTATACCGCTCCGGCATTCAAGCGAAAACTCTGCATGGCGATCTAACGCAGAAAGAGCGTAACCAAGCGCTACAAGAGTTTAAATCAGGTGAATGTAAAATTCTGATTGCGACAGACCTAGCAGCTCGTGGTATTGATATTCCAAACCTACCTTGCGTACTTAACTACGACCTGCCTCGTGCCCCTGCCGATTACGTTCACCGTATTGGCCGTACTGCCCGTGCAGGTGAGATCGGCGAAGCGATCTCCTTTGTCGATCACGAAGGTGACGCGCACTTTAAACTGATCGAAAAGCGCACTCAGCAAAAGATACCCCGCGAGCAAGTCGAAGGCTTTGAACGATCGAAAGAAATACCAGCCGAAGTTCAGGCTAAAAAAGGTAAAGCACCGGTTAAAGGCAAGCGTAAGAGCAAGAAAGACAAACTACGTGAAGCTGCTGCAGCTGAAAAGAAAAGCGGAGTAAACCCTTGGAAAGGTAGAAGCTAAAGTCGTTTAAGGGGTCAGGGCTGAATCGGCTAGGTTCAGCTCTTCTAATCAAGATCTCTAAGATAGAAATCAGTGAGTCTGGATATCCTCATCCACTTTTGAACATAAATCGTCGGCATACTGCTCAAGCGCCGTCTCGTACATCTCTTTCCAAGAACTAAAGCTAGTATGGGTTTTAATTATCCTATCCAGCTGCTCATTTTTAGTATCAGGGTAAAGTGCTGACTTCATTTTGCATTTATGCAGCATTTGCCATAGATTAGTGAAGCAGCTATTTCTAGACACAAAAGCCCTAGGAAATAGCCTTTCAAGCTCGCCATCATCTAGATACCCATCTTCAATTCTAGTCATCGCAAACATCCTTATCTTCCAAATAATACACACACAAAGTGTAGGCTTAACTTACTAATTTGTGCTATGAAACTTAGGTACTCGCCCAAAAGGCTTAAGTATTCGGCTCTATTAAATAACCGTAGGGTGCAATAGCGAAGCGTATTGCACCTTTAACAGGCTCTAAATTGGTGTAATACGCTCTGCTATTACACCCTACAAAACCTCATGCACAATACATATGAAATTAAATATATATGATTTTCCGTATATAATCTAAACTCTCTTTCTTACCAACAAGATTAGGTTTAGCTTTATGGGTATATTCGAACGTTTCCTCACCCTTTGGGTAGGTGTCTGTATTCTGGCGGGTGTCGTACTGGGAAATCTTATCCCAACCTTCTTTGAGCAGATCGCAGCGCTAGAATTTGCTCATGTAAATTTGGTGGTCGCAGTATTTATCTGGGTGATGATCTACCCGATGATGGTCCAGATCGACTTCACTGCACTACGTGATGTTGGTAAACGACCAAAAGGTATCGCGCTGACGCTGGTAGTTAACTGGTTAATCAAACCCTTCTCAATGGCGCTATTAGGTTGGCTGTTTTTCCGGGTACTCTTTGCCGATCTGGTCGATCCAGAAAGCGCCAGCGAATATATCGCAGGTATGATCCTACTCGGCGTCGCTCCATGTACCGCTATGGTGTTTGTCTGGAGCCAGCTTACTAAAGGCGATCCTAACTACACCTTGATTCAGGTATCAGTAAACGACGTGATTATGGTGTTTGCCTTTGCACCGATCACCGCCTTTCTTCTGGGTGTGAGTGATATCAACGTGCCGTGGGATACCCTACTGCTATCGGTTGTGCTGTACGTATTATTGCCGTTAATTGCTGGCATCTGGACACGTCATAAACTGGAAAAAGCAGATAATGGTCAGCGCCTAGAATCATTATTAGCCACGCTAAAGCCTTGGTCGATTCTCGGCCTACTAGCTACTGTAGTTCTGTTATTTGGTTTCCAAGCAGAAAAGATCGTTAATCAGCCTCAGTCGATTCTGCTGATTGCCATCCCGCTGCTAATCCAAACCTACGGTATTTTTGCACTGGCCTACTTTGCCGCGAAGTGGATGAAGCTCCCGCATAACATCGCTGCCCCTGCCTGTATGATCAGTACCTCTAACTTCTTTGAATTAGCAGTTGCGGTGGCAATCTCGCTATTTGGTCTGCATTCCGGTGCGGCATTAGCAACGGTGGTGGGTGTATTAGTGGAAGTGCCGGTGATGTTATCGCTGGTGGCGTTTGCGAATAGAACTAGGCATTGGTTTCCTTCTTAACAACGGCCAAAAACAGTCGAAACCAGCTAAGATCTGCATAAGCAAAGGCCACTATTTTCTACACTTCTCAAACATACCTATCTCTGTCAGTATTGGGTTAACTAAGGAGATAGGTTAGCCCACCTCAATGGATTAATGAGAATGATTCTTATAGAAGATCGTTTTTCAATTTTTATGTGGAAACACGACAATTTATCGTCTTTCTACAAAACTCCATTTTCATAAATCCATAATTAAGTATTTAGCTTCAATGGGTGAAAGACTATTACCGATTTCTTTTAATTTGGAGATATACGACAAAGTGTCGCTTTTCTACAAATAACTTGTCGTATATAGCTGTTAAAAGGCTTTCGAGTATGGACACAAAAAGTTGGATTGACTTTACCATCAAAGAAACAGAAAGCGCTCTTACCCTTTTTTATTCTTACATGGGGTTCTATGAGTCTTTGAGAGATGATGAAGTAGTTGCTGCGGCAAATAAAAATTCGGAATTTTGGAGAACCCATAGTGCTTCACTGCAACATACATTGTTTTTATATTTAGGTCGTCTTTCAGATGATAGCAGTGGCTGTAAGTCTTTTTCTGGTTTCAAAACACACTGTATTAGAAATGCATCTGACTTTTCAGAATCCGCTTTTTTAAAAAGACGTGGTGACGTTCTTAAGATAAACCCTAACTATCTAGATGATTCAGTTTTTCCAAACGAAAGCGACATCGGAAGACTGTTTTCTATTGCAACGAAACATAACGGCTACCTAAGAGCTGAATGTAAGACAATAAGAAGCAGAGTGTATGCACACGCCATTTACACTGAACAGCATGAATATTATCACCTGTTTGAAAAGGTGAAGCTCGGTGAAATTGAAGAAGTTTTGCTTGCTTTGTGGTCGGTATCCCAGCATTTATGGCAGTCGTATCAAAACGCTAGGGAAATAACTCTAGAATTATTAGCCTTTCCAGAAAAGGAAAGAATATTTAATGCAACTCGTAAAGCTATCACAGGCGCTATTTAACAAGTTTGTTAATAATCGCCCTTCGGGCTGGACCGAAAACTTCGCTGCTTCGCAGCAATGCGGCCCATTACAAAAGCGTTAAGTTCAAGATCAACTTGGAAGATTTGAATGACCAATAACGATAAAGATAAGAATCCTGATTGGAAAGATCTTGAATATTTAGTTGCGATGATACAAAAGCAACTATCGCCAGATGCAAGTGTGCAACATAACGTAATGCTAGATGGGGTTGATAGCGAAACCAAAAGGCAAATTGATATTTTGGTAGAGCAAAATATTGGTCAATATACTATGCAGATTGTTATCGACTGCAAAGACTACTCAAAGCCAGTAGATGTAAAAGGTGTCGAAGAGTTTCAAGGACTGGTTCAAGATGTACAAGCGCACAAAGGCGCTTTAGTTTGTCCATCAGGATTCACTAAATCAGCACTGAAAAGAGCTAAAAAGCTACAAATTGATTTATATCGTCCAATATCTACCGGGAAACATAAGTGGCAGGCTACTGTTACAGCTCCTGTGCTTTGTGATTTTCGGAGTGCGTACATGAGTTTTGGCATGAGCACATCAGCCCCCAAACCTATGAGGCTTCAACCCGATTTTTATAACCTTCCTGTCTACGATGAAGAAGGTAATGAATTGGGATCTACTTTACACGTCGCTCAAGTCACATGGGATGAAGGGAGATTCCCTAGCGAGCCTGGGGAGCATGAACCAGTATCTATTTTCGGCGATAAGAAGGTACTCATAGACAATGGGTATCAGGATAAAATCGCGGTAGAGCTAACGGTGGCTTTACATGTGAAACAAGACTTATATTTAGGTCACCTTCCAATAGAAGATATAAATGGATTAAAGGATGAGCATACAGGAGCGGTGGTAACTAATGCGTTTACACTGGGCGGATTGAATCCAGCCGAAGTAGAAAAGAACTGGAAGGGTGTTGAAGATCCTGAAGTTTTAGAATTTGAACCTCTCTTTAGGGTTGTTGGTTATCATTGTTATGGTGTCGGAACTTAATATGTTTATTAAACATCGTTACGGCCAAAAGGAGCGTTAAGGGGTCAAAGCCCTTTAATTCTAGGATGCTACCAAGTAATTCGGTCAGTCCAGCTTACAATAAGTTATAATATAACCTTTCTTGTCAGCATTAAGGCTCTACCCCATGTCATTTAAATTTTTCTACACCGACTACTCTACTGATAAGCATGTGCGTTCGGATGAGGCTGTATCTGAAACCTTAGAGAACGTGATTGTGCATATGCAGAGTATGCTGAAAGAGCCGGATAACTTTATCGGCTTGATTGATGAGAACAATCTGATGCTGCAGTTTATGGTTGAGGATGACGGTTCGATTCTGGTGGATGTACCAATGCATGAGCGCAAAGGTTCGTTTACTAAACATGCTGACCTAAACGAGTCGATTGAGATTGTGCGCAGTCTGAATGATGAGATAGTGTGGGAAGAGATCGACGGACTTCAGTTTAAAAACTGGTAATTTCAGTGCGTAAATCACTCTAACTTTCCTTTTCTTAATACCCTTGATTCGGTGTTTTATTTCCTAGAATAAAGCATTCATCATAAAAAAGGCCGCTATGATAGCGGCCTTAGAACCTTAAGAGATTACCTTCCTCCTAATAACCTCTTTATATCTCTGTTAAGAGGTAAAACGAAGTCATGGGAACTCAGCACAATATTATCAACCGTTCTCACTAGGCGAGCATTCACATAAAGGTTTTCACCACCTATAGCGTATGTTCCAAGAAGGACAGCCTGAGCATCATGCTGTTGAGAGATATTTTGAAGCTGGCGAGACAACATAAACTCACCTGCACGTTGCTTGATAAACAAGCTATCACGCATTTTCACTTCAATAACTTTATAGCCTCTCTTCGTAAGGCCAGCAGAGATAACTTCAGCAGCCATTCGCCCGAAAGTAGATGAAGCGGACAGATTATCAATATTGGCAAAGCTTGCTGTCATAATTGCTTGGTCTTTAGATAAAGGGGAAAGCAATTTATTGAATAAAGGATTACGCGCGTCCGAGAGAACACCAACCAAATCAACTTTTTGTTCAGTAGGTTTACTGCGAACAGCCTTATCACTTGCACAACCAGCCGTAATCAGTGTTACCCCAATCAATAGAGCGCTAAGTAGTTTTTTCACTGTTTATTACTCCTGATCGGTTAATGTGACAGATTTAGTGGAGGTCACACTTGGAGCATAATGAGAAGCATCACCACCATTGATGTAATAGATATTTGACGATGAGTGCAGAATACGGTTCTGCTGAGTAACCGTCGTGGTGATGATCACTTCTACATTTGAGTCTTTAACCCAGTTACCACTTGTTATGTCAGCACCTACCGCAGCAGGAATTAATAACTTAGCCGGTGTTGTCCATTTATCTATTGCGTGAGCAGCAACCGCAACACCTGCAGTTAACAATGACCACGTACCAACAGGAGCACGAACGCTATCTTTATCTGTGTGCTTTACAACATTTACATCAAAAGACACATTTGCAGCGCCATGAGGCGTCGTCAAAACAGTCGCACCGTTTTGCACTAGCTGACTCGTCAGTAAATTTGCATAGCCTTGATAAAAAACTTGAGATGCATCGCCACCACTGATGTGTAGAGGCATTTTATTTCCTACCGAACCCGCAATTAGCTTAGCTTCATGCTCAGCGAGGACATTCCAGTGATGAGCTGCCTGCATCTTTTGCTGTTGTGAAATTGGGTAAGTAGAAGGGAGTGGAGACTGGGCAGTATTTGCTTGTAAACAACCTGTCAGGATGCTGGCCGTAGCACCCAAAACGATAATCTTTTTAACCATTTTAATTCCTTGTTCGTCGTCCGCTGCGAACTTAAAGTGGGCTCGCAAGAACTACGAGCCAACGTATATATCTAGAACAACTAAGTTCCGTAGAAGCAATCCTACTTTGAATAAATGAAGTGTCAATCGATAAAAGGAAGTGAATTCAAGCAGATACAACCGCACTGACTATAAAAAATAATAGAAACTTAATATATAAAGCGCTTATTTTAAAAACATAAAATTGTTCAGATAAAGCAAATCTTCTCCTAGACACAGATCGCTTATAAAGCGATCCGTAGTGCTAGACCAATCATCACCAAACCACTCACTTGATCGATCTCTTTTGCCTTTTTCTGTAGGGCTTTGATCACTTTCTCTTTCGATAGCACCACCGCCACACTGCATAGCCACAGCATATCGATACATACCACTGTGCCCATATAGATCAGCTTTTCGGTCACCGATTGATCGGCTGAGACAAACTGAGAGAACAGAGCGATAAAGAACAGCGCCAGTTTTGGATTTAGGACCGAGATCATCACCCCGTCACGTACCGCTTCTGAATACGGGCCTACGGTTTTGTCTTTACCGAAGTTAGCATTACCTTTTGAGCGGATCGCTTTTAAACCAAGCCATGCTAGATAAAGCGCACCAACATAAGTGATCACTTGGTAAAGCATTGGGTGTTCCGATACCACAACGCCCAAGCCCCAAAGGGTTAAGATCGCCCAAACCGCTACGCCAGTTGAGTGACTTACTGCGGTGATCACACCATGTTTACGGCCATTTCCTAATGTCTGACGCAATACCACCGCCAAGCTTGGGCCTGGAGACATAGTGCCTAATAGACATACAACAACAAATGAAAGCCAGATGGCCAGAGTCATGGGAGTCACCTCGATCAGTAGATGGAGGTATTGTAGTTAGCTGAAAGGAATTAAAAAAATGCAAATATCAAATACCGACTATGATTTAAAATCATACCCAGTTTGATAAGTGCTATTCCGTTGCATGAGTGTCGATATGCATCTCGTCACGGAGCAGATCCGCGATCAAATTTCGTAACCAACGGTGGGCTGGATCTTGATCGTGAAGAGCATGCCAGCAGAGGTGATAGTTGTTCTGCGGCACTTCATCTAACGGTAGTTCAGCGTAACTCAAAGGAAAGTGCGCTAAGGCATTGCTAGCAATATGCTGTGGCAAGATCATCAGCATAGGTTCACTAGATAACGCCTGAAACGCCGCAGAGAAGAACGGTACTTCAAATTGGATGCGACGTTGTAAGCCTTGGGCTTCCAGCGCACGATCAAAGAAGGAATCTTTATCACCACCGCTGTTTAAACGCAGGAATGAGTACTCCAGCATCTTTTCTATAGTAAGGCTTTCACCCGCTAGTGGATGGTCTTTCGCCATCAAACACACAGGGCTGTCTTGGCCGATATGAATGCTCAGTACATTTTCTGGCAAACTGTTGGTAGTCGTTGAAGCGAGATCAAGGGGAAGCTGGCCTAAACGTGTTAATAGCTCCGGTCGCCACATTTCGTAGCTGATATCGATCCCCGGGGCTTCTTGGTGGAGCTTTTGCAAAATATCGGGAAAGATAAACTGCGCCACATGATCGGTACAGGCAAAACTGAATCGACGGACACACTCAGCGGGGTTAAAGCTATCGCCCTCCCCTAGTTCATCCACTTCAGCCAGTATGGCCTGAACTTTAGGCAGTAGCTCTTTAGCTTTGGCGCTTAACAGGTAGTCATTACCTTCGCGAATAAGCAGTGGATCGGCAAAGTGATCGCGTAGCTGACTTAATTGTCGGCTCATGGCTGATTGCGTAAGGTGTAACCGGTCAGCAGCACGGGTTACGTTGCGCTCTTCCAGCATAATGACTAATGCACGCAGCAGGTTCAGATTAAGTCGATTCACAAAGATTCAGCCATAGCTCTCTAAAAGGTTAATCATAATCTATCTTATCCTATCCATCGAACACTAGAGTCTGTCCATGAAACGCTAGGGCCTATCTGTACCCTTTTAAAGAGCAATACAGAGCAACTGTGTTGGATCTGTGACTGTTAATTATCTCTTTTCTGCCTCTGCACCTAGAACTTTGCTTATACGACACTATATAGCTTACGAACATTTCCACTTTTGTATTTAGTTGCCTGTTACAGCACTTATAAGTTACGGAACTCTTTTTATGGAAATCTATTTAGCGATTTTAGTTTTTGCGATCTCATCCACGGTAACCCCGGGCCCCAATAATATTATGATTATGACCTCTGGGCTTAACTTCGGCGTTAAGCGCAGCATGCCCCACCTACTAGGTATCTGCTTGGGTTTTCCACTGATGGTTATTGCGGTTGGACTGGGCTTTAGCGCAGTATTTGAGAAGTTCCCGATTGTTCACGAGATCATCAAAGTGCTTGGTGTGACGTATCTGCTTTACCTTGCGTGGTTAGTGGCGTCTTCTGCCCCTACGTCGATGGAGGGGGATCAGAAATCTAATCCGCTGACCTTTATGCAAGCAGCACTTTTCCAATGGGTAAACCCGAAAGCCTGGGTGATGGCGACCGGTGCGATTGCGGCTTATACCTCGCAAGATACAACGATGCTGCTACAGGTTATGGTGATTAGCCTGTCCTTCTTTGTGGTGAGTTTCCCATGCGTGGGCGTATGGCTGATCTTTGGATCGGGGCTAAAACGCTTCCTCAAAGAGGCTAAGTACCAACGAGTATTTAATATCTCGATGGCACTTTTATTGGTGGTTTCGGTATTACCGGTACTGAACGAGCTGCACCAAACCTATTTAGCTTAACTCCTCTTCTCCCATCACCTTTTATCACCACAACACGCGAGCCTGTTTTCTGTTGATCGTTAAACGAAAGCGACTACATCCTCAACAGGCTGGCGTGGTTTTTGCGGCCAGCTCTGTTTTGCTGGGTAGCCAAGCGTTACCAGCATTACTGGAATATCCGTTTCCTCAAGCTCAAACTCAGCGTGTAATTGGCCTGGATCGAAACCCGTCATAGCACCTGAGGCGATACCCATACCATGCGCTGCCAACATCATAGTCATACCGGCTAATGAACCGGAACGTAGTGCCTCATCTCGCTGCAAGGTGTAATTGCCTTCGTGTGAATTGGTCGCCATTTCAACCCAACCATCCGCTACCTCTTGCGACATGATATTAGCTTCTACCACTGGGCTGAGCTGTTTCGGTAATTGTTGATAGCCCTTAAGCGTGCCGCAGATGATCACTGTGGCAGATGCATCTAGAATTTGTGGCTGATTAAAAGCGATTGGATGCAGCTTCTGTTTGGCTTCTTCGCTAGAGACAACAATAAACTTCCAGTTCTGCATGTTATAAACCGAAGGCGATAGCGTCGCTAATCGCAACAGCTCTTTAAGCTGAGTATCTGATAGTTTTTTGTCTGCATCATAACGCCCTACTGAGGCACGGGTTTCAATCAGTTGGGTAATCATATCTTTCATAACAACTCCTTACTCTTTAGCTTCAGCAACAACAGGCTGTTTAGAACGTGAAATAGATTTAGGTGATGCAGAGATTTGCACGACTAAAATGCTGATCAACACAGTAATCAGCCCAAGTAATGCAAAGCCCTGTAAGCTTTGATCTAACAACCACCAGCCCAGCACCACTGCAGTTACAGGGCTCAGCAGTCCAAAAGATGACACTGCCACCGGTGACAGTGTCGCAATACCTTTAAACCACAGTAGATAAGCAATTAACGCTCCGAATATAGAAAGGTAGGCATAACTGAGTATCTCTGTGCTGCCCAACTCAGGCAGTGCAGGATCTAGAAAATAGGCAGCAGGCAGCAACATCAATCCACCCAGCAATAACTGCCAGCCGGTAAAAGCTAATACGGGAAGGGAGCTATGCCAGCGTTTCGCTAAGTAGGTTCCGGCACCCATAGAACACGCACCAAGAAATGCCGCAATAATTCCCCATAGATCCCACTCAGCATTCGGCGACAGAAGCAGTGCAGCCATACCGATAACACCAAAGGTGGCTGCAATGACCGTCAGCGCTCTTGGTGCTTTGCTGTCGATTAACCAGATCAGCAACATCAATAACAGGGGTTGGATTGCACCCACAACAGCAGCAATTCCGCCGGGTAAACGATATGCCGCAACAAACAATAGTCCTTGGAACAGTCCAATATTTAGCGCGGAAAGAATGATTAACCTTCCCCACTCTTTGCGCTTAGGCAGATAAAAACTCATCAATAAAAGCAAGAAGCCCGCAGGAAGCACACGAATCAATGCGGCGGTATAGGGACGATCAGCAGGCAATAGTTCGGAAGTAACGATGTAAGTCGAGCCCCAAATGATGGGGGCCAGTGCCGTTACAACAATACGCACGCTGTTAGGTAAATTACCGATCATCCTCGTCACCTTGGTTATTTTGTATCGATGAAGAACTTATCTTGATTTCAAGATATAATTAAACAATGACAGCAAACTATCTTGATATCAAGATAAATTTTCAGGTGTAACAGATGACAGATAAATCAGCGGATGCTGTAGATAAGATTGTTTCGCAGTGGAAAGCGGAGAGACCGGAGCTAAATTCTGAGCTTATGTCCGTAACAGGACGCATCAAACGCAGCTCTGCGTTGGTACAACAACGACTCGAAAAAACCTTTTTAGAATATGGACTTAACTATTGGGAGTTCGATGTTCTGGCGACGCTTTGTCGATCTGGTTCACCCTATTGCTTAGCACCTACTGCCCTATTTTCTACCCTAATGGTGACCTCTGGCACGATGACCCATCGTCTGAAAGGATTGGAAAAAAGAGGGTTAATCAGCCGCTGCAATAATCCCGAAGATGCGCGCAGCATGTTGGTAAAATTAACCGATGAGGGTTTAGAACTGATCAATGAAGCAGTTAGTGCCCACGTTGATAACCTTGATCGATTAATGAGCGCCTTCTCTGAAGAGGAGAAAATTCAGATGGATAAAAGCTTAAAGCGCTTACTAGAAGTGCTAGAGCAATAATCTAAAAATCTATAAAAATAGGGTTAAGACACATAAAAATGGCGCGATCACCGCTAAAGTAAAGCACTTACCCATCACCTGAAGTAAACTATGTTGCGGGTTCTTCCAAACGTAGAGCCCGTTCATTAACAAGGTAATAGGGATAGTGAACATACCTACCAAAAACGCAGCCAAACCTGCCCAAGATCTATTATCTTGATTCGTTGCCTTGGTCCATAGAAGCGATGATAAAGATCACTAAAGCCTGAAATGCTGAAGGCAGAATAACACCGATAAATACCCTCATGATTCTGGTACAGGGCAAACAAAATCCGGATGCTTAACGATCATCACATCGCAATCGACATGATCAACGACATGTTCTGTTGTGCTGCCGACTAATAATCGATCCAGAATGGTACGTGCTACGCCACCCATTACAACCACATCAATTTTATTATGTTTGGCATAGTTACTAATGGTCAGATCCGCTTCGCCTTTGATGATATCGACCATATCCGATTCGATACTCAAACCATATTCTTCAAGTAATTCATCACAGGAGCTAAGGTGACTTCGCTCTACACGCTCCTGCAGCGCTTCGTAGTCTGTGACTACATGCTCATCAAAAATCACTTCTTGGGGTAAGGTGTTATAACAGTGTAAAACTCTTAGTTCGTTGTGGCCGTCGTCCATAATTTCACGGGTTCGCTCGATCAGCTCCCTATCTAAAGCGCCTTTTACATCATCTTTATGTAGAGGATCTATGCAGGTTACAACGCGGGTATGGTCACCCCATGGCCTTTGTTTCACAAACAGAACGGGGACAGGACATTTACGTGCAAGCTGCCAATCGACAGGGGCAAATAAATAATGGCCCAATCGAGTATGCGGCTGAATTGAATGAAGCACTAAGTCCGGTTGAAAACGTAGAGCCTTACGAACAATTCCTTCACCAGTATGACGATTCCAGCTAGCATCAAAACCCGTTTTTATACCTAAAGCTTCGATATTTAAGCAGAGCTCTTCAAGCTTGGCTTCGGTTTGTTTAACGTAGGCATGTTCGGCTTTTAATTCTTGTTTAGCATCAAACATGTGGCTATGTTTGATCGAGCGGTTATAACAGCAACTAAACAGCTCGAGAAAAGCAGAATGTTGTTCCGCTAGATTTACTGCTTTCTCTATAAGGCTGGAGTTATCGTGTTTAAAATCGATATTGACCAGTAACCTATCCATCTCTTCCTCACCAGCAAGTGGTTGATATTCCTCTCTCTATATCTCCAGTCTGGATCCTAAATTGAAGGTTTTCCAGTTCGTTTGTAAGCCCCTTATAACAAAGTACGCTTTCACTACATTTAATTATAAAAACTTGGACTAAGCCCGATCTTTATATTAGATACAACTTATATATAATATTTCCAACGACTCTCTACTTAAAGGAATCATCATGTCTCTTAACGCCGCGCTTCGTCTGATGGCTGGCAGTGTCATATTAGCTAGCTTAGTTTTAGGTTATTACATGAATGCCAATTGGTATTACCTAACCGGTTTTGTTGGCCTTAACCTATTCCAATCTGCTTTTACCGGCTGGTGCCCTGCTGTATTTATTTTTCAGAAGTTGGGATTAAAAGCGGAGAGTTGTAATTGCGAAGGTATGACCATCAATCAAGGCCTTCACATTATCGCTGGTTGTGTTGTGATGTTCACAGTGGGGCCTGTATTGTTTTTACAAGCTCCTCAAGCGTTATTAATCGTAACGGCTATCGTAGGTGTGAGTTTGACCCAATCGGCACTTACAGGCTGGTGCCCAGCTATGATGGTTGCGAAACTTTTAGGTTTTAAAAGCACTCAAGCGAGCTAATTTAATCCGGTTCCTATCGGCCTAGTTTCCCCATCCCTTGTGCTAGGCCACAAAAACAAGCCGGAATATATCCGGCTTGCTTAACTTCCTTCATTTTGTTGTCTAAAAACAATATTTTTAATTGTGATGCAGATACAATAACGCATCTTATTTAGCTTCAGAATTTTATAGATATACATGCTATTGCGATCTGCCGGTTTAATACTGCCCTCTTTTATTCTGCTGTGTGCAGCAGGCCTGTTATTGCCTATTACTGCTCAATTGAGTGAGGAATATCAACAGATTCTCACTCTGACTCCCTACCCTCTGGCGATCATTGTCGCGCTATTAGGTTACGGGTTTAACCGCAGTCGTATCTTGTTTGCCGCAGTAAACCTTTGTGGAGCCTATTGGTTAATTCAAAATGGTCTCCAAACCAGTCTGAATCAGCCAGATGCCTTTGTCCTTTTTAGCTGTATATCGATACTGCTCCCTTTCCATCTTGGCTGCATTGCGCTGTATAAAGAGCGAGGTTTATTTACCCCTGTTGGCATCATCCGGCTGTCTGTCATCCTGATTAGTTACGGGGTTTTATATCTAATTTGGTCCAATGGCTCTCTAGGGCTCTACCTAGCGAACCTACCAATGATGATGTTAGAAATGCTGTTGCACGAGTATTACCTAAGCCAAGCAGCTGCACTGGCATTTGGCCTTGGCCTTGTTCCAATTATGCTCTCGTTTGTGTTTAGGAAGACCTATACAGATGCCGCTTTGCTGGCGAGTTTATTATCTGCCCTGATCATGCTGAGTTGGTTCCATCAGCCGATGATCTCTGCGCTATTTATTTCGGCCAGCATGATCGCACTGGCTATTTCGGTTGTTCAAAACTCTTATCAAATGGCATTTATTGATGAACTTACCTGTATTCCTGCCCGTCGTGCATTGCTTGATAAGTTCTCAACCCTAGGTAAAAAGTACACCCTGGCAATGTGTGATATCGACCACTTTAAAAAGTTTAACGATACCTACGGTCATGATGTCGGCGACCAAGTATTAAAAATGGTTGCTGCCAAACTGAACCAAGTCAGTGGTGGCGGTAAAGCCTACCGCTATGGTGGTGAGGAGTTCACCCTAGTATTCCCAGGTAAAAGCGAAGCTGAAGCCCTGCCTTACATAGAACAATTGCGTGAAACTATCGCCAATTACCCTATGCATATCCGTAATCAAGACCGCCCAGACGATAACGAACAGGGTCAAAAGATGCGCAAAAATGCACCGGAAACTGAAATAGTCAGTGTCACCATCAGCATAGGCTTCTGTGAAAAAACACCTGAAATTCCTGACTCAATGGCGGTCATGAAAAAGTCCGACGAAGCCCTATACGAATCAAAACGTAATGGCCGAAACTGCTCTACAGCGGTTCATTACAAGCCGAAGCCTAAGACTCAGAAGCGCGGGCATCGGAAGGATTATGCTTAAGAGTATTTAATCAACTAATGCTGATTAAACGGTTAAAGGAATAACGATGATAGAAAGCTTGCCTCAGATAATTGGACTAGCGTTTGGCCTTTTGATTTCGATACCTATGGGTATTCATATGTTTCGTGAGTGCTTTAGCAACTACAAACGATTCAAAGATCAGCTTAAGCAATCACAAGGCAGTGAAGAGGAGAAGTTATATAATGGCGAATTCACCAAAGCAGTTAATCATCAGTTTATTGAGTTTAAAGCTGTTTTTGCTTTGGTATTTCCTATCTTAGTATTCTTACTCACCTACTTGATTACAAGTTCCATAGCTGAATCAGCCATACAACTGTATGCTAGTGAGTAATTAGAATCGCTAGTACGATTCAAATTATAAAAACGGATTACATTTAAAAGGATTTTCACATGGAAGTACCAGCTCTCACTCTACACTTTTTAGCCGTTATCAGTGCAACGATTGTTTTACCGTTGAAAATCGCGGCCTCATGGTTTGATGCTTCGCGCACCAACTTTTTCCTCTGTTTGATTGCAGCATTACTAGGCCCAGCACTAGCTTTATTCGTTTATGACGCTGTTGATGGCGGTTTTATTGGGTTCTTTGCGGCTCTAGTTACATTAGGCATCACTCTTGGAGTATTGTTAGGCACTGGCCCTTGGAATGCACTAAAACTTGCGTGTGTTGCTTTAATTTTAAGTGCTGCGGCTATTAAATTTTATGAATCGATCGCTTCAAATATATTGATTTAGGAAGAAGTAGCTATGATCTTTGCAGAAATAGCATCCGATGTTAGCTACTACGATATCTATCCCAAGCTGCTCCAACTTGTGCAGCAGACATTCTCGAATGTAGAGTCAGGTGTACAAGGTGATGCTTGGATTTGGATCTATGAGGGTGAAGAAAAGGTCGCTCTAGATACCTTCACCAGCATGCGCTTTCAAATTAAGTCCGATAGTTTAAACGGTTTGTTGGTACACAAAGTCATTTCAAAACTACGCGAACACTACGAACTTTATATATACGATGAGCCCGAGTTAGAAGGTCACGAAGATACGTTTTAACTCTTAGAGCTAATCCACAACTGGTAGTAAGACTATAAGAGATCGGAGATTGAAATGGTAAGAGTTGTTTATCGATGGCAGGTTCCAGCAGAGAACTTTGAAGAGTTTAAAGCGATCTGGACCAATACAACCAATCATATTCATGAAACTGTTAACGGTGCCCTTGGTAGTTTTATGCTGAAGTCCGTTGAAAATGAAAACGAAGTGATCACCATCGCAAAGTGGGACTCCCTTGAATCCTGGAAGAATTTTTGGGGAAATGAAAACCCAGAACAGATGCAGAAAATGCGAACACTAGGCAAACGAATATCTGCAGATGCATACGAAGAGATAAAAGACTATACCCGCTAGACCAATTAAGGATGATATGGACTAATCAATATGAAAGGACTATTGGCATTTTTCTTACTCGCTTTTTCCATCAGCACTCAAGCCTCTTGCGTGATTCTAATTCATGGCCTCGCCCGCTCTTCAAGCTCGATGGAAACGTTAGAAGAGTCTTTGATCAAAGAAGGTTTTCTAACGATTAACATCGACTACCCTTCCAGAGATTATCCAATAGAACAGCTTGCCGAATTAGCAATAAAGCCCGCACTAGATCAGTGCCCTAAGAGCATGAAGGTGAATTTTGTAACTCATTCCCTTGGTGGGATCTTAGTTCGCCAATACCTAAGAGCTCATGAAATAAATAATTTAAACAGAGTAGTTATGCTTGGGCCACCAAATAGAGGAAGTGAAATTGTCGATAAGCTTGGCGAAGTTCCCGGCTTCCACTTTATCAATGGTGATGCAGGCCTACAGCTAGGTACTGGAGAGCTAAGCGTTCCAAATACTCTCGGCAAAGCGAACTTTGACGTAGGGATTATAGCCGGTACCCGTAGTATCAATTTGATATTGTCCACACTGATCCCAAGCACCGATGATGGCAAGGTCTCAATCGAGAATACAAAACTCGAAGGTATGAACGATCATATCGCAATGCCAGTTACTCACCCTTTTATGATGAAAAACAAGAAAGTAATCGCTCAAGTGGTGAACTATTTAAAGAACGGTAACTTTGATCAGAGTAAAAACCTTTGATTAGCCAACAAGGCCAAGTTACATCTTATACCCTAAATTCGGCACACCTATATTTGTTGATACGATTTGAGAAGTGGCGGCTCTGCTCGTAAGGCAGAGTTCTCCCTTACTGTTATGATAAGGACATTACCTATATGAGCATGATTGGATATCTACTAGCAGCCGTTGGTTTATACGCACTTTACACAGACGGTATCGTTTTAGGCTGTGTTATTTTTTTCATCGGTGGGCTCCTCGCCGGCAAGCTATTTTTCTGCTTACGAAGTCTAGGCGTAATAATAATTGCTGCCTCAGCCGCATATGGTTATCACAATAGCTTTACACCTGAAGTGTTGTTCTGCCTTGCTGTGGGTGTATTTTTAGCCACCTTTAATCGTAATCGATCTTCGCGTAACAACGATGGTGATGACGATGGATGGGGCATAGATATTGATTTTTTCTCATCCGATTCGGATAGCAGATGCAATAATAGAGACAGCGGAAGTTGTGGTGGTGACTCCAGTGGCGGCGGGGATTAATCTACTATAGGAGAGCCTAGCTCTCCTTTGTCATTTCAGATAGATAATCGCTATTTATCTCTCAGTTCAAAAAGCTGCTCTAAGATCGAAACATTTCTTTTTATAGATTCCAGCTCTTTTGGCGACTGACCATTTTGCTCTGCAAAGGCTAGAGCGTCTTTGCTGATTTGTAACCAATCCCTTTTGGTGTCGATGTTCTCATTCATACTAAAAGGCGCAGCCATTCTCATTGCATCTTCATTAGAAAGAAGTCCCTTTTCTTGTAGGTCACTCACCATAGCGCCGCGTTCGCGTGTAGAAATATTAGTGACATCATATCTGTTTGCAATGCCATTCAAAGCGCTTTGTGCATTACGCGCTTCTTTACTCAGATGCACATCGCCACTCGAAGCTTTAACACTATTGCCAGCGCCATGCGTCGTATTAACAGATCCTTTACTTTGAGTTTGATAAACCTGAGCTGCGTGAGAAGTTTGGTTGACTTGCATAATGATTTCCCTACCATATAAAATGCATATTAAAAACATCAAAGCAACTAGCATGCCAACCAATAAATATCTTAAGCTTTCTCAACTATAGATGCTTAGAATCAGCGCTGTAGCCTAGATCAACTTAGTTCTACGCTTATGCTCTACCGAGCAAAACTTGGAATTTAAGCGCAAAGCCTGCCGCTTTTCGGCAAGCTATTGCCCCCTTTTTACAGGCATAACTTTCTAAATTCAGATTTAATGCTCAACGAATATTCTTTACTATTAACGACATATATAGAGTCACTATAACTTTAAGCCCTCTTATGAAATTTCATCAGCTCGCTTTATCCGCTGCTTTGGCCATTACAAGTTTACTTGTCAGCTTTGCTTCTTTTGCTATTACGCAACCGAACGATATCCGACAACAAACAGAATCATTTTTAAAGGGCGAACTGGCTTGGATTAGTGATGATATAAACGAAAACAATCAAACTAGCCTGCGGATTAAACAAGCTTCGACTCATCTAATAGAAACCATTGCAGTCTGGGACGCTAATCACGAGCTGATTTTCCCAGATACCCAATCCAGTACTCACCTTAACGATTACATAGTGACGAACAACTATCCCCGCTTAGAAGCGTTATTGCAGACAGCTACCCCAACTGCTTGGGAAGCATATGACATCAACGTGGATGCTTTATTCTTTTGTCAAAGCGAAGGGATTTCAGTCTGTTTATTGCTTAAGACAGCAGATCTTGCAGCTGCTCTTGGCATCCAAAAAGATCTTTTAGTAACTGGGTTACTAGCAGAAAACAAACACTTAGCGGCTCCTGGAAATGACGGTTACTTTTATGGCCTTATCTTAATTTTGCTAACCATCTTAATGGGTAGCACCGCCTATATTTTCTTTCAACGAAAAAATAAAGAGAGCATTGCTACAAGTCATGACACGAATGATATTTTCGAGATGGGTGATATGAAAATCGACCCACGGCGCATGTGTATCACCCGTGGCGATTATAGTGAACAGATTTCTGTAAGAGATTTAAAACTTCTGACTTGCTTATTCCAACACCCGGATGAAGTGGTTAGCAAAGACAAGCTTTATAACGCAGGTTGGGGACGCGATTTTGTACCGAGTAGCCGATCCCTAGAACAACATATTGTGACTCTCAGAAAGAAACTAGACCCTAAGCGCCAATATAAACCAGTCATCGAAACCGTACATGGCCAAGGGTATCGCTTTCCTAAAGAGTCCTTATAATTTATTGATTTTTCATTATTTTTTTAAATTTCTTTTAAAAATCTGACACTTTACTCCACTTAAAAAACTTAAATAGCCTGTAAAAAATCGTGCTGACTTCATCGTCGGCACGATAAATCAAAGGCTATAGCGTCCCTCTAAAATCTCATCAGTGATCCCGATCACTGATCAGCTTTTGCAGCTGAACCTAGATGCCTTATTGCTTGAAAAGGTTTACGTATGTGGAAGCTAAATAGCTATTCTTGGCTGCTCTCGTTCTTACTACTCATCGTTCCTTCATTAGGATTTAGCGCTAGTTCTGTCAGCGATACTCCCACAAAAGTGGAAAGCATCATGACGCAGGAAAAATTGCGTAAGCTCTACCCCTCCCCATTTGTTGTTGGAGAGAAAGACAACACTATTGATGTTTGGCCGCTGTTTAAAGAGGAAGTCACTGGACTAAATCAAGTAGGTTACATTTACGAATCGATCGACTTCTCTTCTATCCCTGGATTTATGGGTGTGCCTTACAACTTACTCGCTGTCCTCGACAGTGAGGGCTCGTTTGTCGATGTGCGCGTTCTATTCCACCGAGAACCGATGTTTGTAGCCGGTATTGGCGAACAACCCATGTTTGATTTTGTTGATCAATATAAAGGGTTATCTCTGATGCAGAATATTAAATTCAGCGATAAGCAGGGACAAAAGAAGCCAAACGACAGTAAAAATATCTATCTTGATGGTGTGACTGGCGCTACCGCATCCATTCGAATTTTAAATCAAACCCTTCTTTCTTCAGCAATCAAAATTGCCAGAGCCAAATTAGGTTTTGGTGGCAGTAAAGATCCAGACCTAATTGCCAAAATAGACCACGATATCTTTGAAGTAAAAGGCTGGTCCGAGCTAATCGATAGCGGCCTGATAAACAAAATCCTATATACCAACGCTGAAGCCGAAGCCCTTTTCGCAGGCACTCAAGCAGAAGGACGAGATCCGATTGCTCTTAAGCAACCGAAAGGCAATTTTGTCGAGCTTTACGTAATGGATCTCGCTATCCCAACTTTAGGAAGAAACCTATTAACCCCAGAATCTTGGGAATTTTTACAAGAAAACTTAGAGGCTGGCGACCATGCTCTATTGGTAGTCAGTAATGGGCGCTATTCCTTCATGCACGAGAATACACTACGTGCAGGGATTTCTGATCGCTTACTTTTAAGGCAACAGGGCTTGCCAATAGAGATGCGTGATCTTGATTTTGACGACCGCCTAGATCTGATTCAACCCGATTACAAAATCAAATTACCTGAGCCTCTAAGCCAAGCAGACTGGATGGTATATAGAGTTATCGATACATCAGGAATCGATATTTCCTTACCCTTAGAGTTCGATTTAGGTATCACCCGAGGACAATCAATCTCCTACCTTCCTAGCACAACTAAAGAGCTTAAATTCAAATACAGCGTGCCTGATGATTACTTTTATGAACCCGATATCAACGGTAAAACATGGCAACCGATTTGGGAGGATCGACTTGGAGAGATAATCATCCTATCACTGGGTTTAGTTGTTCTATTTATCGTCTTAATTAAACAGGCGCATGTCACTAAACATAAAAAATTCTTCGCCTATTTCCGAATTTGTTATCTGCTATTCACCCTATTTTTTATCGGCTGGTATGCACAAGGGCAACTATCAATTGTAAACATTACGGGTGCCATTCAAGCACTGATGGCTGGCGGTAACTTAAACTTCTTCCTTTACGATCCTATGACAACCCTCCTTTGGGGCTGTGTCTTTATTACATTCTTTATTTGGGGGCGCGGTACATTTTGCGGATGGTTGTGCCCTTTTGGCGCACTTCAAGGATTATCTACAAAATTACTGACGTCTTTAAACATCAGACAATTTGAACCATCAAGCCAATGGGATAAGCACTTTAAAAAGCTGAAGTATGTTGTGCTACTTCTGATACTTACCTGCGCTTTTACCTCTCCGATCTGGACAGACCGTCTCGTAGAGATTGAACCGTTTAAAACCAGCATTACCTTTTTCTTTGTTCGTTCTTGGCCCTTTGTCATTTGGGCTCTGCTCTTAGTTGCGCTCAGTGTGTTTGTCTATAAAGGCTACTGCCGTTATGTCTGCCCTTTAGGTGCCGCTATGGCGATACTTGGAAAACTACGTTTACTCAATTGGCTACCAAGACGTGATGAATGCGGTAGCCCATGCCAGCTATGCAAGCAGCGCTGCGAGTACAGATCAATCGAACAAACTGGCCAGATCGACTACGACGAATGCTTCCAGTGCTTAGATTGCGTCGTTATCTACGAAAACGACAATCTCTGTGTCCCGCTTATCGTCGAAAAACGTCAAGGTCGGAAGCTCAAAACCCGACCACATAACCACAAATTAATAGCCACGTGTGAATAAATTAACCGTTCAATGATTAAGGAGCATGCAATGAATACCAATCTATATCCGCAGTGCCTGAGGGAATTATTAGACAGCGAAGTTTTCGGTGAAGCGGCATCACTAGCTCTATACGAGGTGGCTAAAAACTCTACCGATAAATATAAATTTGGCACTTTATTGCAACTAGAAACAGAAACTAAGGCACGTCTCAGACCTTTTTTGTACCGTTACCATATCGATCTGTACGAAGAAATTGACGAAGCCCAAATACTAGGTTTCGTAGAACTATATCTACAAAGTAGCTGGGAGCAGTTTATTGCCACCTTTAAACCTATGGTCTTGCAATACCTTGAAAGATTTAAAGAGATAGCAGAGCTGGGGCCTGACCAGGATCATGAAATTCTCCAATCCATGGTAGAGCATGAAACCGCAATTCTAACTTGGTTAGATCTGGAACTAGAAGGTCAAGGAGGGCGCTCATTGCACGCCATTATTGCTCAGATAAACTATCCTTTGCAGAGGCCTAAATTAAGGACAGAAAATGCTATCCATCTCAATTAACTGGCCACTATCGTAATCTAAGCGCTGCAAATCACTCGCTTAGTTTTCTTATAACTATTACCATTCACACTCAACTAATTTAAAGAAGTAGAAAGTATGTCTTTACCACCTTGCCCTGAGTGTAATTCTGAATTTGTTTACCAAGATCAAGAGCTATTGATCTGCCCTGAATGCGCTCATGAATGGAACCCTACTGAAGCGGATGCTGAAGAGGACGTCTTTGTTGTTAAAGATTCCAATGGCACGCAACTCGCTGATGGCGATAAGGTAACTTTAATCAAAGACCTTAAGGTTAAAGGCAGCTCCATAGTCTTAAAGATCGGAACAAAAGCAGTGATCAAGCGTATCGTTGAAGGTAAAGATCACGAGCTGGACTGCAAAGTGGATGGTGCAGGCGATATGATGGTAACTGCTAAGTTTGTCAAACGCGCTTAACTCATTCTTTGTTAATACTGGTAGGCATTGCTTACCAGTATTAATGACTCAGCTGCCCCCGCCTAGAAGAAATCACAACAGAGAAACTTGGTTTCTCCATATTATCTAAGCATCTATTGACTGGTATTTTTAACCAAGCTTAATGCCACAAACTTGACCTTATCCCCTGTAATTCAACAACATTTAAGCGCTGTACCATAATCACTCCTATACTTCGTATACTTGCTAGCAACGATTAAGGAAGACATTGATTTGGCAGTAATAATTAAGTTGTCTTATTTGCTCTGCACTATGCTCCTGCTATTTTCACTTTCCTCTTCGCAAACTTTCGCTGACGGAAAAAAACAGGTGCTTGTGATTGAGAGCTATCACGCATCATTTAAGTGGGATGCAGACTATCGCCGCGCTATCCAAGATACGCTTCAAGATTACGCCACCATAAAATTCTTTGAAATGGATACCAAGCGGCTACCTCCAAATCTACACCCTAAACAGGCTGAAGCAGCATGGGACAGATATCTAAAGAGTGAGCCAGACTTAGTTATTCTAGGCGATGACAATGCATTAAAATTTTTGGGGCCTAAGTTTGCTAGAAAACAGACGCCTGTTGTCTATTTAGGTATTAATAATAATCCCCGTAACTATTTTGAATATACCTTCCTGCCTAAACACATATCTGGGGTTCTAGAGCGCCCTCTGATGAAGCGCTCGGTTATGTACTTACAAGAAATGACAGAAAAACCGATGGAAAAGGTTTTAATTCTTTTCGATACCGGTACCACCTCAAAAACGATTGCTAAAGAGGTCTTTCAGGACAAAAATAAACTGCGAATTGGGTCAGCAACAGTCCATGTAAAATTTATCGCTGAACAAAATCAATGGCAGGAAGCTATTCTGCAAGCTTCAGATCAAAAATTCGATGCCATTATTCTCGGTCTATATCACACAATTACCGATGCTAAGGGGGTTCATGTACCCTCTAAAAACATCATTAAATGGACTTCAAAAAACTCCATGATCCCCATTTTTGCATTTTGGGAATTCTCAGTAGGAAAGGATATGGCGATTGGTGGACTCGTGTTAGACGGTTATTCTCAGGGTAAAGCTGCTGCAACCATTGCGTTAAGAACACTACAAAATGAAGAAGATCAGAGATCTGAACCGGTTATCAGCAATCAAGGTCAGTTTGTTTTCAGCCGCTCGCAATTAAAAAAATGGAATATCCAATTGCCCACCCACCTTCAAGATAAAGCAATTTACCTTCCCTGACCTACTTATGATTAGGTATGTGCTTTCCAAAGGCCAGCTACATCCAAGATCTTTTGATCTACAGAATTTATCCCAAGCCCCGTACGAGGTTCTAACCATTGCAAACGTTGCCCCTCCTGCGCTTTCAATTCCCCTTTCCATTGAGTGATCAAATAGTAATGCAGCAACTGCTTCGCTGTTAACTCAAAATTATGAGAACCTAAAAAACCATAAGATAACGGTATAATACCCAATTCTTCATTAATCTCACGAAACAAAGCCTGCTCTTGGGATTCTCCGTGCTCGATATGGCCGCCCGGTATATTAATTCGGTAAGTAGATACAGAATCTTCGTAATAGCGACGCTCAAATAAAACCTTGCTACCCGATACAACAACAAAACAGACGCATTCAACAGGACTAGACATAGAAAGCTTCAACCAAGTAATCGGGGGTCATACGCGAAAATGCCGGTTTTCGTTTAGCAATAATGAGAAAGAAGGGTTAATAGCGATTTAACCTTAAGCTCCAATCACCACCACAAGCATCTTCGCAGGCTTCTTCGGAATCGAAAATAATCTGTTGAGTGGGCTTATTTAGCTTTACACCTGCTTGAGCCAGTTTTTCGGTGATTAAACTTTTTAAAAACTGATCCTCATGGGCATTTCTAGCAAGCGTTAGAAGTGATTCATCATCAAAGACAGCAACAACCTTTAGGGATTCAGGGTAACGAGAAAAATCCACTTTATGAGTAATCCAGCAGAAACCTGGTACTGATTCCAACGCAATATCACAAACCTCAGTCAGCGTTTCACGGAGTGTTTTTTCTAGTTTTTTATCTGATTTTTTCATTTCGCTTTTCGAAATAACCATAGCTTCTAGGAAAGATGATCATAACTGATTTAGCATTAATAACCCCACCTGATCCTCGCATAAAGATTAGATGCATTTTCAAATTGACCGAAGAAGGTATGTGCTTCTTGACCACCAAAAAGATTCGCGCCAACGATCAGTTGTAACTCATCACTGAAACGATATTTTGCCGAAGGTCGATGATAGTAGTCATCGTCTGTTGGCGAATAAAAACTAAACCAACTGAGTGTTAGATTATCCTGCAAAGCCCGATAATTTAGGCGCAGCGTCCATAGTTCGCGGTTCTTATCTGGTCGATAAGGTGAGTTGCCATCATTAGCAATCAGCGCGGCATAATCTTGTGTGTGTTCAAGATAATACTGCAACCCTACTGTAAATTTCGGTAATAGTTCCTGCTCATATCCGACTAAAAAGCGAACTTGGTTATTGGGTAGCAGCGGATTTGATCCTTGGTCGTCTTCACCCTTATACCAAGCAATTTCACCGTGCCCTATTCCCTTGCCGATATTGGCTCTTAAGCTTGCCCCAACAGCTTTTAATGGCGAGAAATAGGTATCACCTTGGGTATTAAGTGCATTGGGTTGTTTCCAAAAGCCTCTATAGGCATATAAAGCCCATTCGGTATTATTCGCTCCCCATTGCGCATTCCCATAGAAACGCGCCGCGAATTCACCGTTTGTAAAGCTTTCTTGGGGATAATCCGGAACCAACGTATATTCAGGAGAGGCTACCTGCTGGCCTACCAAAGGTGAGAAATAGGAATAACGCTCACCGTTAATAAATTGATCATTAGTAAAAACAGGCGTCCACACCAAATCTAAATTCGCTTTATTACCATAGTAAGCAAGTTTGATGCTGGTCGATGGCGCTTTTAAGTATTCATCATCGCGCCCAGAAAAAAATGACTGCCAATCCTTTGCAAATAGATCATTCAGGAACAACAAATCACCCGTTCCCCAGGTTAATACCTGATGTCCTAAACGCAGATCCAACGAATCACTAAGTTGTAGATCAGCCAATGCTTCCCTTAGATTAAATTGAGTAGCTCCTTCCACCCCATCAGTGTAAAGATCGGCTTTGAAACTATAACGGTTATCGTTCGAGAAGAGTTCTGTTTCTACCCGTCCTCGAAGTTCAGCAAGGGTTTCATCTTCATCTAAAACAGGATCATTACTGAATCGCCCACCTGCACCCAATTCGATAAATCCATGCCACTGGGTAGTTTCGCTAGCCTCGTCATCCCAATCACTTTGCTCCCAATCATCAGATTGTGCTGCAGAACTAACGGCTATAAGGCCTAATAGAAATAAGCTTGCCCGAAACATCACTGCCTCCGAAGCCACTGGCGAGGCGGCTTACGCAATGAACGTTCTGAAAACACAGCTTGCTCCATACCCAGATCATATTTCTGATAACGGAACTCCATGATTGTTTCAGCTCCACTACGCAGATCCATCGCCTTGGATTGGATTACTGTGATATTGCCTTGAATCACATCGCTTTTGATTACCTCAATACGGCGATAAAGCTGGCCGTTATCGTCGAGATATTCAATTTTTTCCGGCAGATAATTTTGTTTATTAATCCATGAGGAATAACCACTAAACTCAACCTCTGCAGCTTTTATAGGCGTGCTTTTAATTTGATAGAAGCTTCCACCTGTTTCGATCAATTGATGGGTATCTTCTTCGATACCACGTCCAGATACATCCTCATAAAAGAAATGTGAGCCAACAAAGCTAGTTCGTTTATCACCAGCAGAGATACGTTTAACCAAATCTAGCCCTGGAAGATATAACCAACGGTCATCATCTTTACCGGGTGTTTTAGCAACTAAGAACGCTGTATTTCTCACATCTGATGGACGGCTAAAGACAACCAGAAAATCCTGCTTACCGCCATCCTCTCGATCTCGTCTTAAGATCGTAAATTGCCGTTTTTGCACTCGCCCTTGACTATCTTTTATTAACATCCGCGCTTCAGATCGTCCATCATCTCCGGCGTAATATGCAGTCAAATTTGCCTTGGCAACAATCTCGTTTGCATCCGTTAAATCCGCGGCCAGCGTGTTGCTCACATTAGTCGCCAACACACTTACCAAAGCCCCAAAGAGCGTTGTTTTTAAAAAGTTAGGTTTATACATTTTGCTTTTCCTCTGTGGATACGCTGCTCTTTGGTTCACCAAAAAGTGAGGCTTTGTTTCTAATCAAGTGGATCACGGCAGGCAGTAAAATCACTGTGACAATCGCAGAGATACTCATGATTAACGCCAAGAAAAATCCAACTGTGATGTAAGGCACTAACGGTGCAAAAAGTAAGGGGGTAAAACCGACTGCAACCACTATTGCATTGCGACTAATCGCTCTAGCAGGCCCTTGATAAACTTCATTAACTGTTTTTGGCCAGTTGCCCGTACGTCGATAGATAGCACGGCAGCGCTCCAAAAAATGGATAGCGAAATCGACAGATAGACCTAAGGTCAATGCCGATAGCACAGCTATTGGCATGTCATAGTCCTTGCCAATAAAACCGATCAGGCCATAGATAACCAAGATGGTGACCGTAAGGGGCAGCATGGCGAGTAAACCAATCTTAATTGAACGGAACAGAATCACCATTATCAGTAACACCATAAAGAACGCGCTGATCAAACTGTTCAACATGCCATTTACCATCTGTTCTTGCCAAACGACGTTAATGTAGGTCAGCCCCGCCCAATTCATTTGAACACCTTGCGGTAGAGGGTTTTCAGACACAAATCGATCAACCAGCTCAATTACTTGACTCATATCTTGGTTATCACCGCTTCTGAGCTGCAGCCACAGTAAAGTGGCATCGTACTCAGGTGTAACCATATGCCAAAGGTCATCAGGGCGATGAGAAGATTGAAAGCTCAGTACCGTTTGAGCGGCTGCAGAAGCGTCAGAAGGCAATATAAACTGTTCATCAGTCCCGCCTCGTAATTCACGATTAACCGTTTTAAGTAAGGTACCTAGAGAGTTAGTTTTACCCACAAGTTCAGATTGATCTAAGTAACTCTGTAGCTGATCTAGATACGCTAAACCTTCAGGTGAGAGAAAGTACTTTGCCTTTTGCTGAGCTACTTCAACCTTGTCCAGCAATCTAAGCCATAAGGCTTCATTAGCAGGGTCATCAAAAGATAGATCATCGAATGCAAGGGCAAGCGCCTGTAAACGTTTACTCGGTGAATACGCCTGCGTCTGTGCTCGCAGCTGAATTATTTTCATCAATACCGCCTCAGGCAACGGCTGGCTTGTTAGCTCCTTCCAAAAAGACTCACCTAATTGTTCAGACGGTTTCTCCAGCACAAGGTAAGCATTATAAGTCCCAGCAAAATGAGCGTTCATAACCCGGTCTGCTATACGTAGGCGATGATCCTCTTTAAACCAACGCACTGGGTTATCGTTAATTTGAATGGTACTTACACCATAAATCGATAGCGCTGATATAAGCGAAAAAACAATCAGGATCCCCTTAGAGCGGTTAGTAGAGAAACTCCCTGCAGCGCTCAGTAGCCAACTTAGTTTTTCCGATGAACCCTCTCTCACCGAATGATCTTTAAGCGCCTGTAAACGCTGTGGCGATAGACTCACAATAAATGCTGGAACAAGGAAAACGGTCAGAACAAAGGCCAACATAATGCCAAACGCAACGTGCAGACCAAAAATTTGTACAGGTGGAATCGGGGTTAACGCCAAAGAGGCGAAACCCACTGCAGATGTGATCGATGTGTACAGCATCGGTGTGAATAGATGGCCTAGTACCTCTTTTAACGCCTGCTTTGGATCTTCCCCCGGTTTATATCTATCAGAAAATTCAGAGAGTAAATGCACTGAATCTACAACAGCTATAGGCATCAAAAAGATAGGGATCATCGAGCTCATGATATGTACGGCATAACCCTGCCCTATCAATGCGCCCATAGTCACAATAACTGTTGCCATGGCTACCAGCATAGGCGCTGTAATCAACAACATTGAGCGAAAGAAAAGCCACATAAGGGCAAAAATCATTAAACCAGCTAAAGGTGCAGAGATTGCCATTTGAATAAACATCTCAACCCCAAAGGTATCTTCAGCAACAGGCAAACCCGCAATATGAAATTCGTTACCCGAATCTGGATATTTCAGTTTTAATTCATCAATTACTGCTTGAATCTCGCCCGCTAAACGATAACTTTCTGACTTATTAATGATCGGAATATAGATAGCAGCAGCTTTGGTATCTGCCGATACCAAAGTATTTTGTAACAGTGGTAGACGTTCGACAGCGGCTTGAATTTTATCTGCTTCAAGCTGAGTTGAAGGAGCAGTATTCATCATCCATTCAAACAAGATGGCTCCGTCCTGTTCAAATGACTGACGAATGTTATCAACTGTGTTTAATGCCAATAAATCTTGGCGAACCACCCCATCCATGGAATCAACAACTGTAGAAATATCATACAACACCGATAGCGTTTCAGGGTTATATACCCCCTTTTCCTGTAGGGTATTCACAATCCCAACTACAATCATGTCATGTAAGCCAAAGCGCTGCTTCACTTGATCATGAAACATACGATCAACCTGGTCGTGAGGCAGCATGTTCTCTGGGTCTGTATCAATTTTAATATTTGAAATCGGTAAAAGTGCTGTAAAAACAAGCGCTAAGATCAACCCAAAAACAAACTTAGGTCTTTGCATTGGTAAGACCAACCAGTTAGATTTTTCCCTCATTTTCCCCTCAATTCGACCAAAACCCACAAATATTAGATAATACTAATATATAAAAGAAATAATAGTCAAATTGCGAATATAAGTGGATCTGGGGTATCATTCACTCTGTTATAAAAAATGCACTATTCATAACTATAAGTTGATATAAAAATCGACAGAAGCTGCAAATTGGGGATGAAGTCTGGATTAAGTCAAACAAATGAACCGAAGAGTTCGTAGACTAATCCGTTGTGAGCCCATAGATAAAAACAATACAGCGCTTCGGAGTGTTAACTTGAACGAGACCAACAACGCGACCTTAGATCCGGAAACATTGGAACTTATGAGAACCAATGCCGGCAAGGCTGCAAAATTAATGAAAGCGCTAGGCAATGAAAGTCGACTACTCATCCTATGCTATCTGGATGGGAAGGAGCTTTCAGTTACTGAACTGAATAATTGCCTAGATTTAAGCCAGTCTGCTTTATCCCAGCACCTGGCAGTACTAAGGAAAGATGGACTAGTGAAAACCCGTCGGGAATCACAAACCATCTATTATTCCCTACAAGGGGATACTGCGAAACGGATTATTCACACCCTACATGAGATGTTCTGTGCTTCTCTTTAAAATAAAGGCCGCTTAGCGGCCTTTTTTTATGCCTATCCAATACACTAGTCACAACAGTATTTCCTTGCTTTTTATAACGCCTCCAGTCAACCTAGACTTTCCAGCCAACGGATTGAAAATGCTTTAACACTTATGGACTTACTACCGGGAAAAGCGCTCTCAGATCTTTTTAATCACGCGACTAAATGGCTTGCTAATCTCTACCGCGCCAACGAAGCACGCAAGCAAGAATCTATCGTTGCTCTTAGAAGTGTCATCACTGCAGCACGTGAGACCGCAGTCTATATGCGCCAGTTAGATGATTGCGGTAAACGGGACCATAAAACAGAGCGCCACCTATCCCTGTTATGGACAAAACTTGGCTTTACCCTCGAAGACCTTGGGATTGATAAGTTAGCCAAACGTTGCCAAATCAGTGGTAAACACTGGTCTAATCCCGATCACTATGACCCTGCCTTTTTGAAAAAAGCCGACATCAGTCTAGATAAGATGGAAAAACTAGCCCGTACGCTGCTAACACAACTAAATCCCTAAGCTTTAAAAAAGCACTTTTGTTCAAGCTTTCTTGTTTAAAACCTCACCCCCAAAAAAACCTCCTACAATTTTTGGCAACTTCCCCATTCTCTGACTATATTCAAATTCATTACAGTTTTATGACATGGAAGTAAGCCCACGACAAGGAGGTAGCTATGTCCATCCGCCGCGCTTTTATTCTTGTTTCCCTGTTGGTCATTGTTGCTATGGCTGCTATGACTTGGATGCTCTGGCAGACCAGCAGCCGTATTTCTGGTTTGGGTCAGCAATACGCTGTTGCTAAGGGCCTCACCAACGACATGTTAATGCTACGTCGACACGAGAAAGACTTTCTCTTACGCAAACAACTTAAATACGTGGATAAGTTTGAAAAACGTATTGCTCTTATGCGTAACAATATCGACTCACTTGCATCACAATTAACCTACGCCCCAGAAGTTCAAAAAGACTTAGGCGCAGCACAACATCAGCTCGATATTTACCAACAAAAACTGATAGCTCTGGTAGAGCTCGATAAAAAAATTGGCCTTGATAAGGACAGTGGCTTACGTGGAGCCTTTAATCAGGCAGAAAGAACACTCCATCAAAAAGTAGCCAACACCGGTGATAGTCAGGCAATCTCTAAGATATTGCACCTTATCTTGTTAGAAAATGACTTCCAAAATAGTTACGACCTCAACTCAAAGACTCTGCTGCGCGAAAGCCTAAAAAATACCCATAACTACATGCAGCAAGTCAATCTGCCTGCCGCTGACAGTGTAAAGACATTTGAAGACACCGCCCATGCTTTGGCAGAAGCACTGCAACAACGTGGTTTAGACCAAAATTCAGGATTACGCGGTGAACTTCGCAGCAGTATTCATGAAGTAGAATCTTTATTTGGGGGCATCTACACCGACCTTGAAGGTGCTATTTCTAACGCTTTGCATACCTCGCGAATGCAAGGTGTCGGCATGGCAACAGCCCTCACAGCCATCATCGCTGGCTTACTCTTATGGCAGACCTTCCGCGTACTTAATCGCTTACAAACCGCTAATTCCAAAATGTCTAATATCAGCCATGGCGGTGGTGATCTCACCCAACATCTAGACCTCCCAGGTCAAGATGAAGTGACCGAGCTCGCTCATTCGGTTAATGATTTTATTGATACCACGGCAGGACTGGTTCGCGAAATAAAAGAGAAAGGCGAGACAGTAGAAAGCAGCGCACATCATTCCGTTGAGCTGAGTAAACGCTCCCAAACGGCCATAGAGGAACAGCGCAATAATACAATCGCAGTGAACCAAGCCGTGCAAGAACTCGTCACTGCAGTAGAGCTAATTGCATCCAGCAGTACCCAAGTTCAAGACAGTGTTAGCAATGCTGATCAACAGATGAATGAAGGTAGCCAGATCATGGCTGAAACCCACCAGCAGATGGAAAAGCTTACCAACAATATCAGCCGAAGCAGCGATCTAATGCACTCACTCAGCCAATCAAGCACTAAGATCGGCAATGTCATAAGCGTAATCAGAGATATCACTGAGCAAACTAACTTGCTCGCGCTTAACGCCGCAATTGAAGCCGCCCGAGCAGGCGATAAAGGCCGTGGATTTGCAGTAGTTGCGGACGAAGTGAGAACACTGGCGCAACGCACGCAAAGCAGTACTGTAGAGATTGAATCGATGATTGAAACCCTACAGCAGCATGTCACAGAATCTGAAGTAGCCATGCAAAGCAGCTTGAAGCTTAGTGAAACGATGAACAACTCCATTGGCGCAGCCAATTCAACAATGCAATCCAACAAAGATGCCATGGATGAGATACGCGAAATGGTGATTCAAATTGCTGGAGCAACCGAGGAGCAGATGTACACAGTCAAAGGCGTAGAAGATGCAACACAGCGGATCTCCTCCTCTGCTGAGCAACTACTGTCCGACTCATGCGAGAGCTGTAGGAACTGCGAGTGCTTAGAAACCCAAGCTCATCAGATGCGCGAGGACGTCTCTAAATTTATTGTGTAATTCAGAACAGCTTGATCTAGTCAGCCCCAACTGGCTGGATCAAGTTCTTTCTAAACCCCAAAATGAACTTAGTCGGAACAACCTTGAGTCAAAATAACATTCACCTCAGCACAGGACTGTCTTAACTCTCGCCACGGCCGATATTCATCGGAATCATACCAAGCTTTAAACAACTCCACTGATGGAAATTCTTGAATAACTATAAGGTTACTATCCCAGCTGCCCTCTAATACTTCGCCGAAATCGCCTTTGACTAGAAACTTACCGCCGAATTTTTCCAATGTTGGAACATGGCCTACCACATATTCATAGAACTTCTTCTTATCGTAAATTTTGACAATATTCACAATGTTGTAAGCTTTGGACATACAGAAAACTCCACTTACCTTGGATAGGATTAAAAAGGCTAAGGGATTAACAACTTAAACCATAACCAATCACTTGTTCGGCTATATCAATCGAAAAATCACACAAATAGCTGTCATCCGACTTTTCAAAATAGCAGCGCATATCCTTCACCGATTTACTCGGTAGTCCTGTGCATTCATCAATCACCACATCAACATCCATCGCTTGATAGAGATCCTGAGCCACCTTACCCGTTAGGCTAAAACGAAGATGCGTCTTAAGAGGTGTACTGGGATCTGGGTCGATAAGTTCGGAACCAGTTAGCACATAACTACCTTCAATTTGAGACCAGTTATCTTGAGCTATTACATGAAGAGGGAATAGACACAGAGAAATTAACAATAAATTTTTCATTCTAACCTGCGCTTATCAACCAGCTATTCGTTAAACCTTACCCTCTTTTGTTTCTCGGTGCTCTTTTAACTGAGCTTCTCTAATACGAGCAATACGATTTTTCTGGCGAATATAGATTAAGAGATAAATCAGAAATGAAATCAGGGTTAGTGCTGTTGCCCCCCACCTGACGAACTCAGGCATCCAGAAAAACCACGAGAAGAAACAAGACATTATCAGCAGCGTAAATAAGCCACCGACCACTCGCAATTTTAATTGGTGCTGATTGAATTTAATCTGCTCGTTTAACCCGTCAGGTCCTTTAAGCCTTTGCCCAGCATTTTTTATATCCCTTAAACCAATACCTAACTCACCACCACCTGATGACTCAGCCATAGCTCCTCCTTGAAAGTTATTATTTACGAGGCAAACAATAGATATCATCAACCCCAAACTTTACTCCATTATTGAAACGTCATCTTACTTGAGCGTTTAATCCTCAGCCAATATATCAATTCGCCTCATAGAACACTGAAAAAAAGTACTGAAGTCTGATCTTAGTGGGGCTCTTGAGGTATAAACTTTATTATCAAAACTGTTTATTTTGCTAAAACAAGCCTCCCTAGCTTTAGTTTGGAAATTTGATTTACATTGCTCGACAGAACCAAAACCATTAGCTAGATCTTTACCGTTTATTTCACATACATTAATTACGGCATTCCTAAACGCGACCTCAACTTCACTTGGGTAAACGGTCTCCGTTGAGACTTTATCAAGCAGCTCTTTGACGGTGATATTTGGATCAACTTGTGATGACTGCGCTTGGTACACGTACATACCTGCACCAATGATTCCTACAACTAATATTAAATTCTTCATAATTCATCCTTGAACACTAAGATTAAATGGATTGTGGACAGATTTTCACTCCGCCTCCATTTACCCTATTAATAACACAAACCCTTCCTAACTGGCGATAACGCCAAAACTGTCTCAATATTAAAATATGGATGTTTCATTATTCTCTACACCAATCAATCTATTCTGGTCCCTTCTTATCGCCTTGGCTCTAGGCTTGATCATAGGCATTGAGCGTGGATGGTCTCAACGCCATCGCTCTGAGGGAAGCCGTATTGCAGGGATTCGCACCTTTGCTTTGACTGGATTATATGGCGGTTTATGCGCTGCACTTGCCAAGGACTTTTCAAGTTGGCTACTTGGGTTCGGCTTAATTCCGCTGATTATTATTCTCGCCGTCGCCTTCAGTATCCGTCATAAAGAGAGCAACACCGTTAGTATCACGGGTATTGTTGGCCTATTAATTACCTATACGCTTGGAGCGCTCGCCGTGTCTGGGGAACCTGTTATTGCCTCGGCAGCCGCCGTGATCGTAGCGTTGATTCTGGATGGTAAGCCCGAGCTGCATTCGGCACTTCATAAGCTTGAAGAGTATGAACTAGACGCTGGCTTAAGGCTGTTATTAATCTCAATAGTCTTGCTACCGATCCTACCTGATGAGGGCTATGGCCCTTGGAACGCCATTAATCCTTATGAGATCTGGTGGCTAGTCGTACTGATCGCCAGCATCTCTTTTCTAGGCTATTTTGCAATCCGAATTGGAGGAGCTCGGCGTGGTATTATGTTCACGTCCGTTTTTGCAGGGCTAAGTTCTTCAACTGCATTAACGATCCAATTCTCTAACCTCTCTAGGGAACAACGCTCCCTCTGCCCACTACTAGCAAGCGGAATTCTGTTCAGTTGTGGAACAATGTTCCCTCGAATTCTAATGGTATTGCTCGTCATCAATGCTCCACTAACATATCAGCTATGGCCCTCTATGCTTATTATGATGGTTGGTTTCTATCTTCCTGCGCTCTGGATATGGCTTAAATACAGTGATGGAGAAACGAACAGCATCAAAACTCAACGTAACCCACTAGCACTAAGCTCTGCGGTCTTCTTTGGGTTTGTCTTAATGCTGGTAATGCTGCTCTCACAAGCACTAACAGAGTGGTTTGGAGATACAGGAACACTGCTTTTATCAGCCATCGCAGGTTTAACCGATGTTGATCCCATTACTCTGACACTAGGCAGACAGACACCTAAATCGATAGACGTAGAAATTGCTTTAGCTGGAATATTTATAGCGGCTACAGTGAATAGCTTAGTTAAGATGCTGATCGTAATATTTGCCGGTGACAGATCCTTATCGATTCGAACAGCACCGGCAATGCTTGGCGCCATCTTACTTGGCGCTCTGACTATTTATGCTACGCATCTAGCATAAATACCCCTAACGGCCACACAAGGTAATTAAAGCAACACGAGGAACATTTGGGAATAACTAACTATATTCCCATCAAAATTATCCGACGCCTTTTAATTTATATCCCATTCCATAAACCGTTTGTACGATTCTGGGAGCTCCTAAATCTTTTTCCATTTTTTGTCTTAAGACCGAAAGAAACTGATCCAAAGTTCGGCTATTAGGTAGATAAGCTCTACCCCAACATTTGTCCAAAATTTCGTCTTTCGATAGTACTCGCCCTCCACTTGCGTGAAGCAGCTGTAAAAACTCAAGTTCACGCTTACTCAAGCAGACTTTTTCATCAACATAGCTTAGTAGCATACAGTCAGTATCAACGGTTAACTCACCTAGTTGAAATGTTTTCGATTGTGCAGGCTCTCTCGATTTAAGGTACTGTTCTCGCCGAGCCAAAGCAGTGACCCGTGCAATTAGCTCATCAGGGTTAAAAGGCTTTGTCATGTAATCATCAGCACCTAATCGAAAACCTTCGATCTTATCAACTTGCTCATCAAATGCAGTAAGAAGAAGCACTGGCTGAAATAAGCCTCTTTCACGCATAACTGCACAAAGCTCTATGCCACTCAGATAGGGCATCATCACATCGAAAATGCATAAGTCAGGTTTGTATTCACCAAGCTGATACAGTGCATCTTTACCATTTTTCACGGTATGACATTCAAAACCTTCTTTTTGTAATAACAGCGCCAAGCCTTGGTTTAGATGAAGATCATCATCAGCAATTAATACTTTCATTGGCTTTCTTCTATCGGCAATTGAATGGTAAAAACGGAGTGCTCTACATTTTGGTAACTTATCTGACCACCTGCATTTTCTATAAGCTGTTTTGTTACAACAAGGCCAAGACCAAACCCTTCTTCGCTTTTAGTTTTCTGGGGATCATATTGGAACAAACTTGTTTGGCGCTCTGCTGTGATGCCGTCCCCGCCATCTCTGCAGGTTATCATCAAGCTATCGTTTTGTAGCAAAAAATCCAGTTGCGCAGGCTGGTGCGGCGCGTATTTAATAAGGTTATCAACGAGATTTACCACCGAGCATTCAAGGGCTTCACGAGCTACTGTCACCTTAGCTGTACATTGAATATCAATGGTCAAATCGATACCACTATGTTTCAGTCGTGGCTCAAAAGGGTTAATCAGCTGATGGATAAAAGGCTCTAAATCAAGGGTCTCAAGTTTAGGCTTACTCACCAGGTCAGCATGTTCGAATAATATGGCGTTATTTAAAAAGCGTCGCATACGAAAAAATTCAGCATCAAATACATCCATATAACCTAATGTTTCTTTATGCGACTCGCTTCGGCGAACAAGATCTGAATAAAGCCTCAGATTTGCTAGCGGCGTTTTAAACTCGTGTGCAACTAATCTCAAAAAATCAGTCTTTCTTTCATTTTCTTTAATAGAGCATCGCTGTACCCAATATAACCAAGCCCCAAGCCCTAGCATGAGTACAATTAGAGGAAATAAGATGGCTACATATACAGGTTGAAGGTGTTGTGTGTCGGCATCGAGTGGTTGGTATATAAGTTGCCAATCGATAAAAATTCCACTTAAGGGCCAAGTTAGATTGGCACCGTGCTGTTCAAGGTTAGCCTTTTCCTTATTATTTTGTGAAACTGAACTTAACTGAAACTGATCTGTTTGATCAATTCTGGGTAAAGCATCTTTCAACTCTTCTGCTAACCATCGCTGCTTAAGCAAAACACAGTAATTTAATTCTGATTGCCAACAATGTAACAAGCGAAGATCTGAAGAATACCCTAGCGATAATGTAATAGGCTCTGACACTAAAGAAATATCTTGTATTTGCTTTTCTATAACGGCTTCAAACTGATCGAGTAGGTATTGCTCTCGCGGCAATGCTTGGATTTTATCAGGGGGAAAAACTCTATTTAGTTGATCATCGTAGATCAAAGTTAAATCGATAGCACCGTCGCTCATCACCAATTTTCGGAGATCATGACGACTACCATTTTTAGACTCAATCGACTCTCTTACTTTACGGAAAGCACTCTCTATCTCTTGGGCAAGCTGGATTTCGATTGCCTTCATCGTCATTTCCTGACGATGCTGTGATTCTATTTGTTTTAAAGCGGTCTCTTGGTTAAGAGCTCTTACTCCTAGTAAAGCCAACGTTATTGTTGATATGAGCATTAACAATAAAAGTGCCAAATTTGGCGATGATATCCCTCTCATTTTATCTAAAAAAATCCCCTCAAAAAGGAGACAGGTTTTTACCACCTGCCTCAAGCGCTCATCAAAAATCAGATTGAGACTTTTAAAACTGAGGTTTGTTTATATACCGGATGAAACGGGATAACAAATGTAAGTCACAAAGAGTAAGAAGGCCCACAAACCTATTTCTAAGGTTTCTGTAATAGGCTGTATCTTCCGAATTGCCCCATAAATATGCACTACTAACATTAATGTGAAGACGACAGCCAACATATCAAATGTGAACTGCAAACCACCCTCTGTATAAGCGCCTTTGAGAATAAAAAACTCAACCACTAATACAAATGCGCCTACACAACGTCCGAAGTATTCTGCTAGATCAGTGTCTTCAGGAACCCTCCACATCATCAACTTAGCCCAAGTCAAAGGCACAAAAAACAACGGGAGTGCAAAAGTCACCGTGGTTATCGATCCCAACACCCATAGATAAGTTAAAGCGAACTCCGAATATTGCCCTAGCATTTCAATTTTCCTTATTAGAATTTTGAAACGTAGGCTAATCGCATTTAAAAAGAAGAATGTCAGTGAATTGTAAGGATTGGATTGTGAAGTCTAATACTTTACGGCTAAAAATTAGGACGGGCACTTTCGAGACCATCACCCCAGTTTCCACGGGGTAACTAATAAACATCAGTTGCCTAATTAATGAGGCAACTGAAGGCGCATGCGCTGCCAATCTTCCGTGGGTGTATTCAGCATCATTTTCATATCGACTACGTCTTCTTCGATATTGAAGCTGTTCTCAAAACCCAGTTTCTTAGCCAAGTTTTGCATGCCTTTGTTGTTCGGCAGTGTCGAGCCAATTATCTGCAGTGTTCCTCTGCTGCGGCAGTAATCAACAATTTTGCTCATTAAGGCGACGCCCAGGCCTTCGCCTTGAAGATCATCGCGAATCACGACACTAAATTCGGCTCGAACGTTATCGGCATCGGTCACTGCTCTTACTACACCTAAAGTTTCCATCTCTTTAGAACCTTCACGTGGAACAGAAATAATAAATGCCATCTCACGGTCGTAATCAATCTGAGTCCAGTTCGCTAGTTCCTGATGGGTCGGTACACCACGGCTGTAGAAGTAACGTAGACGGATAGATTGCGGGCTAAGTTTGTTATAGAACTCGAGATGGTTTGGTTCATCTTCACCACGAATCGCACGCATAATCGCCTTGCGGCCAGAGCGTTTAAGAGTAATCTCTTCGGTGAGATGTTCAGGATAAGGAGAGATCGATAGATCACCTTCATCAGTAGAAATCGATACCGAAACATCAGTCGCCAACAGACCTGCTTTATTAACCAATAGCGGATTGATCTCTAGGCATTTAAGGTTCGGTAGATCGACCACCATCTCAGAAAGATTCAGTAGCAATTTACACAACTGCTTCATATCTTGCTCAGGACGATAGCTGTTTTCTTCGAGAATTTTGCAAATACGTGACTGGCGAATTAACTGATGTGCCAATGCCATATTCAACGGTGGCAACATCACATGACGATCAGAGAGTACATCAACCGTATGCCCACCCGCACCAAATACAATCACTGGGCCAAAGGTAGGATCTCGGGTGATACCTACATTGATCTGTAAGGATTGGAAACCACGCTTCATCTGCTGAATACAGAAACCCATCTGTTGCTCTGGGCCATAGCTCTCACCTACTCGATAAGAGAGTTGAGTAGTCGCATGTTCTATCTCTGAGGCTGAATAGAGATCTTGGGCAATATCTTTCCAACGTAAACTACCCTGCTCATCGTAACTAAACGGGTAAACGTTATCTGTGTGCAGCGCTTTAACTCTAACAGAGTTTTCAATGTTCCTCGCCAGTTTCACGACATCATTAATATTATCGCTGTAGTAAGTATTCGAAACTGGGATGTCGTAGAGATCTAATAACGCACAAGCTTCTTTATGCTGTAAATAGTCTCGATTTTCCGCCAAAGCGTTTTGGATCAGATCTCTAGCCTTAACATGGTTAGGCGTATTTTGCTCGATGTAAGGAGGGGGCGTTTGACGCATCACCTCTTGGTTACGGCGAAATTCAACCATGTACATAAAAGCATCAATAGATTCTTCCGGCGTTAAGAAGGTCGAAAGACCGGCTGCGTTACAACGGTTACGTGCTTCTATCGCTGTTGCTCGGCCCATAAAACAGGTTAAGACATTACGTGGGGTTTTCTTAGCAACTTGAATAACCTGCTCTGCCGTTTCAACACCGGGCGCCAGGCGTGTCGGTGCATGCACCATCAGCACCACATCAACATTTTTATCTTTGGTAAGTAGACGTACAGCCTCGGCAAAACGCGCTGGGTCAGCATCGGCGTTTAAGTCTACCGGATTTGATCGATCCCAATGAGACGGAAGAATTTCAGCTAATGCTTCGACCGTTTCCTCAGTCAGATGCGCTAACTGACCATTTTTATTAAGCAAGTGCTCTGTCGCGAGTGCGTTTGGTCCCGTGCCATTAGACACAATCGCCAATCGTTCACCACGCATACGTTTCATATGCGTTAAGGTTTCTAACGCGTTGAATAGTTCATCAGAGGTTTCAACACGTACAACACCTGCACGTCGCAGTGCGGCATCGTACACCTGATCATCATCATAGATACCTGGTGCGAGTTCTGTACCGGATTTTTCGCCACTAAAAGTATCGTTTTTAAGTACCAGTACCAGTTTGTTTCGTGATGCAGAACGAACAGCTGATAAAAAATCCCTAGCGGAACCATCTACTCGATTCAGCTGCAATAAAATCGCATGGGTATAAGGATCTTGAGCGAGATAATCGATCACCGAAGGCAGATCGACATCGGCGCCACCACCTAAAGTAAGGAAATGAGAAAAGCCAATCTCCTGGCCGGTGGCCCAATCGATCATGGCCGTCCCTAAAATACCGGACTGGCCAACATAAGCGACCTTCCCTTTTAGGATATTCACATGAGAATAGCTGGCATTCATATTATGGCCGGGTACCAGCATGCCCATACAATCTGGCCCTAATATTCTGATGCCATAAGGTTTAGCTGCTTGCCTAACCTGATCACGCAAAGTTTGATGATTTTCATCTTCAATGGAAAGACCACCGGTTAAGATCATGGCAGCCTTCACCATACTCGCGCCAAGTGCGCGAATGATATCTGCCACAGTTTCCGGTGGGGAACAAATAATTGCTAACTCGGGCATTTCAGGTAGTTGATTCAGTTGGCTATAACATTTAACGCCATGAACTGAGTCATACCCCTGAGAATTTACCGCGTATAACGAACCCTTAAAGCCGCTTTCTTGTAAATTTTGAAGAACCACGCCTCCCATACTATTTTCGCGGGCAGATGCACCAAATACAGCGATAGATGCTGGTTTAAAAAAGCGTTTAAGATATTTTGTAGACACGCCAGTAATCCCTCGTAAACGGATAGAGTGCAGTGTACTCCTTTCTGCACTGCAGCAAAACAAAAACTATATACCAAGGTCTTATAAAAAACAGTACTTTCACTACTTATGAGTAAGATCAATTTTTGTAGCAGTAGCTGACTGGTTACTAAGTTTCCAGCTTTATACGTTTTTGCTATCTAAATGGGCTCTTTACAGGCCAACATTCATTTCAGCAGATTCTTAAACCACGCTCAATAGGGCTTGTTACGGGCGTTTAGCTCAATCCCTCTTTATTCTCAAACTTGGCACTTCAGTTGCAGTTACCTTAGAAACGAGAGTACGTACCCACAGCCTCTCCTCATCCATAAAAATTAAAAAGGATAATCTAATGAGGACAACTTCCACCCGATTTAAATCCAGTCTAGCGCTAATCGCCGGTTCACTAATTGCCCCATCAGCTTTTGCTCACAGTAATCTATTAATGGAATCCAGTTTGATCTCCGGCTTATTACACCCATTAACTGGGATCGACCACCTTCTAGCACTGTTGGCAGTAGGTTTCTGGGCGGGCCAACAGCAACTGAAAGATAATCGCTTAGTGCCTTTCACGCTTTTCAGCATGCTATTAATTGGCTTTTTCCTAGCCCTTAACGGCCTGATGTTCCCTGCAATAGAAACAGGCATCGCTGTTTCTGTATTAGTGTTGGGGCTCATGGTATCCAAAGTTATTAATCTAAAAAGCGTCGTAGCCTTGCCACTGATTGCAGTGTTCGCGATCTATCACGGTTCAGCTCATGGCGCGGAATTAGGTTCTGCCGGTGTCGCAGCTTTTGCATCAGGCTTTATGTTGAGTACTGCACTGCTATTTGGGGCAGGCAAGACGTTAGCTGATCAGATCAACCGCACGATTCCAAAACTAAATGCTTGGGCCGGAACAGGAATCGCACTGTTTGGCGCTATGTTTCTGATCGCTTGACCAACTATTGTAGCGAGATAGCCATCCACTTCTGCTATTTCGTTATTCGCTGGCAATGATTGTCTAACTTATTGCCAGCACCTTTCTTTGCTTCACCACACCCAAAGTGCTTTGTCGGGTAATTTTTACCCGACTTTTTTCTCGTTTGAGACTTTAGCTAACATATTCAGCATAAATCCTTTCCAATTTCTAAATCTGTACCATACTCAGGCTATATAGAGATCGATTTGTTTATCCCTGAGGCAAAGATATGAGTCACCAAGGCCCCATAAATAGCGAATCTAATCAACAGACCCGGTCTGATGAATCCATACTTGAAGACGAGTTACTAGCGCCTGAAGAGCTATCGACCATTTACAAGAAAGAGAGCATCAATCCAGCTAAGCGCCGTCGTTTAGAAGCTATGCGTGAAGAGAAAGAGCTGCAAAAAGATCTGCGTGAAATTTTCGACGATGACGACTGGAAAGACTAACTAGAAAGAAGCTTAGATTGATTTAATAATGACACGCATCTGCCTGTGTTATTAAGCACAGGCAGATGGTTTGTGCTCAGTTATTTCCGACTCAGGCTGGACTATATCCAGTAAATAAATTTCGTGTTCTGTGAATTCAAACATCGTATTACATAGCTGACAGCGATAGATGCTGCTACTTGGTGACGCTCTTTGCACGTTCAGATGTTGATGGGGTTCACTGATAATTGAGGATTCAATTAACTGCCTGCAGTGGTTACATTTGGAATCCATGTCCTCCGCCCCCTATTATTTTGAGTGGTATATCAAGAATGGTTCAGGTATGGCGGTTATTCAAACTCTGTCAGAACTTTTTTCTATCTTTTTTTCATTCCTTTTAAGGCTATTGATACAATACATTCATGTTAAAGATAACCAACCGCGTTTTTATCTATCCGCATGAGCTAGAGTTCAATGCTATCCGCGCCCAAGGTAGCGGCGGCCAGAACGTCAATAAAGTCTCTAGTGCGATCCATCTTCGTTTTGATATCAAAAACTCTTCCCTGCCTGAGTTCTACAAAGAGCGTCTACTCGCCTATCGGGATCAACGCATCACCAAAGAAGGTGTGATTGTGATTAAGGCGCAAAATTCCCGCGATCAGGAACGTAACAAGGAAGATGCTAAACAACGACTGTTAGAGCTTATCCAAGCAGCAACCATTGTAGAAAAAGCAAGAAGAGCGACAAAGCCCACACGAAGCTCACAACGTAAACGCGTTGATAAAAAAACTCAGCGCGGGCAGATCAAAAAGAATCGCGGGAAAGTGGATTATTAGTGCTTTTACGCTTCATCGATTTGATAATGCTTTCGATGAGGGTTGCCTTTCTGGACCAATAAAACATAGAACATCACAAAATAGCCTAGTCATCAGAGATGGGCTTTGCGACTTAGCTAAAGCTCCAACGCTCCACCACTAGCCACTAGCCACTAGCCACTAGCCACTAGCCACTGAAATTTTATGAAAGCGCACTAAACTCAACTTCAACTTGGTTATCACCGGCTGCTACGAAGATCTGGTTTTCGCTCAGTGTAATCGTTAATTCCATCGTACGGTCACACAATGCTTCTAGCTGAGTCACTTGTTCAGCATCGAACCGAAATACCTGTGTCTTTGGCAATGCTTTGAGGCCATCGCCGTTTTTGGCCCACCAGATATCTACTTCACTGCCGTAGGCATATAGAATCACCTGTTCTGCTCGACTTACGCCCTTACGCATACGTTCAGGAGATGCTTGTCCCACTTCGATCCAACAACTCACTGAGTTATCAGGACGCACAATCCAAAGATCAGGCTCATCAGCTGTTGATAAGCCTTTGGTGAAATCAAGGTCTTGATCATAGTTCAGCGCGTAAGCAAGGATACGCACCATCATTCGGGTAACCGTTTCTGATGGGTGCAGGGCAACTGTTAGCTTTTCGCTCGTATAAATATCCCGGTTCATATCCACTAAATTAAGGGAAACTTTGTGGATAGTTGGTTTAAGCGCCATGAACTCAGCCTTATTCGTTGGATTGGGGGCATCTTTATACTGCATCTCCTCTGAGTTTTAAATACAATCCTTGCTCTGCTTTTTTGACAACGCTGCTGAGGTCATTCATGGAATTAAAACATCTAGCTATTCGAGAACTAGTTAAAGAATCTGAAGATGCGCCTGCGCGTATTACAGATCGCGGTGGTGTTATTCCTACAACTGAACCGATCGCTAACCAGCTATTCGAAACACTAAATTCTGCATTCAGCCGTCGTTCTAGTCTGACTCACGGCTCGTTCAATCACGAGAATGAAGAGGGCTACCCATTTATCTCAGCTTTCGAAAGCTTTGTTAATGCAGAATGTAACGAACAGAGCTTTGTTGAGTTAACAGAAAAAAGTATGTCTCAGCTAGCAGTTGCTATTAACAACCCATCGGCTCATACCGCTCACGGTGGATATGTACTGTTTGCTATGTATGCCAGTGATCGTTACGAATATATGCTGATCGCGCTCGTACGCGATAAAGCAGGCATTGGTTTTGATAATGACCTTCACCCAACCGAGGTGATGGAGATCAACCTGGACCAGTTGCATCAAGGTGCGCGGATCAACTTAACCACTTACAGAAAAAAGCAGGACAGCTACCTCAGTTTTATTGGCAGTAAAGAGAAAGGAGAAATCACCCATTACTTCTCGACTGCGTTTGGTTGTACCGATGTCACCCCTTCACGCAAATCAACAGGAGAGTTGATTCGTGCAGCACGAGATTTCTGTAACCAAAACAATATGAGTGATCGTAAAGAGGAAGTGGTTGAGGATGTAGTTAGCTACCTTTCTAAGCAACGTACTGAAAAAGAATCCGCTAATCTAAACGACATTGAAAATTTGTTTGATGCATACATCCCACCTGAACAAGCAGAAACAGCAGCAGGCACCTTTGGCACATTTGCCAATAAAGGCCCGTATAATGTTAGCCAGGAATTTCAACCGCATACCAGCACTATCAACCGCTTCGCGAAGCTTAAAGTGAAAGCGGATAACTGGAGTTTAGATTTCAATAAGCGCAGCCTTGGCGATTTAAATGGCAGTAAAGATATCGAATTTGATGAAGATAACGGCCGAATCATTATCAATCGTTTGCCCAGCAAGGTAATCAACCAGCTTCGCGAAGCATTAGAGCAGGACGATTAAACTGCTATTTGATGTAGTGTTTTGTATTTTCCATCTAAGCTGAACTGCAAAACACTACATACTAAAAATTGAAAGAATATTTCCTTCAAGATCCTTAAAGTGCCCTATGGTCCCACCCCAAGGTTGTTTTTCTGGAGGGGCTACAAAATCGATTCCCCTTTGAGTCATCTCCTCATACACCTGTTGAATATCCTGAACTTGCAAAGTTACCCCAACAAAACGCCCTACCAGATCATTAGCATCCTCAGAGTCTGCATCGACCAATTCTAGGGCTATTTTGGCTGCACCTAGTTCAAATTCAGCCCACCCCATATCTTCATCTAGAAACTCGGGTTCTAAACCCAAGGCTTGGGAATAAAAACCAACTGCAGCATTAAATCGAGTGACAAAGATACGCTGTGCATAAAACGCAAATGCCATTAGAGTTATCCCTCCTATCAAACTTAGTAGAGATCCACATCACTCATTGAGTTTAGCCAAGAATCGGTTATTTAAGCTCGAAAAAAGCCATTGCATGAAAATTTGTATGCATATTCCTATACAGACAACGCCTCAACATCAGCAGAAAATAGACAGCCGATAAAGCAATTTAACTGCTCCGAAAAGCAGTCGCAGATGAGGATAATCAGATGATCATCAACGGATATTTATTTGGAATTTCGCATAGAAACAAACATCTTGTTCTACTGAAACTAATGGATTCACTTGCAGAACAAAGCTATGCGATGAAAAGCTTTAAACTAGACGGTGATTACTTAGCAGTTGAGGTCATCGATCTGAAGAATGATCGAAAAGAGCATGTGGTTGAGATAATTAACCAGCCTCAGCAGCCTGAGGAGATCATGTTATTTATTCATGATGTACAACAAGCTGCATAAGCGGAGCCACATGAATTACATCAAAAAGCTTACCCAACAGGACACACTAACCAGTGCAGCCATGGTTGATAGTACGACAGTTAAGGAAGTTTCTTTCTCTTTTACATCATAACGAATTGCCATAACGTGAGCGAGTGCACCTGTTGGCAACGCAGCAAGTATCACGGCAGCTAAAAACCAGTTTTGATCCTCAACGCCCGCTAGTTTGAAAATGACTAACGTGAGCAATGGATGGATAACAAGCTTAACTATCACTAACCAAAACAGCTCAACTTTGCTTTGTTTAAGGGTTTTAAACTCTAAACTCGCACCTAAGCAAAACAGAGCAACAGGCACTGTTGCTGGGGCAAGCAAATCCAAGGTAGAAGCCAGCACATTAGGCAGCTCTATAGCAAAAGCTGAAACCAATACGCCAAAGAATGTAGATAAGAAGATCGGGCTACGCAGCAATGACTTATCTAAAATAGCCAAAAATTGCTTTAACCCCGTTCCTTCTTGGCGCTGACTTTCCATCAAAAACTGCGTACCACCAATCTGGAATACATTTCCCAACAAGATGATACTGATCATCGCTCCATAAGCAGCTTCACCTAGCAAACCAAACACCATCGGAATGCCCATATACGCGTAATTGGAAAAGGTACCATTCAAAGCACGAATGATAAGTACCTCTTTATTACGCTCCGAGAAGAACAGTGCGCACCCCAATGCCGCCGTGAGCGCAGTTGCAACAACAGCGACGAGGAAAGCAAATAGATAAAGGGGCTGGAACAAACTATCCAAAGATAATTTATAGACTGAATTAAACAGCAATGCAGGCACAGCAAAGTAGTACACAAAGGTGTTGAGCGGAGCTAAGGATTGCTCTGCTAAAACGGTACGTTTACCGATATAACCTAAACCTATTAGCAAAAATAGCGTCAGTATTGTTTCTATGCCTGCCATGAGAATTGCTCGTTATAGCCAGAAAATTCAAAGCGCCAATTAGACCAATTCGTCCTCTTAACGTCCAGACATCATTCTGTCATAACCAAACTCTATGTTTAGGAATATATAGTTAAAACATTTTTTGTGCACTGCACAAAAAAGTGTTGACTTGATCAAAAATCAAGCTACAATGAGCCTCATATTGTGCAGTGCAACAAATTAATTTTTAGAGAGAACTATCATGACTAATACTGTTGATTTCCAGAAATCTTTCGATGCCGTTCAGTCTCTGATGAACCTTCAGGCTGCTGCGATCACTAAATCTATCGAACAGCAGAAAAAATCTGGTGAAGAACTAACTTCTTTCTTCCAGGGCGAAGCTGAGAAAGCAAAAGAGCTAAAAACTCCTGAAGAACTAATCAAGTTCAACATGGAAGCTAACAAAGCTCTATTCGAACTTCTAAAAGGTCAAGGCGAAGCTTTCACTGCAATCGCAAACGAAACTCGCGAAGCAGCAATGGCTGAACTTCAGGCGATCACTAAGTAAGTGATAACCTTCTAAAAAAACCGGGCTTATGCCCGGTTTTTTTTTACCTAACGGGCTTAAAACCACTAGTCATACTTGTTAATTCCGCTACTATGTCAGTTAGTTAGTTCGAAACTACTATCTAATTGATTGTTGTACGAGGTGCCTAGGTGTTAGAGCAAACTCTGTTAGCAAGACAACCAATCCTCAACGCCAACTGTGAAACGGTTGGTTATGAACTTCTTTATCGAGATCCAAATGGTTGCCCTCCCGGGGAGCTATTTGATGGCACCGCCGCTACCTGTGAAGTCCTCCTTAACGCGTATACCGGAATTATCCAGAGAGGTGCTCAACGCGTCCTTCCAGCTTTTATGAATATCAATGAGGAACTGCTTTCGGAGGAACTTCCAAGCTTTGCAGCAGATAACGTTGTTTTAGAAATAATAGAAGATGTTCCAATTAATGCTAAAACCATTGAACAGATTCGAGGGCTATCAGAGAAAGGCTTTAAAATTGCCTTAGATGATTTTACTTGGAGCGAAGATTATAAGCCTTTAATGGATGTAGTCGATATTGTAAAAATTGATGTTCTTGAAACCAAAGGGAAAAACCTTTTCCGCACAATGGAACATCTGGCACCTTACAATCTGACTTTGCTTGCAGAAAAGGTGGAAACTCTTAACGAATTCCATCGCTTTAAAAAATTAGGCTTCCAACTATTTCAAGGGTACTTCTTTGCATTTCCTGAACGTATTGAAGGAAAACGCATAAGTGGAAATGAATTAACCATAATCCAATTACTTGCCGAACTAAATAATCCAGATGCAACTCCAGAAGGTCTAGAAGAGATCATTGCCAAAGATCCTCGACTTGCAGTAAAACTTCTGAAGATCGTTAATTCTGCTACCTTCTCTTTACAACGCTCTATCTCAACTCTCAGTGAAGCTGTGGTAATGCTCGGCTTAAATGAATTGAAGCGTTGGGCAGTTATAGTGTCTCTATCAGGTACTTTAGCTGTCCCTGACGAATTATGCCGGGAACTGCTGATTAGATCTAAGATGTGTGAGCATATCGCGCCTCAATACAGTACCGAACCAGGCCTCGCATTTCTCATTGGAATCCTGTCGGGTGCAGATGCTCTTTTCTCTATCCCAATGGAAATCCTGCCTGAACATATTCCATTAAACGACGAAGCCAAAGTGGCGCTGGTAGATCGAAAAGGAAATCTCGGCTTGATGCTGAATGATGTGATTAACTTTACTCGTTATGAGTGGAGCAATCTCTCGGGGCATGTCGATGAGCACACACTGCTGCAAGCTCAATCAGAAGCGATTACTTGGGCCATAGAAAGCCAAAAAGTCGCTACATCTTAAGCACTCAGATCAATGCTATTTCAAATAAACTCTAAACTAACAAAACTCGTAGTTTAGAGCCTTCTAATGCTTAGCTAAAATACAAGTGGTATACAAAGCATCTTATACAAGGTGCTTTACATACCATAAAGCGACTCCTTCCTCTTAAGACAGGATGTCTATTATGAGTATTTTCATTACTAGTTTAGGCGCAACAGATAACGAAATCTGCGCACCTTTTACTCAGGCTATTCTTAATACCCTAGACAACAAAGGCTTTAGTTTTTGTGGCCTTCCAGCTGTTGAAGCCGAAATACTGATCAGCAGCAATCAAGTAAACTTTACGCTTCATACCTGTAAAATTAAAACTCAACCGATTACGTTTAAGTTTGGTGAAGTACATGACTTTACCCGCCAATACCGTATTGAACACAGGGTTAACACGGAAATCCTATCTAAGGTTGAAGACCTACTCTTGGAGCTAGAAGATTTAGCCTCCCACTGCACAGCAAAGAGCCATTGTTCTAATTGTGTAGTGAAAAATCGCGGCCCCAATCCAAATAAACTGGCGTTTAACCACTAACCACCCGATGGCTCGCAAGATAAGCTGGCGTGCGAGCCTTGGGTAGCTTTTCCACAAAGTGGTAGCGAACGACATGGTAGCTAGGGTCAAAACCAAAGAAGTTAAGCTTCATCTGGTTTAGCTCTTCGTCACGGTATTGCTGTAATGGCTTTTGCAGCTCATCTTGTTGACGCTGCAAGTTCTTTAGGGCCAAACGCTGCGCATATTCAACGGATGTAGCCAGATACTTAGCATCAGCCTTAATGCGGTCTAAAAAGCCTTCCCTGCTCTCATTGATACAAGCATCAATTAACCCGCTTTGTTCAGCCTCTGTAGCCGATACCGGTAAGCGATTTTGCATCAATTGCTGCGCTTGTTCATCACCGACTCGTTTAGGTAAGAGGTAGGTCCAATATTCCGAGCCATACAGATTACCCATGGACTTGTAGTGGGGGTTAAGCACAATATTACTGCGGGCCACCACTTGATCAGCGGCTAAAGCTAGAAAGACACCACCGGCTCCAGCATTGCCTTGCATAGCAACCATGGTTAATTGGTTAGGAGAGTTGATGATCTCTAAACAGAGGTCGTTCATCGCATTGATATTGCGCCAGGACTCTTCTGCGGGACTCTCGGCTGCTTCGATCTGGTTTAGGTGAATACCGTTCGACCAAAACTCCTCTCCTCCCATGAGCACCAACACTTTGATTGGCTGGGCTTTTGCGTAGGCCACCGCTTGTTGTAAACGCTTGCATTGATCGCTATCCATAGCGCCATTGTAAAAATCAAAATAGAGATAGCCTACATCGCCTTCTTGGCGGTACCGAATCTCCTGCCACGTTGCACCATTAGGCGTAGTTTCAGGTGCTAATGGCAATTCTGGCACGCGTTGCTCATGAGGTGCTGAAGCAAGCTGCTTCGCTAAAAAGTGAGTCGCAGGCAGTTTAAAGTTGAATTCACTTTCTTCTGGGTTAACGCGTTTTAGATGAGTCACCCACACTGCAGCATCACGGGTTTTCAGACAGATCGCACCGTCTCGAGTAGCGAGGATAGAACCCGCATCAGCCTGCTCTTGCCCTAGCGCTTGTTCTGCATAGGCGTTAAAAAGGTAGTAATCCTGCCCACCGATTCGATCCTGCACACCGGGCGCTGAATCCGCTGCTCTGATCTTTATTAAGATCTCTTGAGTGGAATCGTTTTGCCAATCGATCATGCGATCACATTGTGCCATCAAACAGTTCCACTGACCCAGGATATCAGGCTGATCATAATCCAGTTTTTGCGGCTTGAAATCACCCGATAGAATACGTTCCAGCGTTTGTTTTACTGCAGTCACTGCTGCATCACTAATCTCATTCCGATAAAGGCTGCTTTTGCTCGCCTCTCGCATTGGAAACTCGACTGACGCCCAGATATCGCCTGCATCCATCTCTGCATTAGCTTCTAGGCACGTCACACCCCAAGAGGTTTCTTGATTCAATATGGCCCAGTCAACAGACGAAGGACCTCGATCACCTTTGATACCCGGATGAACGATAATACAGCGATGCTGAGACCAGATAGATTCGGGAATCGCTCGTTTCAAAAACGGTGCAATAATGAGCTCAGGCTTAAACAACTCCACCGCCTGTTCTGCTACTGCATCGTTAATATCAAATTCGATAGAGACGTCGTGACCGTCTCTGCGTAACTCAACAAACAAACGTTGAGTCAGACTATTAAAACTGTGGGTTAGAAATAAGATACGCATTAACAGATCCTCGGTAGCTGTTCACCATTGATCCAATCCACCATACGGTTACCACCAAAGGCAGTCTGCATCTGCACAAAGCTCAATGGATCATCGGTCACTTCACCCACAATCGAGGCCTCTTGTCCTTTAGGGTGTGCCTTCATCACCTCTAACAACTGCTCCGCCTTATCTGCCGGGCAGAAAGCCACCAGCTTACCTTCATTGGCAACAAACAACGGATCTAGTCCTAGGAATTCACAGGCTGCTTGAACTTGTGCTTTCACCGGCAGTTGCGCTTCATAGATTTGCATACCCACTCGGGCCTGCTGAGCGATCTCGTTCAGTGTGGCAGATAGACCTCCACGCGTAGGATCGCGAAGGCAATGGATCTCTGGCACAGCCTCAACCATATCAGCAACAAGGTCATGCAGCGCTTGAGAATCCGATTCAATCGTCGTCTCAAACGTTAGATTTTCACGCAAAGACATAATGGCAACGCCATGATCTCCCAAGGTACCGGACACTAATATTTTATCTCCCGGTTTCACTTGGTTAGCGCCAAAATCCAATCCGCCCTCAATTACGCCAACACCGGTTGTATTGATAAAACAGCCATCGCCTTTGCCCCGCTCAACCACCTTGGTATCACCGGTCACTATAGCAACCCCAACCTCTTCAGCAGCCTTAGCCATCGAATCTACGATGGTCTTCAGATCCGCCAATGGGAAGCCCTCTTCCAAGATAAAACCTGCTGAAAGATATTTAGGCGTTGCGCCGGACATAGCGACATCGTTAACCGTTCCATGAACAGATAACGAGCCTATATCACCACCGGGGAAAAACAGCGGTGAGATCACATGACTATCCGTCGCCATCACTACTTTACCGGCAGGCAAACTAAAACTTGCCTGATCATTCATCTGCTCTAGCCAAGGGTTTGAAAACGCTTGTAGGAACAGCTGATCAATCAACTGGGCCATCGCCTTGCCACCACTACCATGGGCCATCTCTACCTTGCCCTTAACCAGATCGAGCTCTGATGTATAAATCGTTTGTGTACTCATGAAAAACTCTCTAAATCAGGCTGCGGGGTGGGTTTTATCAGATGCGAAGGTATTTTCTTGGTAACGACCGTAGCTGTAATAAGCCGCACAAGCACCTTCACTGGATACCATACAAGACCCTAAAGGGTTCTCTGGTGTACAAGGATCGCCAAACAAAGTGCAATCCCGAGGGGATTTAACGCCGCGTAAGATTGCACCGCATTCACAAGCTTTGTTTTCTCGTGTGCTGCGATACTCAACCGTAAAACGCTTTTCAGCATCAAATTCGGCAAAGGCATCTTTAATACGCAAAGCGCTATAAGGCACAACACCGAGGCCTCTCCATTCAAATGAGCGACGTAGTTCAAAGGTATCTGCCACGATGGATTTCGCTTGAACATTGCCTTCATAAGTCACTGCGCGGGAAAATTCATTCTCAATCTCCGCACGACCATCGTTAACCTGCCTTACTAACATTAAGATCGCCTGCAACACATCCAGCGGCTCAAACCCCGCTATGACCACAGGCTTTTGATACTCTTCGGCAAAATAGTAATAAGGCTGTGAACCAATCACGGTACTTACATGAGCCGGTCCAACAAAACCATCTAAGCGCAGAATGCCCAGTTCTCTAACCTCTGGAGATTCCAATATATTACTGATAGCAGCAGGGGTCAGAACGTGATTACAAAAGACGGTAAAGTTCTTCAAACCAAGCTTTTGTGCCTGTCTAATCACCAAAGCGGTCGGCGGTGTTGTAGTTTCAAAACCTATGGCAAAGAACACTACCTCTCGGTCTGGATTATCTTGCGCAATACGCAGCGCATCCATACAGGAATACACCATCCGTACATCCGCACCCTCCGCTTTAGCTTTTAGCAAACTACGTTTACGCGACCCCGGCACGCGCAGCATATCGCCATAAGAACAGAGAATAACTTTATGAGTAACCGCCAATTCGATAGCTGAATCCAAACGATTAATCGGCAAAACGCACACCGGGCAACCTGGGCCGTGGATCATTTTCACATTGCTAGGTAGCAGATCAGGAATTCCATAACGGAAGATCGCATGGGTATGACCGCCACAAAACTCCATAAAGTGATAATCCCGATCAGGATCGACCTCTTTACTAATCTTGGCTGCAATCTCTTGAGCTAGTGCGCCATCGCGATATTCATCAACATACTTCATTGTGATGCCTCTATCGCTTGTTGCTGCTCAAGTTCGTCTAACTCTGCAAACAACGCTAGGGTTCTCGCAGCTTCTTCTGGATCTATCTTATTAAGCGCATAGCCTACGTGCATGATGACGTAGTCTCCTACGGCCAGATCGGCAATCAGCGCTATATTGATCTCTTTTCTCACCCCACCTATATCTGCAATTGCAGACTCGGTATCAATAATTTCTTCAATACGAACAGGGATGGCTAAACACATAGCGACTCTCTCTCATTGTTCTTGTTCTTGTTCTTGTTCTTGTTCTTGTTCTTGTTCTTGTTCTTGTTCTTGTTCTTGTTCTTGTTCTTGTTCTTGTTCTTGTTCTTGTTCTTGTTCTTGTTCTTGTTCTTGTTCTTGTCGTTCTTATGCATGTTTTGACGAGCCAAGTTAGCTCTTTCTAACGCGATCTGCGCTTGCCCTAGCGATATAGAACCGTCATTACATGGCAGTTTTCGAGCCGTAACGACTTGTAAATCTTGAGCTTCTAACTGCTCGGTAATTCCTTGAAGCAGGAGCTGATTTAAAAAACAGCCTCCCGCTAAGACAACTTTATTGATCCCTTCTTTTACTGCGCTATCAGCCACCCAGCGAGATAACGCTGTAATTAGCTGCTGATGAAACAAGGCTGCACCATACCCTTGATCCTCACAATCAAGCAGACGGGCAAATAATGGCTCTAAATTTAAAGGAGACTGCTTCGTATCAATCAGTAATGATTCGTTCGGCCATGGCTGTAATTTAAGGTAACGATAAGCTGCGGATTCAAGCGCCATGGCTGCTTGCGCCTCGTAGCTATTTTTCTCTTTCAGTCCCAATAAAGCAGCGACAGCATCAAATACACGCCCTGCACTTGTGGTCATTGGCGTATTAATATTTTTCTGTAACAGCTGGCTGATCATTGCAGCCGCTTTGTGATCACCAAAACGTTCTTCAATCTGCTCTGCTCGATCTAACTGAAACAATACACCTGAAGCTACCCGCCATGGCTCTTTTGCTGCACTATCTCCTCCCGGCAGAGGAATTGGGTTCAAACTGGATAGGCGCTGATAATCAGCTTTATGAACCTTAAATAAGTCTCCGCCCCATAGCGTACCGTCATCACCCAAGCCCAAACCATCTAGGGCTAAACCAATGACAGGCTCTTTAATGCCATGCTCTGCTACAACTGCAGCAATATGAGCGTGATGATGCTGTACCTTCAACATAGGGATCTGATGCTGCTTGCTAAAACGTTGCGCAAACCCCGTGCTGTAAAACTCAGAATGCAGGTCAGCAACCACGAGTTCAGGTTTGATGTCCAACATAGCGCTTAATTGCTCGACGGTATGATTGAGCTGGCGGCAACACTCAGGGTTATCAAGATCACCTATATGCTGCGATACGTATGCTCGATTGCCTTTGGTTAAGCAGATCGTATTTTTAAAATATGCGCCAACCGCCAAAACAGAAGGTAACTGCGCATCAGCTTCGAAAGGTAACTTAATATATTGCGGCGACAATCCACGGCCACGCCTAACCAGCTCACCACCTTGTTCAGCAAACATCGACACTACAGAATCATCGCAACGGGTGTGAATATCACGGTCATGCATCAGATAGCCATCAGCTATCCCCTGCAGTTGAGTTAGCGCTTCTGCGTTGTCGATTACTTGAGGGTTGCCACTGCGGTTTGCGCTGGTCATTACCAAGAGTAGATCCTGTTTTTCCGCGAGCCATTGAATTCCGTCTGGGCTGCCTGCAGCTTTGTAAAACAGCAAATAATGTAGAGGCGAATGAGGTAGCATCACACCTAGCCACGCTTGATCAGGTGCTAACTCTTCAGGTAATGAATCAGAGTTTTGTTTTTTTGGTACAAGGCAGATAGGAGCATCCATCGCTTTGAGTCTTTGTACCCGTTGATCCGTTAGCTCAACATAGGACTGCAAAGATCCAGGGTTAGCCGCCATGACTGCTAAAGGCTTTTCATCGCGATGTTTACGCTCTCGTAACCGTCTAACTGCTTCTGGGTTTCGAGCATCGCAAGCTAGATGAAAACCTCCCACACCTTTTATCGCAACTATATTGCCCTGTTGGATCAATTCAATTGTTTGCGCAACTGGATCATCACACTGCAATTGTTGCCCATCGTCAGAATAAAAGCTGAGTTGCGGGCCACATTCATCACATGCAGTAGGCTGGGCATGGAATCGTCTATCCACAGGATCGGTATATTCCGAATCACAACGATGACACAGCTGAAACTTTGCCATGGTGGTATTCGGACGATCATAAGGCAAAGCTGTGATTAGACTGTAGCGGGGGCCGCAGTGAGTACAATTAATAAACGGGTATAGATAGCGGCGATTGTTTGGATCGAACAGCTCACTTAAACAGTCCTGACATACAGCAGCGTCCGGTGTAACAGAAAGATCGAGATCTCCCTGCTCACTCTGAATGATTTTAAACTGGGTCAGACCTGGTTCTACTGCAATAGAGGTAACATTTAGAGATTCTATCTCTGACATCGAAGGTTGCTCAGACGCCAACTGAGAAACAAACTGATCAAGTTGAAGTTTATCGGCTTGAGCAAAGATACTCACTCCTTTTGGGCCATTCGCCACAGATCCGATCACCCCAAAGCGTTGCGCGAGGTTATACACAAAGGGACGAAAACCAACCCCTTGGACCTGACCTCGAATCTCTATATGCAACGCTGAAACTGCCATACTCATGCTCTGATCTTTTAATGGAAATCTTTATTCAGACCATAACGTTCCAGCTTGGAGCGAAGTCCAACTCGGGACAATCCAAGCTCCCTTGAAGCCTGACTTTTATTCCAACGATGACGAATAAGTGTTTCCCTTAGAATTCGTTTTTCCAAGGTTTCGATGCGCTCTTTTAATGTGCCATCCAAGCATGCGAGCACTTCTGTTTCTGCAGTCTCTTCAACTGGAGCCGCTCTCAACACCCGAGGGCTCAATAGATCTGCAGATAACCATTCCTCTTCCGCTAACACCAACATGCGACGAATTTCGTTCTGTAGCTCCCTAACGTTACCCGGCCAGCAATAACGACGCATACAATCTAACGCTTCTTCTGTAAAACCTTTTGCAGGCTTATCAAACTCTTGCACAGACTTGGCTAAAAAGTCCTCAGCAAGCACCGGAATATCCATTGCACGACGTTCTAATGCGGGTAACTCAAGGGTCACTTCAGCTAAGCGGAAGTATAGATCCTGTCGAAATCGGCCCGCTCGAACCTCCTCTTCCAAGTCTCTATTGGTAGAAGCCACTACACGGACATTAACCTTTCTACGCTGGTGTTCGCCTAGGCGACGAACTTCTCGTTCCTGTAGAACACGTAACAATTTCACCTGAAAAGCGGGGCTAATTTCACCGATCTCATCTAGAAAAATCGTGCCGCCATCAGCGCGTTCAAACAAACCAACATGATCTGTAATCGCCCCCGTAAACGAGCCCTTCTTATGACCAAATAACTCAGAAGCTAACAACTCATCCGGCATAGCACCACAGTTTTCCACTACAAAAGGGCGCTCTGCTCGTAAGCTGTTGTAATGAAGCGCGCGAGCAAACAATTCTTTACCTGCACCAGAAGGGCCTGTGACCAATACCGAGACATCATAAGGAGCGATTTTCGCGGCCTGTTCACACAGGTCGTTTAATGGACTCGTCGAATGTCTGCGAATTTCATCCAATTGGTAAGTCTGTTTGAGATGCTGTTTTTTCTCTTTAACATTTTGCTCTACTTGAGAAGCGGAGTGACGCATCTCCATCGACAGTAGTTCATTTTCATTCTGTAATTCATACAGACGACAAGCTCCACGAAGAATAAGCAGAAGGTTGTCTGGGTGCCAAGGTTTAGTGATGTACTGCAAGATTCCGGCTTCATTTAAGCCTTTAATGATATCTTCAGAATCAGTGTAACCGGATAGGATTAGTCGTGCCGTTTGCGGCCAACGCTCACGAACCTCAGTTAAAAACTCTACACCGGTCTTCCCTGGCATACGCTGATCACAGAGAATGGCATGAAATGTATGTTGCTCTAGCAGATGAAACGCCTGATCCGCACCTGTCGCTGTCAGAACATCAAATTCTTCATCTAAGGTACGCTCTAAAGTTTCTAAAGAACGTACCTCATCATCTACACACAATATTAAGGGTCGTTTTCGAGTCGGCATTAGAGAAGGGCCTCAAACTGCTGGATTTCAGACTTTAGCTGATCAATCCGTGTTTGAATCATCCCTTTTCGGTTTTGCTCTAACCAGTCCTGCCACTCCTGCATTCCTTCACCGGATTTAGCGGATAGCTTCAATACCTTAATGTCTGGATTTACTTGACGAGCAAATTCAATACATTTATCCACATCAAAATCTAAATGAGGCAGCAGATCCGTCTTATTTAGAATCATAATATCTGCAGCATGGAACATATCTGGATACTTGAGTGGTTTATCTTCACCCTCGGTCACAGACAAAATAGCAATCTTATGCGCTTCACCAAGATCAAATGCTGCTGGGCAAACAAGGTTGCCGACATTCTCTATAAATAGAAAGCCACCTTGAAGGTCGTCCAAGTTATCTAAAGCATGACCCACCATATGAGCATCTAAATGGCAGCCTTTACCCGTATTTACCTGTACTGCCGGTACGCCTGTTTCTCGAATACGATCAGCATCATTTGCCGTTTGCTGATCACCTTCAATCACTGCTACTTTACGCGATTCTTTTAAGCGATTGATGGTTTCGGTTAAAAGTGTAGTTTTACCTGACCCCGGACTAGAGACTAGGTTTAATACAAACAGGCTTTGCGCTTCAAAACGGGCGCGATTGATCTGAGCGTAACGATCGTTCTTACCTAAAATATCCTGCTCGATCTGTACCATTCGGCTTTGGCTCATACCCGCCACATGGGCATGAGCAGGACCTTTACCAAAATGCAGATCCTCACCTTGTTTCTCTATAACATTGTCATCATGCCCGTGATGATGCGTATGCTCGCTATGAGAATGATCATGATGAGCGCCCTCGTGATGAGAATGCGCATGTGTATGCTGACCTTCGATCTTTACATTACCTTCACCGCAACCGCAAACCGTACACATTATTCCACCTCCAACTCTTTAATTCGCATCTCGTCCCCTTGGACGACCTGAAGTTGGTAGCTGCCGCACTCCGGACAGCTGTCATAGCGTTGACTAATTGGAACGTTTTTCAAGCACTGCATACAGAATGCCTCACCGGGTATCTTTATTATTTTTAGTTCAGCTCCCTCAGCTAGGGTGCTGCGCGTTACCGCTTCAAAGCAAAACGTTAACGCTTCTGTTTCTATCATTGATAATGGGCCAAGCTCCAGCCAAACAGTTTTAACTCGATCATACTGTTGTTCTTTGGCTTGATCTTCCAGCACTTGGACAATGCCTTCTGCAATCGACATCTCATGCACGATTAATTGACCTCAACTTCATAAGCGACACAAGGATCTACTGATAATATTAGTTTACCCACTAAATCCGCTGCTTTATCTTCAGGGACCTTTACCCCTTCTAACATACTGACAAGAGTTCCTTGTGGATGAAAATTCCACTCCGTTGGCGCAATAATCCGATACTGACTGATCTGCTCATCACCATTGGGATTTATCGTCATGGTCACTCGATGAATCAGAGCCCCTCTTGCCGCTTCCACCCAAGCGAAACCAGGCTTATCAGATCTAATCAACTCTTCATCATCTACTTGTAGCAGTCGATGAGGCATCGCTTTTAACTCTAACAACAATGCCAAAAACCTCTGAGCAATGGGATTAATCGTAAGTAGGTTCGATTCTTTAATCATCGAACGCTTACAATTTCGTGTCCAGATGCTAGTTTCGAAACAACCACCTTCACCTTGAGGTAAGGCACAGAAACTTTGGCCTCTCAGGCTTAGTTGCCAATCCAAATAGTCACTCGACAGATCCATTTCAGGGCAAGCTGGTCCTAAGCTAATGCCATCATATTTATCACTCAGATCTGCAACCGCTTTTCCGATCGGGTGCGTCTGGCTTTGCACATAGACAGCTTCTTTAAACTGCAATTCATCAGGCCCGGTAATATTTTTCAACATTCCTTCAAGCTCACTGATAAAACGCGGTAGCGGAAAACGCTTTTCCGGAACACTGGGATTTATCTGCAAACACCAAGCAAGCTGTGTTCTAAAGTCTGCAAACCAATTTAAGAGTTCAGGTAAATTCAGCAGATTAGCGCTATCTAGCCAATCGCGCCCTAAACGTAAACCAAGCTCTTTGGTAGTCTCAGCAAGAAGTAGCAGTTTTCTTGCTTGTAATACTTGCAAATCTGGTAGCCTTCCTTGAGCAGACTCAATCGCCATCAACGCAGCGATGGTCTGAGCACAACTACAAAGGCTGTAAAGTAATGGAACCCTCTGTATAACTTCATCGGGACTTTTGCCTTCCAGTAAACGCGTTAATTCTGTCGGGCGCGAGGATTGCACATTTACCTTTCGGATATAACCATCAAGATAATCCACCCCGACATTGATCTTACCAGCAAGATTTATGCTCGCGTCCATAAAATCACCTAACGCTCATCAGTTAAGGCAGCTGTAATAAATTTACGCCGACTTAAGCCATCTTTAGTTTTGTGGTTATCAGCAGTAGCCTTCAGTGCTTTCTCTTCCCGCTCTCTTTGTTGAGTTTCTTTAGCTAATTGCAGATCTGTCTTACCACAATTTTCAACTTCTAACACAGCCTTCAGAACTTCTTTCGCTGTTAAAACTGCAGTTTCTTGATCTTCAAACTCAAACATTGGAGAAAACAATGAGCAGCTACCATAAGCTCCTAATACTTCACTTCCAGCATACAAAAATTCATAGCTACCCGAAGGTAGTAATACTATCTTTTTGCTCCCCACTTGAGCCTGATCATATTCTGTATTTTCTTCAGAGAGCAGAATCAGGTTCATACACCAAGGGGTGATCAGTACAGCTAACTTACTCGCTTCTGAAACAGCACCTTCAACAACTTCAACTTGCAAAGCGGGGTTATAAAACTCCAGCTCTGCCATCGTGATCGCGACCTGTTCGTAATTCGCTTTTAGCTGTTGAAAGAAATTCACTTTATCCTTCCACGACCATAAATTGATCTTTTTCGCCATCACATTCGGGGCAGCGCCAATGATCTGGCAGTTGGCTAAAAGGCGTTCCAGCAGGGATTTGCCATACATTATCCCCTTCCGCAGGGTCGTAAACATGCCAGCAAATTTTGCACTCTAAACGTGCATCATTGTCTATGCGATCGCTATCACCTAAATAACTGCCTTCAAAACCTTGATAGCTCGTCATACCAGAACCTCACGAATCTCGATCAAGCGTTCATAAGAATCATTTAGATCTTCTGGCGCTGCACAAGCTACTAGAGGGATATCAGTGATCTCTAACGTATCTAAAATCAGTTGATCTGTACTATTGAAATACTGCACTCGCCATAAACCATCAACCTGAGTTGAGGTAATACGACAGTTCCCATAACCTCGAGATAGAATTGTAACTGGCCCTTGTCCTACCACTTGATCCAGATAGGTATGATCCTGGGGCGAGAATGGCAGAAGTGATAGATTGATAACATGTGGCGCTTCAGGTTTTTCAGTTTGCATACTGTAGACTGTCGAAGCCTCACCAATCTCAATTAGTACAGATGGAGCATTCAACACACCTTCTGGAATCTGCAACTGCTCAGTATTCAAAGGCTGACCTGATTGAAAAGCTTGCTCACGGCTGACACCTGGCACATCAGCAACTTCAATAGATTCACGTACAACATCGCCGTTTTTATCGAATTCCCTTAAGCGCCATACACCTGCTAAAACGGTTTCTTGCGCTTTAACTTCGGTCTCACCCGATAAGGTCAAACTTACTTCACCTTCACCCAGAATCTGGTTTATCAGATCTAAATCAGGCTCGGGGAGCGCTGATAGCAACATTACGGGAGGTTCATTACCAATACGATAAGTTTTAAGGTGATGTTGCAGTTGCTCTAATACAGCCAGTGCTTGAGGGCACTCAGAGGCCTGCTCGGGTTCAGGCAGGATGGGAATATCATAACTATCCATTTCCGAAGGCATTTTCATATAGTCCAAAACCATTTCGCCTTCATCTTGGCTACCCGGCCCCATTGGAACATTTACTAGAGGGATACCATTGTTTTCCATATTACTCACCTTTTACTGACCACAAGCGGATTGAACAGGGTTAACCACCACTGGTATGCCAATACCTGGATCGCGACGAGGTTCTAAGGCTAGAATACTCGGGATTTCTGCAAGATAGATATCCCAATCTTGAACCTTACTGATCGTCCCTAAATAACGCCCTTCTTTTAAAAACACTAATGAAGGCCATACGGTAAAGTTGTAACGCCCTTGCACCTTTTTTTCATATTCAGGTGCCACAATCGCTGGTGATAATTTGGGGAATCGCTTTACCAATTCAGGCAATATCACAGCTACATCATTACTTTCTGGAAAACGATGAGCCTGCTCTGTACAAAACAAAACGGTGAATTCTTGATCTTTAATGAAGCTATTGAAGTTATCTTCGTTCAGAAGCGGGTAGCCCTTTTCTTCAATCAACTGTTCTATCAGTGGAGAAGTCATATCCAGCTCTCTTAGTTATTATTCTGAAGATGCGGTGGCAACTGCGGCGGCTGTTCAATCAAATCAGAAAACAACCGATCAACATCGGCAGCATCACCTTGCATGATGGATTGAACTGCAATGAGTGCATTTCGAACTTCGGCTGCTCGCTGCTCGCTCAATACTTCTCTAGCAGCACCAAGGAAAACCAAAACCCAAGTTCCAGTAGGCTGTTCACCTAATAGAGATAGATCGACTCTCTCAATCTGATCCCCATTTTCACACTCCGCCGATAATCCATCACAGCATACAATTCTCATTGGTATGCCAAGGCACATTAACTGGTACCTTCGGTCGATTTAATAAATCGTGGATCACCCTGCCGAAAAGCTTCATATTCAGATGGACGACCACCTTCATACGAATTCAACCCCAACTCACCTGGGGCTAACTCTTCAGGAGTGCAGTTATCACCAATTGGCTCAACACCTAATTTTTTAAGGTAAGCCAAAGCAATCTGAATGGCAGGCTCAATTTGAACGCGAACAGATTCACGCAAACTGCCGCCAAAGTCTTCTAATTCAACAGGCTGACAACCGATGAGGAGTAAGTGCTTTGGATAGCTTCCAGTAAACTCAGCCATAGCCAACACTTCTTGAAAACCAGTTTGATGGAGGCTCATCTGTTTAGCCCCCATAAACTTAGGCACATCATCATCATGGATGACTTTTAACGTACCCGGCTCCAAGCCATAATCGATGGCATCAAACACGACAAGTACATCAGCGGCTTGAACATGTTGCACAAGGTAAATTCCTTGTGTACCACCATCCATTAACTTGGTTTTATTTGAAAAGCGGTAGTTTTGATTTAGCGTTTCAACGCAACGTACACCAAATCCTTCATCCGCCCAGAGGATATTGCCTATTCCGAGGATAAGCACATTTTTATCTTGATAGAGCGTATCTTCTATCATTTACAGCACACCCGACTCTGTCTTGAAATTATTTTTGTTATTGCAGAATCAATTTACAAAGAATGTGCCAAGTCATTAATAATGGGTAAAACACCCGTAACGCCTAACTCTCAAGCAAACAGGCAAACAAAAACCAAAAGCCAAACAATAAAAATCCTCTCAACTTTCAACAAAACTGAAAACTTACTTTCCACTAATAGGATTTCACATAAGTTATTGGTCGTATAACATCCAGTTCTGCTATACTGTCTTTCGATTTTTTTGCTGTTTCGGAGTGATCAATTCCCACATGACTGAAGATGAGTTATTCAGTCGGCTCGCTTCACTTTCATCAGAGCAATTGGACGCCATTCATAACAAGCTGTTACAGAAAGTAGAACAAAAGAAAGCTGAACGAGAGCGACTTAAGAAACTACCCCCGCGAAATTCCAACGATTTGGAAGCACTCGCTGATATACAAGGTTTAGATTTAAGCTCACTGCTACGCGATGCCAAGCGCTATTCCTAAATAGCATCTAATGAATGTAACGTGATAGTTTGTAGCAAAACGATTTTCACGCTTTATCTCGCATAAAGCATTTACACGATTTATTTCTAGATACAGGACATTTTCCATGGGTCTTGCTGATAAAGTATTGGCTGTTAATAACGATCTTCCCATCCGTACTGACCTACCAGTTCATAGCGGCAAGGTTCGCTCTGTTTACTGGCTGACTAAAGAAGACAGCCAACGTCTAATCAAAGAGAAAGGCTACAACGTTCACGAAGGTGCCGAACTTGCAGTCATGGTGATCAGTGACCGTATTTCTGCCTTTGAATGCATCTGGACAGGTCAAGGCGGCATGCAAGGCGTACCAGGTAAAGGCGCTGCGCTAAACGCAATATCTAACCACTGGTTTAAACGATTCCGCGAAAACGGGCTTGCTGACAGCCATATTCTAGATATTCCTCACCCACTGGTTTGGATTGTCCAGAAAGCAAAACCTATTATGATCGAAGCGATCTGCCGCCAATACATTACTGGCTCCATGTGGCGTGCATACGCAAAAGGTGAGCGCGAGTTCTGCGGCATTCAAATCGCTGAAGATCTAGAAAGAGATCAAAAGCTACCCGAGCTACTTATCACACCATCAACCAAAGGCATTCTAAAAGGTGTTCCGGGTGTACCCGAGGTAGATGATGTAAACATTACTCGTAATGACATCGTCAATAATTTCGAAGCATTCAAGTTCCTACAAGCTGATGATGTTGAACAATATGAAAAGCTTTTGAAAGAAGGCTTTGAAGTAATCAGCAGTGAACTAAGCAAGCTTGATCAGATCTTTGTAGATACCAAATTTGAGTTTGGTTATGTCACTGATGCTGAAGGTAATGAAAAGCTTATCTACATGGATGAAGTTGGCACGCCTGATTCCTCTCGTATCTGGGACGGACCTGCCTATCGCGAAGGCGAAGTGATTGAAAACTCCAAAGAAGTATTCCGTCAGGAGCTTCTAAACCACTTCCCTGACTCAGATATTCTAGTAAATAAAGACCGTATGGAAGAGCGCTACGCACTTGCACGCGACAATGAGCTTCCAGCCTCTTTAATCCAGAAAGTGTCTGACACTTATGTAGGCATTGCAGAGAAGATCATCGGTCAAAAGCTACAACAATCTGATAATCCTAAAGCTGAGATTATTGAGATTCTGCGTAATGAATACCAACTGATCGATTGATATTTGCAGAAAACGTAGTTTATAAAAGGCCGCTCTTTACTAACAGCGGCCTTTTTCTTTTTTAGCTCAAACGCACACAGTTTTTACCTTCACCTTTGGCACGATACAAAGCACTATCAGCCCGCCCAACCCAACTTTCAATACTTTCACCTTTAACATACTGAGCAACCCCAAAACTACTTGTCACAGCCTGAGGAAGATCAAAATCATTTGGCTATTGCCTCTCTAAATTTCTCGGCTATATCACCCGCATCTTGCAGGCCAGTCTCCAGCATCAAAAACAAGAATTCTTCTCCACCCCAGCGTCCAAAACGATCTGTTTTGCGTGACATACCGGACACTAACATGGTTAATTCAGTTAAAACCTTATCGCCTTTAACATGCCCATAGGTATCATTAATCCCTTTAAAGTCATCTATATCAAAAAATATTAGAGACAACTTCCAGTCATGGCGCTCAGCTAATGCAGTAAATTCCTCCAGTTCAGCTCGCAATTTACCGCGACTCAAAATACCAGTAAGCGCATCTTTTTCAGCAATTGTCCGAAGCATTTTATTGTAAGAAAGCATGTGCAGATAACGGTAGAGTCCAACACCTGCCAATACAGCAACACAAGCAAGGATTCCCCATAGCAATCGGTAATCTACGGAATGCTTGTGCTCAACCTGGGCCCAACGCCGATAGATATTTTTATGCTCTTCAGAAGATATAGAAGCGATCGACTTGTTAATCGCGTTCATTAAATAAGGCGAGCTGCTTTGACCAACAGCAACACTAATATCCCAGTTATCCCGCAGCTGATCACTCAATACCACACCTTCTATCTGTTGAGAGCGTAAAACATGAGTAATGCTAGTATGCCCTCCAACAAAACCATCGATTTCACCAGAGAGCAGCATACGTATACCCTCTCGGTTTTCTCGAACTGGCACTAATGTCATACCAGGATACCGATCGCGCAGAATGTCGTGAAATGCAGATTTATCGACGACACCGACCGTCATATTAGGCAATGACTTTGCCCCTTCCTCCGCCCTCATAGCCACTACTGCCGGCACGCTCAAATAGGGATGGGAAAAAGCTAAATAGCTGCTACGATTAATGGTCTGCATTGCCCCTGCGATGACTTCACACTGACCACTTTTTGCAAACTGTATCGTAGAACTCCACGTTTTAGTCGCTATAACCTCAAAAGGAATATTTAAGTTACCAAATATCAATCTAAGATAATCAGCAACCATCCCTACGTGGCCACCATTCTGAAAAGACTCATAGGGATACCAATTCGGGTTAACACAAACCTTCACCTTGCCTCTATTTTGGATGTAGTCCAATTCTGCTTGGCTTAACCGGAAAATATTACTTGGCGGGCGATAAACAAAATCGGAAAAATCATAACCCAGAAAAATACTGCCAGTAATTAGATAAACTTGGGCCATCTCATTGAATTTATTTACAGACAATGTGCCAAAATTACCGTCCTTATCAAAAGCAACTTTTTTCAACTCCTGCCCTTCAAAGACTAATGCTTCAACACTTTTACCTTGAGAATTATAGCGATTGAAGATCACTTGAGCCGTTTCAGCAATATTATCAAAGGCATACATCCAGCCTTTGATAGATGCGCGATAGAATTTATCGACAACTTTAGGGTTTTGTTCAATATATTCTCGAGAGGTAAAGAGAATATCTGAGTACATATCAAAACCGTAATCCTTAGGGTGGATAATATTGTACTCAACCCCCTGCTGATCCATTAGATAAGGCTCATTAGAAATATACGAGGCCATTGCATCCGTTTTGCCGTCGATAAGATCTTGTACGTTGTAACTATGTTGCTGCTGTTCAAAGTCCGAAATCGTAATACCTGCCTGCAACAGCATCGCAATAATTTCACCTACCTTTTTAGCATCATTGGTGATCATTATTTTGCGATCTTTTAGATCGGACGAGAGCAAAATACCTGAATCTTTTCGACTAAGGAGCATCAACGGCGATTGTTGATAAGCAGCAAACATTGCTACCACATCTGCACCAGCGTTTTTATCGATCAACAACGAGGTACGACCTACACCAAACTGGCTCTTTCCCGAGGTCACCTCTCCAACCAAATCAATACTAAAATCAAACTCTTTTAATGAAACATCTAAACCTTCTTCTGCATAAAAACCTTTTTCAATCGCCATGTAATAGCCAGCGAATTGAAATTGATGCTTCCATAACAACTGCAAACTTATTTGTTCTTGGGCGTGTACAGAGGTAACGACAAAGTACAATAAGATCACTCGAACAATAATGCCCATTGAGTATTCCTTAAACAACAGTAATGCGCTTTTCTAGTGTAGAACAGAGAAAAAGAATTAAAACTTAGGAAGTATAATTTATTGGAAATTCCATTATCAAATTAGATCAAAACTTATCCACTTTTTTGACCGGCCAACATACGCTTATTTCTTTATCGATCACACACTAACCGCATGAAAATCATACATTTTCTATAATAAATCATACAAAAAATGATCAACATCTAAATTAATATAAGATAATTTTAATTAATAGTTGTAATAAAACATTGAGCAGCTATAACTATAGTAACAGTGGATGTATGCAGTAGTTAGGTTACTGTTTGGTCTGTGGGGGACCGGCCAGGGATCTGAACAATACAAGTTCAAAGGCTCTAATAATTTTCTCACCGAAAGGTATGAGGACATATAATGTTATTAAGCGGTTTGAGCATTCGCACTAAGCTCGTTCTTACATCCATACTTCCGATTATTGCTGTAGCCATCATTATCGCCACCTCTCTAAATGAGCTAAAACAGGCCGACGATGGGGCTGCACGTATCTATGAAGACCGTGTGGTACCTCTAGAAGATTTAAAACTTATCGCAGATGATTATGCGGTTTTTGTTATCGACGCGGTTAACAAAGCTAATGCTGGGATCATGACCGGTGAAGAAGCTTTAAAAGGCGTTAAAGACGCACGAGCTGAGATTTCTGAAAAGTGGCAAAAATATATGGCCACAACTCTAACAGCTGAAGAGGAACAGCTAGCCAAAGAAGCTGAGACCTTATTTGTAGCTGCGAACCAATCCTTAGATAGCCTCGAAAAAGCTATGAGCGGTATGAGTAGCGGTTACATTGCCGGTCAATTACAGGATTTCGATGGTCCTCTATATGACACTATTGACCCAATCAGTGAGAAGATCGCAGAACTAATTAGCCTTCAGCTACGTGTAGCTTCTGAAGAGCGCGAAACCATTAGCAATGCTTACGATACAGCAATCATTATCATGATCGCTTTAGGCGTAGCTGTTGTAGCTCTACTCGGCATCCTTAGCAAGTTAGTTTACCACTCTGTAAAAACCCCCCTAGATGCTTTAAGCAATTCGATGGATAAAGTAGCTAGCCAGTCAGATCTAACCGCCAATGTACCTGTACAAGGCAATGACGAACTCACTGAAATCAGCACTAACTTTAATAAAATGTTAGGCCACCAGCGTAAACTAATTGGTGATATTGGTAACGCCACTCAACAACTTGCGTCTGCTGCAGAACAGATGTCTTCAATCAGCTCACAAGCTAATCACAGCATTAATAATCAGCGGCTAGAAATTGAACAAGTGGCAAGTGCCATGAATGAGATGGTATCCACTTCTCAAGACGTAGCAACCAATGCAGAGCATGCGGATAGCCAAGCGAAAATGATGCTTGAGCAAGCTTCACAAGGTAACGAAATCGTATCAGCAGCAGTTTCCGCCACCAACTCGCTAGTAGGTAACGTTTCTCAGGTATCTGAACGTATTACTGCCGTTGAGAACGATAGTGAGAGCATCGGTTCTATCATTGGTGTAATCAATGACATCGCTGAACAAACCAACTTGCTAGCACTCAACGCAGCGATTGAGGCAGCACGTGCGGGTGATCAAGGTCGAGGCTTCGCCGTAGTAGCCGATGAAGTTAGAACACTAGCACAGCGTACTCAGCAATCCACAACTGAGATTGAAAATGCAATAGAGCGCCTTCAATCCGGTACACGGACTGCTGTATCAGCAATGGAACAGAGTCAACGCGAAGCTGAACAAGCGGGTAGCAAAGCATCTGAAGCTGGTGATGCACTACAGGGCATCTCTGAGGCAGTGGGTATGATTACCGATATGAATACTCATATCGCCTCTGCAAGTGAGGAGCAAACTAGCGTAGCCGAAGAGATCAACCGATCACTCGTTGCTATCAATGACGCATCGCAAGAATCCGCAGACGGTGCAACTCAGATCTCAGCAGCCAGCGAGCAATTATCTCGCCTATCTGTTGATCTGAATGGGAAAGTGAGTCAGTTCAAGATTTAATATCTCTGACTCAGCTGTTTAAAGCGCCCTTTAATGAGGGCGCTTTTTGTTTATAGGGAAGAACCATGCAACTGTTTAACGCCTATCACGCCCATATCTATTTCGATGAAAGCAGTTACGCCGAAGCCGAATCACTTGTACTAAAAGCGAGCGAAGCGTTAGAAGTTAAAACAGGTAGGCTTCATCAAAAGCCGGTAGGCCCGCACCCAACAGGCAGCTGCCAACTGAGTTTTAATGGCAACCGGTTCGCGGAAGTTGTTCAATGGCTGAATTACCATAGAGATAATCTAGATGTCCTTATTCACCCAGTGACTGGGGATGACCTTAAAGACCACCGTGATTACGTCATGTGGTTAGGAAAATCTTACGAAATAGATCTATCTATCTTTATTAAACGGCAGAAACGATCTAATCCAGCGTCGCAATAAAAGCCCGCGCACGCTGCTTACCAAGCTCGATAAGTGGCTCAGCTTTATGGAACTCCAAAATACCGCAGGCATTTCGAGGTATCTCAATTACGCCATCCGGCGGATACGCTGCTAGCTTCTGCCTAGCAATAGTTCCCTGCATGGTATCGAAGGCCTGATGGGCCACATCGTACATACTCAATGAGCGACCTTCCTCTTCATCTGACTTATATAGTTTTTCGACAAAGCTATGCACGCGCTCTTTGAAACTACGATCCGTTTCCTCTTCGTGCCTCTCCTCAATAAAGAGACCGTGCTCAACTGCGCCGCCTAAATTTACGGCAACAATTTGATCGGTTTGATCATTAAAACAAGGCGCTATAGGAACCGGATTTAGAATACCGCCGTCCACTAGAAAAGAATCACGGTAAGGCACGGGAGAGAAAAACATAGGTAAAGAAATAGACGCCCGAATCGCATCAAAAAGTGATCCAGAGCTCATCCAAACCTCTTTTTCATCATCGATATCAGCAGCGATTGCAGTAAATCGAATAGGCAGATCTTCAATTTTCCAATCGCCGACTAACTGGACTAAGGTGTCCATTATCTTATCGCCCTTCACAAGGCCATCAGATCGCCAAGTCAAATCGAGTAAACTTAGAATATCCGTCTTATCAATCGCCCGGACCCAAGCCTCAAATTCAGCTAATTTGCCAGCAGCGTATACCCCACCAATCAAAGCGCCAATAGAACAACCGGAAATCGATTCAATCTTATATCCAGCTTGTTCCAGTTCATGAATAATACCTATATGAGCTAGACCTCTAGCACCACCGCTACCCAGTACTAACGAAATAGACCGATCTTTCATAAATTAAGCATTCCTTACCTTTTCATGTCCCCTGGCGACTACGCTAAGTCACAACAATTTAAGATCGCTAATGAACCGTACAGACCATACAAGGATCAAAAGACCGAACAATATGTTGAACTGACACCGGCTCTTTTTCTCCATCCTGCACAGGCGCACCGACTAAAGCTTGTTCTAAAGCTCCCGGCACGGATTGGCTATCTCTCGGTGAGAAATTCCATGTCGTAGGCGCTATGATTTGATAATTACTGATCTTACCTTTTTCAACACTGATCCAGTGTCCTAGACTTCCTCGAGCAGCCTCAATCATACCTACTCCGGAACCCTCTTTTGGCAACTTTCCTTGATGACAAAAATCAGCCTGTGGATTCAGTTGCGCAGCCCATTTCTGCATCTGAGGGATCACCAATGCTAATTCCAACAGTCTCGCAATAATACGATTTTCAACATTACCACCAGAATGGTTTATAAGGTCAGTGATGAGTGGATGGCCATTAATAAGCTGACGTGAAAGTGCGCCAACTTCCATGACTTGGCGATTAAACCTTGGTGCTTTACACCAAGTGTACGCGTCTTCATTAGCTAACGACGGGTTCGTCTTACCCTCTTGAGGCGGTAATGGTTCAGGCTCGGATTCCATCCAAGAATATGCTAGGTCTTCAGTGATAGAACTTGGTGCTAATACGCCAGTTTCCCCATGGAAATTCACACCCGGTTTAAACATCGGTTTGCCCTGCAGCGGATAATTCCCATAACTTAAAAATTGATTAGTACTACGGCCTAAATTGCTCAGTTCCAAATCAGCACTTAAATGCAAGAACGTGCGGAAATCGCTCTGACTCCAATGCTCTTTTGAGTACCATTTTTCTAGCGCTGATAGAGAATCTAACTCACCCACCTCTTCTAGGTCAGCACCAAATAACTGCTCTTCAAGAAAGCCTCTAAACGCAGATAGAATGGTTAAGAGCCTAATCCTTTCTTGAGATTCGATTGGTTTCGTTGTCCCACCTGGTTGAAGACTTAAGGTATGTGGCCACTTACCAGCCATCAAGCCCATCAGATGTAGAAACTCAGCACGAGCAGGTAGCATCACGCGTGTTGCTGTGCCCGTTTTAGCTTTAAAGCGCTTACTCACAGCCTCAAACCAATCCTTACCTGCATAAATATCACGACTAAAATCAGGCATAAAGAACAGATAAAAGTGCGTCAGGAGGTCCGTCATATTTTCGTTAGCTAACACGAGATTAGTCGCTAGCTCGCCATTCTCTGGCATTTCGAGCTGCATCATATCCGCTAATGCTCTGGCGCAAGCGACTGATTGACTTACCGAGCAGATACCGCAGATACGTGGGGTATACACCAACGCATCCATCGGATTTTGCCCATGCATAATCCGTTCAAACCCTCTAAACATTGGAGAGTTCACTCGCGCCCCATTTACCTGTCCTTTGGCAATATCTAAGCTAACTTCCAGATCCCCTTCCACACGATTGAAAGGACCCACAACTATTCGGCTCATATCTAACTTTTTCTCTTATGGACTGTGGGTGGATAGATCAATGTTTCCGAAGTCGCATTCTTGCGCAAACGATCCGGCGTCGCCGCTTTCGAAAGAGAGGCCAAAGCGACAAACCAAGCTTTGGGCATATCTGTAGGCAACCCGACCGGAATACCGGCCACTTTCGGAGTCTGCATAAAACTATGCATAGGCTCTTCAAACTCGGGCGCAGTGCAATTAATGCAGGCATAGCCTCCTTTGGTACATGAGCCCTCGCCATTCCAAGGGCGTGTATTACAATCAGCATGCGCTTGGGTGCCAAGGCAACCCATATTTTCCATCATGCAGCCTAGGTCGCCAGGATTTTCCGCACTGGCTTTGTACTCATAGAATTCATTGCGACTGCAGCCATGATGCACCAAATGATCAGCATACATTCGCGGTCGACCAAATTGATCTACTGCCTCTTCAGAGTGCTCTCCTAACGCCAAGCTAATTAAGGTTTCTGTTACCCAGTTAGGATGAACGGGGCAGCCAGATATATTGATCGTATTAAAACCAGAGACCGAGCGATATTCAGCCCCTAAAATGCCACCAGCGACTTCCCCTTCAAACTGTAAACCTGCAGCATCTGTAATATTCTCGCCTGCTGCTGATATGCCGCCATAGGCCGCGCAAGAGCCAATCGCGATCGTATATTTTGCTTTCCGTGCTAATTTTTGGACCCAGGTCATCATCGACGTATTAGTGCCGCCTAACATATGAAAGCGGCCCGTACCATCAGGGCCTCTGGGCACAGCCCCTTCAATACATAAAGCATCTAACTTAAGTTCATTTGCGAGGATTTTTTCTAAAAGCTCTGTTACTTCTGAACCAGTCTCTTCACTCAACGATGGGTGCCATAACAGATTGATATTGGCGGCTTTGAAGGTAGACATTAGATCAGGCGATTCAGCATTCAGGAGCGACATAGAGCAGCCACCACAACCTGCAGACTGAAGCCAAAGAAGATTAAACATCCTTCGCCTCCTCAGTTGGTAACACTAAAACAGCCATTGCTCCACCTTCATCACGGTTAAAGATGCGCAGTTCACCGCCGTGCTCCGAAACGATTCCATAACTAATCGACAAACCTAAGCCAGTCCCCTGACCGACAGGCTTAGTAGTAAAGAAGGGGTCAAACAAGCGAGATAGATCATCTTCACAAACTCCTGGCCCTGTATCGCTAACCTTAAATTCGACTCTGCCCTTAAATGATTCGGCCTCTAAGGTTAAGCATTGCTGCTCACAACTTTGCATAGCATCAACCGCATTTTGAACAAGGTTAACAACCACTTGATGAATCTGCCCAGAGTGGCCAACTGCTTTTAAATCTGATGGGATATGCTCAACAACCTCTACTGGCTGTTTGCTCTCTTTAATAATCCAGTGCAACGCCGTTCTGATCACATGCGTGAGATCAAACAAGGTTTTCTCAGACTCTTGAGTTGAAGAGAACTGCTTAAGGTCATTAACGATCTCTTTAACTCGATCCGCCCCTTCCATAGTGCCAGCCACCAACGAATTAAGATCACGAATTAATTTATCTAAACGTAATTCTTCACGCATCTCTTTGAGCTGGTCTCGAGGCTGCCCCTCGTTTATTGCATCAAAATACTGACTTAATCGATCAGTATAGCGCTGTAGTGCATGCATATTGCCATAGACAAAACTGATCGGGTTATTCAGCTCATGAGCTACACCGGCCACCAAGCGGCCTAGCGAGGCCATCTTTTCTGATTGCACCAAACGCTCTTGAGCCAACTTAAGCTCGGCATGGGCGCTATTTAGTTCGATATAGGCTTTTTGCAGCTCACCCAAAGGGCGGCCGATTAACACCATGCCCACTAATCGACCACGATGATTTTTACGTGGTGAGCAATTCATTGAAAGCGGTATAGAACCATCCACCCCATGCAGTTCAATTTCGCAATCACGCACAGGCTGAACCCGTACCTGATTAATCAGTCCATTAACTTTTTGCAAAAAACGGGGATCAACTAGATCTGTAAAGTGATTGCCAACCAGCTCTTCACCTAACTTGCCTGTTAACATCTCTAAAGCGCGGTTAACTTGTTGTATCTGCCCTAAATGGTCACAAACAATCAGCACATCACTCATAGAGCTCTGAACACTATCCAGGAACTGCTTATTTTCTTGCAGTTCGGCATTCTTCTCTTCAACTTCTACTTGAGAATGCACAAGATCAGCATACGCTTCATCCATTTTTCGGATAACACTAACCCAAGCATCATCGACACCCGGATCAAGCTGCGGCGCATCGTTATTCTTATCTGACATAGCGGCTCTTTAACTCAAAACACTCGTGACCTTTAAACAGACGATACCTTTAAGATTCCTGTTCCTGCTGGCAAGTAAGGCAATATAGGGACTCAGGTCGCGCACTTAATCTCGCAAATGAAATCAACTCCCCGCAACCTTCACAAAATCCATATTCTTCATTATCTATTTTGTGCAAGGCGTCTTCGATCAGTTGAATGCGCTCTTGGCACTGACGCAAGTTTGCTTTCGCCATACTTTGATGTTGCAATGCATCACCTCTAGATACACGGCCAAATGCTTGCTGATCGAGATTCACAGGTTCCGCAGCATGCTTGAGCGCAGAAGCTTCCTCACCTAGTTCATCACGCAACTGATGGAGCTGTTTAAGTAATGTATCTACTTGAGTTTCATCAATAAAATCAGCCATATACGCCTCATACGAATCCAGCTTCAATAAACCTAATATACAGTTTACGGTTTTAGCAATAGTGCAGGTATTACTTATATTCTAAGGTCAGTACAGCGTGGCATAAATAATTCATATTAAAAAGACTGAATTACTACGAAAAGGAACAGGATTGAAAAGAGATAGGAAAGGAGGAATTGTGTAATCTCTACCGAAATACAGCAAAAGACTCTGCCATATTTCGATAGAAAAAGCTCAACACTAGATTATTGAGCTAGAAGCACTTCAACCGCTTCTTTTAGAGTTGCTTCATCACAGTCAGTACAAGTGCCGCCTTTTGGCATAGCACCTTTACCCTGAATAACGGTCTGAACCATTGCATCAATGCCAGCCGCACTACGTTTATCCCACTCTGCCTTATCACCAGGTTTTGGTGCATTACCTACACCTGCCACATGACAACCTTTGCAATGCTTATCGTAAACAGCTTGGCCGTCAGCCTGTGCTCCGAAAGAAACAGCTACCAACAAGCCACAAGCGATACCCTGAACTAACTTACCCATAAATCCACCTCACTGAATTTTTAATTTTCATTCAACAGCAAATTCAATTAAAAATCCTTGATCCAGCGCATAAAGACTAAAAGGTCTGTTCAAATTTCAACAAATTCCATCCGATGGATGAATTTTGGTGATACAACAATTTATGGTAGCGTTGAACCACTATAGGGATTAAGTGAGCTAATTGTGAAAACGCAAACACTCCGCATATGGAACAGGCAATACCTCGCACCTGCGTTAATCAGCGCAATTATTACGCTATTTATCACTCTATTTATAAGCTATGAACAGGCTGAACAACACAAGCAACTCCAGCAACGTGATCTAAAAACCAAAGCTCGACAACTGTCTGAATGGCTCGATATCAACTACAGCATCATTAACAACGTACTGATCGATTTAGAAAAACTTAGCAATCAATGCAGCGAAGAGATCCTATTCGACATGCGCAGCATTATGTTTAACGTCGCCCCTGTTGTAGAGATGGGTATTATTGATGCTGATGGTCAGCTAATCTGCACAAGCTGGAAAAAACACGAAAAGCCTATCTTCGTCACACCTCCCCCTAGCCAACTCGGTTTACGCTTCCTAGGCCCCGTAAATGTCGAGTATATGAAACAACCTGCTTTTGTACTTGCGCGAAGTCTGAAAAAAGGTGGGGAAGTTAACGCACTCGTCAGAATTAGTTGGCTTAAGAACCAGTTACAGAACCGCTCTAGTGAACTTGGCTTTACCGGCCTAATCCATAGCGATACTGGGCGACCAATTATTATGAATGGACCTTATGCCAGGCCTCAATCTGGTTTGAGACTACCTATAGATCAACCCAAAGTAGTGGAAGCTGAATTTGATAACGGACTTGAGCAAGTTGCCGCCTATAGCCCACTTATTACCTTTCCTGAATTAAGCGTGGTTATAAGTGACGAGAAACAGATCATCTTTGGTGATCAAAGAAACTTAAGCATACAAGGTATTGCCCTATGTTTAAGCGTTTGGCTTCTGCTCACTCTACTTTTCCAATACCTTATCGTCTATTTATCAGACAGCGCCCACTTACTAAAAAAAGCAATCAAGCATGGTGAATTTTTCAACCTCTATCAGCCACTGATCAAAGCTTCAGATAAACAGATCATGGGCGTTGAGGTATTAATGCGCTGGCAACATCCAGCTGAAGGCTTAAAAAACCCTGTTACCTTTATCCCAGAAGCAGAAGAAAAAGGATTTATAAACAGGATGACTTCACAGCAGCTTAAAAACTGCTACGACGAGTTACGCCCTATCCTACTAAGCCATCCAGACTTCATAGTAACCATCAATATATCCTCAAATCATCTACTAGACGCTAAATCAGTACGAGAACTAATCCACTACAAAACCCTCATTCCTAACTTGGTTTTAGAAGTTACGGAAGATGTATTGGTCGATGGTGCAGACGATCGAATCCAGAAAGCCTTTATCAAACTAACGGCAGCAGGTATCGAAATCGCTATAGATGATTTTGGCACTGGCTACTGTGGCCTGCATTACCTCGGCCAACTACCGGTTAAATACCTAAAAGCGGACAAATGCTTTATCGCATCCATAGGGACTGATTCGATCAATAGTCATATATTAGAGATGATTGTAAGTTTGGCGAAGAAGCTAGATCTAATCACTATCGCAGAAGGCGTAGAAACACCACACCAAGTTGCCCATTTAGATAAACTCGGTATCGAAATGCACCAAGGCTGGCATTACAGTAGAGCCATACCTGCCCATGAACTAATTCAACAGATTAAGATTACTGAACAACGCTCAAAGCAGTCTATTGAAATCAAAGAGGAAGTCACTTGCTAGGCATAGAACTAACGCTGAAAGCACTGAAACGGGTCTATTTTTGAATAAGTGTAGACATCCGCCTGCATCCAAAAAACAATGCATTAAGACTAAAATCCGCCCCATTTCATCGAATAATTCGAAGTAAAACACCTATAAAAACTGTTCAAAACAGATTTATTCTAAGCAAATATACTCCAAACGAAATCAGAACATTGGAGTGTAGTCATGAAAGCCATTTTGAAATACCCATTAGAACTCTCTGACAAAACCCAAACTCTGACCCTAAGAGAAGGCTTTAAACCCGTTCGATTTGAGTATGTAATTTCGGATCAATCACTTTGCTTATGGGTCGAAGAGCCACTACTCAGCTCCATCCCTTCACAACGTTTTAATTTCAAAGTGAAAAGAACGGGCGAGCCTGTAAATGATCAGTTCTCTTATCTGTTAACCGCTCTAGATTCTTTTGGTCCAGAGGCTTATCACCTGTTCATGGTTGAAGAAGACAAGGTAACTGAATCTAGACATAAACCAACTGTGTTAAAGACAGTTCAGCATTCCATTACCTCTTAAGCACTTCCCATTTTGATGAGGGTTATACTTACTTATCATCTCTGAGTTCACTACCAAGGGTGAAACCAATTTATGAGTAAGTATAACCTTCGTCATCTTTATTTCTTTTGGCTAGTCGCTAAGGAAGGTTCGATCGCCAAAGCCAGTGAGATTGCAGATTTAACGCCACAAACAATAAGCAGCCAAATTTCTTCTCTAGAAGAATCCATTGGTGGTCTGCTGTTCAAGCGAAAAGGCCGAAACTTACTAATTACCCCTTTAGGCAAGCAAGTCGCTCGGTATGCCGATCAAATGTTCAGTATCGCAGAGGAACTAGATCGTTTTCTCGAGGAAAAGCCACAAAACCGCCCGATTAACTTAAACGTTGGCATCTCATCCTCCATCCACAAACTCATCGCCTATCACCTGATCGAACCTGTTTTTGAGATTGATCAGGAAGTGACGCTGAATAGTACAACCGGTATCCCCGCTCAACTGCTAACACTGTTAAGCCAGAAGAAAATTGATCTGTTGCTGACTGACGAACTCCCTGAATACAATGCAGATTCCAATCTGTTCATCTACAAACTCGATTCATCGACCGTATCTTTGTTTGCAGAGCCTAAAAAAGCAGCCGAGCTACGCGAGAATTTCCCCATCAGTATGGATAAAGAAACCTTCTTATCCAATGCAATTAATGCCCCCTGGTTTGCCCAACTAATTCAGTGGTTTGAAGAACACCAAATAAGGCCTTATGTAAAAGCTCAAATTGATGACAGTGCGTTAATTAAAGTCTTCGGTTCTAAAGGGCATGGGGTCTTTGCTGCACCAACAGTCATAGCTGAAGAAGTCTGCCGCCAATACGGGGTTGAGTGTATTGCTGAAATTACCGAGGTAACTGATGACCTCTATGGAATAACGCGCAGAAGCAGTTCAAGTAATCCCACTGTCAATGCTATTTGTAAACGAGATCAATCCTTACAGATCTGACATTTCAAACATGCCGTTAATCTAGAGTATTGCGCCCACAAAAAAGCGGCTCTATATGAGCCGCTTGTTTAGAACCTAACTACTTAATTAAGCACTTAGCTCAAGTAGTAGTTTGTTCAAACGCGCAACATAGCTTGCTGGATCATCTAGCTGTGCGCCAGCGGCCAGGCCTGCTTGATCGAATAGAACAGAAGCCAGATCACCAAAGCGGTCTTCGTCTGCTTCTTTATCTAATTTTTCGATCAGTGGGTGCTCAGGGTTTACCTCAAATGTTGGTTTAGTGTCTGGCACTGCCTGACCTGCTGCTTCCATAATCTGGCGCATCTGAAGACCCATATCCTGCTCACCCAGAACAAGACATGCTGGAGAATCAGTTAGACGGTTCGTGATGCGAACATCGGCAACTTTTTCACCTAGACTAGTTTTCAAGCGATCAACTAGGCCTTCTAGTTCTTTAGCCGCTTCTTCCTGCTCTTTCTTCTCTTCTTCTGTTGCTGTCTCTTCTAGATCTAGCTGACCTTTAGTAACGTCTTGGAAGGCTTTCTCATCGTAATTTTGAAGCTGGCTCATCATCCAGTCATCAATACGATCAGTCATCAGCAGTACTTCGATACCTTTCTTACGGAAGATCTCCAAGTGCGGGCTGTTTTTCGCTGTGTTGTAGTTATCAGCAACAACGTAGTAGATCTTGTCCTGACCTTCCTGCATACGCTCGATGTACTGATCCAGAGATACATTCTGCTCTTCGCTATCAGCATGAGTAGAAGAGAAACGCATCAACTTAAGGATCTTCTCACGGTTACCGTAGTCTTCCGCAGGACCTTCTTTTAGAACCTGACCAAACTCTTTCCAGAACGCTGCGTATTTTTCTTCATCGTTCTTACCCAGTTTGATTAGCATATCCAGAACACGTTTTGTTAGTGCGCTGCGCAGCTTATCAACGTTGGCATCTTTCTGAAGAATCTCACGAGATACGTTTAGGGATAGATCTTTAGTGTCGATAACACCTTTCATGAATCGTAGGTATAGAGGCAAGAACTCATCTGCCTGATCCATGATAAATACACGTTGCACGTATAGCTTAAGGCCTTTTGGCGCTTCACGGTTCCACAGATCGTATGGTGCACGCTCTGGCACGAACAACAGACTGGTGTATTCCATGTTACCTTCAACGCGGTTGTGCGCCCAAGTCAATGGATTACCAAAGTCGTGAGAGATGTGCTTGTAGAACTCTTGATATTCTTCTTCAGAGATCTCTGATTTGTTACGTGTCCACAGCGCTGTTGCACTGTTTACTGTTTCATCTTCTGGCTCTTCAGCAGCGGCGTCTTTCTCTTCACCCTCTTCACCGAAGTTAGGCATCGCCTCTTTATGCATGATTACAGGGATAGAGATATGGTCAGAGTACTTACGTACCAAACCACGAAGTGCGAAACCATCTGCAAAGCTTTCTTCACCCTCTTTTAGGTGAAGTACGATGCTGGTACCGCGACCGGCTTTTTCAACTTCACCAATAGTGAATTCGCCTTCACCTTCAGATACCCAGTGAACGCCCTGCTCGGCTGGTAAACCTGCTTTACGCGTGAAAACTTCTACTTTGTCTGCAACGATGAAAGAGGAGTAGAAACCAACACCGAACTGACCAATCAACTGGCTGTCTTTGTTCTGATCGCCGGTTAACTGAGATAGGAATTGTGCTGTACCCGATTTAGCGATCGTACCTAGGTGTTCGATCACATCATCGCGGCTCATACCAATACCATTGTCCGCGATAGTTAGGGTCTTAGCTTCTTTATCAAAGCTGATGTTGATCTTTAGATCGCCATCGTTTTCATAAAGCGCGCCATTTGAAAGCGCTTCGAAACGCAATTTTTCTGCAGCGTCAGATGCGTTAGAAATTAGCTCACGCAGAAAAATATCTTTATTTGAATACAAGGAGTGAATCATCAAATGAAGCAGTTGCTTCACTTCAGTCTGGAAACCGTGAGTTTCTGTACGCGTTTCAGTAGTCATCAACACTTATCCAATATGTCTGTTATTTCTAAAACTACAGCGCTGCGCTAATGCAACAAAGCTGTAGTGGAGAACTTGCTAAACCTGAGCAAGCTCTCCGCCAATAACTGGAATATTGGGACGTGCTAAACCTTTTCAAGCGTAAAGGGAGAGGTTTTTAACTTTTATTCCCCAGCACTCATCATCAATGTTTTGAGGGTAGACGATTTGAATTCACGTCGATAGAGCACGAACACAACGCCAGCTGTTAGACCCATGAAGATCCATGGGTTAATAAACCAACCCAAAATCGCCAAACAGAAATAGTAGGTACGCAGACCAAGGTTAAAACTGTTTGCTGCCATTGAGGTCATTTTAGCGATCCGATTAGAGTGTGCATCCGCCTGCTGCTGGGAAATATGTTCTTCAGGCCCCGGGGCACCGCCAATCATGATAGAAACAAATCCGTACTGCCGCAGACTCCAGGTAAATTTGAAGAAGGCGTAAACAAATAACGTAATCAGAAGAAGGATCTTCAATTCCCACTCAGCACGCGTCGCGTGGAAGGTAAACGGGATATCCGCCACAACATCAATCGCTTGTTGAGTAGAACCTAGTATGGTCATCAAGCCCGCAAGGATTAGCATGGTGGTGGATGCAAAGAAGGATACACTACGTTCTAGATTGGCAATCGCCGTTGTATCGGCAATTCGCACATCTCGGGTAAGCATCCGTGTCATCCACTCTTTTCGATACATGTGTAAAACACTGGCAAGGCAAGGCGTTTCATAACTGCGTTTACGCGCGTAATACATATAGCCTTTGAAGCAGATCAAAAACCATACAAGTGCCAGAAGATTAAGCCAGTTATCCATTACAAACTGGGAGATAGATGACATCTATTCGATCCTGAGTAGAAAATTAATCGTGCAATCTGAAACAACTCATTGTAAAACAAGTCACAATCAAAGGAACCCATAAATCCTTGGAAACAAGAAATCGATGTATATAGATATTGAAGCCCTCTTCTGGATCACCTTAATCATCTTTGCGATGTATCACTGGTGGCAGTCGCAAAAGATTAAAGAGGTCGCACTTAGATATACCCGCAGGCAGTGTAAAGAACTTGAGCTACAGCTTCTTGATGACAATATTAACTTGAGAGGTTTTTGGCTTAAACGCGATGCTAAGGGGCAGATCCGTATCTGGCGCTCGTATAATTTCGAGTTTTCCTCTACAGGCGAAGAGCGTTATAGCGGAAGGGTTGTAATTTTAGGCAAGGCGATCACCGACTTTCAGCTCGATCCCCATCGGATGCAGTAATCCAACCAGCGCCAAAGCCCTAGTATTAACATCTATATACTAGGGCTTTTGAATACATAGCTTTATAAAGTAGGGTTGTATAATGCTTCTATCATATAGGTTGATTCAGCCTCGTCTGACATCATTTCTCCCGCCGCAGTTGGATTCATTTCAAACTGCCTATTGATAGAATCCATATCAGTCATCATTCCAGGAGTATAGCTTCTGGAATGGTTAAGCAAATCACTAATAAATACTTCACTTTGGGTGACTTCATTCATCTCTCTCTCAGGCAAAGCATAAGCCCATAAAAGCGTTCTTGCTTGTGGATTAAGCAAATTATGAATCATGGTATCTTGCTGAGTGTGAGCTGAAGCGACACTAGGGATTAACAAAGAGAGTGCTAGAGTAGTTCCGAGTATAAGTTTCATAATCAATACCCCGACGCAAATTACGCGTACTTTATATCGACTGCTATCCTTCTCCTATTCCATTACATCCAAGGGCATTAGCTGCTCTTATATGGCAAGCTCAAGGAAGATTGCAGGAAGACCTACCAACTTCTGTTCCTGAGCGCTTTTATAAATATACGATTTACCGCTTAAATTGGACCACAAAGAGCGGAAATAATTCACACTGACTGAATTTCAGGCATAAAAAAAGCAAGGCCTTAGCCTTGCTTCTTTTCAAACTGAATATCAGTTAAGGATTAAACCTTAACGATGTTCTCAGCTTGTGGACCTTTCTGGCCTTGAGTTACAGTGAACTCAACTTTCTGACCTTCAGTCAAAGTTTTGAAGCCGTCGCCTTGGATCGCAGAGAAGTGTGCGAAAACGTCTGGGCCGTTTTCCTGCTCGATGAAACCAAAACCTTTTTCTTCGTTAAACCATTTAACTGTACCAGTAGTAGACATATCTATAGTCCTATATCTTTCAGAGTAATTTTTGCCTTTTTACAGGCGGATTGTGCTGGAAGTGCTGTGATTACTTATGAAAAACAGGACGAGGTACTGATAGAACTTCGAAATGGTGTACATAAATATACGGCTTACTTTCAAGCGATCTTCATTCTATAGAGCTATCTATGGAAAGGTCAACGATTTTTTTCCCTTAAATTCAATCATTTCAATCTAATTATAGAGATATGAATGAATCGTAATATTTGAGCCGTTTTTACCCCTCTTTGCTTAGCTAAGAGGGGTAAATTATGGTGACCGAACTAATTATTAAAGACGGGTTGTTAACAAGTTCTGAATCATTGCGAATTGTGCATCGCTCTTCCCTCTTTTCTGCCGGCTTCCAACTGCAGTTTTATCAGCTTTAGCTACGTCACTTTTCAAATACGGCGTATTTAAATCTGCGATCATTACTTTAGATTGATCAGCTACCGAACTTCCTTCGGCATTAGCTTGATGCTGGACATCAGCAGTGCGCGTTGCTGGACTGTGAAGATAATTGATCAGCTCCTCTTGTTGATCTGCAAAACTCTGTGTTGCAGGAATTAGAAGTACAGCCAATAACATACTTTTATTTAATGTTTTCATAACACACCTTATTTCATTTGGTTTTATTTACACAATGTAAATGCATATACATGCTTTAGGATCATAAAATTCTTTAAATTTTGCTTTGTTTCCATCCACCAAAGCTGATTTTCTAAACGCTGCAGCCACTCATGTAGATTGCTGTAGCCCTCAATAGGGATCTCAGCCTCTCGCCAGAACATCAATGTAGAGGCAACAGAAATGTCAACGATGCTAATATCATCTGAAATCAGAAAATCCTGCCAAGATAATTGCTGATCTAAAATTTCTGCATATCTCTTAAAAGAGTTATCCAGTGCAGCTAACCTCTCTTCATCTGACGCTAAGCCCCACAAAGGCCGCATCACACGATGATGAGCAAAACCGCTACTGGCAGGACTCCATTCAGAAGCTTGCCAATTCAGCCAGCGCATCACCTCAACCTCCTCCTGGAAGTTTCTCGCTGACAGTGACGAGTTATATGCCTTAGCTAAATAGAACAAAATTGCGTTAGATTCCCACAACACTTTGTCCTTATCCTTTAAAACTGGAATCGTGCCATTCGGGTTTAAACTTAAAAACTCTGTCCTCTTTTGTTCACCTTTATTCAAGCTGATCAGTTTTAGCTCAGGTTCAATCTGTAATTCAGCCAAAATCAAGCTGACCTTGATTGCGTTACAAGTTAAAGGGTAAGTAAAAAGCTCCATAACTATCACCATGCATATACATGTATTTATATGTAAAAATTAATCCAATTTCACAACGGTATCACTTAAAGAAATAAGCTGCTCACTTAACTCTGGCCCTAATTCTTTATAGATTTTCTGCTGTGCTTTAAACCATTGCTCTTTTGCCTCAAGGAACTTAATTCTTCCTTCTGGTGTTAGACTCAGATTTTTCTGACGTCTATCCGTCACACTAGGTACTGATGAGAGGTAACCTTCTCTAAGCAATGGTTTCAAATTTCTTGTTAAGGTTGTCTGGTCCAAAACCAAAATACTCTGTAGCTTTTTATTTGTAGCTACATCTAGTTCATGAACAACATATAAGATACTGAATTGCCCACCCGTTAAACCTGCCTCAGCTAAATACTGATCATAGATTCGGTTTAGAACCCTGACAGCCTTCCTCAAACTGAAGTTAATGCACGGGAGCTGTTCTAGCTGCTTTATGTTGTCTTGATTATCCATGAGATTAATTATATATGCATATGCATGATAATCAACCTCTATTTAAAAATAATTTTAAGAGGAACAAGTTAAGCTGATTCCACCCGCCCATTCTGGAGCTGCTTCTGCATAGCGCTCAAAAGCTAAATTATCCTGCATCGGATTATTCAGCAAGGTCATCAGATCATTAACTAAAGTAAAGTCCCCCTCAGTCGCAGATCGAATCGCCTCTTCGGCCATATAGTTACGTAGAATAAATTGCGGATTAACCGAGCGCATTTGAGCTTTTCGAATCGGTTGACTCGCAGGCTCAGTTTCCAAACGCTGTTCGTACTTCAATAGCCAAGGCGTTAAAGCTGATGGATAGCTGATCCGCTTCATCAAATCAGTAATTGATTCATCACTACCATCAAAATTAGAGAGGGTGCGGAAGAATCGATTCATATCGACATTTTGCTGCGCAAATAGCTGTAACAATTCACGTACAAGCTCACTATCACCCTGCTCTTCTGTCTGTAAGCCTAAACGACGTCTAAATTCAGTTAGCTCTGCTTTTTTATATCGCTCGGGGTAGCTATCTAATAGCGCGATCACTTCATCCTTATTAATCAATGTTAATAATGCCTGACCTAGACAGGACAAGTTCCACTGCACAATTTCTGGCTGCCGTTCAAAAGCATAGCGGCCTTTATGATCATTATGGTTACTTACAAGCTTCGGTTTATAGGTATCTAAAAAGCTGAACGGCCCATAATCGAAGGTTTCACCGAGGATCGACATATTGTCAGTATTTAAAACCGCGTGGACAAAACCATAAGCTTGCCATTTTGCAACTAATTCGGCGCTGCGCTGAATAACCTCTTCATACATCGCCTGATAAGGGTTATCGGCCTCTTTAAACTGCGGGTAGAAACGATCTAAACAGTAATCAGCTAAGACTTTTAACTCATCATGCTGACGGGAGTAATAGAGATATTCAAAGTGCCCAAAGCGGACATGACATTGAGTCACTCGCAAAAGTGCCGCACAGGGTTCCATCATGCCATCACGCATCGCCAACTCTTGACTGCCAACTAACGCTAAAGCACGCGTGGTTGGAATACCTAAACCATGCATAGCTTCACTGATCAGGTACTCGCGGATGCTGGAGCGTAGTACAGCTCGGCCGTCACCAAAACGAGAGAACGCGGTTTTACCTGAACCTTTGAGATGAAGATCCCAGCGCTCGGCTTTATTGTTTACAACCTCCCCCAGCAATAGACCACGGCCATCACCCAATTCTGGGTTATAAACCCCAAACTGATGACCTGTATATTTCATGGCGAGGGGCTGACTACCTGGTAATAGCGCTTGACCACTGAAATATTTAGCCAAATCTGCAGACTGGGTACTGTTAGCATCCAGATCCAGCAAAGTCGCAACAGTAAGGTTAAATGCAATTAAAAAGGGATCATTTAAGGGAGTTGGCTCTATCTGTTGATAAAACAGATTTGGCAACCGCAAGTAGCTGTTATCAAAGTTGAGGTTTTCAAGCGAAGCCATGATGATAGTATCCCTTAACTCTTGGTATAGACTTTCTATTACCCTAGCATTTTACTCAGGTACTATCATCCCCTCTCTTATAAGGTTATTTTCACTGCTATGACTAACACCTCAAACAGCCCAAGTTACCAAGAGAAGATCTGGCAGATTGTTGCCATGATCCCAGAAGGAAAAGTAGCTACCTACGGTCAGGTTGCAGAGCTGGCAGGGTTATCAAAGATGGCTCGTGCGGTGGGTAAAACACTAAGCCAATTACCTAAAGATACACAATTGCCTTGGCATAGAGTTATTAATGCTCAAGGTAAGATATCTTTCCCACAAGATAGTGAAGCTTACTTCCGTCAGAAAGAACGATTAGAAAATGAAGGGGTAAGCCTGATCAACGGTAAGATCAGGCTGAAGGATTATCGCTGGCAACCTTAAAAATGAAGCGCAGCAATCTTTAAGGGATGCTGCCCATCAACTGAAGGGAAATCAATTTCAGGTTGCAGTAGTTCGTAATCCACCACAGGCTGCCCTGCTTTATTAGCGCAGCGCTTAACCAGATCTAGCCACTCATCCATTTCTACTTTTGCAACATTGTTAGTACACACCAAAGTTCCGCCTGGTTTTGTGGATAGGATGGATGGTTTTAATACGCTTTGATAATCACGAATTAGATCTACAGTACCAAAAGGGCTTTTCGCCCAACGCGGTGGATCTAGATAAACCAGATCAAATTGTTGTTCATCAAGCTTAAGGTACTGACGAGGTTTCTGACCTCTCTTTACACGTTGCTTGATTGGAATGCCTGCAAACTGTTTTGCTGCGGTAAAGAAGTCACTTTGAATAAACTCAATTCGATCTCCAGATAGCTGATTAAGCTCAGCATTCTCTCTACCTACATCTAAGTTTCGCTCTGCAAAGTCGACATTCACCACTTTGGATGCGCCCGCAACAGCCGCACAAACACCGACACCACAGGTATAAGAGAATAAGTTCAGGACGGACTTATCTTTTGCATGTTCTTGAACGTAACGACGACCAACACGCATGTCTAGAAACAGTAGCGGATCTTGTCCCGCATGTTTACCTCTCACGCGGTAATTAATACCCAGCTCCTGACCAACGAGTTCTAATCCACGTTTATTATGCTCATCTTCACGGCGAGAGTTTCGTGCGCTGCGATCGTTATACACGACCTCTCCTATTTCAAATAGAGGCGCATAATGCTCACGAATCAGATCGACTTGATCAGCAGATAAAGCTTCATGAAAAGTTTGGATTAAAAGCTGCGGACCGTAACGATCGATGGTTAAACCAGATACTCCCTCATTCGTACCATGAAATAGGCGGTAACAGTTGGTATTTTCAGCATGTAACGCAGGTAATAATTCAGCACGAGCTAAATCAGCATGCTTTAACAGGGAAGTAAGATCCGACATTTGAACGTCCATAATCAGTGAAGCGCTGCATTGTACCTCTTCACTTACCTATCAGCTAAGCATTTATCGATCCGTTCGACAACAGCATTCGGCAAGGTGATCGTCAACTAAGCCAACAGCTTGCATATAGGCATAAATGATTGTTGAGCCGACAAACGACATGCCACGTTTTTTAAGATCTTTCGAAAGCGCATCGCTGATATCAGTAGTCACTGGAACGTCTTCAAATTTCTGCCAATGGTTCACAATTTGTGTGTTATCGACATAGGCCCACAGATAATTGGAGAACGAGCCAAATTCATTCTGTATCGTTCGGAAAGCTAGGGCATTTTTTCGTGCGGAATAGATCTTAAGCTTATTGCGGATGATATCTGAGTTTTCACGAAGAGCTTCCAACTCTGCGTCATTCATATTCATAACTTTTTCGACATCAAAGTTATAAAAGGCTTTGCGATAGCCTTCCCTTTTACGCAAAACCGTTTCCCAGCTTAAGCCAGCTTGTGCCCCTTCAAGGATCAACATCTCAAAGAGCTTTCGATCATCGTGCTCAGGAATTCCCCACTCATTATCATGATAATCGGCATAAAACTCTTGTCCCGGTTTATTACCAAAACAACGCTTTTTGCCATCTCTTTCCGATACTTCCATAAGGGTTCCTTAATAACGTCAAGACGCTTAAAAACGACCTAATTCAGCCATCTTGGCAGCAACAGCCGCAAATTCGGGTTTATTCTGTAAAATTTCAGCTTGGGTCAAACCTTCAAGTTCATGAGGAAACACTAACCAATCCTGACTTTTATGCACATAAAAATCAGGCTCTGAATCTGTTTGGTTATTTTCAGGCTTGTAATAAGGAGTCGCTATTTTGATCTCTGGCGTGTTCTTCTTACACGCCGCTTTTATCTCTTCAATCGTTCGCGCAATGCTTAACCCCGAATCATGCACATCATCCACGATAAGGAGGGAATCCTCAGACTCTAAGCGCTTAATCAAATAGGTTAAACCATGTACTTTGATCTGTCGGCTGCGCTCACCTATACCTGTATAAGATGAGGTTCGAATTGCAATATGATCAGACTGAATGCCTAGGCAAGCTAGTACTTCCTGTACCGAGATTCCTACAGGCGCGCCCCCTCGCCAGACTCCGACGATGTAATCGGGGCGAAAACCACTATCAAAAATCTGCAGCGCCATCTGGGTAGAATCTTCTAACAACTGCTGAGCGCTTATATAAACTTTGTTCATCAGCCCTAGTTCACTCACTAAAAAACATGAGGAGTATCATAGCCTTTCAGAACACGATTTAACAAAGCGGGAATGCTACAGGAAGGAATTTTCAAATTTGATTGGCTTGGCGCTCTTGCCAACGACGACCTTTATGAAATTTTCGTCGATCACGTCCCGAAAACTTACCACTTAGCTGAGCCCCAATTTTTTGGGCCGTAATAATATTATCGATACGCCTTTCATTTTCCGGATCACGACGATCCTCATGATGACGATAACGGCATTCACAATCTTTGGAAGCACTACAACTTGGCAGAGGAATCATTGGAGCTTTATCAGGAAAAAAACGTCGATCACCTAACTGATCAACCGCCGAACAAGGGAACAAGCCTGACTCAATCGACACAGCTCGATAACGCTTATCTGCTTTATTGCTCTGCTCACGATGAGCTTTATAGCGCTTTGTTAAGTAGATAGCCAAAATAGTGACGACCAACAACGCTAGAATCCATTCCATCATATTTCTCCCTAAATAATAAAAGCTACGCGAGCTTAGGTTAACATTAGGATTGGAGCCATTTCATTTACATATAAACTTCCTAATATTAAGGTAGCACAAACTACTACAATTAAACTTAATATGTAAAGCAATAAGGCAGAGGTTAAATATAATTTTTAACCGCATGCAACTGCCTAAAACAAAAAAGCCACATGATTAGATGTGGCTTTTTACTAGCATTAGGGGCTTTTGACTCAGTTTAACGCTGAATATCTAACTGCCTTAAACGGTCAATCGCTTCAACTTCACGATCAATGTGATCCATCTCCGATTCAACATCAGAGATATAATCAATACTATCACGTACCTGTTGATCAGCTTGTGTGGAGGACTCAACCAAACTCAGCATTTCAGAACTTAAATTTTTTGAGCTATCCGAGATCTGCACCATAAACTCTTCAGTATCAGTGATTGTTTCGCGGATAGAATTGATAGAGCTTGTAACCGCATCAACTGTTTTACCCGTTTGATCCAAACTTTGCTGGGTATTATGCGAAAGCTGACGAACCTCATCTGCTACTACAGCAAACCCTCGACCCGCTTCACCTGCTCGTGCCGCTTCTATAGCAGCATTCAAAGCCAACAAATTTGTTTGATCAGCAATACCCGAGATCACGCTCAAAATAGATAGTACTTCTTCAGAGTTATGTTTCAGGTCTTCAACCTTAGTGTGTAGAGCTTGACGCTCACTACTCTGGGCTTCGATATTTTGAGAGAAGCCTAAAAATCTACGTTGAATATCATTCAGCACACTACCCGTACTTTGTGCATAACCCGCAACTTGACCAAAGCTATCAACCATCTTACGCAGTAACGGACGGTATTCACCCATGCATTCAACAAGGTTACTTTGCAGTAAGTTAATCTGTTCCAGACTATTGATACGAGAATTTAAGAAATATTGACGAAAGTTACTGTAGTGGAATGGGAACTTATCCGCATATTCATCTTTAAACTGTTCGCCCGGCTGCACTTTAAAGAAGAACAGCGCTGTTAGCGTCTGGTTCATATGTACGCCCAGCAGCTCACCAAAGGTCGAGAAGCCTGCTACTTTTATGTCGTCAAAATCATGAACTTGAGATAAGTTCATCGCGTTGTTTAAACGACGTAATACACAATCATTTGCCAACATAGCTACAGGCTTACCTGGCTTGCCATGCATAAAGTTGCGGAAAGATTGACTGGTGCTTTGTGCAAAATCTTTCGCTTTAACCAAGAATAGGCGATCACCAAAGTCTAAGTCACAAAAGAACGCGATACTGCCATCGGCTTCATTGATACCGGCAATAGAACGTACGAACAACTCACCACCAATCTCTACCGCAAATGAATAGCCATTCAAAGCATCACCTAAGTTAGACGCCGAGCAGTTAAAGTGTTCACATAACAGATCAACAATGCTAGTTAGCTGATAGTTGCCATCTTTGATAACAGATTTAACTACACGAGAATGTACATCGGATTCAGCTATAACAAAGGAGGTAGGCGTTTTTTCAAAGTTATGAGACTTAAACACACCATAACGAGTATTTTCAGCTAACTTAACAAAGATCACTACAGCTTGGTTATGTGCGACGCGATCGCCGTCATAAACCAACGCTTGCTGGAAATCTAACTTACCACCAGCTGATCCCCCAACGAAATAACATGGGAATTCACCACTTTCATACAAACCTTGCATGAAAAAGTTTTCACTTGCTGATAAACCATCGAAGAATGTCAGCGCTAGCGTATCTTGATAGTTAATATCGAAAGGTACATTTACGCGACTAAATTCTGCGGCAAGTTTATTTACACGCTCTTTACGCGTCATCGTTACATTGCCAGATCTAATATCTTCACAATGTAGAGGGATAGAGCTGATATGGACGTCTGCAAACACTGCTTGGCTGTAGCTTTGGACAACGATGTGATCCCAATGGCTATCTGCTTCGTGATAAAGACTCGCCCCACACGAACTTAATTCCCCTGCGGTCATGATGCCGACTACTTTCGAGACATCCGGCAAAGCCGATTTTAGCTGTCGAACAGTCCCCTCAAAATCTAAGTGAGGTGATATAAATGCCAAAACCAGCGCAGTAGGTGATCCCTCAAACTTCAGTGATTGGAGATTTTCAGCGGAAATTTCTCTGCTACTTAACGACTGGACCTTAATAACATCGTTATCTTCAACGTTACTTTTGGAGGTTTTTTTACGGCCAAACCAAGACATTCTTCATCCACCCTTTGCCATTAAACGCAGTTATTTTTCTTAGAAAGATTGCGTTCTAGCACTATATAACTACAAATCTTTACAGACTATTCTGCTCTTTATCGCATTAAAGCTACTCATGGGCCTTTGAAACAACCGTATCAGGCAAAAACACTACTTAAGCAGCAACAAAACAAAACCAAAGCACTACTATGTTATAGATCCTTCCTTCCCTTTCGTAAAGTAACCCTAAGTAATTAAAGGATTTTATTCATAGAGGGACCTATCAACAAAAAAATGAGTGCTATTGCGACGTATATATAGGGCTAACTATAGCTGATGCCATTTTCAAACATACCTACTACACGAAAGCGGCAGGGGAAGGAAAGTAAACGAATTTCTATTAGATGAACTGAAAAGCCTCGAATTGTCAGGCAGCTTGAAAAGCTGCCCTATTAACCTGATATCAAATTACCAAAGAAGTAGATACAGTAACTTTTCCCATAATAAGCCTACAAAATAGACATCATCCAAATAACCTAAGTCAGCTTAAACTCTCCAACTAAACGCTTCAAACGGCTACTCAGCTCAGATAAACGCAGATTAGATTCTTGAGTTTGGCTCGCTCCATCGGCATTAACCTGTGCAATTTGATCGATACTCAAAATACTGCGATTAATCTCTTCAGAAACGTGCGCTTGCTGTTCTGAAGCTGTCGCAATCTGAGTATTCATCTCTGTAAGATGATTAACTGAAGTGATAATACGTTCTAGTGCTGCACCGGTCTCCGCTACTTGTTCAACCCCACTGGCAGCTATGACCTTACCTTTATTCATCACATCCATCGAACTACGCGCATAGCCTTGTAGATCGGTAATAATCGTATCAATTTCCTCGGTTGAAGCTTGGGTTCTTTGTGCAAGATTACGCACTTCATCAGCCACAACAGAAAAGCCTCGGCCGCTGTCTCCAGCACGAGCAGCTTCAATTGCAGCATTTAACGCCAATAGGTTTGTTTGGTCGGCAATATCTCTAATGACTTCGAGAACAGTCGTTACAGAATCACTTTGTTTATTCAATCTTTGGATAACTTGGGTGGCTTGCTCGACCTCAGATGCTAATGCATTAATCACATCGATGGTTTGCTCTGTTACTCTTAAACCTGTTTCAACATCATTTTGTGCTTGATGTGTTGCTGCCAGTGCCTCGCTGGTACTGCATGCAACTTGCTGTACCGCTGAGGTCATCTGATTAATAGCTGCTGCCGCTTGGCTAGTGTCTTGTTGTTGCTGATTAATGGAAACCTGAGTTGTGTCTACATTTTGAGAGAGTTGCTCTGTAGCCTCAGCCATCACTTTTGTGGATTCAGCGACATCACTGACGGTCTCTCGAATTTTATTTACAAACGTATTAAAGCGGCTCGATAACAGAGCTATTTCATCACTGCCTTTCACTTCTAATTCTACCGTTAGATCGCCACTGCCACTGGCAATCTCTTTCATATGCTGGGAAATTCTACTGATGGGGTTTGCAAGCGATCCGGCAAGCTTTAAAGCCACTAGTACAATGATGATTAATGAACTGATTAGTAAAGAGCCCAGCAGCCACTGCAGATCATATATAGGAGCAAACGCTTCGGCTTCATCCACTTCAGCTAATAAGGCCCATTGCAAACCTTTGATAGTGACGGGGGTATAGGAGGATAAAACCGGATTACCGTTGTAATCGATAATAATGTTTGTTCCGGTCTTTTGAGCTAAAGCGTCATTCGCTGCTTGGGTATCAACCTTGCCTTTCTCAGGATTTGCGAAAGATGCCAAAACTGTATGGTGAATAGGGTCCAAAAATGAGTCAGATCGCATTAAATGATCAGGTCCAACCAAATAGGTCTCCCCAGTTTCACCTAAGCCATTACGTTCCCCCATAATGGCGTTGATATCAGTAATCGATAGCTGTAAAGCAACCACCAGCTCTATCGAGTCTTCAGCATTCTTGATAGGCAGTGCTATAAATGCAGCTGCCGCACCATTTGAAGGAGCGTAGGGGGCAAAATCAATAATCCCAAACTTTCCAGAGCCTAAAACCTGCTTAAATAACCGGGCTAAATTTGAATCGGCATAAGTACCATTCATTAGGTTTGTTCCGAAATCAGGTTCCCTCTCGACCGTATAAAAAATATCGCCCTGGGGATTAATCAAAAACAAATCATAGTAGCCGCCTTGTTTTTGAAAATTCGCATATGCCTTATCCGAAGAAGCGGAGACGTGATACGGTTCTAAACTATCTAGCTGACTAGCCTGTCTTAAACGCACAATTTCAGCCAATTGGTTTAGATCAATCTCCCTCTCTGCAAAATAATTCTCTATTTGGCTCTTTTTTATTTCCCTTATACCGGTCAGCTGTTGATAAACAGAACGTTCAAGTGCATCACTGCTATCGATAATCGCCACACTGATAGCAATTAATAAAGGAACGAGTCCCATCAAGAGCAATGACATTAAGATTTTTTTACGAATGGTGAGTGAACGGAACATCACACGGCCCTCCATGGAACAAATTTAATTCAACATCCCTGCACAATTTATGCGTGCTTCAACCACTGTAGACCAAATAAAGTAAACTGCCATTTTTACTAGTCCCACCACTCCAATACCTACTTGAGCAATTTTCATACAAAAGAGCTTAGCCGTTTACCTAAAAGATCTAGGGTCAAAAGGAGTATTGATCAAACAATAAACATGGATTATAAATACATTTATAAGGCGTTTTTTCTACAACAAAAATAAATACAGTGAGGATGTAAAATGAAACTCCTATCCACTATGGCAACAGGCCTGTTAACGACGACTCTATGCTGGGCGGGTCCAGGCGATCAGGTTGATTTTCCTGCAGACTATAAAACCAATTTCACTCCTTATTTGTCCCTTAATCGCACTCAAAATCACGACCAATACATTCGTTTGTATATCAACGATAAAGGTCTGAGCGGTACGCAGGAAAATGGCCAATTACCTTACGGTTCTGTCATTGTGGCAGAAGTGTATAAAGCGAAAAAAGATGACGAAGGTAATGTACTTACCTCTAAACTCGGTCAACGCCTAAAAGATAAATTCGCACTGGTAGCGGTTATGGAACGCCGTGAAGGTGCTGCGACTGAATACCCTAAGGGCATGGGCAATGATGACTGGGATTTTGCTGCATTTAAACCGGATGGCAAACGTGCCAATAAAGATCTAACTGCTTGCGCCGCTTGTCATGCACCTTACAAAGACAGCCATCACTTGTTCTCTTACGAACATATCCTTACAGAACAAGCAATGAAGTAACCTGTCTGGTATAGCTAAACCCTGCTTTAATCAGGCATTATATTTAAAGCAGGGTTTTATTTTTCAATACCATTCAAATTATTGGCAAAACACATGGATGCGAAAAGCGCTCAGGAATACTGTCTATCCCGTCCAGAATCACAACTGGATTTCCCCTTTATGCCTGATGTACCGGTCTTTAAGGTCAAAGGAAAGATGTTTGCTTTGTTAGGGCAGTGTGGAACGACAGGCAAAGAGTTAGGGCCTGAATTCGCAAATTACCACTTCCTTAATCTGAAATGTGATCCTGAAGAAGCGATTATGCTGAGGGATGTTTTCCCTGAAGTACGTAGCGCTTACCACATGTCAAAGAAACACTGGATAAGCGTTGTTTTAAAAGATTCCATTCCTACAAAAGAGATCGAACGCCTTATTGATCGCTCTTATGGCTTAGTCGTGAAAAATTTAAAGAAAGTAGAACGCCAACAACTTGAGCGCTTATATTCCAAAGAAGAGCTCTATCGTTAACTTCATCTATACATCCTTCCCATGAGAATTTGAGTGTTCAGTTAGCCAAGCAGAATAATCCTCAGGCGCAATTGGGGGAGAGAAATAGTAGCCTTGTGCCATATGGCATCGATGCCGAATCAAAAAACTCAACTGATCAGATGTCTCTACCCCTTCTGCAACCACTTCTATATTCAATGCTGCAGCCATGGAAAAAATAGCATTTACAATCGCGATATCACCCTGCTCAAATGGCAAGGTATGAATAAAAGATCGGTCGATTTTCAAAACATCAACAGGCAACTGTTTAAGATAGCTCAAAGAAGAATAACCTGTACCAAAGTCATCCATCGCAATAGAAACCCCGAGTGTTTTCAGTTTGTTAAGAGTACTTACAGAATGTTCAATGTTTTCTATGACTGCATATTCAGTAATCTCTAGCTCAAGCTGCCCCGGGTCTATATCAAAGCGTGTCATTCTCTCCAGCAGATAATCAAATAGGTTAGCGTCTTTAAGCTGTCTCGGAGAAAGATTGATAGCAACTTTATGTCCAACGATTCCCTCCTCTTTCCATTCAGCTAACTGCTTACATACTTGAAAAATTACCCAATAGCCTAAGTCGCAGATAAGGTCGCTCTTTTCTGCTATCTCTATAAATTGATCTGGGTGATAAACCACCTCGCCATCATCAAACCAGCGAATCAACGCTTCAGCACTGTCATAAACATACTTGCCATCTTGTATTCGAACTTTAGGTTGATAGAACAATTGAAGCTCGTTATTACTCAGCGCTTGCTTGAGCTCTTGTTCAATTCGCTGTTGAGCCTGCCTTTTCAGTTCCAAATCAGAGGAGAAAAAGCGTACTTGCCCTCGGCCAGCTTCCTTGGCCTGGTACATAGCAGTATCCGCCTGAATGATAAGGTCTTTTCCATTATCAGAGTCATTAGGAAAAGTAGAGATACCAACACTCGCTCCCGGTTTTATTACATGACCATCAATAATAAAATCTTCACCGGCTTGCACAACCAGATCATCAGCGAGACCAATGAGGTCAGTGGCATCATCAAAATGGGTTACAATTACAGTGAATTCATCGCCACCAATGCGATATAAATTATCCGAATCCCTTAATCGCTTTTTAAATTTTTCAGCAGCACTGATAAGTAGTTTATCCCCGACGGCATGCCCAAACTGGTCATTTGCCCATTTAAAGTTATCCAAATCTAAATAGAGTAATCCCACTTTAGATTTTTCCCTTCGTGCACGTTTAATCTCTTCATCTAAACGCATCAAGAAAGAATGACGATTAGGCATATCAGTCAACGAATCGTAATAAGCTAAGGCATGGAGCTTTGCTTCCGACTCTTTTTTATCTGCAATATCCGATAAGACACCAACATATGTAACCTCATCGTCTTGGCGCTCTACCCTATTTAGATTTAACCAGCCAGGGAAAGTACTTCCATCTTTTTTCCGCCCAATAACCTCACCCGACCAACTACCTTCGTGAAGAAAGTTATCAGCAACCATTGCTCTAAAATCCACACTACTATCGTCAAGAGGTTGGATATCAGGAAGCAAACCTAAGATCTCGCTTTCTTGATAAAAGGTTATTTTGCTGTAAGCAGGATTAATATCGACTAAGCTGCCATACTCATTGGTTACAAATACAGCTTCATCTAAAGAATCTAAGGCTCGTTGAGCAACTTGAAGTGAGCGCATGGGAGATACAAGCGCAAATCGTAGAATGATATAAAGCGAACCTACAAACAGCAGACTAACTACCGCTACTTGAGTAATTTCAACGATAAGATTTTGGTAGAGGCTTTCGGTTAAAGCTTTATCGCTGTAAATTACCTCCACATTACCGATGCTAACCTCACCACTTTTTATCGGATAGCGGATTCGGTTATCAACGCCAGCCCAAACACCAGCGTACTTTTTCTCCTCAAATTGGCGGATCTCACCATCAATTTTGATTCGTCCCATATAAAGGTGACCAAAATTCCCGTAGACCTTGATCCCCTCCACAAAGGGTGAAGCCATTTCAGAATCTAAAATAGCGGAGGCTAACTCTACGGAATAAGTACGATCATAAGCTTTTTTATAGACGTTCCAGATTGTAGGCCTAACCGAATTAGCCACGCGCTCTGCAACCGAGTGGCCTCGCTCTTGCAGATTGCTCTGCATTAATTCGGAAGCAACGCTAAATCGCACGATCACAAAAACAGTCATTACCAAGAAAGTGATTAAACTCAGAATGACAAGGAGACGAACGGTCAGTCTACTAAACATTATTTATCGTATGGCCCAAACCATTGATAATAGTTGTTGTAAGCGTCCTTGAACTCTTGTTTTTTCTCAATGATTTTCTTACTCAACGGATCACGAGAAGCGTAGTCTTCTAAGATACTATCAGACACAAGTCTCCAACGCTCAATATCCTCGGGGCTCCATGTATTGATATTAAAATCATTCGCTAAGAATAGATTAAAGGCCTCAAAATCTTCCGTCTTCGCCTTCAACGTAGTGGTTAAAGTATAGGACTTAATTGCCGTTTCAAGAATAGCCTGCAAATCGGGTGGTAATTCATCGAAGGCCTCTTTGTTGATTAGGAAATCAGCGAGTACAGATGGTTGCCAGATTGCAGGGACAATTGCATGCTTACTGATATCATGCAAACCAAGATTCCAAGCCCCACCTGCGGTGGTCCACTCCACTGCATCAAGATCACCTTTTTCCAGCGCAGGGCGTATCTCCTGGGGCACAGTTGGAAGTGTATAAGCGCCAGCAGCTGCAGCTAAAACTTCTCCCGGCAACCCTGGTCCGATACGAATTTTTTTAGCGTGAAGATCATCTAGACCTGTAATCTCAGTTTTCGACAGTAACCCGAACTCCATTCCAGCCCACCAAGCTGGACGCCACATTATACCATCAGGGTTTGCTAGTTCATTTGCTAGTCGTTGGCCTTCTCCGGCATAAAAAAACATCATCGAGCCATCAAGGTTCATAAAATCAAATGGCCCTGCATTCATCAAAGCCCAAGCTGGATGCTGACCTGACCACCAATTCGGCCAACCATTCCCCATTTCAACTCGACGCTCTTTAACCGCATTATAGATATCTGGGCCACCTGTAATTACACCACCAGGGTGAGCCTTAATAATTAAACGCCCACTACTCATCGCTTTAATATTATCAGCAAAACGCTTGAGTTCTTTGAAATCAATACTGGTTTCAGTCGCCTGTGACTGCAACTGCCATGTATATATCTTTTCTTCTTTCTCAGTGCAGCCAGAAACTCCCAGCAGTAACAACATAGAAGAGAAGGATAAAAGAAGGCACTTTAAGACCTGATGAAACATAATCTACTCCAGACAGACTATAACTTCACAACTGCAATTGGGTTCAAAATTAACTATAGAAACTAATGCGCTTCTGTCTATTCACTATCTTTCTCAAAGTGTAATAGGGATCTAGTTAGCTCCATTGGTATCACAATTCCCTTATTAATCATAGGATTATTAACTTAAAAACCTCTGCAAAACCTTTTCACTTCAATAAGTTAAGATCTAAATTATTTTTAATAATCAACGTTACTATAAAGTACGCAAACATTATCAAATTGAGTTCCTTTAGCATGGAGGTAGGAGGAGACACATGAAAAAAAGTACCGGAAACAACTACAGGCGTCGCTTATGTAAAGTAATCGACTATATCTACGAGAATCTGGATAAGGATTTAGATGTGAACATTCTGGCTGATATTGCCGCTATGTCCCCCTACCATTTCCACCGGATCTATCGAAGAGTCACTGATGAAACCATTAACGCTACGGTACGTCGTCTTCGCCTGCAAAAAGCAGCCTCAAAACTCATTCGGACTGATTTCTCAATACTTACCATTGCGCAATCAGTTTCCTATACCAGCTTAGAAGCGTTTAGCCGTGCTTTTCATAAGCAATACGAAGAGACACCTAGTGCATACCGAGCAGGCCATAAACAGTATTCGCCTCAGGAAAAGAGTTTTCAAGCTAATATCCAACATATAGTGCAGGAGCAACGAAACATGTTTAATGTTGAATTTATTAATCTAGAAAAGCAGGGTCTGATCGGGTACGAACATCAGGGAGACTACATGAATATAGGGCAAGCATTTGAAAAACTGTTTATATTTGCCGGAACTCATGATCTTGTCACAGACAAAACTCGTTCGTTTGGTATCTACTACAATGACCCAGGCAGCATAGAAAAATCTGAACTACGCTCCCATGCCTGCATGACCATAGAAAAGCCTCTGAGCGAAGCCGATACAAACCCACCAGAATATATGGAGATACCCGCAGGCAGATGCGCAACAATTCTATTTAAAGGCCCTTATTCAGAGCTAGAAAAACCGTATGATTGGTTCTTCGGAGAGTGGCTACCACAAAGTGGTATGGAAGCAGCTGACTTTCCTCCCTTCGAAGAGTATCTAAATGATCCCAAAAATACGCCTCCCTCCGAACTACTTACGCGCATATATTGCTTAATAAATTAAATAAACACATATAGAGCAGGCTTCCCAGTACTTATAAGCCTGTTCCATACTAATTAAAACAACCGTTTACAAAATAACAAATTAACCTTTATTTTCAAAAGGTTATTTACTCCTCAAAGTCCCTCAGAAAGCATCATAAAAACAATACCTTCGGTTACTTATATGATTCCTAATATAAAGTGATCATCGATTGATCACTAATGAGCGGAAATTCGATATAACCTAATTACTAAAGGGTCTAAGTACGATGGTTGTCACTAAGATGTCTGTTACTCACAAGTTAACAGCAATCATCCTGTTATTACTCAGTGTGAGTATCGCTATGAAGGCGTACGACCTCTGGGAATACAGAGCAGATTTATTACAAGAGCGAAAACTTCAGTCCAATCATGCTGTATCTATGGCATACAGTATTATTGACCATTTCCAGCAACAGCAAGCTGCAGGTGTTTTGAACCAAACCACCGCTCAAACTCAAGCGCTTTCAGCCCTTCAAGCGATGCGCTATGACAATGACAATTATGTATGGATCAATGATCTTGATGCTCGCATGATCATGCACCCCATCAAGCCTGAACTTGATGGCAAAGATATGAGCAGTTTTAAAGACGGCCAGGGCAAATCCCTATTCACAAATATTGCTAATACTGCACGTCAAAATAACGAAGGCTATGAAGATTATCTATGGCCTCGACCAGGTAAAAGTATCGCGGTAGAAAAGATTTCCTACTTCAAACTTTTTGAACCTTGGGGTTGGGTGATCGGTACAGGCGTTTATGTTGATGATTTAGATGCCAGTTTTTATTCAAGACTAACAGAAGCTTTAGTTTTCCTGGCTGTTGTTATCCCATTCGTCGTTTGGCTATCTAGTATCATTTCACGCTCTATCACTCAGCCACTGAGTCACATGACCAAAGTTATGGAGAATGTCGCTAAAGGCAAACTAATGGCTCGAATTGATATTAAAAACCAAGATGAGTTGGGCGATGTTAGTAAAGCGATAAACCATACCCTTGATATCCAACAACAGCTGATTCAAAAACTGACTAACTCAAGCCACCATATTCTGAGTTCAGCAGAACAAATGGCTTCAACAACTGAACAAACTTCCGCAGGCGTTAAACAGCAACATGGTGAGACTCAGTTATTGGCAACCGCTATGCAAGAGATGTCAGCAACTGCACAAGATGTTGCAAACAATGCCCAACAAACTGCAGAGATAACTGTGCAAGCAGAAAGTACTGCACGCTTGGGAGATGAAATTGTTCGAACCACAATCTCTGCAATTAATGATCTCGCTGCGCAAGTTCAGTCCCAAGCCGATGTGATTACTAAGCTCGAACAAGACACGCTACAAGTAGAAAGCATTCTCAGTGTTATCCGAGATATCTCTGATCAAACAAATTTACTTGCTCTAAATGCTGCGATTGAAGCAGCACGAGCAGGTGAGCAAGGTCGAGGGTTTGCCGTAGTCGCAGATGAAGTCCGAGTTCTAGCAAAGCGTACATCTGAATCAACTGACCAGATTCAATCACTGAACGACCGTCTGAAAAACGCCTGCCAAGGTGCAGTCAGTATGATGAGCAACAGTCATTCTGAAGCGCAAAACTGTATTGATCGTGCGGCCTCAGCTGGTGAACACCTCAATGACATCGTACTCAATGTTCAGCAGATCATGGAGATGAACAGTGCTGTTGCAGAAGTAGTCCAACAACAAAGCCAAGTAGCCGAAGAGATGAGTAACAACCTAAATAACATCTCATTGATTGCGGAACAAACCCAAGGTGGCGCAACACTTACAGCAAACAATAGCGAACAGCTCGCTTCTCTAGCACGAGAGCTACGTCAACAAGTTCAGCACTTCCAAGTGTAATACTTAGCGAGTGGTAATGGTGCAATGCCATTACCACTCCTTATTGTTTAATCCCTATTAATCTATTTCTTCTCTTAAGATTCTCGAACACATCAACTCCCCTCTATCATTAGCTTTCGAAGGCTGCTATAAAAAAGGTAATACTAATTGAGCCTTATTGAAAATAATAATAACGAGGGTCTGGCATGCGATTCTTTTGGTGTTTTTTCCTATTATTCCTGCCTCTTCAGCTCCACGCTGAAACTATTCAAATGCTCAACTGGGACGCCTACCTAGACCCTAAAGTAAAACAAGAGTGGGAAACCAGCACTGGTCATCATGTTGAAATCATTAAGTTCGATAGCGATGAAAAACGCGACGCACTGCTCCTTGAAGCACACCAACACAATATCGATATTGCGGTTGTTGACGAGATCGTTGCGGAGCGTTTCGGTGAAGAAGGACGATTTGTAGAGATCCACGAACAGAACCTGCCCAGCATTAAACTGATAGGGAATTTTTGGCGCGAGCGATGCGGAAAATATGCAGTTCCCTATTTTTGGGGAACGTTAGGCATAATCTATAGATCTGATAAAGTCAGCCCTCCTAGTTCTTGGAAAGAAATAATCCAGCCCTCTGAAGAGCTGAAAGGTCATATAGGTATGCTAAATGATTACACCGATCTATTAGCGCCTGTACTCTTTATGAATGGTGATCCGCTAAATACTGACAATTTAGAAATTTTAAAAAGAACCTTTAATGCCTTAAAGGACCAAGCTGACTATGTTCTAACATACGATTACCCCATCACCTTTCTTGAATCGTCTCCACAAGCGGACCAGCTTTACATGACCGTTGGATATGGAGGCGATCAATTAGCGATGAATGAAAGGGTTGGAAAAGAGGGTCTATGGAAATACGTTGTTCCTGAAGAAGGTACCGTACTTTGGGTTGACTGTTTGGCAATCCCTTCTAACTCCAAACATATTGATACTGCTCTAAATTTTATTGAATACTTAAACCAACCTAAAGTTGCCGCGGAGAACGCTGAACGCCTCCACTATGCCACTCCTAATAATTCAGCAATGGCAGAATTATCAGAAACATTTAGGAATAACCCCGAAGTATTCCCTAGCCAAGCGATTCAAAATAAAAGCGAACTCTATAAAAAACTAAGCAACGAAAATATTAAACAACGCCTACGAATCACGAATGCTATAGTTAATATTCATGAATCTAAACAAACGCGCTAGCTTTTTAATACTGCCGATTATTTTTGTCAGCTATACGCTAGCCGCCTTGGTTGCGTACGAGCAACAAAGCCAATCCATTCAAAGACTAGAACAACACAAACTAAATCTACGTTTAAGTGCACTTCACTCTGAATTTTCAACCTATGATCGCTTCCTTGATGCCTACCTTGTGTCATTACTTGAAGGTGAAACGCTGGAAAACTTCATTAGAGACACGAGTAATATTTACCGGGATCGGATGCTGACAAACAATTTAGAATCGGCTATCGAACGCTATTTCAATAATTTGACTGAGTTCGTGTCCCTAGCGGTTCTAGATGCAAATGATGATGTACTTTTTTACATAGAAAACAGTACTGACCCCTTTTCTACCATTCGAAAAGAACAATTACGTCTAGCAGAAAATATCAGGGCAAAAAAGAAACTGAATATTTGGGAGCACCACTTTCAAACTCAGGGCTCCATAATGCAACAAGGGATTGCGATCGATTCACGTACCCTTACCACCCCATTACTCATTCAACTGGAAGATACATTTAAAGTCATTATCGCGGCAAAGCCGAAAGCATTCGATTCACTGTTGCAAGAAGTACAAGAAGAGTTCCAAGCAATCGTCGTATTTTCCGATAAATATAATCGTCCCCAAGCCAATAAGTTGTACGCTAATGTCCAGCTAAAATCTAACTACTATTTAGGTATAACTCCTTCACCGGCTTATTTAGGCAATCTACTTGCCAACCTTAAACAACGCTTACTCTTCATTGTTATTCTAGGTTCTTTAATAACCTTCACATTACTTCAACTGTTAATCCGGAAATTTATCACAGCCCCTATTTCTCGACTTGATAAGCAGCTGACTGAGATTACAACACACGAAAGACAAAATATTGATCCTCCACAATCAGATGACGAAATTGGCAGGCTTGGTCGGAAATTCCATAACCTTTATGAACAACTGCATCAGTCCTATCAAAAAAGCCACCTGCAATCCCGAACTGATGCGCTTACTGAATTGCCCAACCGCGCAGCCTTCTACGACATTGCATCTCATCAAATAGCAGAAGCTGAAAAAACCAAAAGTTTGATCAGTTTGATCTACCTAGATTTAGATAATTTTAAGTTTGTAAATGATAAGTACGGTCACGAGGTAGGAGATAAATTACTGCAAGCAGTAGCTATACGATTAAACAATATTATCAATATCACCGCAAAAAAATACGACGCGGAAGCTCCCCAAGCCTTCCGTCTCTCCGGGGATGAATTTATTGTACTGTTGCCAAATGTATCAACCGAACAGGCTCTAAAACTATGCGAAAAGATTTTGCACCTTTTTGCCGATGGTTATCATTTTGAATTAGGTCATTTCCCCGTTACAGCCAGTATCGGCTTAGCTACCTACCCTCAAGATGGCCATACACTCTCTCAGCTAATATCAAACGCTGATTTAGCCATGTATCAAGCTAAGAAATCAGGTAAAAATAAACAGGCAGTCTACTCAAAAGAGCTAGCTAAGCGGGATCGTCAAAGGAAAGAGGTTGAAACTAAATTAAAGAACTTAAATCCAGACAAAGAGTTCACGCTCAACTATATGCCAATCATCAATAAGGATGGTTCAATCAAAGGCTGTGAAGCTTTGCTGCGCTGGCACTCTAATGAGTTAGGATTTGTTCCACCTGACCTTTTCATTCCGATTGCTGAGAGTACTGGAATATTTGAAAAAATTGACCTTTGGGTCGCCTGCAAAGCCCTAAATGACCTATCCGAACTGAATGATCTATTTGGAGAGCACTTTGAACTCTCTATCAATATTTCATCTGCGGAGATCGGTTCTGAACGTTTTATAAAAACGATCAAGAAACTCAGTGCTAACACCCAAATCCCACTCAATAAAATAATTCTGGAAATCACTGAAACTTTTGCCTTAAGCCAAGAGCAGAATGCCTTAGGTTGGCTGAGTGAATTACAAAGTTTAGGTTTTCAAATCGCTATTGATGACTTCGGCACGGGCTATACCAGCCTGATGCAGATGGTGGATTATCCAGTAGACATCATCAAATTTGACCGCGAACTCGTTAATAGAATAAGCATGCCTGAGAAACAAACATTGGCAAAAGCCTTGGTAGATCTATGCCACTTCCAAGATATTACAGTCGTAGCAGAAGGGGTCGAAACTCAAGAACAACACTATCTGCTTAAAGCTGCAGGTTGCGATTTCCAACAAGGCTATTACATCGCAAAACCTATGCCCATAACAGAGTTAGAAAGCTGGTTAACAAACTACAAACTATAATTGCTAGATAAGAATTTTCAGTAAGGATAAATGCCTTCTCCTCCCTACTCGAAGGTATTAATTCAGGTCTCAGTCAAAATGAAGCTGCTATCTCCAATCTTTGTTATTTTTGCAATAACCGCCAATTACGCTGCAGGTTCACAACTCGAGGTAAATCTCACTGCAGGTGAATACCCGCCCTACCAAAGCCAAAAATTAAAGCACTATGGAGTAGTATCCAGAATCGTATCAGAAGCCTTCGCTTTAGAAGGTGTACAAGTCAACTTTACATTTATGCCTTGGAAGCGAGCGTACCCATCGATTTTAGAAGGGAAACTAGATGGCGTAGGCTACGCGACTAAAAAAAAGGAACGAGAAAAATATTTCTATTTCTCTGAACCGATTTTTCAAAAAACACGTGTTTTTTTTCATCATATAGATCACTCCTTTGACTGGAATACTATTGAAGATCTGAAAGGGCTACAAATTGGGGCGTTATCTGGATATGCCTATAACGACGAATTCGATCTCGCGGCAAAACAACAAATAATTACTGTACAAAGGGTAGAGACGCACCAGCAAAATATTGGAAAGCTAGTATTAGGCAATAGAATCGATCTTGCTATTAGTACCATCAATCAAGGTTATGACGTCCTACAAAGGGCATATCCACAGGCTAAAAAATTTATAACCTACCACCCCAAACCACTGCATTCACCCAATATGCATCTAATGCTTTCAAGGAAGGTAGAGAAAAACAAAGAGCTTATTGTTTTATTCAACAGAGGTTTAAAGAAACTCAAAAAAAGTGGAAAGTTGGAACAGTACTTTAAAGAATCACAGCAGGGTCAATACCTACCTTAACCACCAGTGAAATTGCATAAATCTCACTTTTCAGCGAGATTTATGCATTCAATAAAATCTTAGCAGTCCAAAGCACCTGGACCACAAACATCCATAATACCTTCACGAGTTCCATCAAAAGAGTAGGATGTAGTTGGACTATCTAAAGGAGTAATTCCTTGCATAGCAGTAGCCCCTTTTAGAATAGTTTGGGCTTGAGACCAATTAGTTACAGCACCGGCAGAATAAAGCAGCGCGACACCACCTGCTACATGAGGAGCTGCCATACTAGTACCGCTCATTCGGGTAGTACCACCACCTGGTGCCAAAGAGAGAATACCTATACCTGCGACACTACAATTTTTAGTTATAATCTCTCTTTTACCACCTGGTGCACTAACAGTGACTTCTTCACCATCAGTTGTGAAGAAAGACGCTGCGTTAGCACTTACAACTTCGCTAAATCCAGAACATCCTAAGTTAGCACCTTTAATTGCTGTGGAACTTGCTACCGAGATCACGTTTGAATATGCAGCAGGGACATTCTGAGAAACTTCAAGATTAGCATCATTGCCTGCTGCAACGACTACAGTAATACCTGCATCGACCAAATCAGTAATGGCTTCACTATAAATTGGGTTATCAGCAGAGTCACCTTCTCGACCTAGACTAAGATTAGCCACTTGAATATTGTATTCAGCAGCATTCTCTAAAATCCACTGCAGACCTGCAATCACAGTAGAATCACTACCTGAGCCGTTATCATTTAATACGCGCACCGCATAAACAGTAGCTTCAGGAGCGACACCGATAACACCAACCCCATTATCAAGTGCTGCCGCTGTTCCAGCGACATGGGTGCCATGTCCATGACCGTCGTAGCATCGACTTGGGTTAAGCGCACCCAAGAAGCTATCATGACATACACTGCCTAAATTAAGGTCATTTGTATCGTCAGCAATGCCAGTGTCCACTATCGCAATACCGATTCCCTGGCCTTTATATCCACTAGCATGCGCCTTGTATCCATTAACACGCCATACACCCGTTGGCTTTTTCTGACTACCAACGGCTTCAATTTTATTACTACGCTCAGGATTTACTCGGACCAGACGATCCGGCACCACGCGAACAATACTTCCATTCTCTTTTAATTTCTTCAGCGCTGCCAAAGACTTAAGAGAAACTGATGATAAATTTTTTTGTAACTTAAGACGCTGTACAGCTGAAACAGAACGTAAAATTTCCGCACGCTCTTCTTCGGAGGCTAAAGGCCAAAATTCAACCATTACTGAGCAAGGAAACAAAGCTGAAGCATCCTCACTATCAGAATATTGGTCAGGGTCCTTACAATGAGATAAAAGTGGCGTCTGTGCCCCCGCTGTATTTGAAAGCCCTAACGATCCAAGAATACAAGCTGCGATCAAACTCTTAAGTTGCTTCATTTTTTCTCATCCCTAATACGAAAACTGATCGATACTATACAACGGCGCCAAATATAACTCACCTACAGGAATTACTTAATTAGTCGGATTACAAATAATTACATTTGATACGCCTCTGTTCCCCATAGAGGCACAGTAGACAAGCTATGTTTGTAACTACCCGACGTTTCCTTAGTTGAGTAAGATACATACATTAAGGTTTTTGATTTAGGATCGTAAATTCGACGAATCTTCATCGATTTAAAGAAGATACTTTTTGATTGCTTAAAGACCACTTCACCTGATTTAGATTTATCAATCTTCTCAAGCATTTCTTTATTAATCACACCGGTACGGCGGCAGGCGATGGAGGAATCACTTGGATCAGCAAAATCTAAGTCTGCTTCTATACTCGCCACATGACAAGTCACTCCAGTCACTATGGGGTCAACCAAGACACTAATCTTAATATCCTTAGTGGTTAATACACCAAGAGAGACATCGCCCACTTCCTGTTCATCACTACAAGCAACAAGTCCTAAAATACTTAAAAACAAAATTAATTTTTTCATTATCAATCCTTTGTTAGGAACAGCCATTGCTAGTTTACCCAATTATTTTGAACTACAAGCTCTGATTCCCTTCTAACTGAAAAAGGAGCGAGTTATGTGTAACAGGTCACGAGAATCTAGCTGTAATAAACAGCGCTATCTACGCGATAGCCTACTAAAAAGAGTTCTCTATTGGCTAACCCATATTCCCCTTCCGAGCCCAAGTATTCAACCCTGAGCCCAAAAGGGAAACTATTCACAATCTGGGGCAGCTAATTAGTCCGTATGAAAACGCGTCATCAGCTCGTTTAATCTGTTCGCCTGATCATGCATTGATTCAGCAGCTGCAGAAACCTGCTCAACCAATGCTGCATTTTGCTGAGTTGAATCATCAATCGAAATAATAGATCCACTCACAGAGTCGATGCTATCTGCTTGATTTTTACTAGTAGCAGATATCTGACCTACCAATTTTGACATCTGCTCAATGCTCTCATTAATACCTTGAAGAGATTCAGAAGAAAGCTGAACTTGATCCGCCCCTTCTTCAATTCGGTCTTCCGTATCAGAGATCAGTTTCTTAATATCGTTAGCCGCTTGAGCAGATCGCTGTGATAGCTGACGAACTTCGCTTGCAACGACCGCAAATCCTCGCCCTTGTTCACCGGCCCTTGCAGCTTCCACCGCAGCATTAAGCGCTAATAAGTTGGTTTGGAAAGCAATGCTATCGATGAGCCCTGTGATCTCATTAATCCGTTTACTCGAATCTCTGATTTCCGTCATCGCAGCGATAGCCCGAGACATCACTTCCCTACCTCTTTTTGAAAGCTCCTGAGCTTGATCAGTCACCTTATTTGCTTGCTGTGCATCACCCGCAGTAGTTCGCCCAGCGATGCTAATCTGCTCCATACTTGCACTGCTTTCTTCTAAAGCAGCAGCTTGCTGTTGAGTACGTTCTGAAAGATCGTGATTCCCTAATGAGATCTCTTTGGTCGCCCCTGCTACATCTCGTGCAGCATTTCTTACCTCTTTAACTAACGTGCCCATACTTTGTTGACCAAAGTTAATCGAAGCCTGTAACTTTTCAAATCGACCTGAATAGATTCCTTCAACTCTTGCAACTAAGTTACCTTCAGCCTGTTGCGTTGAAACTCTGACGACCTCAGCCGTAGCTGCGCTAATTGTTTCTAAAGAATCATTCAGGTTTTCTTTCAGTGTGTTGAGCTGCCCAGGTAAAACATCGTTTATCCTGCCATCAAAATCACCCTGAGCCATTGCTGCCATGATGCAATTTACACTCACAATCGCACTGCCGATATTGGCCATAGCATCCTGAGTTGTCGTTAACATAACCTGATACTGGCCCGGTAATTCTGTTTCAATTTGACTATCAAATTCACCAGCAGAGAGTTGCCCCATCAACTTACCAATCGCGTGCATACTTGCTTCAGTTTGATCGGCACTCTGATTAATCGCTGTTTTCAGATCGGCAAGATCACCTTTCAAGTTACGCTTAACCCGAGTCGAAAAGTTCCCCTCTGCCATTTGACTCATCACTTGCTTAGTATCAGCTAACGCTTGTTGAGTCATCTCCAATAGATTATTTACAGCAAGACTGGCCTGACCAATTTCATCTTGTGAATTCACGGGAAGGCGTGCAGAAAAGTCGCCTTTTTCTTCAACCTCCGAAATCGTTTTCGATAAGCGTAGGATTGGTCGCGTGATCCCCGCAGAGATTTTCCACGCAAGAAAGATAATTATGGCGGCACCTAGAACACCGATAATCGCAATAACTAACTTTAGGGTTGATACTGCTGCAAAGGCTTCGGCTTCATCAATCTCTACTAACAGGGCCCAATTAACCCCATCAAGATCCAAACGCGCAAATGACGACAATACAGGGTTACCATTGTAATCTACTATCAACCGGCTCCCCGTTTGACCATTTAATGCAGCCTTCACTGCTTCAGTCTTAACACTTCCTTTTTTAGGGTTGGCAAATGAAGCTTCAACAGAATGGTTGACTGGATCAAGATAGGAATCAGAACGCATAAGATAGTCGGAACCCACCAGATAAGACTCACCGCTTTCCCCCATCCCTTCGCGGATTCCCATTATCTGATTGATCGGATCAAGAGGAATCTGCAGAGCAACAACTTGTAGCAACTCACCAGCATCATTATATACTGGCGCCCCGATAAAGCCCGCAGGTGCGCCATTACTCGGCGCGTAAGGTTCAAAATCGGCAATGGCGTAAGACCCTGTCTCAACCACTTTACGGAACAGATCCCCTAAGTTGGAATCCTGATACTCCCCATCTATCAAATTGGTTTGATAGTCTGCTTCTAATGCCACCGTATAGGAGATAAAACCATCCGGCTCAATCAGGAACAGATCGTAGTAACCGTAACTATCTAAGTACTTTGAGAATAGATTTTTACCTTCGGCATTGACCTCCAACAGGACGTCGGACAATGTATCAGTCTTGATAAATGTAGCTACAACATTGGACAACCCCAATACATCGCGCTTACTGACCTCAAAGAAATTCTTTATCTGTTTAGTTTTAATACCACGAACAGCATCTAACTGCTGATAACTCTGCTCGGATAAAGAGTTACTGGCTTTGTAGATAGCGATCAAAGCCAATACGGCAAATGGGATCAAACCGATCAACAAAAAGTTGATTCTCAGCTTTTTACTAATGCTCATACCACTGAATAACGTTTTACTGCTCATTTCAAAGCTAGCCTTTAGGTCATTAACTACAAAAAATTACACTTAACAACGCAAGTATACTGCACCAATTTGGCGCAATTATTAACGGACAAATTGCAAGGATATAAACCCTGAGGTGATAACTAACTATTTACACTTCATAAAAGAATGTTAGCTATACTGGAAGTAGTTTTAGCTTCTAAGAAAGCCGACTTTCTAGTTCAACTCCGAGAAAAATATGAAGTATTTCCTATCCCTGTTTCTCCTTTTATTCGCACTGTCGCCCTTGGCTAACGCAAATGAGAAAACCATCATTATGGGCTACAAAGCGATTGCTAAACCGCCTTTGATTGGTAGCAACGGGGATAACTCAGGTCTTTATTTAGATCTATTTCAAAAAGCAGCTGAACGTATCGGCTATGAGCTAGTTGTTGTCAGAATCCCAAAAAAACGACTTCACTTTGAACTCGCTAGGGGGACTGTAGATTTCTACCCTGGCTCCTCTTTTTCTCAAAAGAGAACGGGTTATCTGTTCTATTTACCAAACGGTCTACAAACGAAAGAGGTTCTAATAACCCTAGATAACCAAGCTGAAATTGAATCAATGGATGAAATTGAAGGCCGGCTGATTGTTGAACTTTCAAGTAGCAAACTCGAATGGGACCAAATCTACCCCAAGCTAACAATCTCGAAAATGGGCAAGCTATCTATGGAAAAAGTAATAGAAGCGCTCAACACAGGTAGAGGTGACTTCTACATTGCGGATATAGAGATAGTAGATCACTACCAAAAACTGAATGACATAGAAAAATATGAAGATATCGGTATTAAAATTCACCCTAATGCGATCAATCAAACCTTTATACCGATGAACATGGGATTTTCTCGTAAGTCAAAGCTCTTCTCAGAATACCCAAACCCCAGTTTTTCCCCTGACGCAGATATAAGCATTGAGAACTTTTATACCATAGTGGACCAAAATTCAGTTGCTTATCAGTTTTACCAAGCATTAGATCAGCTTAAACAAGAAGGGTACACACAAAATCTATATGACCAGTACTTTAAGAAAGTTCAGGAAGTAAAGTAGTGAGTTAATCTGCATGTACTTTAGAAAAATTCAAATATAAAGCCCCCCCCCTTAATAGCTTTTGGGAAATGAATGGCCATAAACTAAGTTTCGTTGATGACCATGTATGAAACCAAAGTAAGAAAGAAATAGATAAATTTACTAAAAATAACTCTGGTTAAAAGTGACTACTTGCCCCTAGGCCATTTGAGTTTTTTAAGTATTTCGATACTTTTATCGGTTATTTCATCGCAATTTCCTGTCATATAGGCCATCGTAATAGCCCCTTCTTGCATAATACAAATTGCATCCAAAAGATCAGGATTACCCTTTCCTAAATACTTCTGGATTAAATTTCTAACCTCTTGTTTGTGGTAACCGCAGTATTGAGAAATTTCACATTCAGCATCACTGAATTCGGCTGATGTATTAATGAAAAAGCAACCTCGAAAATCTCCTAGTTCTGCTTCCAAGCCCTTAAACCAACCATTTAATGCATTAAACACAGCTTCAATTACATCTGTTTCAGATTGAGTAGCAACCAGCTTTTTCTCTAACCAGGCCATAAAGTTGTCATGCCTCTGCTCTAAGGCTGCCAACACCAATGCATCTTTACTTTCGAAATGATTATAAAGGGTACGTTTAGCAACCCCTGACGACTTTAAAATTTCATTTATACCGATGGAGTTAATGCCATTTTTGTAAAAAAGCTTTAACGCAGTATCAATCAGTAACTGCCTCTTTTGACTCATTGTTATCTCCTATCAAAGCCATTTTATCTTGGCAAAAGTAGTACGTTTTGTCTACTTCTAACAAAAAACACCAACTGAGTTTATGCGTCTAGCTCAAATGGTCCTTCTACTTTTTGAAAATTAATTTATAAAAAACGATTGACACAAGTAGACCGACTTGTCTATTTTATTAAGTAGACAAATCGTTCTACCAATTTAGGGAGGGATTTATGAATCAGGTTGTTTCAACTCTATTCTGCGGATTTAACTTATCTTCAGTCAGCACGTTATCTAAATTTGTTAAATCTCGGCTAAACAAGGCAATGACCTTCAGCTTGATATGTAGTGCCTTAATCTCCCCTATTGCAAAAGCAGAATTTCGTAAATCAGTACCCCAACCAAGTTTTGGAGCATCAACTCCATTTACAGGACTGCTAGCGGCTTACTGTTTGCCTGTTCGTCCTAACCTTCTCTCAAAACCCAACATTCAGTTAGAACCAGAATTCGTCGAGGTTCATTTAATGCTGATAGAGGAAAACCAAATGAAATTTACAAAAACACTGAAAATGGCTGCTACAGCGGGCGCACTATTAATGAGCAGTATGAGCTTTGCTCAAGCAATCAATATTGGAACCAACGATTTAGCGATCAAAGGTTACGATCCAGTTGCGTATTTCACACAAAACCAAGCGATTGAAGGCTCAGCTAAATTCACCGCAACGCATGAAGGAGCGATCTATCGTTTCAGTAATGAATCAAACCGCGATCTATTTAAAGCAAATGCAGCTAAATACGCTCCACAATTTGGTGGTTACTGTGCAATGGGTGTAGCACTTAACAAGAAGCTAGACGTGGACCCAAGTGCTTTCTATATCAAGGACCACAAGCTTTACCTCAATTTAAATAAAGATGTGCAGAAAAAATGGCTGACTGATATCCCTGGTCACCTCAAAACTGCAGATCGCATTTGGCGTGGCATTGAAGACTTAACAATCGCTCAAGCAAACGCAGAAGATTAATTAACACTGCCCCGTATTTACATGAGTTCAAAGGAACAGGAGAAAACCAAAATGAACAATAAACAACATGTAGCAACAACCGCTCTAGCAGTCGCTCTTTCAACCATTGCGACCCTTCCCTCTGCTCACGCTGCAGGTAAAGAAAAGTGCTACGGCGTTGCACTTGCGGGCCAAAATGATTGTGGCAATTTAGCCGGCACACATTCGTGTGCAGGCCAGTCCAAAACCGATAACGACCCAGGTGAATGGAAACTTGTCGCTAAAGGTACGTGTAAAGAGATGGGAGGCCTATTGAAAGCTGAAGCTAAAAAACGTTACGCCGAACAGCAAAAATCGTAATGAAATACACTCATTAGGAGAAAAAAGATGTCCTGCCTCTACACGGATAAATTTACCAAAGAAACCTGTAAAGCTATGGTCGGAGTCGGTTTACGCCACCAGCATTATAAGGAGGCATTACTCGGAACATCGTCCATTGATTTTGTAGAACTGCATGCCGAAAACTTCTTTGCCGAAGGCGGCATTATCCCTGAACTATTAAACGATATTGCTCAACAGTATCCAATTAGTTTGCACTCTACATCGATGGGTCTAGGTTCAGCAATTGGGATAAACAGAGAGTATCTGCTGCGCTTAAAGCGCCTGTCACAGCAGATTCACCCCATTTTAATCTCTGATCACGCTTGCTTTACTTGGAGCCACTTAAATGGGAAATCAGTGCACGCAGGAGATCTTTTACCGCTTGAGTTTACGCAAGCAAGCCTAAAGGTTATGGCGGATAATATTGATCAAGTACAACAACTACTCGGTCGGCAAATCCTAGTAGAAAACTTGTCCGCATATATTACTTTTCCACATTCACAAATGAGCGAAACGGAATTTCTCTCACAATTAGTACACTTGACCGGTTGTGGGCTGTTATTGGATCTGAATAACTTACTTGTTAATGCCCATAATTTCAGTGAACACCCCGCTTTAACTAATGCTGAAGACTGGATAGATCAAATTCCCATAAACGCCGTAGGTGAAATTCACCTAGCAGGCTATACCTCGATTAAGCAAGGTGAATTGATCATTGATGATCATAGCCAGCCCGTATCAGACGAATGTTGGGCGTTATACCAAAGCACATTGCAATTAACAGGTCCGGTTACGACCCTTATTGAATGGGATAACGATCTACCCTCCTGGCATGCACTATTAACACAAGCAGAATACGCAAAATCAATCATGCAAAATATCACTCTTCCAAAAGAGGAGTTTGCCCATGCCATCTGAACGCACTGCTTTAGATAACCGCCAAGCAGCACTTATCAATATGATATTCAGCGGCATTCAGTCTTCCACCGTACATCCATTCCACCCTGAGGAACAAGGAATTCAAATCTATAGAAACAACCTATTAATTACCGCAACCAGAGCCCTGTGTATGAACTATCCAGTAATTGAAAAAATGCTTGGACCTAAGACCATGGGGCTTTTAACTCAGCAGCTTCTAGAGATAGAACTACCTAACAGCGGTGACTGGGCGGACTTTGGTAAAAGCTTACCAGCTCTAATAAATAAAGGCCCTTTGCATCAAGAACATCCTTATTTGGAAACAACCGCAAAGCTTGAATGGCATTTAAAGCAAGCGGCAAGAAGCACAGTAACAAATCTTGATATTGCTTCACTTTCTCACCTCTCCGACACCGATTTAGGCGCTGTTTATATCCAACTAGGAGAAAATATAAACCTGCTTACAAGTGCCATTAGAGTTGATGAGCTTTGGCGACTCCATCAGCCAGGCAGAAATAAAGACTTACTTAACAGTGAAAACCTATTAACTGTTCTCATACCTCAAGATAAACCGTACTGGTTTGTGATCTACCAAAAAGACCATCTTCCCTGCATCAAATCAATCTCTGAAGCAGAGTATCGATGGTTCTCAGCCATACAATCTGGCCACAGCCTTTCTGATCTTCTAGAGCAATTCCATCAGTTTGACTTTAGCCAATGGTTATCTGAAGCCATTGAACAACAATGGCTAAAAAAACTCAGCAAACGATAAGATAAGGAGCTCACAATGATTCACTGGATTAGAAGCACATACCATAATTATTTAGACCACGAAAAAGTACTTAATAAAGCTCATATAGTGGCATCTATATTTTCTCGGTTTTACATAGCCCAAGTATTTTTCAATGCAGGTTTAACCAAAATACAGGATTGGGACACTACGCTATTTCTTTTTGAAGAGGAGTATCAAGTACCTTTCCTATCATTTGAACTAGCTGCTGTTCTTGGAACCATGAGCGAGCTAATTCTTCCCATATTATTATTTACTGGATTATTAACGCGCTTTTCTGCCGTAGGGCTATTCATTGTCAATTATGTAGCTGTTATCAGCCTCATCGAAATAGCGCCAGCGGCTCTTTATTTGCACTACATTTGGGGCCTTCTTCTAACTCACATCATCATTTACGGTTCCGGCCCTATTGCACTCGATAATGTGGTCCGAAAAATAAATCCGAAAATGCACATGAATAAAGAAATACTCACCTAGAACGAACTAGGCACAGAGGAAGTAAAAAATCATGCTTCCTCTTATATCCCTACCCAGAACTAAACCATTACACAGGTAAAAAAATTATGCCGCTAGACAGTAGGAGTAACTTTAAAAGTGTAGCCCCTTTCGACAACAGTAAGCTGGCTATAATGACTCCAAATCAACAACAAAGACTACGGGATTTACAAATAAATGTTGGGCAAAAATTAGTAATTAAAAACGGTTTGGAGATCATCGTTTCTTTCAGTACAAATGGCTGGCGCCACTTTAGAAATGCTGATGATGTAAAGCACAGCTATTCTTTAATGACCGATCTAGAGTTAGTCGATAAGCTAAAAGAAAAATACGGTAATTCACTCTCCATTTTTGAATACCCAAGGAATGAAAGACCGACGCTCGCCGAGGTTTATAAATAGTCTGTAATCTCTATTTGTTAGGGCTACCTATGTATCTACTCGAACCTGATTTCGGCCTTCTGACTTCGCAACATATAAGGCCTTATCAGCTCGGCATAAAAACGCTTGGCTATCCTCACCCGAAATATATTCTGCAACACCAAAACTTGCTGTAATCACTAAATTCGGTTCACCTTCGTATTCTCCTATATCCAGTCTGATCTTTTCTGCTAGAACTGTAGCTCCTTGTTGATCAGAGTGAGGGCAGATAATAAGGAACTCCTCCCCACCCCAACGACCGACAATATCACTAGCACGTACTCCCTTTTTAATTAAATGAGCGGTAGCAACAATGACATCATCACCTGTTTTATGGCCGTAGGTATCATTAATCATTTTGAAATGATCTAAATCACACATAATGATAGATAAAGGTTTTTGATAGCGTTTCACTCGTTCTATCTCCAAAAGCATTGCATCATCAAGCTTTCTTCGATTATGTAAACCTGTAAGTTGATCAGTTACTGCCAACTTACTAATCTCATCCGTCGCCTCTAGAATCCTTTCTCTCATACGTCTAAATTCTAGAAAAAGCTCACCGATTTCATCATCCCTTACCAACTCAGGGGAGAGATCACTTCTTGCCTTTTCTAAATTAGAAAAACTTTTCAGCCTCTCTTCAAGCATTCGAATCGGATTCAAAACTAACCACCACAGCACGGCCATTGTACTGAAAGTCACGAAGGCAGAAATAATAAGAACCAAACCCGCTATACGTCCCACATACATTCTTAATTCTTCATCAATAAACCCTACATCTAAGCGCATTGTGATCAGGCGATTGCCAACTTCTGGAACAATCAACTGCCATTGAATATCTAGCCTCTTATACTCTCTATGGAAATGACTTTTACGGCCTGATGAAAAATTGGAGGCTAAAGCCATGCCCTCCAAATCACCTACGTTAATCATTGGCTGTCCATTTTCTTCTAGTTTAAAGCCCAGAATATTATCCGTGGAGAGGGAATGATTTAGGGACTTAACAGACCGAAGATCTAAAGGGATGGTGCTTCGACTGAAAAGGTTCATAACCAATAAGTTAGCCAATTGTTCCTGTTTATAAGCCAGCTCATTTTCACGTTTAAGGTAAGAAGGAATGAGAACCAATATTTCAATAATGACAAGAGAGAGAAAAACAAAGAAGGCAATTTTTCGAGCCAATTTAGATCGTAAAGCAGCTACTACTAAGGAGACTTCAAACCTATTCCTTTCCATTAACAAGCACCCTCTGGAGAAACTCAGAAATGGGGATTACGAACAAATAATATTTAGGCTATTTAGTATAGCCTATAGGGAACAACGCTAAACCAAATTAACCATGAACAGGGTTATCCCCTCCCCTAAGTTTTTGTCTACCTGTTTCGCTCCAACAACGTTAAAAATCCTAAAGCTTAACCAAAAATTGATCTATTTCAGCTTAGTTACATTTGCACCTCACAACAGTACGCAGTGATGCATTGGCTAGGCTAAAGTTAGATCAGCAAGAACCTAGTCGCTAGTTAATCTGAACTGGTACAACATTGATGAAGCAAAGTATAAAAACCATCACGGTTAAGAAAATCTTAGTGTTAGCGTTTTCTTTCTTGGTCTGTACGTTGATTATTATTGGAGTTAATTTTCAGGAATTAATTAATTCCACTATGCGTGATAAAGGCATATCCATCGCTCAATCAATTGAGAACACATTAACTCAACATATGCGTGATGGGTCTTTTGAAATGAAAGAGGAGATTGTCTATACAGCAAATTCCTTACCGGGTATCGAGGATCTCAAAATCGTTCGAACCCCCAAAATGAATTACCAGTTTAGCCTGCCTACACAAAATGACTTACTCTCAATTCCAAGAATCCAACAAACGTTTGATAGCAAAGAGATCTATCTAGAACTCCCTAATCCATTTGAAGAACCTGCTTTAATTAAAATCTCTTACCCCTACTTGGCAACAGCTAAACACGGCTTGAACTGCGTAACCTGTCACGATGCCGAGCACGATGATGTGCTCGCTGTTTTAGATTTTAAAGTGGACACCACTCAATATCGTTGGATGTCTGCAACCTACCTTTACACGCTCATGGCTTTTTACCTATTAACCTTGATAGGCGTCGCACGTCTTTTGTTCTGGGTCCTCGATAAAAACGTGACCGCACCATTACGCTGGTTAGTTAAACAAACCAAAGAGAGCTACGAACAACATGTCAGCATCGATACACAAAGAATAGAAGCCTTAGAACTCGATTATTTTGCAAACAAAGTAAATGAATTTAATGAACTCGTTTTAAAACGAAACCAAGAACTTGAAGAAATAAACGAGGAGATAATTCTCACACAAAAAGAAATTATTTTAGCCATGGGTAACACCTGTGAAACTCGTTGCCAAGAAACAGCAAGCCACGTAATACGTGTTGCAGCGGTAAGTGCTTTGATCGCAAATAAAGCTGGATTACCACAAGAAGAATGTGAAACGATACAAACTACAGCCCCTATACATGATATTGGCAAAGTCGGTATACCTGACGAAATTTTAAAGAAACCGGGCAAATTCACGCCTGAAGAATACAAAATCATGCAAACCCACTGTCAGATAGGTTTCGATATATTTCGCCATTCAGAACGGCCGTTATTAAAAACAGCTAGTATAATTGCGCTTCAGCACCATGAACGCTGGGATGGTAAAGGCTATCCGCAAGGTCTCAAAGGCGAAGATATTCATATCTACGGAAGAATAGTCGCTATCGCTGACGTCTTCGATGCACTGATATCACCACGTTGTTACAAAACGCCTTGGAGCCCTGAAAAGGTATTCGACTATTTCAAGGAAAAAGCGGGAAGTCAGTTCGATCCTAAACTAACCCAACTTTTACTCGATAATTTCGAGCAAGCACATCAAGTCGTCCTGAAATACCATGAATAGTATTCCCTAAATGATATAACCATAGTTAAACCGGTTATCAATTATTCCGAGGTGAACGAACGCAACAGTTCATGGTAGTTTGGGGCAGACGAAATACTGTTATGCCCTGCAGTTTCAAACTTGTAGAACGACGCTACGCCATCGGTAAAGCTACCAAATAATTTCATCGAACTTGCTTCAGAGATCACAGTATCTCTACCTGCAAGGAGAATAGCTGTACTCGCTTTTACCTTAGGTGCATATTGCCAAGATAAGTATTTATCTTTTAATAACAGCGACACATGAATGCCCCAATAACGCTCACTCGCTACATCCTCAATACTGCTATAAGGCGTTATCAAAATTAACTGCTGAACTGTTTTTTCAGCTGCTAATCGAGTAGCGATACCCGTTCCCAAACTTCGCCCCATCAGCACAATTTTAGGATTGTCTTGTGCAATTTGTTGGTACAAAGCTAAGGCATCTTGATAGATTAGCTCCTCTCCGGGATGTCCATCGCTACCATAACCCCTGTAATGCATTAGGTATAACGAGTGTTCTGGAAAAGTTTGCTTAAACTTGGCTAAGCGTTGCGAGACATCTTCAGCATTCCCACCGAAATAGATAAGAGCTTTACCAGTATTCCTAGTTTGAATAGTTATGACTGTATTGCCCACTTCCGTAGGAATCAGCAGGGTATGCTCTTCCCTAGTTTCTTGGCGGTCTTGTGGAAAATACAGGAGGCTGTCTTGATTAAAGTAGAGAAAGGCGCAAAGCAGTAGGTAGCCAAAGCCACCTAAAAATATAAATTTTAAGACTGTTTTTTTCATAGTCAAAAATTCGCAATGCGCCCTTAAAAACTTAAGTAAGCTTATTCAACCAGCAACACTTCAATACGACGGTTTTTAGCGCGCCCCTCAACAGTGTTGTTATCCGCAACAGGCTGTTGATCAGCAAACGCTCGAGCCTGTAGACGCTCTTCAGCAACACCGAGTTCAACAAGCTTATGCAATACACTCAATGCTCTTGCAGAAGAAAGCTCCCAGTTGGTTGGGTACTTAGCCGTTAAAGCGCCTTTCACCTGAACATTGTCAGTATGGCCGGCAACAACAATTTTATTCTGATCTTGTTTAATCGCAGCTGCCAATTTTTCGATCAATGCGATACCTTCTTTGGAAAGCTCGCTACTGCCTGATGCAAATAGCACTTGAGAACCCAAAGTAAGCTTAACCCCAGCAGTTGTTTGAGCAACCTCTACGCCTTCCAATTCCTGTTTCAGGTTAGTGAAAGACTTTTGGCTTTTATGACGATATTGCAGCTCAAACACAAGATCATTTACAGAGTCAGCATAGAAGGCAAGACTGTTGTTTCTTTGTACCCACTGCCCTTCACGGTTGGCTTTGTGGCTCACAACCTCCAAGTTTTGCGGCATCACAAACACCATAGCAACCTTATCAAAACCACCGGTATTCCATTTACCGAAGCGGCCTTTCTTATTCTTGGTTTTACCATCCCAATTGCTGATTTGGAAAGTTCCGTTAGCATCCAGAATTAACTGTTTTTCATCCCGGAAATTACCCATTTTCATGAGCGCAAAATCACCACCACTGAAAGTGATAATGTTATGAGAAGGTTTTTTATTAGTATTCCAACGGTACTCTTTAGGGAAAATATACAGGTAATCAGCTAATGCTTTTTCCTCTGTACCGTCATCATCCTCTTGCTTCTTTAACCACAGATTGTAGCTACTATAACGCGTTCGCGTGGTGGTATAGCTAACATAATCTTCGCCGTTTTCTTGAATAAAATAGATTACTTCTGATACCCCAGCAGCCTGCACCTGCATAGCCATTAATGCGCTAGACATTAGAATCAGTAGTCGCTTAAAGACATTACACATGAAAAAATCCTTTACGGTGTTATCATCGATGAAGCAGGGATAGTACCCTATTTGCTCTTGAGCATAAGTATATTTTTCATACAATTAACTCATTAACTAACAATTTCTATGACCAATGTATTTCTCTCTTTAATATCAGTTCTTGTTAATTTATTTCTGCTATTTATCTACTTCTATTTATTAAACTTCCCTGCCAACTTTATTTTAAGTGCACTTAGTATTGGTTTAGCCCTAGCTAATATTTACTATCTCATGACAGTAAAATTTAAAGAGGTATTCTGCGAATATATACGGGCTTTTAAAGCTCCCTCTCAGGTATATAACTACTCCGTCCAACTAACAAAACCTGAAAATTCCGCGTTACGCTGCTTTGAATGGAAGCCTTTGCCCGACAATAACTTTTTCACGACTCTTTCTACAGCCAACAACAGTTTTATCACTAAGCGCGTATTTGCAGATCGGGTAAATTCATTGAATATCATAGGCTTAGTAATTATTACCACTGCAATAATTCTTCCTTTTGTTTTAACAGACATCAGCACTATAGATTCAAATGAGGTCGTTTCTATCTTGGGTTTGGCTGCTCTCGCTGGAACCGCTATCTATCTAGCCTATGCTGAGCTACGTCCCAAGCAGCAGTTTCATATCAACAACACCGGCATTTATAAATCCAGCAATTCAAATTTACTCCCTGACAAGCTACAAGCTTCTAACCCAGAAATTCAGTGCCTTCAGGTCATTTCTCACCCCTGTAAAAACAGCCGTTTAGTAATTTATTACCAATTAAATGCTATTAAACATGGTGGTCAAAGAATTCTTTTGTTAGAAAATCAAAGTCGGTCAACTATCGAAGAAGCATCTAAAAAATTATCAGAACTACTGAGTTGCGAAGTAGTAAAACTTAAATAACCCTTTTTACTAAAACGAAAAAAAGGAGATCACAGCGATCTCCCGAAACACGCTAAGAAGAACCTTAGCCTGAGGTGGGGATGAATAAAAATACCCGCCAGTTAACCCGCTCTACTTGAGGGAGATAGAGCGAGTTTCAATTTTAACCGGTCATGCTGATGCAAAGCGATGTGACATCATCAACACGACCGACTGGCAGCAAAACCCTGGCGGGTAAAACTTCTAGCTATTAAAGAGTTGAGCTTGGACCAAACACTTCGTAATGAAGCTGCTCTTCAGGAACATTTAGGCCAGTTAACTGTTGGTGGATGGCATGCATAAACGGCAGCGGTCCACAGAAGAAGAAATCAGCATCTAATGAGCAATACTGCTTAATCTTGTCAGCGGTAATATAACCATGGTGGTCATAATCTTTACCCTTCTCTGCCCCGTAAATATCTTCATAAAAAGTTGCAGTAGATAGATTAGATAGATCATTCTTCAGCATATTAATGTGCCCACCAAATGCATGCGCATCTTTAGAGCGGGTACCGTGTAACCAGCTAATTTTTCGAGAATCTCGTTTTAAAATAAGCTCATTAAGCATGCCCAATACAGGCGTGATACCAACACCACCGCTAATCAATACAACAGGCCTGTCATTGTCTTTTACAAAGAACTCACCTCCAGGCATATGAATAGGAACGATATCACCCTCTTCGACCTTGCTATGTAGATGATTAGAAACCAAACCATCCGGCGTATTTTCATCACCACTGGTTTCTGCTTTTACCGAAATGCGATAGACATCTTCACTATGAGCATCAGACAAGCTGTACTGACGGATCTCGGTAAACTCTAGATCGGGATCCTTAATTCTCACGCTGATAAACTGACCCGCTTTATATTTAGGTAACGGTTTTTCATCTAGAGGCGCTAAATAGAAAGAGGTAATTTCGCTACTTTCTTTTACCTTCTTCACTACACTGAAGTCTTTAAACCCTAACCAGCCTTGACCCTCTTGCGAATTGTCATACAGATTAGCTTCCGCTCCGATTAAGATACTGGCTAATAACTCATAGGCCTCAGCCCAAGCGTCGATCACTTCATTAGTGGCGATATCCTCACCTAACACTTCTCGAATCGCCTTTAGTAGATTTCGACCTACAATCGGATAATGTTCTGGCTGCACATCCAAACTAAAGTGCTTAGCCGCAATACGGTGAACTTCTGGCCCAATGGCTTCCAATTTATCTATATGCGCTGCATAAGAGAGAATCGATGATGCTAGCGTTGATTGCTGGCGACCGTTTGCTTGGCTCACCATGTTAAAGACATTTTTAAGTTCCGGGTTCTCTTCAAATAAAAGACCATAAAAGTGCTTAGTCAGATCAGTACCTACTTCTTGAATAAGCGGAACAGTTGATTTCACGATGGCTATTGATGTTGGGTTCACAACTAATACCTCTTTGCCGTCTCTTTAAATGTATTTTTGATACATCTTATAGACGGATCATTAAGATGTAAATACAATACACGTTATAAGTTTCAGAACGACTGCAGGACTTATAGATAAAGGTCTTTTAAATCATTAAGTTAACTCGATTAATTTTTTAATTTTAATAGTTCAAACACCCTAAACATCTATAGGCAAAGACTAAAAAGGAACTAATTGATCTACGGATGGAGCAGAAATTTCTTGCTTGAAATAACATCATATTGAAGAAGAGGATAGATTCTTGAATAACGATAACTGGGTTAAACCCACCCTTATAAGATCATCCATCATTGCCATTGTTGTAGGCACGCTACTCAACCTAATTAATCAGGGCGATCAATTTTTTGCTGGATACTATGTTAATTGGCTCAAAGTGAGCCTGACCTACTGCGTTCCCTTCTCGGTATCGCTATTTAGCAGCTGGTTAATCATCCGTAGTCGGCCAGAGCCAAAACCTTGCCCAGAGGTAATAAACCATCAACGCTTAGTTGGGAATGAACTTAACTCATTAACCGACTTTGCCCAAAAAGTCCTAAGCAACGCGACCAAGGTAAATAAAGCCTCCACTGAGCGACTCGCATTTTTACAGTCACTCTCCACCAGCATTAATTCCTCTATAAAAGAATTAAACAGTATCGGCCAAACGCTAGAAGGGAGTGAAAGTGATCTTGGGGGGATTCAATCTAATTTCGGAAAACTCATGGACCAAACCTCTCTACTCGGTAACGAAATCCATCAATTTTCCGATGCCTCGCAATCGCTTAAACATGAGATCGCGCAATTTTTAGCATCATTTGAAGGTATATCCTCGCTGGCGTCTGCAATTACAACCACATCAGAGCAAACTAACTTACTTGCCCTGAATGCCGCGATTGAAGCAGCTCGAGCAGGAGAAGCGGGTAAAGGCTTTGCGGTAGTGGCTGATGAAGTAAAAACACTGGCACAACATTCGCGCGAAAATGCACAGGATATCGATCAGAACCTAGAAAACCTGAAACAACATGAGATCCGTCTTAAAACTCAACTAGAACTGATCGAGCGCACAGTAAACAACTCACTAAAAACCGTGAGTACAGGTACAGAGAATGGCATGTCTTCTATAACCGATGAAACGCTATCTAAAATCGATACGTTATTCAGCCATATTCAAGCAATCAATGAGCGCACCTCAGAAGAGCTAGAAAACTTCCAGGAGATCTCTCAACAATTTGAAGCAGTGATAGGCGATGCACAAAAAGCGATTGATGGCTCAGCAGCCAACATTACATTTGGGGCATCGATGGTGGATCTGAGTTCTACTATGTCATCTAAGCTCAAGATCGCTTAGATTGAAAAATAACTTAATCTGACAGCGCACATAGGAATGAGCGACTGTCAGATTAAATTGGAGCGTAAATCAGCCTTAGTCGAAGATGCTGAGGAACAACTCCCACTTACTTGGCTTCGCCTTCTTGTGATATTCCTTACGTAGTTCATCCACTGCTTCAAGCTGCTTCTGAACCTGCTTTAGATTATCAGCCGTCGCAACTGGAATCCCATTTACCAGTTGTTCTACTTTTTTCAAACCTTCAAGAGAGATCACTTTGCGCTCAGGCGAAAAGTCATAAGCCTGCGCGTTTTTTAGATGATCTTTGAAGATATCCATTCGTTGGTTAAAACCCTCTGCCGAGCTACTCACCATCGCTTCTTTATACTGCAGACGCATCTCTTTCATGGTCTGTTTTAAAGTTAGCGGGTTACCAGCACTTACATACCCACTTGTTGTGAACATCACAGCAACTAACAAAGAACTAAATAACGTTTTAAAAGCAGAGAACTTCATAAAAAATCAACCTACATAACATCAAGATATTTACCGAGCAGGTAATATATCAGATCTGACGATTAGGCTGAATCAAAGCGTAGTCATGTTAAACGCGCTTCAAGATAGTGGGGCTGGAATTGGATAAGTAAAATCCTGCGTCCATGCAGGTATTATCTGGTTTAGTACAAGGTATTTTTAACCCTATCTTCGATAATCTCCTCTACCTTTTTTACCTCTTCGGCTGATTTAGACGGATCGATCTGTGCCATTAGAATCTTACCCAGGCTTGGCATGATTTTCCGATCAACTCTCGATTCAGCCTCCCATAACTTAGAACGCGTAATCGCTTTAGCACAGTGAAAGTAGATCTCTTTGATAGAGATAACGATGGCGGATTTCGGCAACTTACCTTGATGCTCACAACGCTCCAATACAGAAGCATTCGTAACAATTTTGGCAGTGCCATTAACTCGAAGACATTCACTGAACCCCGGCACTAACACCAAAAGTCCAACATGTGGGTTCTCAATAATATTACTTAAGCTATCTAATCGATTGTTGCCGGGGCGATCTGGGAGAATAATCGTACTGTCATCCCAAATTTGAATAAAACCAGCATGATCTCCCCTTGGCGAGCAATCCATATTGCCTTGATTATCCGATGTAGCCAGCAACATAAAAGGCGATAACTCTATGAATTGCTGACTAAATTTATCGAGCTGAGTCTTTTGCTTTTTAATCACAAGCTCCATCGGCAGACCATATAACTCTCTAAGTTTTTCTACCGAATCGATCTGTTCAAATTCCATAACCCCCTCCCCTTAATATCTGATTCAGACTAGATAAACCGCTTATCTGCATCTTGATAGTTGACTAGAATACTATGGAATCTTAACATGTATACAAAATACATTTAATATTATATAAAGGTATTCCTATGTCATCTCTACTAAAAAGCCTGTTCAAGAAAGATAAAGACGTTGCTGAAACTGCAACAACAAAAGAAGCATCCGCTGTAGAAGTAGCTGTTAAAGGTGATGGTAACAGTCAAGAATCGAATGAGAAGAAAGGTAAACATGGTCAGCCAGGTGTGTGCTGCGGCTCATGCTCATAAAACTGTACTAACAATGCGGTAACCTCGGTTCCCTTAGCCGAGGTTACACCCTATAAATAAGATAGATGCAGCGGTAAGACTGCGAGCTACCCTCAGCCTCTTAAAAGAACGCGAGTTAAGATGGACTTACGATAAAGGTTTTCTGGAATTTTATGCTCAATCTTCGCATGTAGTTCCGGCAATCTTGACCAATGTACACCCTGCTTATGATGATGCGCTGTATGGTAACCAAGGTTTCCAGTCAGGCGATTAAAAAGTGGGTTTAGATTATTGTAGGAAGCTTCAAACTCATTCTCTGTATCCAACCCAGAGTGATGTTCATATGTTACATAGGAGGTAAACAACAAGCTGGTAATCATCGGTAAAACAAACAACAACAAACCCGCAACAGGGTTATACCAAACCAATGCCGCAACAATAGCGAAGGTAATTACTGTATAAGTTAAAAAGGTAGATAACTGTTTAGGATGTTTTTTGCCAACTTGATAACCGCGACTATAGGCCGTTAAAGCAACATTTAATGTGTACTCAATAGCTCCCATCTGCTTACCATCTTTTCGCTTCCAACGACTTTCATCTTTCTCTTGATCAAGAAAGTTAAGGTGATGACCTAAAACATGGTGCAAACGCCATAAATGCGTCGTTACCCCAGTGTGCAAAGCATAAACAAATTCTAATAGGCGATTTAGAAAGTTATTTCTAAAAGTGAAAAGGTGCTGATGGTGGTGATTCCACGCACAGATCACCCCTTTCGGAATAATCATCAATAGATAGTAAAGCGTCAGCGCAACAGGGTCACTCACTGTAAAGTAAAGTACAAAATCAACTACAGTAAGGCTCAAGATAATCAACACTGGCAAGCAGTCTTCTTTATACCTGAACCCGAGTAAACCACTATCTTTCATAAGAGATATCACACCGAACTAAATTTGGCTGACAAACATAAAGGAAACAGCCTTGACTGTATATAAGAAATACTAACAACACTGCTGAATAAGCAGGATTATTGATCTAAGTAACTATCCAACTTTTATTAGTCAAAACTGTTCTTCCAACCACTTAGCGAAGATTCGCACTTGGTGAGCATCTCCAGTAAAAGGCGAGAGCCGGTAAGAATAGTTATAACCCTTAAGCCGTGGCATCCCTTTATCTTCAACTAACCAACCTTGCTGACAGGTACTTTCAGCCAGCACATCACTGATCAGTGCATACCCCTGTCCAGCTAACGCTGCTTGTAATGCAAACTGTTCCTGATTAAAGCTACGAGCAGTATAAGTTAATTCATCGAAATGGGGTCGCCATTCTATATTAGCGAGGAAATCATCTTCCCACTCCGTAACAAATAGATTGGGATTATCTGCTAGCTGATCTAAGAAATCCTGTCTGGCATAACAAGCTAACTGTTCTTGAGCTAACAGTCGTTCCTGCGGATCATCACTCTCCAAGCCATAGCGTATCGCTATATCAATTCTCCGATCATGCTCTAGCTCCACCAACATATTACTCGCACAGATTTCGATCTCGATATCAGGGTATCTCAGATTAAATTCGGTAAGGCGTGGCGCCAGCCATAAACTTGCAAATGAGGTACAGCAAGAGATCGTCACCCTATTATTCGGTGTTTTGATCTCTTCTAAACACAAATGCAACTGATTGAGCACAGAGAGCGAGGTCTCTGCTAACGCCTCCCCCTCAGGCGTGAGCTCAATGCTACGCACCTTGCGTTCAAACAGCGTGACGTTTAACTGTGCCTCTAAACTTCGAATCTGATGTGACACTGCAGTAGGCGTGACATTAAGCACCTTAGCCGCTTGTTTAAAGCTCAAATATTGCGCAGCAATGGCAAAGGTTTTGATGGCATTTAGCGGTGGCAGCTGACCCAACATGATCTAAACCCGAATCTATAGATGAATAAAACTTACTTATAAGTAGCAACTATTCGTTTGTCAATCTAGCAACTCGAGCGGGAAAATTAACCTAAATACAATGATCACGGAGCTCCAAATGCCAACCATCCTACACATAGATTCCAGCGCGCGTGGCTGGCAGCCAAACGGCGAGAAACATCAATCTATTTCACGCCATATAGCCCACCTTGCGGTAACCACCTTTAAAGATATGATCCCTGATTGCGAGGTTATTTATCGTGATTTAGCTAAGAAACCACCAGAATTCATCAATGAACAGTGGATTGCGGCATGTTTCTCGGAATCACCTACTGATGAACATAATAAAGCCCTTGCGCAATCCGACCAATATATAGCTGAGATAGAACAAGCAGATATCATTGTGCTCTCTTCACCTATGTATAACTACGGTATGCCCGCGGTATTAAAAGCATGGTTTGATCAAGTCATTCGCATAAATAAAACTTTTTCATTTGATCTAGCTAGAGGTGATTATCCACTTGAACCTATCCTCAGTGGTAAGCAGTTAATCTTATGCACATCCTGGGGCGAATTTGATTTTGCAAAAGGAAAAGAACGAGCGCATTTGAACCACCTTTCACCGCATATTGAGCAGTTAAGTCCTTATCTAGGCGTAGATAAATTTTATGAAATCAGCAGTGAATATCAGGAGTTCTCGGATCAACGTCACAAAGCGTCATTAGAAGCGGCACAACTCAAGGCAGTTGAACTTGCACACTCCATAGCCGAAACCTATGCAACAGCTGTGGCTTAGAGCTTTTCGGAATAGTTTCAATTAACTTTGAACAGCGCCTTTAAACAAGGCGCTTTTTCGGAACAGATACACCGCCACAACTAAATCAAACGAAATACACATAACTGCATACCACTCAGGTGCAAAGTGCCCGCCTGCTCCAACCAGATGCAACCCAACATCCCAAACAGGATGTAACAACCAACCCAGCGCTAAGAAATGAAGCCCAAAGTGTTTAGCCAATAGGTAGGAGCTGCCATATATCAACACGCCAACAGTTTCGATAAATAACCAAGTCGTACTCGCACCATATAGCACAGCAAAACCTATATAAATCAGCGCAGCAATAACTAGTGCTACACCAAAGATATTAATCTGCTCTTGCTCTGCTCTACCCTTTGCGAACTTAATTAAGAGTCCACCGCCCGCTAACCCGAATAGTAGCCACAGAATCGTATCGAAATGCTCCATATAGCACCTACCACCAAACGGTGTATATATTAGATCGGCTAAAACTTAGCTTTAATCTTATTAACAAAGGCTTCTACGCGATCTATAGACGCATCTTCACTTTTATAAAACGACAGCATCTGGAATTTACAGCCTTTGGTACACGCACCTAACAGAGCTATTTTGAGGACCTTCTTAACCGGCTGGCACAAGATAAACAGATCGACCCACCAAGGAGATCCCAAAGTGGTAACTACTTTAACCTCTTTAAGATTATTCAAGCGCGGCTGAATAGCCCCAAGATCTTTTGCATGATCGTAAGCAAAACCCGGCGCCCACACACGATCAAACCAGCCTTTTAGCATTGCCGGAAAACCAAACCACCAAGTAGGAAAGATCAGTACGAGGGATTCGGCTTCTTGCAGTTGCTGTATATCTGTTTTTAATCGAGAGTCGTCAAACTGATCAGCGTAGTAACTCCGACGCTCATCTTCTTTAAGCGCGGGCTCAAAATCCGATTCGTAAAGATTAAGTAGTGTGATCTCATAACCCTTTGCCGTTAAATGTTTAACCGTTTCATCACAAAAATGATGACACAAACTATCCTTCAACGGATGGGTCAATACTACCAAGCACTTCACGCGACTCTCCTTAACTTATTACAGCGATGCCCAAACCCTATAGCGATCTGGATTCAATTTAAAGTCGTTAAAGTGCAACAAAAGCGTTAGGAATAGTGACGGGTAGAGAAGAAATAAGGAAAGAGATATTTAAAGGGAATGAATTGCGTTAAACAGTGATAAAAAAACCTTACACCCGATAACTAAACCGGATGTAAGGTATAAGGTATAAGCTATCTAATCAGAGATGATTAAACTCGCTCAAAGATTACCGCGATACCCTGACCGCCACCGATACACATAGTTACCAGTGCGTACTTACCTTCGATACGTTCAAGCTCGTAGACAGCCTTAGTCGCAATGAATGCACCAGAACAACCTACTGGGTGACCTAATGCAATGGCACCACCATTCGGGTTGGTTTTCTGCATATCCAAACCTAGGCCTTTAGCTACCGCAATCGCTTGAGCTGCAAACGCTTCGTTAGACTCGATCACATCCATATCATCCAAGCTCAAACCTGCTTTTTGCAAAGCGAGCTTAGTTGCTGGAATTGGGCCTTCACCCATAATCTCGTTGGATACACCTGCAACCGCGTAAGACTTAATCTTAGCGATCGGCTTTTGACCGGCAGCTTCAGCGGCTTCAGCAGACGCCAATACGAAGAACGCTGCACCATCGTTGATACCCGATGCGTTACCCGCCGTTACCGTACCGTCTTTCTTAAATGCTGGGCGCATACCTGCCAGTTTCTCAGCAGTAGTGCCTGGCTTACCATGCTCGTCAGTATCGAATACAACTTCGCCTTTACGTGTTTTCTGCACGATAGGTACGATCTGAGACTTAAAGCGACCTTCTTCAATCGCAACAGCCGCACGACGTTGCGATTCAGCAGCTAGCTCATCTTGATCTTCACGGCTGATATCCCACTTCTCTGCCAAGTTCTCAGCAGTGATACCCATGTGACCAGCACCAAATGGATCAGTCAGTACAGATACCATAGAATCCAGCATTGTGGTTTCACCCATGCGAGCACCAGAACGCATCGCTGTGGATAGGTAAGCACCGCGAGACATCACCTCAACACCGCCACCGATACCGTAATCGCAATCACCTAGCATGATCTGCTGAGCAGTAGTCACAATCCCCTGTAAACCAGAAGAACATAGACGGTTAACCGACATCGCTACAGATTCCATCGGCAGGCCAGCCTGAATCGCAGCAACACGCGCAACATAAGCGTAGCGAGATTCCGTAGGAATACAGTTACCTACAGTTACATAATTAATTTTCTCTGGATCAGCACCTGAACGATTAACCGCTTCCTTCATTACCTGACCTGCCAGCTCAGCCGGCTCCATAGTACTTAGGCTTCCGCCGAATGCACCGATTGCTGAACGTACAGCACTAAGAACTACAACTTCTTTAGTCATGATTGATCATTCCCCATATTGTTATATCGCCCGTAACTTCACGCAGAAATTAACTACCGGCTTATCGTTGTCCCATCTTTTTGAATAAGTGAGCTTCCGCTCATTTAGGCAAATTGAATAAACACAATATCACGTGGTTATGAACAAAAAACAATCAACCATAGGTATAGGGGCCAGTCCAGTAGGTTTGGTTAGCGAAGCGTAACCCAAAAAAATCAACGAGAATAAGTTCAAAACATGGTGCGATACACTTCGTTATTGCATCCTACTGACTGAATGCCAGTTAGAAGGGAAAATCTGAATTTATAAGTATTTGTCTCTAAGCGCTTCTAATGTATTTTGCGATTGAAGCTTCTTATAGGCTTCATTCAGCTTATCAATAGACAACTTAGCTTTACTCTTTTTCGAGATTTGTACCCAAGGGGTATTTTCTTTGACCACCAGCGGTTTGCCAAACAAACTAAAGTCATCATTGAGTTGTTTAGCTGCGCTTAAAATAGGATCGATCGGTCCGATAATGCCATCAACTCGTCCCCTTTTGAGCATTTTAACGCCTTGTACAAAATCAACTGTGCTGTACTTTCTAATCTCAGGGTCATTATCAATTTGTTCACTGAACTTAGCCCCTCGCAGATAAGCAAGCTCCTTGCCTTTTAAACTCTCAACCGATTCAAATACAGTTCCCTTCAATCCAATCACTACGGTTGGCAAAGCAGGTAAAGGAGCTACATAGATTACATGATCTTTTAACTCTTCATATTTGAACATGATAGTCATATCAGCTTTGCCTGACTTAAGCTCCCTGATTATTCGACTGTACGGCGCTACTGAGTTTTCAGGATGATAGCCAGCCTGTTCGATTAATTTATTTGCCATCTCATAATAGATACCTCCCGTGCTCGAAGGGCCTTCAATGCCATAAGGGGGAAAGCCAATAGTCCTAACAACTATTAGCTCGTGGCTTTCAGAAGATAGAGATTTTGGTTCTTCTACTAACGAGCTCTCAGCCCTAGCGGAGCCCTGAAGCAATAGAAAAAGAGAAAAGAAAATGGATACGTATTTCATGCTTTCATTTTAGACCTAATCCAAACGACACAATGAATAGAACTTGTCTAAGTATTAATTAAGGAGTCGGTTTCTCAAGCTCTTGAACCAAGTAACTCGCATCCTCAACTTTTTCCACAAATACGCGGTTTGCATCAGCTAAGGCTTGATTATAAAAATGAGGCCCAATCTCTTTAGCAAAGAACTCGATCAAAAACTCTGCTTCAAAACCGCCAATATCCTGATCCAGCTCCTCAGTAAAATAACGCTTAATCTTACTCACCATGCGATTTTTTTGATCTTGAGATAGCTTTATATCTTTCATAAACCCTTTGCTTTCTGGCTAACAACAACTGGGATAAACGATCTTAAACCATCCAAGGACAATAAGATTCAATATATTCACCTTGCTCCATCAACCAATAACCAAAATCAATTACGCAGTCGCACAAAGGCTTTATATTTAGCGATTATTCTTCATCAATAAGCTAACTAAAGAAACACAAAGGCTGAGAACGGGAACAGGAATTTACCTAGGATCATCAAATATGCATCCAAAGCCTATTTCAGTTTTAGAGCAACACCCACAAAACCCTCTACCAATGACAATCTACAGCACCAAACTTGAGCAAGATCCCCGACCTAGCCCCAGAAAATCGCACCTTCTTAGTGCACCGTAAAAACCATTCTAATTAATTGCTAAAAAACTAATAAAAAATATAGGTTTCTTTGTAAAACTACGCATTTTGCAACAATTATTCTGTTATATTCAAAACAGCTAAAAAGCTAATAAGCCTATGTTTTATAATGATTTAACACTACTTAAACCATACATAAAACAAGGTTTATATAAATTATAAAGTTACAAAAAATTCACAAGTGCATAATTAAGAATGGGAGCGCATTTAGATGTTGCTTAGCTCACTCAAAATTTCTTCGCGGATAGCCCTGTTCGCGGGGATCAACTTAATACTTATTCTCACCCTTGGTGGTGTCGCTACATACCAGATGAACAAGATTGGTATCGAGTTAATCGAAGTAGCAGAAGAAGACCTACCTATAACCAATATGCTTTCAAAAGTGGCTCAGCATCAACTAGAGCAAGCCATTCTTTTTGAGCGTAGCCTCTCTTACGCAACCGCAATAAAGTACGGCGACGATCGTTCACAAGAGATGCTAACAACGACAAAAGCATTTAACTCTTTGGCTGATAAAGTAGATCAGGAGTTCAAGCAACTAGAAGAGCTGCTTGAGCATGCAATTACCAAGGCACATAGCGCAGAAACCAAAGAGCAATTTGAATCCTTACTGACAACCATTTTGGACATAGACAAAAATCACGCCGAATACGACGAGTTAGCTCTATCGTTATTCCAAAAGGTCAAAGATGGATACGCGGCATCTGCTATTGCTTCAGCCGACCATATTATTGAACTCGAAGATAAAATTGATCATGAACTGATTGATGCGCTTGATCAGATTCAAGCCTTCACGCTTGAAGCCACACAGCGTGCCGAGCACGACGAGCTTAAAGCACAAAAGCTGATTATGATTATCTTTGTGGTCGCACTTATTTTGGGTGTTTCCCTAGCCTTGATGATCTCTCGTGCAATTACTGGCCCTGTGAGCAATATGCGTGATCGTCTAAAAGAGATCTCCGATGGTGATGGCGACCTGACTGTACGCCTACCCGTAAGCGGTCAAGACGAAACGGCTGAAGCGGCCGCAGCGTTTAACCGCTTGATGGAGAAGCTGGGTAAGATGGTGATGACTATCCGATCGACATCAACGCAACTGGTTCAACGATCTGAACAGTCGATTGTCTTGATGGACGCTACCCGCGACCAAGTTGAACAACAAAAACGCGAAACAGAACAAACTGCTACTGCTGCCGAGCAGATGTCAGGCAGTATCACTGAGATTGCGCAATCGACCGATCATGCAGCAGAACTTGGCCAAGGAGTGCTAGAAAAAGTTCAATCTGGTTCTGGAATCGCTAAGCAAAATCAGCAAGCGATCGAACAGCTCAATATCAATGTCGAAAGCGCTGCCACTCAGCTTAACTCTCTAGCTACCGAAACAAACCGAATCAGTGAAGTGCTAGACGATATCCGCGGCATCGCAGAACAAACCAACCTACTTGCTCTTAACGCCGCGATCGAAGCAGCACGTGCGGGCGAATCAGGCCGAGGCTTTGCGGTAGTAGCCGATGAAGTACGCACTCTTTCTCAACGTACTCAATCATCCACTGAGGACATTCAAGAACTGCTAGAGAACCTACAATCAGCAACTAATAGTGCGATCTCTGTGATGCAAAAAGGCCAAGAGAATGCTGGCCACTGTATCCAACAAGCCAACCATACCGCTGCTGAACTAGAAGAGGCATCTGCAGCAGTAGAAGGAATGGCTGCCATGAATACGCAAATTGCCGCAGCAGCTGAAGAACAGTCGGCAGTGGTAAAAGAGATCCATGCCAGCCTTTCAAGCATTTCGCTTTACGCTAACAGCACCAATGACAGCGCCAACCAGACCTCTAATATAAATAAAGAAGTAAGTAGTGAGTTACTTCAGCTTAACCACTTGGTCTCAGAACTAAGGGCTTAATTTAGTTGCTAGGCAGGTTGTAGGTTGGGTTAGCGAAGCGTAACCCAAAAAATCGATCCCCCTAGGTCACAACAGGGTGCAATACACTTCGTTATTGCACCCTACTTAATAGTAAATCTACCACGTAGGCGTAATTTGCGAAGCGTAACCCAACAATTCCAGAATATTCTCGCCAATAATAATTATGGATACTCACCACGAGTAAGCGCATCCATATACTTATCAAATCGACGTTGGCGAGTCTCTGGTCTCTTAGCGCTATCTAAACCATGCGCGATGACATAACGTCTAGATTTAGTCAGCGTTTCATAAAACGCTTTCGCCTCTAGGTTACTTTCTAGCGCTTTAATGAAATCCTCAGGCACTTCCATTTCGCTGGCGGTATAAGCATTTTCCCAGCGACCATCAGCTTTAGCCGTATTGACTTGGACCATCCCCGATTCAGTCATACGACCTTCACTAATCAAACGCTCGGCATGATCTCGGTTTCGTTTCGACCACACACTTTTCGCTTTCCTTGGTGTAATCCGTTGCAGGTAAGCTTGTTCATCAATCGACTTTTTAATGCCGTCGATCCACCCCCAACACAGCGACTCAATCACTACATCATCCCAAGTCACGCTCGGAATAGCGCTTTTCTTTTTATAGATATTTACCCATAACTCAGTTTCAGAGGCATGGTTATCTCGCAACCATTGCCCCAACTCTTCAGCGGTAGCAAAGGACTTAACTTTCTTGGGATCAGGTTCGGTCATAGGTAAAGCTCAAATATTGAAGAGTTTTGAAAATCAGGATCTTACGGAGTTTCACTATAGAAGTGAAATAGAGTCTAGACACTGAATTTTACTGCCTTCAATACTGCAAACAATGAGTTCAAGCAGATAAGCATTGAGACTAGATATTAAGAGGAATGAACTACCTTAAATCGAATATTACGGCTCTAAATCAAGCGCATCTAATACGGCCTTGAGTTCAAAATTATATTGCGTTATTTCAGGGTTATGGGTTTTAGAAAACGATTTAAAGTTAATTTTCTTCCAATTATTTTTTTCAATCAGAGGAGCATAATCTTCAAAACTTTCTTTCGTAATCAAGCTCATATTTGTTTTCATCTTAAGCCCTTCACTATCCATAAAGTCATGGCCGTTCAAAAAATCATAAACAACGACCAACGCCCAAGCGCCCTCCATAAAGTGACCTCCAGCAGTGGCTTGAATCTGGTTAAGGTCAACACCCTCTACGCCTTGTCTAGACCAATCAACACCGCCCACAAGAATGTTTTGCCTATATGTTGGAGCGAGCGTTGTTAATGCATCAAACACACCTAACGCCATACCGTCACTTGCTGTCCACACTGCATCTACATTGGGGTAACGCAGGATAAGCTTGTTAAATGTCCTACGTGCACGGCCTCTTTCCCAATTAGCCCTCACAATTTGGAGCAAATTTGTTTTCGAATATTCTTCAATCGCTCGTTGCAAGCCTCGTTCTCGTTGAATACTGGCTGAGGTACCGTAAGGGCCACTAATCGCAACCATATTCACCGCACCGTCCTCAGAAGATTTACTGCTACGTTGTATCAGGTATTTAGCTAACTCGTAGCCAGCCATTTCATCATCCGGAAGCATTTCACCAATGTAATTTTGAAAATACTGTCTAGGCGATCCTATGGCCTTATCCAAAATAGCTGAATTTTCGATGAGCACAGGCACGCCCGCCTGTTCAGAAAGTTTAAGAATTCTTGCGCCGCTTTCTTTAACGCTAATAGCGATAATTGCGTCGAGTTGAGGAGTTGGAAACAGTAGTTCCCTCGCCTTCTCATGACCTAATAAATGGTCATCATTGGCTTCTATTATGTGTAATTCAACACCCAAGTCATCAGCAGCAGCCTGCATAAAACCAACAACAGGCCCGTAAAACATATCATCTGCCGTTCGAGAGATGAAATATCCAACTTTGAATGTTTCAGCATAAGTGGCTGGGGCTACTGTGATTAATGATAAGAGCAAGAAAATTAAGCTGAATTTATGTAGTAGCTGGAACATGTCGTGCCTCATATAAAATGAATCACTTCACTGTGAAATGGTGAGGGCTAACCAGCTAAAAAGTAATGATTTTCGGGTTGGAAGCCCTTAGGGCGTATGGACTATAATTGGGAGCTAGATAGACAAGATTGAAATGCAGAGTTCATACCTTTCTATTTTGTGAGTCCTTTACAATTACCCATATCAGTTATACGGCCATCTATAACGTTAAGTATTGTGAGTGACTTCCAGCCTGTCAAAATATTTGAGAGGAGAACTTAAGGGGTAAACGCCACTTCCCCACTATAAAAAAATTCCTTCTCTTACTTAGATACATACCACTATTGCTCTGGGAATTTATAACAAGCCTATTAATAAAGAACCCAGCGCCATAAAAAATAGACTCTGTCCTATTGTTTGGCAGTTAAAAAGCTAAACTTCTAAGAAGCACCGTGCCTATAAATGTTGACCAGAGAGGAACCCCGTTGTGGAAACTGAAGGTTATCGAATTCAGCTACCCGCTGGCGCTGTGATATTTCAGGAAGGCGAAGCCGGTGACCGCGCCTATATTGTAGATAGTGGTCTAGTTGGTGTTTCTACAAAAATTAAAGATCGTGATCTTCGCTTTGCCATCGCTCAACACGGCGATATTCTCGGCGAGATGGCTCTGATCGACGACGGTGTTCGAACAGCTACAGCTACCGTATTAAGTGATGCTGAGTTGATCGTTATTCCAAAAGAGTACATTCACCGCTTAATTGGCACTGCAGATCCAACCGTAAACTTGCTGATGCAGATCGTTCTACAGCGTTATCGAGAGATGAAAGGCCATTTTGATACCGTCTCAGCAGGCGGCTCAATTGACAGCATCGAAGTAAAACCGAAATTAGAAAACGACCGTCTCAAAGAACAAACCGAGATGGCCGTTCGCCGTGTCACTGAAGAGCAACGCTTACGTGAAGCCTTAGATAATGATGAACTTCGCCTGTTCTACCAACCCATTGTCGATCTACAAACAGGTTTAATACTCGGCTGTGAAGCGCTTATCCGCTGGCAAGATCCCGATCGCGGTCTAGTACCACCCATTCAGTTTATCGCCCTAGCAGAAGAAACCGGCCTGATCGAACCTATCGGCCACTGGATCTTTTCCGAAGCGCACCAAGCAGTTAAGGAATTTAACCAGCTTGCTGATAAAGATCACCCCTTCTTTGTTAGCGTAAACCTCTCTAGTCGACAAATTGAAACCGATGCACAAGTTGAAGCACTAACCGATCATCTGTTGGATAACGATATAGAACTCGCTAACTTTAAGATTGAGATTACTGAAACTCTGTTAATGTCAGATCCTCTGCGCATCTCGCAGGTACTGACAGATTTCAAACGTTTCGGCTGTAAGATCGCACTTGATGACTTCGGCACCGGTTATTCCAGTTTCAGCTACCTTCACCGCTTCCCAATCGACAGCATCAAGATAGACCGCTCGTTTGTCTCCACTATGGCCGAAAACCCAACCAGTAAAGCCATTGTTCGTACGCTTTGTACTTTGGCTGAATCTTTGGAGATGAGCACCATCGCAGAAGGGGTTGAAGAGGAAAAAGACCAAACCATGCTACAGGCCTTTAATTGTGATTTTGGACAAGGTTATTACTACTCAAAACCTATCCCTAAAGATGAATTTATTGTCTTAATTCAGAAACAGCTCGAGCGCTAACTAAATCAGGCTGAATACGACCTATGAACAAAGATCTGAATAAAGCAATTCTACGTTGCAAATCTGTGATCTCTCTACCAGCGATCTATCAAAAGATCACAGTAAAGATCGATCAGCCAACAACAACCAACAATGAGCTAGCCGAAATCGTAAAACTTGATGCGGGTATCTCTACCAAACTGCTAGCGATTGTTAACAGCTCTTTTTACGGCTTCCCAAGCCAGATATCCACCATCTCGCATGCTATCTCTCTAGTTGGTCTAAAGGACTTTAAAAACCTAGTTTTAGGTTCTAGCGTGGTTAAACAGTTTGAAGATGTTCGGGAAACAGGCTTTGCAATCAACGAATTCTGGGACTACAGCCTACATGTTGCCATAGCTGCTAAAACACTCGGTAAATACTGGGCTAACCGTAAGGAACAAGAAGAGCTATTTATCGCTGGCCTTCTGCACGATGTTGGTAAACTCGTTATCGCCCAAGCCTGTAAAGATCAGTTAGAAGAGATCCAAAAGATCTGGCCAAACCAAATACCACAACAAGAACAAGATCTAATCGGTTTTGACCATACAGAAGCCGGTGCCGAATTGATCCGCTCCTGGAACCTACCCGAGCTTCTATCTACCGCGGTAAAACAACATCACGAACTGGATCAAACTAATCCGCCAGAATCGACTGTACTCTGCGTCTACATGGCTAATGCTATAGCCTTTGCTGACGAGGAAAAGATCAATACTGCGCTAGAACTTTGCAATCAGTATGTGGAAAACCCTATTAAACAAGAAGAGATGTTGGAGATGCAGGAAGCGGTCACTGAAGAGAAGAAATCTCTGATTGGGGTTTATCTTTCGAGTTAGTCATCTTTTACAGTGGGATCAGATTTCTTTTGCAACAATTTGGATTAGAGGGGTCAGCTTAGAATCAATTTTCATGTGCAGCTCGAATATTATAGGTACTTAAAATCGTGCCTATTTCACCTTTATCTTTCAGGTAGCGAATACTGTCATTTAGCTTATCCACTATGTCTTTACTGGTATTCTCCTTTGAGAATCCGATGAAATAATTGATCTGCTCAACACCCAATAAATACTCAGCCCCAACAATCTCTAATTCTTTAATTTGGTACTCACCCAAATCTCTGTTCAAGTAAACGGCATCAATTCTTTTAGCCACCAGCTTCTTTAGATTCTGACCGTTACTATTGGGTAGCATTTTCACATTAATGGGTTCAAGGCCCTGCTCCTCTAGCTTATTACTTAATCGTTCCAATGAATAAGAGGTGTTAGAAGGCCCAAAAACACCCACCTTCAGACCCGAAAATAACTCAATGGAATTGTATTCTTTATCCTCATTTGTGCGGGTAAAGAAGCCATATTCAGTACTCATCAACGGCAACGACCAATATAACCATTTATCTCTTTCCTCGTTCCAACCAAGAGGAAAGTTTGCATTAACGTAGCCTTCCCTCAAGAGGGCCTTAGATCTCCGATTCGGGTGTAGAAGGATCTCGATTTCAATCTCAGTATGAACCGAAATTTTCTCTACAATTTCCGCAAAAGCTCCTGTTACTCTGCCTTGCTCAACAGTAATAAACGGTGGGAAATCCTGAACACTGATCGTTAACTTATCCGAGATGGCATTAGCCGAGAAAAGTAAGAATAGACATAAGGCTGTATATTTTGTCAAAAGCATAACTAACCCTAAACTAGCGGTATAAACTGTATGGTTGGTGATGTCGCGAAGCAGTACATTTAGTAGATTATTGGCGACCCTTCTCTAAGAGCTATTGAATCCGCTTTAGCAACAAACACTTAGTTTCAGGATAGACGATAACTTGGGGTGGGTTAGTTTTTGTCCCACTTGATAAAAGCCATAACTGATCAATAAGCTGCCTTTCAGGCATTATCCCTTACTCAGTTCTCATCTATCCGGCCCAGTTTTCCTCAAACCAACGCTCTAAAAAGTTAATACACAGCTTAATTTTAGGTGGCGTCAGTCGCCTAGCCGGATACATGGCGTATAGGGTTAAACGCGGTCTTTCTACGTTATTCAACAGTTCCAAAACCTGCCCTTGGCGAATTGCATTGCCAGCAATAAAGTCAGGAATAAAGCCAATGCCTAAGCCACCTTTCACGACATCAAGCATAAAGGGCGTGCTGTTCACACGCAGATTACCACCGACCTTTACGCCCTCACCAAGCGGCCAAATATCCTGACCTCTAAAATAGCTATAGATAAAACAGTTATGTTCCGACAGCTCTTCAACCGTCGTAATTGGGCCGTGTTCTTTCAGGTAGTCTTCAGACGCACACACCTTATAGCTAAATTCCATTAACGGTTTACCGACATAACCGGAATCAAATGGACGACTCGCTGCTCTAAAGCCAAGATCGAAACCATTTTCAATCAGATCAACGGGGGCATCATCCAGATGTATATCCAATTCGATTTCTGGGTATTCACGCATGAAGTCTGCAAAAACTTGGCTTAGGTGCGAGATGCCCAATGCCATTGGCGCATTAATCTTTAACTTCCCACGGGGCAAATCCTGCGCCCCTTGCACAAAGCTTTCAGCGTCATCAATCCGCTCTAAAATCTCATGACAATGGCGCAGGTAGCCCTCGCCTATAGTGGTTAGCTGTAACGATCGGGTAGATCGATGAATTAACCGCGCGCCGATTTTAGTCTCTAGCCGACTGATCTCTTTACTCACCATCGACTTAGACAAGCCAAGCTCTTCAGCGACTTCAGTAAAGCTCCCCCGCTCTGCTAAGCGAATGAACAGCGACATTGCCCTAAGTTTATCCATGGTAGTTTCCAATATGTGAACAGTACGTTTATATTGTAGATATATATGAAACCTAGCAAGTCATTTATTCTGATTCTGTCTTTTACGATCTGACCTAATCAGGAGAACCCTATGTACACCTTGTATTACCTGCCCAACGCCTGCTCACTCGCGACGCTGACTGTTTTGTTAGAGATGGATGAGTCTGTCACCCTGATTAACAAAAATAAGATTACTGACTTCTCAGCAATAAACCCTGTGGGTAATGTGCCCGTGCTTATAGATGAGGGTAAAACGCTGACAGAAGGTGCAGCCATCATGCTTTACCTATTGCGCTCCAAAACCAATCAGCTGTTTCCTCAAGACGAAAATGATCAGCAAAAAGCGATTCAGGACATCATGTTTGCCAATGCAACAATGCACCCCGCCTACGGCAGACTTTTCTTTATCTCTCAAAATATGGGCGAAGGGCCTGAGAAGGATAAAGCCTTAAACGCCGCCGCTAACGCCATCAGTACCTTATGGGAATCAGTAGAAGCTCAACTAGAAAACCGTAGCTACCTCGGCGGAGAATCAGTATCCGCGGCTGATATTATGCTGGCCGTTTATTCACGTTGGGGTGAGTATTTTTCAGTTGAGATAAAACTGGGTTCACGTACCACAGCCATGCTAAACCGCGTTATTGAAAGACCTGCATTTAAGCAAGCCCTGCTAATGGAGGCCGAAAATGACAACTAACCCTGCAATAGATGATGACTTCACGATGATTCGTACCATCATCAATAGCTATTTTACCGGTTTGTATCAGGGCAATAGCAGCCAACTAAAAGCGATCTTTCATCCAACAGCAATGCTAAAAAGCCCAGGTAATTTCCGCTCTCTAGAGAAATGGCTGCAAGATGTCGAAACCCGAGCTACACCGGAGTCCCTTGGACAACCATTTGACTTTAAGATCCTGTCCATCGAGATCATCCAAGATCAAGCGATGGTCAAACTGGAATGCCCGCTATTCGATTATTTCTATATCGATTTTTTAGGCTTACTAAAAGAACAAGGCCGCTGGTTAATCGTGAACAAGATGTATACGGACATTGCCTCAACAACCAGCCTAGCTTCCGTATAAAGCACTTAAACAGAGAATACTCTGACCAGCAACGCATCAGCAAGAGAATATAAAATGCCATACGTGAATATCAAAATTACCGATGAAGGCGTCACCCAAGCCGATAAAAAGGCCCTGATCGCAGGCACCACAAAGCTATTACAAGAAGTCCTAAACAAAGACCCTAAATCTACCTTTGTGGTAATCGACGAAGTAAATACAGATAACTGGGGTGTAGGCTACGAAACTGTCACAGAGAGAAGAAAGCGATAGTGAGGTTCGTTAGGGTTCAACCATAATAAAACCGGCATATAGCCGGTTTTATTGTTTAGGAAGGCGCTGATAAACAGAGTTTAATTATACTCTGACCCCATTTATCTTAAACTTACTCTGACCCCATTTATCCTATTCAGCCTGAATCAAACATATCACCTTGTTTGTCAGACATTTTTTTGGTGTGACGGTACCTTCTGCCCTGAGGAGTTTCACCGGAAACACCAGAATGTACGTTCTCTAAAACAACATCTACTGAATACCCAGAAGTTACTATTTCACCAAGCTCGTCTACTTTTTTGTGAATAAGTAACACACATAGAATTCCATCACCATTTTTAAATGACAACTGCTTAGCTGCTACAGCTATTTTGAATTCTTTATCATTCATTGAGAAATTTATAGGTTGTCCCTCGTAAATTCCTTTCCATTTAGCTTTACCATCTTTTAGTACAGGGGCAACAATTTCAATATACGCGGAACTATCTTTACGAGGCTCAAGGTCTTGAGACGTAATAATAAATTTGGGGAATTCTTGGCGAGAAATAATTTTTTCATCAGCAAGAGGATCTCCTATGGAGTTTAATTCGCTAAAGCCAACTTGAGTAACTTTCTCGTAAGTTGAAAGTGCCTTATAGAAATTAGACTTTCTCGTTACTACTTTGTAGCTCCTAGAAGTAACTTTCTTAGCAGAATTAATAGTCTCAGATGTTACGTTGTTATTTTCTATATCTTCTTTAATTTTTCCGAGTACTCGCTTACGCTGCTCTATAGAAAGACGTAAATCCTCTTTTTGCAGTTGAACAAGCTCTTGGTCAGCTTTGGGAATAACTGACCAAATCAACGCAAGGGTAGATATAACCAAAGCTATTTGTGCACTATTATCACCAAGAGCTTTCCATATTTCACGAATTCCGCCTTCTCGTAAGGCTTCACAATCCAGTTCTAAATGGACCCCAAGTATCTCTGCCACTTCTATAGCAACAGCAATAAACTCTGCCTCACACTTATTCCTCACCAAAGCATTCATCGAATGGCTATCATCTGAAAGATAATAATGAAGCTCAAATTTACTTGGGAATTCCATATATATCCGTGATCCTTCTTATGCACCCAATGCTGGGTTATGCGGCAATATTAGAGCGCAACGGGGAAATTGTCAGGCAGCATTACATGTGAGCTAATAGAGCTCATTTAGTACATGTATTTTATCTTTCACTACGCCGTCCGATTCTATGCATTCAAATCCAAATTTTTTGCATAGGCGCATGCCGTCACGAGTTACCGGCCTTGTAAATACGTCCGTAGTTCCCTTGTTTCGTAAATTTTGAATGTACTGAAGTAATTTATGCAAAGATGCTCCGCGAGATTTAAACCCAACCGCTGCAACAGCACCAACATAAACTGCATTTGGGGCTTTCATCGGACTAGCAATATGATTTGTAGTAAAATCCTTGCCAGTGATCTCACCTTTTCTTAAAAGATCTGAAGCCTCTTTTTTTAGCGGGATGACACAAAAGTAGCCCTCTATTTTGCTCTTTCTGCCCTTCTTTATATTGCGAATAACATGGAAAATGTATGGGTTGATGCTATGCCACTCCTTCATTTTCTTGATTGAAGATACACCACCCTCAAAAAGATCTTCTCCCATTTGATGGATATCCTTCAATTCATTAGGAGAAGCCGGTTTTGATATATAAATTGGGTCAATAAAGTCATCAGTTGCTTCAATAGTCAATGTAACCACCCTATAAATCAGCCATCTACCGCATAAAAAGATTATAGCTCCAGCGGAAACTAAACATGTAAAAAGGCCAATAAATTCAATCAGCCTAGATAACTCAAGAGTAAAAACTGTAATATTTTGAGATTTAATCCACGATGAAGAAGCGAGTGTGACTAATCCCCCACCTATACCAAACAAAACAGCACTGTTATTTCCATTAACAAATTTCATTTTTGATCCCTCAGCGGTGGGATATAGCTAGCAATTAAGAATACGACAAGTGAGACACAGAAATTCGCACATGGTCGCACTGTCTATTTCTGTGTGTGTTTTTGAAAAAACAGTATCCCTACCCCTTACAACCATTCCCAGTACAAAAAACTACAGTTTCACCCCTATCTCATTATCCTTTGATCTAAATCCTTATCCTTCTGTAGATACCAACCTTAGCTGATAAGACGTTTAAAACGTCCACCCACAAAAAAACCGGCCCAAAGCGATAAAGGGGTCAGAGCCCTTTTTATATCACCTCTCTACGTGGACGACCTCTTTTCGTCGTACCAACTTTACACTGAAGCCTCTGCTCAACTTTTTCACGGAACTTATCGTTTCCAAGGGGCGTACCGGTTTTCCAACACTCTCTGATTCGCTTCATATCTTCACCATCAAGTAGCGAAGTAAATAGCTGTTGATATGCCAAACTCCTTTCTTGCTTATTCGCTCCCAGCGCCTCATAGATAAAATGAGGTTTAATGAAACTTATCTCTCTATCACCAATGTTGTGACAAAAGCTAGACCAACGATAATGCCCAGGTAGTTCTACCATGTTCGCTCGGACAGGATTTAGCTCTATATAACGCATCACCTTTAAGAAATAGCCCTCTTCTTGAACAAGACTAGCTTTATAACGTCCCTCCCAAGCAGACCCGCTTCTGCCGTATTTCTGATTTAGATACGGTACATAATGTTTACCAATTAGCTGCATAAACTGACTGATGCTTTCACTAACCTCAGCAGTTGCAAGTATGTGAATATGGTTAGTCATTAGAACGAAGGCATGAATAGCTACATCGTATTTTTTACTGCTTTCCTTTAGCCAATGCGCATAGGTCGCATAATCTTCTGCTTCGAAGAACACAGGCTCACGGGAATGGCCCCGTTGTACAAGATGAACCGGAATACCCGGCAAATAGAATCGTGGTTTTCTTGGCATCGCTTCTTCCCTGAACCGATAAAATGATCACAAAACCATATCACACCCAACTAGGTGTAAAGCAAACAAGAAAAAGGGCTCTGACCCCTTTAATTGTAATCTTCTGCTTCGAAGAAAACAGGCTCACGGGAATGGCCCCGCTGTACAAGATGAACCGGAATACCCGGCAAATAGAATCGTGGTTTCCTTGGCATCGTTTCTTCCCTGAACCGATAAAATGATCACAAAACCATATCACACCAAAATAGGTGTAAAGCAAACAAGAAAAAGGGCTCTGACCCCTTAAATTCTCAAAACCATATCACACCAAAATAGGTGTAAAGCAAACAAGAAAAAGGGCTCTGACCCCTTAAATTCTCTGCTGATGGAGGCCGAAAATGACAACTAACCCTGCAATAGATGATGACTTCACCATGATTCAGTCCATCATCAACACTTACTTTACCGGTTTGTATCAGGGCAACAGCGACCAACTGAAAGCGATATTTCACCCAACGGCCATGCTAAAAAGCCCAGGTAATTTCCGCTCTCTAGAGCGCTGGCTAGAAGATGTCAAAACCCGAGCGACCCCTAAGTCACTTGGACAGCCATTTAACTTTAAGATCCTGTCTATCGAGATCATCCAAGACCAAGCGATGGTCAAACTGGAATGCCCGTTATTCGATTATTTTTATATCGATTTTTTAGGTTTACTAAAGGAACAAGGCCGTTGGCTAATCGTGAACAAGATGTACACAGACATAGCCCAAACAACCGACATAGCTGCCGTATAAAGCACTTACACAGAGAATGTTCTGACCAGTAACTCATCAGCAAGAGAATCTAAAATGCCATACGTGAATATCAAAATTACCGATGAAGGCGTCACCCAAGCCGAAAAAAAGGCTCTGATTAAAGGCACCACAAAACTGTTACAAGAAGTCCTAAACAAAGACCCTCAATCTACCTTTGTGGTAATCGACGAAGTAAATACAGATAACTGGGGTGTAGGCTACGAGTCTGTCACAGAGAGAAGAAAGAGATAGTCGGGTTCGTGAGGGTCTAACTACAAAAAAACCGGCATATAGCCGGTTTTATTGTTGGAGTGGAAAACAGAGCGTTAATGAAAAGAGCTAAACTTGCTCTGACCCTATTTATCCAAACCGGCATATAGCCGGTTTTAATGGGGTTGGATTGGCAAGACTGAGTGTAAATGAATGAAACTCAACTTACTCTGATCTTATTTATCATCAATTAATGTTAAAGCATGTAACAGATCTTATAATCATAAGGATCAATTCTTTGATTGGATTACTATGCTTATTTGGCTGTACAAAATACTGAGATATTAATTCAGTTCTAAAATCATCTGCTTTAGTACTGTCAACAAACAATGTCATAGTAGATTTCAACCCTTGTTCATTTCTGAAAAGGTCTGTTTTGAAGTTATTGTAAAGCCAATCAACCTTTAGAGTGTTTGTTTTTTCACGACAAATATTTATCAAAGTATTTAATTTTTGTTTATCGCATACATTTAAAGTAGCAACTAGGAATAAAAGTTCCCTCAAGGAAGAGTCACGATAATAAATATTTCCTGAATTTTTTAATATACCGATAGTTATGAGTATCTTGGTCAAGTGACGAACATTAACCTTTTCATGTATCACTATCTGACTAAGAATTCGAATATCTTCCATATTATATGAAATATCTAATCTCTCAGCATGATTAGTAATAAAATTTAATACGTCGGTATTAGAGAGTTCTTGCCCTGCTGGCTCTAGTGAAATACTTACACTAATAAATTTTTCTAGATACAAGTCAGCATCAAAGTTACTACCATGAACACCTTGGATGGATGCTGCAAGTTGTTTACGGTTTGTCACCAGAATAAAGACTATATTAGGCACCAAAAAAAGGTGCTTTATAGCTTCAAGCATTGATAGGGCGTATTCGGGCCTGCAACGGTCTAGTTCATCAATAACAAAAACAACATTTTCACTGCCTCCAGTCGTTGTTGAAGAACTATTGGTAACATTCACCAAGTCTTTTGCTAACCTTTCGAGAGACGTTCCAATTTCGTCAAGAGCTTTTTTATCCGCAATGTAATTTTCAATATGGATGTTTTGAGAGGAAAGCTCTTTTTGAGCTTCCTTTATCTCTTTATGTAAGTCCCCCGCAATTGAATTAGCGGCCTTTTCTAGGCTATCAACTCCGAATTGTTTTGCTAACAATATTGCTGAAATTCGTAATAAGGCATTAACACTTCCTGAAAGTGATAAGTTTGGTAACTTACGAAAAGCATCCGCAACTTTTGACATTGCACCGTCTCCTGGAAGACGTAGCTCTGCCGCCTTTTCATAAATTTCACCTGCTAAAGCTGTAATAGGGTTATGTTGATAATCACTTTTGTAAGCATCGAAATAAATAAAAGGTGTGTTATCTTGCATGTCTGCTTGCAGCATTTTTACAAAGGAAGTCTTTCCAACTCCCCATTGAGCATCCACCCCTAGAACTAAACCGCCTTCAGAATTGCTTATGATTGATTTAACTAATACAGCTGTATCGGATCGACCTAATTTATCTTCTTCAAAGCCCTTTTCTTCAAATAATGAATAGTCTTCTGGTAGGTGATACTTCATTCTGGTCCCTGCTTGGTTACTTTGCTACTGCTACATGTTAGAAACCAAGCACAAGGCTTCCAACCCGTAAATTATTTTTGCTATTTAACACCTCTTCAGATATTAACGTCTCCGTTGCAACCTAATAGTTGAATCGTTCTCAGCATCTGATCTTGGACTTTTAAATTGTCTTGCTGAATATGCGAAGATAATTTCCCAAGCATTTCTTTCGCGGATACAACCTTAATTTCGTGTTTATATAATTCAGGAATAACTGTATGTTCAGCTTTTTTAACCGCATGATTATAAGCCACAACATACTTGATACTCTTTTCACATATCCATTTATACTCAGGAACGGTTTTCAGGTATTGCTCAACCCGATAGAAAAATTTTTTCAATTTAGATAATTGATCTTGGTTAATTTCCCCTAGTCGAGTTTGACTTAGCTTGTCATCTAAGTTTGAAGTAACGCTTACTATTAGGGCCTCCTTTCCATTGATAGCTAGTACATCAATGTCTTGATAACCTCTTTGCTTTTTTCCTTTCTCCCAAACCCAAAACCATTTTCCGGAGGACGTTATATAGCCTTGAGTTTGATAGTAAAGCTCAACAATCGCTTCAAACGCATCGTTATTAGGACTATCTGATACAGGTATGTTTTGTATTTTCATATGCTTTTAATTTTCACATACACGAGGTCCTTATCTCCCCTCGCACGAAACTTCCATCAAACTGATTTATTTAATTTTTACCTTCCACAGTATCATTCAACCCATTGAAGTATTGAAGGTACAAAAAACTGGGGTCTCCACCATATTTCATTATCCTTTGCTCTAAACCTTATCCTTCTGTAGATACCAGCCTTCGCTGGTAAGACGGTTTCCCCCATTCACAAAAAAACCGGCCATAAGCCGGTTTTTAAATCTTTTTCTCTAGCGACGCAGTCGCGTCCTCTAGCGGCAGAGCCGCGTCCTAAAAGCGAAGCGTTCTCTAGCTGCGAAGCAGCGTCCTAACCACTATAAGCGAAGCGCTCTAGCCACTAGCTACTAACTCACTTATGCGCCAAAGCACCCTCAGCCTTACACAACGCCACCCGCGCCTTCTCCTCTTCCAGAATCTCATCGGTAAACTGCGACATAAAGCAGCAACATACGCCTTCACCAATCATAGTTCGTGGACCGAGCGGATGGCCTATATGTTTGTACACGCCATGAGAATGCCCATGTTCATGGCTATGTGAATGCCCATGAGAGTGATCATGGTCGTGATGATGGTGATGACCATGTGAATGATCGTGGCTGTGTGAGTGCTCATGGCTGTGACCATGCTCTGCATCAGGGTTGAATTCAGCATGGTGGTGATGAACATCTACTTCACCTGCAGCCAGACGACGCTGGAAGGATTCCATTAAGGTTTCATCGCCTTGTGGAAGATCATCCAGTATTTCACGCACACGAATCTCAAACGCGTCGATCACTTTGTCGTGATCGTTTAGGTACGGCGTTTTGATAAATTCGATCGCTTGGTTTTCTTCTGCCACTTTATCCACATAGCCGAAGATACGTTTGATCAAACGACCTGTGAATAGGAAGTAAGGTGCCACCACGATCTTTTTGAAGCCTAGCTTCATTAGACGCTCAAGACCTACGCCAACCGATGGGTAAGTTACGCCAGAGTAGACTGTATCAGCCCAACCAAAGCCCATGTTCTCGTTGACGATACGGGTTAGTTTTGCCGCTTCGGCATTGGCTTCGGTATCCGATGTACCGCGGCCAACAACCACCAGCATAGTGTCGTAAAGATTCTCTGGTGGGTTCTCTGGGTCTAAACCTAGGGATTCATAGATACGCGCCTGAAAGGCTTCGATCATCGCTGGGTGAAGGCCTAGCTCTTTACCGTAGTGAACGTTTACGCCTTCATTCTTTTCAGCGTAAGTTGTCAGTACAGAAGGGATATCGTTTTTAGCGTGGGTTGCCGCAAATAGCATACCCGGCACGGCGTAGATATCTTCTACACCTTGCTCTAGTAGGGAGTTAAGCCCCATATGAATATTCGGTGCAGAAAACTCTAAGAAACCATACTCTACCGGCATATCAGGGAAGCGTTTTTTTAACCCTTCCGCAACACGACCAAACTCTCTTTCTGCATCTTTGTCACGGCTACCGTGACCACACACCATAATACCTTTTTTAGGCACAGGGCTTTCTCCAATCATTCGTAAAACACATTGTTATTGTACGGACTTTTTAATCAAATATGAGCCCGTTTATAGATCATTCCAGTGTAAGTAATAACTCACTTATAACCCGTTTTAATTTCTGACACTGGTCTGCATTTTGGGTATCGACTAACCCACTGCGCAGCAAACAGTTTTTACTATCTCCCTGTGCTTTATCGTCTGATAAATCACAGTTGAACTCTTCATCCAGAACAAGGCGGATCAGTATGCCCTGCTCGGCTAAAAATTGGTAAATCTGCTTCGCTTTTTCAGCGTCCAATTTAGCGGTTAGAAACAGGCCATCGCACGATAAAAGCTCCGCATTAATTTTCCCAAGCAATGGCTTCCAAAACTCTAAGGTCGCTTGCGCATTTTGGCGTATTTTCTGCCGAGCCTCAGCCTGCCATTGGGCATCATTTAGTGCAGCGATAGCCACAGCTTGGGCCGGACCATTTACCGCCCAAGGGCCCAATTCTATTTGTAACTGTTGCTGTATCTGTTGATTAGCAAAGGTAAAACCCAAACGAATACCGGCTAAACCAAAGAACTTACCGAATGACCTCAGTACTAGGATATTACCTAGCTGCTCAAACCGATCATAATCACTTAAAACACTCTGTTCAGGGCTTAGATCAATAAAGGCTTCATCCACAATAAGATAAGCACCCTGCTGCATCTGCTCTGCCCAGCGATAGATCTGCTCTGGGGTAAACTTAAGCCCTGTTGGATTATTTGGATTGATCAGTAACAGGTGCATTGCAGAACCTGAATTTAGCTGCTCTTCAATACGTTGCTCAGCTGCTTTCTGATCAATTGCAGGATAATAATTAATTGCACGGCCATGCTGTTGCCAGCTGTAGCGATGTTCTTGGTAACCACAATCGGGTAGCAGGATCGGTAACTCTTGCGACACTGACGGTAGCACTGCTGGCAACAACTCAATGATCTGTTGGGTGCCATTAGCCGCCACGCCCTCAGCGCCATAGTAGCTTCTAACCGCCGCTTTAAATTCAGCTGATTGATAAGGCAACTGCTGAAAGCAATGTTCGCTTATCTGAGGTACAGGGTAAGGTACAGGGTTGATCCCTGTGGATAGATCTAACCACTCCTCAACCGGAATACCGTATTGCGCAGATGCCGAGATCAGATCGCCACCGTGAATCAGATCACTCAAGAGCTCACCCCTGAGGTAATCGCCACGGCTAATGCTAGTGTTACATAAAGGCCAATCCCCCATAGCATTAGTACGCGGTTCACCAAACCACAGGCATCCTCAATACTCTTTGCTGAAGGTTGATCCCCTTCCAAGGGACCTAGTGGTGGGCGCTGCTGAACTTCACCGTGATAGATCGCAGCACCGCCTAGCGAAACATTGATCGCCCCAGCACCTGCGGCCATCACAGGGCCAGCATTTGGGCTTTTCCAAGTCGACGCTTGCTGCTTCCAGCTATCAAGTGCGATCTTGGTTTCACCCACCAGTGCATAACTTAATGCAGTAAGACGTGCTGGGATAAAGTTCAGCAGATCATCGATACGCGCCGCGCACCAACCAAAATGCAGGAAACGTTCATTTTTGTAACCCCACATGGCATCCAACGTATTGCTCAAGCGATAGAGCACCACCCCAGGAATACCTAAAAGGCAGAACCAGAAGATTGCAGCAAAGATAGCATCAGCACCGTTCTCTAATACCGATTCTGTTGCGGCAGAGGCCACGGCTTTTTCATCTAGCTCGGAGGTATCGCGGCTAACTATCATCCCCACAGCGGTGCGAGCGCTATCCAGATCTCCTTGATTTAGCGGTTTAGCAATGGCTAAAGCATGACTGAGTAAGCTCTGCCAACCGATCGCTAAGTACAGCACTACCCCGCCCACTACCGCAGAAAAAACCGCCGAACCTGACAACAACAGATCAATAATTAGCGCGATGCAAGATATGGGTATAACAGCCAATAACCACGCAATAATACCGGCACGCTTCTGTCTGTTTGTGGCCGCACTCCCCTGATTTAATCTCTTCTCTATCGCTATGGCTAAATTGCCAAAGCCCACTAGCGGATGGAATCGCTTAGGCTCTTTTAGGAAGTAATCTAACAACAGCGCGATTAGTAAACTTAAAGCAATGCTCATGCAGGTTCCTCAGCCTTTTCATCTAAGCCATTTACATCTAACTCAAGCAGGCCGAGTAACTTGTCTAATGGCATAACCGCTTCGACTTCATCCGCTAGACGGTTGATCTGCGCTTCACGGAACGCTGGGTAATCAAAGCTATTCTGCTGATCCAAACCAGCCCAATCTAGCCACGCTTGTAGTAGTTCGGGTTGATCAAATACACCGTGTAGATAAGTACCTAACACCTGATCACTTGGATCACGTACACCGTCGGTGTGGATAACCCCATCAACATCCAACTCAAATAACGGATTGTCGAGCGCTTCACCGCTACTGATACCGGCATGGATCTCGTAACCTGTCACGGGAGTATCAGTGCCGCAAAGTAAGCCCTTAACATTACGCAGCATTTTATTGCCAGTTAGCGTGGTTTCCATCGGCAGAATACCCAAGGCTTCGCTAGAACCGGCTGTGGATTCGATCTGCTCTGGGTCGTGAATCCACTCCCCTAGCATTTGATAACCGCCACAGATACCGATTAGCTTGCCGCCAAAACGTAGGTGACGCTGAATTACTTTGTCCCAGCCATTCTCTTTTAACCAGTTAAGGTCGCCACGGACATTCTTACTGCCCGGTAGAACGATAAGGTCTGCCCCGGTAAACTGTTGTGGATCACGGATAAACTCGCAATCCGCCTGCGGGTGCATACGCAGTACATCGAAGTCCGTATGGTTACTGGCGCGAGGATAGATAGGTACAACCACTTTGAGTTGCTGCTCACCGTTACTCTTTTGCTGCTGATTAACCGCATCTTCCGCTTCGATATGCAGATTCATTACATACGGAATCACACACAAAACAGGCACGCCAGTTTGTGCTTCCAACCAATCCAGCCCCGATTGCAGTAGGCTAACATCACCGCGGAAACGGTTAATTACAAAGCCTTTAACGCGGGCTTTTTCTGAATCAGAAAGCAGTTCATAAGTCCCCAACAGATGAGCAAACACACCACCGCGATCTATATCAGCCACTATAATCACCGGACAATCCACTGCCTCGGCAAAGCCCATATTAGCGATATCATGCTCACGCAGATTGATCTCGGCCGGACTACCCGCCCCTTCAACAATGACAGTACTGTATTTCTGTTGTAGCTGGGAGTGGCTTTTCACCACTTCGGTTAGCAGCTTTGGCTTAAACGCGTGGTACTCAGTCGCCTTCATATTACCGATGGCTTTACCGTTAAGAATCACCTGCGCACCAATATCACTGTTCGGTTTTAACAGCACAGGGTTCATCTCTACCGAGGCTGGTAGATAACAGGCTTCAGCCTGCACCGCCTGAGCACGACCAATCTCGCCACCCTCAGCAGTAACCGCACTGTTAAGCGCCATATTCTGTGGTTTGAATGGCGCAACAGAGACTTTATGGCGAGCAAGAATGCGGCATAACGCGGTAACGACGATGCTCTTACCAGCGTCAGACGTGGTACCTTGAACCATTAGGGTGTGCGGATTTTTAAAGGTGCTCATTTAATTCTCTTTGTTCCTGTAGGAGCTCACCCTGTGAGCGATACTTTTCGGCCAGAGGGCTGGCCTCCTACATGGCACTTTCTTGTTGTTCATCTAATTCAAGCAATAAATCTTGTAGCTTCTCAGAATATTCCCCCGGCTCTTGCCATAAGCCACGCTGAGTCGCTTCGAGTAACCGTTCAGCCATCTCTTCTAGGGCATGGGGATTGTGCTGCTCTAGGAACTCGCGGTTTTGTTGGTCAAACACCAGTGCATCACTGACCTTTTCGTACTGATAATCGGCGATCAAGTTAGTGGTGGCATCGTAAGCAAACATATAATCGACGCTGGCGGTCATCTCGAACGCGCCTTTATAACCGTGTTCCTGCATGGCATTGATCCATTTAGGGTTCAGCAAGCGAGAACGGATTACACGGTTCAGTTCTTCTTTTAGGGTCCGAATCTTTGGCTTTTGCGGATTAGAGTGATCGCTGTGATATACCTGCGGTGCTTCACCGCGATAGACTTCAACCGCGTTGCTCATACCGCCTTGGAACTGGTAGTAATCATCGGAATCGAGCAGATCGTGTTCACGGTTATCTTGGTTCTGCACCACCGTTTCTAGTTGCGACAGCTGGTGCTGGAACGCCTGTGGTGCAGCTACACCATCGCCTTTCTGATTACCGTAGGCATAACCACCCCAGTTTAGGTAGGCCTCTGCCAGATCGCTCTTTTGTTCCCAGCAGCGCTCATCGATCAAGCCCTGCAAACCTGCGCCATACGCGCCCGGTTTGCTACCGAAGACACGGTAACTCGCCTGACGCTGCGCTTCCTCTGTAGACAAACCTTGATCGAGCAGTTCCTGTTCACGCTTGTGAATATTCTGCGCGATGGTGTTGCTATCACCCGGTTCTTCCAACGCAGCAATCGCTTGCACAGCTGAATCGTAAAGCTTCATCACATTAGGGAAAGCATCACGGAAGAAGCCAGATACACGCAAGGTAACATCCACTCGTGGCCGCCCTAATAGCTGTGAACTGAGTACTTCAAAATCGACGACACGATTAGAGCCCGGTGCCCAGATAGGACGAACGCCCATCAAAGCAAACGCTTGTGCTATATCATCACCGCCGGTACGCATAGTTGCGGTACCCCAGACCGATAAGCCCAGAGTACGCGGATAATCACCATGTTCTTGAAGATGTCGCTCGATCAGCGCTTGAGCGGAACGCTCGCCAATCGCCCATGCTGCAGGAGATGGGATAGAACGGTTATCCACCGAGTAGAAATTTCGCCCTGTAGGCAGGGTATCTAAACGACCACGAGTTGGCGCGCCACTTGGGCCCGGATTAACAAACTCACCGCCTAAACCAGCGATTAGCGATTCGATCTCAAGCTCAGCACTTTGCAGTAAGGCCTTGTGGATAGTGGCACGGGCATAAGCCAGTTGTTTTGCGGTTCTTGGTAGATCGTTTAAGTTTTCTAACGAATTATCTGCCAAGACATAGTCTGTTACCAACTGAGCCGCGAATAGCTCCAAACGCTCACGGGTATCCGCCTCACTGCGCCAATCATCTTCGGTAAGTTCAGCGAGTTGCGCAGGTTTGTCACCTAGCCAGTTTTTACTGCCTGCTTCTAGCGGGTCGAACAGTTCTCCATCTAGATCGGAACCAACTGTAAGATTCAGATCCTGCACTAAGTTATGCAGAATGCCCTGACTATCGGGATCATCGCCCCGTGGCAGTCGTAACAAGGCCACTAAAGTGTCTGCTAGTTTTTCGCTCTCAGGCAGTTCACCCAGACGATGCAGACCATGACGGATCTGCGCCTCTTTGATATCACAGAGGTAAGCATCCAGTTCGTTTAGAACGGCATCTTCATCATCGGACGTTTGACCGAGCTCTTCTAACAGATGGGTATTTTTAACCTGTTTTAGGATCTCATCACGCAGCCATTGTTGACGTTTATCATCCATGCCCATCGCTTGGTAATACTCATCCACCAGCCCTTCCAATACGGCCATTTCGCCGTAGGTTTCGGCACGAGTCATTGGCGGCATCAGGTGATCAATAATCACCGCTTGAGTACGGCGCTTGGCCTGCGCACCTTCACCTGGATCATTAACGATAAATGGGTAGAAGTGCGGCATTGGCCCTAAAGCGATATCCGGCCAACACTCTTCAGATAGCGCACTGCCCTTACCCGGCAACCACTCTAAGTTACCGTGCTTACCTACATGCACTATCGCATCCACCTGATAGCATTCGCGTAACCAGAAATAGAATGCCAGATAGTTATGCGGTGGGATTAGATCAGGATCGTGGTAATTAGCCACCAGATCTATATTAAAACCACGAGCTGGCTGGATACCGATAAAGGTTTCACCTAAGCGAATACCGGAAAGCATCAAACGGCCATCACGGTATTTAATATCCTGCTGTGGCGCGCCCCACTGATCGATCACCGCTTGTTGGCAAACATCAGGTAGTTGGGCAAAACAGCGCTGATAATCCTCCAGCGACATACTCTGCCAGCACGGCAGGTTGTGTAGGGTATTCGGGTTGTTCGTGACTGCACCTAGCAACTCCTGAATCAGGGCATCGCCATTTTCAGGAATATAACTCAGTGGATAACCGGCTGCTTCCAACGCTCTTAGAATATTCACCGCGGATGCTGGCGTATCTAAACCTACACCATTACCGATACGGCCATCTTTGGTTGGGTAGTTCGCCAAAATCAACGCGATGCGTTTTTCAGGATTGGCCTTGTTTGCTAGCTGAGCAAACCTAAGCGCTAATTTCGCCACAAAGCCTGCGCGCTCTTGATGGAGCTGATAACGCACCACTGAAACTTGGCTGCGCTCATCAAAGTGATCTTCGGTTTTAAAGCTCAACGCACGAGTATGCACCCTGCCATCCATCTCTGGCAGAACCACCTGCATGGCGATATCACGGCTACGTAAACCTTGCGAGTGCGTTAGCCAATCCTCTTCGGTACTACTAGATAGCACTAACTGCAGTACAGGTACTTTACGTACAAACGGCGAGTAGAACTCACTCGGTTGCGAACACAGATCAGGGCTTGCAACTGTATTCGAGGCAAAACCCGTGCTGTTGATAATTAAACTGGCACCGCTCTGTTCGAGAAGCGCATTCACGAGTGCCAAGGATTCCGCATCTTTAAGCGAGGCAATCGCGATGGGTAAAGGCGCTAAACCTTTGTTTTCCAGCTGTTCGATCAGTTGATCAAACATGCGGGTATTGCCACTTTGCAGATGGCTACGATAGAACAATAGAAGCGCGACCGGCTTATCGATATCGCATTGGCGTTGTTGCCACTCTGGAAAGGTCGCCGCCTGCACAGTATTTTTTGGCGTGTTACTAGCAGCCGGCAGATAGATCATGCATTTAGGTAGCGGTCTTGGCTCATGCCACAGACGCTCTTGCTGCAAGTATTGATCTGTTAAGCAGTTCAGCAATTGCAAACTGTTATCCACACCGCCTTCACGCAGGTAGCGCCAGATCCGCATCGCTTCGCTATCGCTGACCGAACTAGCAGAGAACAGTTCTGGATCGGGAGTATCATCCCCCGGCACAATGATTAGCGTGCGACTGCTATCAGCTTGCGCCCATGCTTGCAGGCGTTCAAAGCCATATTGCCAGTAACTCGCACCACCTAAGAGTGACAGAACAACCACTTTAGATTGTTCCAGCACTTTATGCTCATACAGATCGTATGCGGCAGGTTTTAGCAGCTGCATCCAGTTGGCTAGACGGACCGATGGTTGCTCTCCACCTTCCTCTTCCCCTTTACCTTCAATCTGCTCATCGGAAAAAAGGCGCGCAGCATCGGACAGCGCGGCAAGCGAGCTATCGGCTGCGGAGAGAATGATCATATCGGCCGGTGTCTGGTTTAGGTCGATGATGCCTTCATCATCGACAAACCCGCCCGGTTGCGCTGCTAATAGGTGCATAAAATCAGTCGTTAGTTGCTAGAAGCTAGAATTAAACTAGGGCTTCTTCAAGCGCGGCTTTGATGGTTGCTTCGTCGATGCCTTTGCCGATAAATACCAACTGAGTTTTCGGCTCATCGTTGCCCCATGGACGATCGAAATACACATCCAGACGCTTACCTACCGCCTGCATTACCTGACGCATCGGCTTACCCGGAAGTGCCGCAAAGCCTTTAGCACGGTAGATGTTAAAGTCGCTTAGCAGACCTTTAAGAATACCTTGTAGCTTGTCGCTATCTACTTCGCCGATAGAGATCACGAAAGAGTCAAAGTGATCGTGGGCATGGTCGTGATCATGACCGTGATCGTGGTGATGATCGTGGTGGTTATGGACCGCTTCGATACGCTCTTCTGTCGCGCAATCTAAGCCCATCAACATCTCAAGATCCGCTTCACCATTGCTGATGTAAGAGGTCTTAACTTCAGCAGGCACTTTGGCATTTACAACCGCTTCAACCTGAGTGCGTTGCTCTTCTGCCAGTAGATCGTTTTTGCTTACAACAACTAGGTCCGCAGCACTTAGCTGATCTTCCAGAAGCTCTTTCAAGCTTGGATCATGATCTAGGCTCTCATCCGCTAAACGCTGCTCTTGAACTTTAGCTTCGTCGTTAGCGAAACGACCCGCAGCAACCGCAGGACCGTCGATTACAGTGATGACCGCATCAACGGTGCAGTACTCTTTAATACCCGGCCAGTTGAATGCCTGAACTAGTGGTTTAGGTAGCGCAAGACCACTGGTCTCAATCAGGATATGATCAATATCTTCACGACGCTCAACCAACTGCTGCATAACCGGTAGGAACTCTTCTTCTACTGTGCAGCAGATACAGCCATTCGCTAACTCGTAGAAACCTTGTTCGCCCTGTGCACCACCTTCTGCTGCTGACTCATCTTCACAATACTCTTCATCGCAACTTAAGGGACAGCTACGTAGCAAGTCAGAGTCGATATCCAGCTCACCAAACTCATTTACAATCACGGCGATACGCTTGCCTGCCGCTTGCTTCAAAACGCTAGATAGCAGTGTTGTTTTACCGCTACCCAAAAAACCTGTTACTACCGTGGTTGGAATCTTATTCAGTTGCATAACTATTACTCTGTTATCTCTTTAGCAAGTTTTGCTTTGTGTTCTTTCTTGCGGAATACGTGAGCCTGATCCTTGTCGTACAGATAAGAATCTGCAAAATCATCGGTATCTAATACATGACCGACCAGAATCAAAGACGTACGGGTAAAGCCCTTTTCGCGAACTTTAGCGACAATATCGCCCAAAGTGCCGGTCACTTTATCCTGATCAGGCCAAGAGCTGCGATAGCAAACAGCTACCGGACAATCTTCGCCATAGTGTGGGATCAGCTCTTCAACAATCTTATGGATACGGGTTACGCCCAAATGGATCGCCAAGGTGGCACCACTTTGTGCAAGCTGAGGCAAACGTTCACGCTCAGGGAACGGCGTCTTACCTTCGTAACGAGTCATGATGATCGTTTGAGATACGCCGGAGAGTGTTAGCTCTTTCTTTAGATAAGCCGCAGAAGCTGCCACCGCACTAACACCCGGAATCACTTCGTAATCGACCCCTTCGGCTTCTAGGCGGCGGATCTGTTCGCCAATCGCACCGTAGAGTGATGGATCACCACACTGCAGGCGAGCAACGTCTTTACCCTCTTGGTGCGCTTGCACTATATGATCGGTAATCTGATCCAGATCGATTGTAGCGGTATCGATGATCTTTTCTGCCTTGCCTTCAACCGCTTCCAGTACTTCACGTGGAATCAGAGAACCGGCATAAAGCACCACCGGGCACTCTTGTAGTACACGATGACCTTTAAGAGTCATTAGCTCAGGATCACCCGGACCTGCGCCGATAAAGTAGACTGTCATAATTAAATCCAATAATAGGAAGTTTTGTCTGTGGGAGCGGCTTTTGCTATGCCCTTGGGTACCAGCCGCGAAATTTCGGCGCAAGATGCGCCTCCCACAAATCTAATTCACCAAACCTAGTTACAACTTCTTTGAGTAACCGCGCGGCGTATACACCCACTCTTTTGAGCCATTGACAATATGGCGAGATTCGCTATTACCTACACTCACCAGAGTGAACATATCCACATCTTTAGCATCCAGCTCACCTAGGGTAATAATACGGATCGACTCATCTTCACGAGTTAACTGACGGCCAAGTAACACGGGCGTTTCCGCTGGGCGATACTGCAACAAAATGTCGCGGGCATGATTCAGCTGCCAATCGCGCTTTTTAGATACTGGGTTGTAGAAAGAGATTACAAAGTCACCGCTACCTGCACTGTGGATACGTTTCTCGATCGTTTCCCAAGGGGTTAACAAGTCTGAAAGCGATACCGTACAGAAGTCATGACCCAGCATTGCGCCAACTCGGCTGGCACCCGCCTGCATTGCAGAGATACCTGGGATCACTTCAATATCCACATCTAGCCATTCAGGATGATCTTCTTTGCCCTGTAGCTGTTGATCCAGCAGCTCAAATACCAATGTCGCCATGGCATAGATGCCGATATCGCCACTGGAGATTAGCGCAGTCGTTTTACCGCTTGCCGCCAGATCCAACGCTAAACGCGCACGACCAATCTCTTCGCCCAAAGGCAGATCATGGTGCTGTTTGTTATCACAAACATCGCCCAACAGATCTAGATAAAGACCGTACGCCACTAGATCGGAGCTTGCTTTAATCGCTTCCAATGCTTTTGGTGCTACAAGCTGCGCATCACCCGGGCCTGTGCCCACTACAAATAGTTTTGACATTAAATTCTCTTTATTCGGCTATTTGCCTGAATAGCTTCTGGCAATTGCACAGGTAGCTTTCTTCGTTTTCTGTTTATTCAAGACCAGCTCAGGCTGCTGCCCAGTCTGCTGCTTGGTACTCAACAAGGCTGCTGATTCCGCTACGCCATAAACACCCACAGTGTTGAACACATACTCAGATCGAGTACTCAGCAGCGGTTCCATCTCAGATAGCTGGTTTTTATCCCAAGTCTGATAAGGCTTGTCGAGCTTTTCAGCCAATTCAATTAAGCCAACCTCATCTGCTTTGATATCGATACTGCTGATAGAACTCACTTGATCTAAGCTCAGGCCCAACTGTTCCAGACATTCCATTAGCAACCGTTCTAATTCATCCACAGGGCAACCACGTTCGCAGCCCATACCGACGCTATAAACTGGATTAAGGTAGCCATTAGCCGTGGTTATTACCGGCTGCGCATTTAATAGCTTCGAGACTTCTAAAGCCCAGTTATTGGCGCCCCCTTCGTGACCTGATAACAGCGGAATTACAAACTGCCCTTGCTCATCGATCACAAGCACTGGCGGGTCTTGATATTTATCCTGTAGCACCGGCGCTAAACTGCGCATAACAATGCCAGTGGCACAGATAAAGATCAGTCGATCACCGTTTTTAAAAAAGCCCTGAACTTGCTCCGCAAAAGGTTGCGGTTTATACGCCACTTCCGCTTCAATCAAGGACCTGAGACGCTCAGCGAGGCTTTTGCCCGCTTCAGTCAGCGCAATAATCTTTGTCATAACGAAAAACCGACTAGCCAAGTCTCGGCCAGGGGCTGGCCTCCTACATTAGCATCCAATGAACTTGTAGGAGCCCACCCTGTGGGCGATGCCGTATCGGCTAGATAATTCATCGGCTATTCCTCTGACTACGGGTAATCACAAACAACGAAAAATAAGGGCCCGCTTCTGCTTCCAGCTCACTAATATCGTTCACAATCCGTTGATTATCACGGCCGATATATTCCAAATACTGGGCATCTTCTGTTCGTCCGCTCTCGGTCAGCAATTTAAGTAAACGAGGGCGAGCCTGACCCGCTTTCATAATCACCAACGAATCATTTTGTTTAAGCGCGGCAAGAATCTGTTCATCAGTATGGCGACCACTCACTACGCAAAACATCTCTTTCAGCATGGTCAGAGGATGAACCAGAGTGGCTGCGGCGGCATTCACCGAGGTAATTCCCGGTACAACTTCGCAGGTAAAGCGATCTTGTAGTCGTTCCAATAGATAACTGAATGAGCCAAAGAACAGTGGATCACCTTCACAGAGGAAGATCACATCCAAGCCCTGCTCTAGCTGTTCAGCAATGGCCGCGGCACCTTGATCATAAGCCTCATTCGCTTTATTGCGATCCGTCGACATCGGCATATATATTGGAATACCCGATTGCGCTGTCGTCGCTGAATAGATTGCATCGGAAGCGATATTCTTCGCTTGTGATTCACCTTTGTCATTCACTAGGTAGCTGATCACATCTGCCGTCTGAATCAGACGCCACGCTTTCACAGTAAGCAGCTCGGGATCGCCTGGGCCAACACCGACACCAATAAAACGGCCTTTCACCAGGTTCATACCGAAGCTCCAACTTTTACAAACTTAAACAAATTAACCGGTAAGTTCGGTCGATACATCAACTGCCCTGCTAAGGTTTCACCACGACTGACGGCCACTTGGGTGGTTTCCAATTGGCTATCTTCAGCTAACGAGCGTTCTTGCCAGAACTGCATCAGTAGCTGTTTGGTATTTTCAGTGACCGCACTCGCCACCAGCACACCATCTTTAGGCAGTAAGGCCCATATTTCGGCAAGCAACTGTGGCAATTCACCATCGCTACCACCAATAAACACTTTGTTTGGCAAAGCGAGCCCTTCTAATGCTTCAGGCGCGCGCCCTTGAACAATTTTAAGATTGCTGACCACACCAAAACGCTGGCGGTTCGCTTCTAAGCAACTTAGGCGATCTGGGTGATGCTCTATCGCATGCACTGTCGCTAGCGGCTGCCAATAAGCAAGCTCAACCGCTACGCCACCACAACCCGCACCTATATCCCAAACCTGATCATCACGGCTTAACTGCATCAACGAGAGAATCGTAAGTCTGACCTCGCGTTTGCTGATCATCCCTTTACCCGGTTTATCTGTATCAGTGATAAAGTGCTGATCAGGAATACCCGGAAATTCAGGTAGGTAACCTTGATTTGAACCCGGTTCGATAAGGGTCAGATGCAATGGATCAAACTCATGATCTACTTCCAGTAACTCCGATGCAGAGAAACTACGAATCTGCTCTTCTGGATAACCTAGCGTTTCCAATACGGTCAGCTGTGCTTGTGGAAAACCTGACTCAACACAATGTTGAGCAAGCACCTGAGGATAACTTTTACTGTCTGTCAGGATCAGCAACGGCTGGTTCTGGCGTAAACGTGTTTTCAGCTTTTCGACCGGACGACCGTGCAGGCTTAATACCTCTAGATCCTGCAGGGCCAGACCCAAACGGTGGCAGGCCATCTGTAAGCTCGAAACCGCAGGATAGAATCTCAAATCGGACTGGGAAAAATAGCGGCTAAACCAGCGACCGATACCATAAAACAGTGGGTCACCGGAGGCGAGAATCATCACTGATTTGTCTTCAGCAATAACACCCTCAACCAGTGTTTTAAGTTCAGCTAGTTTTGGCAGTTTCGCGGTAGCTTTATCCGATGGCAACAACGCTTTGATGGTCGCCAACTGACGCTCTGAACCGATTACCAGATCAACCTGCACTAATGCCTGCTGCGCATCCGAAGACAGTTCAGCCAGATGAGAAACACCTAAACCAACTACGTGGATCATTAGTAATACTCCCCACGATTACAGCGCAGAAGAGCATTACAGCTGGCGGCTGATACAGCACTACCACCCTGACGACCCAACAGAGTTATACACTCAATACCCAGTTGTTCGTGAACATCCCACAATGCTTGTTTGGACTCAGCAGCACCGACAAAACCTACCGGCATACCGATAATCAGCGCTGGCTTATCTGTGCCCTTTTCGATCATTTCTAACAAACGAAACAATGCAGTAGGCGCATTGCCAATCACCACGACACTGCCGGCCAAGGAATCACGCCATAGCTCTACCGCCGCCATAGAACGAGTTTCACCCGTTTGTTTTGCCAGTTCTGCAGTGCGTGGGTCATTCAGATAACAGCTAGGTAAACGCTCGATCATACGTTTAGTGATTCCCTGACGTACCATCTCGACATCACAGAGAATTTCGCACTCCTGAGACAGCGCAGCCATACCCGCTTCACAAGCGTTTTGACTGAAACGCACCTGTTCCGCTAACTCCGGCATACCTAAGCTGTGCACAATACGCATCACAACTTGTTGCTGCTCACGATCGAAGTGGCTTAGCTCAGTTAGCTCGCGAATCTGTCGAAAGCTATCTTTCTCTATCGCCTGTGGATTAATTTCGTACTCAAACGCCACGCTGTTTCTTACCTACTATTATCTAGACTCGTTAACTAGTGTTCTGACGGCTTCTACACAACCGTCAATCTCTCGGAATATCCGATCCGCTTCAGGAAGTTCTGGGCGCTCTAACATAAACACATCTACGCCCAGCTCTCTGGCAGCACTCAACTTGGCTTCTGTTGCTGCGCCGCCACTGTTTTTACTGATCAGCAGATCAATCTGATGCTTTGCTAACAGTGCCTTTTCTTCCTGATGATTAAACGGCCCTATCGCTTTTAACCATTGCATATTTTCCGGTAATTCAGCTTGCGCAGGTGCAGCTGTGCGAAACACCTGATTCTGACCATTACGTTGTGCATAAACGCCAAACTGATCAATCACCGCTTGGGATAACTGCCCCGCCGTTAAAAGCACTGACTTATAGCTCTCTGCAGCCGCAACCAGTGATTGCATATCCGCAAAACTATGCCACTTATCACCCTGCTGTGCTTGCCAAGCTTCACGGTGGAAACGCCAGCAAGAGATACCCAATTCTTTAGCTGCACGTACCGCAGTAGTGCTCATCGTTTCAGCAAAAGGATGGGTCACATCTAGAAGAAGACCGATCTGCTCCTCTTTTAGATAAGTCTCCAATCCACCGTATTGGCTAAAACCACCCGAGATCACTTCGCAAGGTAGCTGTGGAATTCTCACCAAGCCAGCTACGCTATAGATCACGCGGTTATCACGTAATGGTCCTTGCTGATCTAGGCCTTTAACCACTTTGCGCGCATCTGAGGTGCCCCCGAGAATCAGGATATTCACTGCTGTTCTCCATTCAGGCTACCAGATGTATCTCGGTTAGCAGCTTTACCTTGAGCATGCCCAACAAATCTACCTTTTCGATCCGTGGCCCACACTTCGATCTCTACTTGAGGCTGAGTTTTATGCACTACCTCTTCTGCAACCAGCAACGCCTGTGTACAAACCGCTTGTGCCAGATCGATCTCGGCTTCCTGACACAGTTTCAGTACTTCCATACTGGTATTGGCGTTGTGGATCTTTTCCAACAACGGTGCATTAGCACCCAACTTCTCAGCCAACTTCGCCATATGTTGAAAATCGATGCTCGAGCTGCGGCTATTCAGATCCATATGACCGTTCGCCAGTTTGGTCATCTTGCCAAAGCCGCCGCAAATACTGAGTTTAGCTACTGGCTCTTTGCGAAGATGCTTAAGCAAAGCCCCAACAAAGTCGCCCATTTCAATCAGGGCCATATCATCCAAGTTGTAGTGCGCTTTGATCGCAGCTTCACTAGTACTGCCCGTCGTTGCAGCAAGATGCTTGGTACCATTTGCCTTGGCAACATCCACCCCTTGACGAATCGAGGCAATATAAGCAGCACACGAGTAAGGGCGAACAATGCCGGTTGTCCCTAAAATCGATAATCCACCGATAATTCCAAGGCGTGGGTTCATGGTCTTAAGCGCGATCTGTTCGCCCTTTTCCACGCCCACAGCAACCTCAAAACCGCCTTCGTAACCATAAACATCAGCGGCTTTCTCTAGATGCTCGGTCATCATCTTACGTGGTACCGGGTTGATCGCAGGCTCACCGACATCAAGTACCAAACCTTCACGTGTTACCGTGCCCACACCAGCGGCGGGTTTAAATACCACACCCGCTTCTTTAGTCAGCCGTAGTTCGACAAAGACAGTGGCACCATGGGTGACATCAGGGTCATCACCGGCATCTTTAATGGTTGCGGTGCGAATACCTTTCCCATCTTCTAGATGTTGATAAGCGATGACCTCCAGCTCTACCAACTGCCCACGAGGTAGCAACACCTCAACGTTTTCTGGCTCTTTTCCTGCTAACAACGCTTGAGATGCAGCCACACAACACGCAGTCGCACAGCAACCGGTGGTTAAACCGCTGCGCAACTCAGGCTGTTGATTTTCGCTACTCTCAGGCCACATGCTTAACTTTCCAAATTGCCGCTAAAAATTGCGGCGATCGCTTCTGGGTTAGACGCAAAAAACAGGTGCAGATAACTCGCGGTCAGCCCTTTCTCTCGATAGATCGCTTCGCCCGGTGCTGGGTGACGCTGGCGACGACCATGTCCTACCGGCTCCGGTGTATCAGAACTACGAGAACGGTGATGAGCATGCGCCTGAACTTCACCTTCAGGTAGCATCGCCGTTTGCATACCTTGGCAACCCCGTTTACCGCGCATTGCACCATGGCCTTTCATTATTCCAGCCATTGGGCGGCAGTTATCTTCTAGATCGGTAAGATCTTCAAGGCAGTAGAGGAAGCCGCCACATTCAGCCAAAATAGGTTTACCCGCTGAGTGGAACTCACGGATCTGCACCTGCATAGTTTTGTTGTCAGATAATGCTTTCGCATGTAGTTCTGGATAACCACCCGGTAACCATAAGCTATCCGCTTCTGGCAGCTTCGTATCATGCAGAGGCGAGAAGAACTTAAGCTCTGCTCCCATCTGTTTCAGTAAACGCAAATTAGCATCGTAGATAAAACTAAACGCTTCATCCCTAGCGATCGCTATGCGCTTACCTTCAAGCAGCGGCTCGACCTCGGGCAACTCTGCACTAAAAAACTCTACTGGTTCAGGCAAGTTGGTAATCTGATTAATGGTTTCTAGCGGGCCTTTGATCCACTCGGCACCTAAACCAAAACGTTGCTCTAACTCTTCATAAACTTCTGCGGCCTGTACTAAACCTAAATGGCGTTCCGGTAAGGCTACCTCTGGGTCACGCGCCAATGTAGCTAGCAGAGGTAAAGATTCAGGGAGTGCATCACGAATCAATTGAGCATGACGCTCGGTACCACAGTTATTGGCAATAAGACCTGCAACCGAAATATCAGAACGATAGTTAGCTAAGCCCATCGCAATCGCTGCAGCAGTCTGTGCCATCCCTTTTACATTCATCACGATAGCAACAGGGATATTAAAACGCGCAGCTAAGTCTGCACTGGAAGGTTCGCCGTCAAACATGCCCATAGCGCCTTCAACCAAAATCAGATCGGCTGTTTTTGCTGCTTCATAGAGCTTTTGCTGGCAATAGTTTTCGCCAGCCATCCATAGATCTAGCTGCTCGACATCCTGACCACTCGCCTGAGCTAAGATCTGTGGATCGAGATAATCAGGGCCGGTTTTGAATACACGAACCACTTTGCCCTGATCACGGAAATAACGTGCCAGTGCTGCTGTGATGGTGGTTTTACCTTCACCCGAACTCGGTGCTGTTAGAAACAGCGCGGGGCAAAGTACAGATTGCTGTTCAGCCATTAGAATTCGATCCCAGCCTGCGCTTTGACTCCCAGACGGAATGCATGGCGTTCATCGCGAATACTGCTGATCGTATCAGCGATCTCTTCTAGACCTTCAGGCATTACACGCCCGGTAATCATGACGTTCTGATTCTTAGGGCGATTCTGTAAAGCTTCGATAACTGGTTCTAGTGGCAGATATTTGTATTTGAACATATAGCTCAGCTCATCAAATACCAGCATCTCGTAGCTATCGTCTTTAAGGTATTGCTCGGCTAGCGCCCAGGCTTTTTTGGCCGCCTCAATATCTTGAGTTTTATCCTGCGTTTCCCAGGTAAAGCCATGGCCCATGACATTCCAGTCGATCAACTCATGATCACGGAACAGCTTATATTCGCCGGTCTCAGTACGACCTTTCACAAACTGGATAACCGCCGCTTTTTTACCATGACCGACACAACGTGCCATAGTGCCAAACGCAGAGCTACTCTTACCTTTACCGTTACCTTTTAGCAAGATAAGTACACCGCGCTCTTCAGTGGCTTGGGCGATACGCTTATCGATCACCTCTTTCTTTTTCGCCATGCGTTCCTGATGCGTTTTCATATCGGGTTCTTATGCTCCAGATAAAGATAGGTAAGTTGCATTTAATTCATGGGCGAAACGGCGGCCTTTGCCTCGTTTCACTTGGCTGAGTTCGGTATCAATCCAGATCAGATCGCCACCTAAATCAATGCCATTTAAAGAGCTACTGCTGCGTCCATCGCTTAATACATAGATTGCGACATCAAGCTCTGGCTGTTGTTTGCGCAGCTGCTGTAGATAGGTTCGCGCTTCAACAAAGGCTTCGCGCATAGGTGTACCACCACCGGCACCAAGTTGATCTAACCAACTACGCAGTTCTTTCGGTGCCCTAATTCTAGAAAGCAGGTTTTTAACCTCGGTATTACCAAATCCAAACAGAGCGATCTGTTCACGATTCAGATACGCTTGCTCAGAAATCTGCAGCACAGCAGCTTTTGCATAAGCAAAACCTTGTGCCTGCAAAGTGGAAGCTGAAGTATCCAACAAGACCAGATGTAAACGATCTGCACTCTTGCCCTGCTTCTTAAACTGCAGCGACTTGGGTGGCCAGTTAGGCAAATTGCTCATCAAGGTTTTAAACCAATCAGGACGACTACTCAGTTCCGATATTTGCTTAATGCCCTGTTTCTCGTGGTTGTGAGTCATCAGATCAGGAAGATCGAGTGAAGTTTTCTCAGCAGTCGTCTGTTGTTGCGGCTTCATAGCACCCCACTCACCCTCATCAGGCTGCTGACGATGACTATCATCTGGACGCTTAAAGCCTTGCTGATCTTGCTTAGGCGGTGTTGGCGGTTGCTGCGGAGGATTCTGCTCAGGCGTAACCTTACGGCGATGCGCTAAAACTAATTCTTCCACTACATCGATATTCTGTTTTGTTACTTCCGCTTGCTGATTAAGCGCCGCATGGGTTAGCGCCGCTCGATACCAAACAATATCAGCACGCAGGCCATCAACCTGCGCTTGAGCACATCGTTCAGCAATATCTAAACGTAGCTCATCAGAGCAGGTGACTGTTTGTAGCTTTTCACGAGCTGCCAAAATCTGATCAACCAGTTCAGTTTGCTGATCTGCATATTCGGCAATAAAGGCTTCAGAGTTGCGATCGAATTGCTCGCGACGTTTTACAATCTCAACCCGCTCAAGGGGCGCATAATGGTTACTTAGATTTACCGAGAAACCAAAGCGATCGTGTAACTGTGGGCGCAACTCCCCCTCATCTGGGTTCATTGTGCCAACCAATAGAAACTCTGAGCGGTGGCTATGGCTTATACCATCACGCTCTACGCGGTTAACGCCAGAGGTAGAAACATCTAACAATAAATCAACAAGGTTATCAGGTAGCAGGTTCACCTCATCCACATAAAGCACGCCGCCATGGGCTTTGCTCAATAGACCAGGGCTGAACTGCATCTTCTTATCGTTCAAAACCTGCTCTAGATCCAGCGTACCCAACAGCATCTCTTCGCTAGCACCTAACGGCAGCGTCACAAACTCAGCCGCGACTAGATCATCGCCTTCCGCTTGAAGATGATCGGGCAGAAGATCTGCCATACCACGTGCCAATGTAGATTTTGCACTACCGCGAGGCCCACTAATCACCACCCCGCCAATCGCTGGGTTGATCGCTGTAAGTATCAAAGCAAGCTTAAACTGCGCCTGCCCGCATACTGCTGTAAATGGAAAATGAGGCTTACTCATTCTGCTACCTTTAAGTTCCAGACTTCGCTGGAATGACTAAATATGTTCTAAAGCTCATCGTACGCTGAGTATAGATGTTCGAGTACAAGGCAAATTTTTTCGAAAGAGCGGAGTCAGTGTGCCCCTTCGGGTATTACTGTTGTAAATGAGCATCTTGAGAAAAAATTTAACGCCGTAATCGGGCATCTAGGCCAGCGTACTATTGTTTTGGCCAATGTGCGTGATGTTCGTCGATAACAAATCTATGTTTATGCTTCTGCTTCGGATGATAATGGGGATGCACATGTGGCTCTGGTCCCTCCCATCCTTCGTGTTCATGCTGATGATGCTCATCATGTACATGGGGGTGAAGATGGTCCATCTCTGGATGCTCATGCCATAGATCATGCTGATCATCTTTCTTCCAAACCAACATTGCCGCAATCAACGCCACTGCGGCCAGCGCAGCTAAACCAAGAAAAGCACCGTCCATGCCCAACCGGCTACCGAGCCATCCAGCAAGCAGATAACCTAACAACCACATACCGTGAGTCAGGGCGAAATTCGCTGAGAAGTAATCGTTTCGATCACTCTCTTGGCAGGAGTTTCTGACTACTCGCCCGGTTGGTATAAGGATCAAACTTGTACCAATACCAATCACAAACCAGATTGGAAATAATCCCCAATACCCTGGACCGCTTAGCCCTGCTAACAGAGCAACAACCAACAACCCTGCACCAATAAACATCACCGGGCGGTCATGAACACTCTCAAGCAGTTTAGGCAATATAAACGCGGCTATCATTGAGCCTACGCCTGCTGAAAGCATCAGCAAAGGCACCTGTTCTTCGGATAAACCCAACACTGCACGTACATAAACAACTGTGTTTACGATGATCATCGCGCCTGCTGCAGAAAGCGCGAGATTGAGCAACAACACCGCCTGCAAGCGCGGCGTTTTAAGATAACTACGCACCCCAAAGCTAACCTTTTTCCAAACCCCACCGCTGCGATCACTTACTGTATTTGCTGGAACAACCGCTAGAAGAAGAAACAACGCAGCGATAACAAAACCAACTGCATTCAACTCGAACAACAAGGCATAGCTAGTAAATACTAATAAGAAAGCCGCTAATGCTGGGCTTAACAAGCTCTCCATCTCCATCGCTAAGCGCGATAAAGATAGCGCTCGGGTATATTCTTTTTCATCGGGCAATACATCTGGCAATAACGCCTGATAGACCGGGGTGTAACCTGCAGCCATCGCATTCAGCAGAAACATCAACAGAAACAGCTGCCACGCTTCCTGACAGAGCGGCATTAATACCACCAGCACCGCTCGGCCAATATTCAACCCTGCCAACCATCTCTTTCGTGGTAACTGACTGGCATAACCACCCACCACGGGCGCCACACAAAGATAAGCGACCATTTTGATTGCTAAGGCTACACCTAAGACCCAGCCAGCATCACTAGGATTCAGATCAAACGCCAACAGTGCCAAAGCAACCGTAGTCAGCCCTGTACCCACCAACGAGACTAATTGGCCAAGAAAAAGCCAACGAAACGCAGGATTACTAAGGGGCTGAAAAATTTCCATTAAGCGCTTTCCAACTGCGGCTCAGCAACTGTTACAGCATTCAGTTTTGCATCTTTTAATCGCACTTCGCGAGTAGCCAGTTGGGCAATAAAATCTGAATCATGAGAGATGATGATCATCGCTTGTGGTAAACCAAGCAGCGTATCAATCAGCCGTTGACGCGCTTCCGTATCTAAAGCATTACTTGGTTCATCTAAAAGTAAAACTTCAGGCTTCATTGCTAGAACCGAAGCCAGTGTGATCATACGTTTTTCACCACCCGATAGCTGGTGAGTAATTCGCTCTTCAAAGCCTTCCATTCCTAACGAAGCTAAAGTATCGCTGGCTATTTTTAGTGCTTCTTCACGACTTTTGCCAAGGTTGAGTGGACCGAACGCGACATCTTCCAAAACCGTTGGGCAGAACAATTGATCATCAGGATCTTGAAATAAGAAACCAGCACGCGCACGAACATCGATGAACTGCTTTTCTTCGCTACGGGTTTCGCCAAAGGCCCAGATCTCTCCGGCTTTGGCTTTCTTCAAGCCCACCAATAGATGCAATAAGGTAGTTTTACCCGCACCGTTAGGGCCGGTTAATGCCACTCGTTCCCCTGCATGAAGGGCAAAATCAACGTTATCTAAAACAACTCCACGACGTGGATAGCGATAACTTAAACCGGTTACTTTAATTAGTGCGTTCTGTTCACTCATAAGAAATTCAATCCGGTTAGAATGCAAAGGAAAGGCACAAATACCGCTAAGAAGCGGTAATCTTCACTGCCTAAGCGCATATCATCAAACAGGTAAAACTGGCCTTTGTAACCACGGCACTTCATCGCATCCATAATCCGCTCAGAGCGTTCTAACGAATGTACTAGCAACATGCCAATTAGATAGCCGATCGATCGCCAGGTATGCATATCGGTACGAAGCACAAAGGCACGCGCCTGCATGGCTCTACGCATCCGTTTGTACTCTTGCCCGATCACTTCAAGATAGCGCACCGTGAACAGCATGAGGTGTACAAGTTTATCGGGGACTCGAAGGTGTGCTAGTGCATGCCCTAGTGTGGTAGCACTGATCGTTCCTACTAATGCAAGCAATGCCAATACCACAGCATGTGCCTTCAAAAGAATCATGAGGGCATGGAAAAACCCTTCCTTACTCGCCGATAAACCAAACAAGGTAAACCAAGTTTCGCCGGGGGTAGTGAAAGGCAGTAAGATGATCAAGAAGATCATAAACATATCCATCGCGATCACACGACGAAGAGTACGTTTAACATTTAACTGAGCAAGTACCGCCAACATAAAGCCAGCGATAACGGCTGTGGTTAAGACAAAGAAGTTGTATGAAAGCACTGTCGCAAATGCAAACAGTGTCACTAAGATAACTCGCATGCGCGGGTCAAGGCGATCAATCAACGATTGATCGTGCTTAACCTTCTGCCCCTTCCATGAGGTGCCGCTATGCTCAAGAAACTGAGGCATGTTCCTTTTCCTGCTGTTTCTCTTTCTGACGTTGGCGCCACCAGATACCTAAGCCGCAAAGTCCAAAGATATAACCGATACCACCTATCACATCTTGAAGACCCGCTTTCTCTTTATAGGCAGCCAATTCCTGACGTAGAGGTTTAACCTGTTTTGCTACCGCTTTTTCGATCATCGCCTGCAGCGCTGCTTGATCACCATTAAACTGTGGAGTTTCACCACTATTGCCCGAAGCACTCACTGCGACATTACCGCCGGGTAAACTATCTGGCAGTTCATCAGCTGGTAGGGAGATTTCAAGCACATGCCCTGCACTCAGATTGGCAAAGAAATGGTGATCAATTCGTTGCTGAGCCGAAAATACAAACAAGCCATCAGCGTCAGTTACGGTCTTACCGAGTTCATTACCAGCCGCATCAGATACGATAATTTCTGTACCCTCTTGAGCCATATCACCATTAGAGAAGCCAACTTCACCTTCTATCGTGTTACCAATAGCATAAACACCACCGACAACATTATGGGCATGCGCACCTGAAGAAATCAGGGCAAATAGGAATACAAGTGGCGCTAATAACTTAGCCATAAGCGCGTTCCTCATCGAGACCAAAGAATTCTGGCTTCACCTTACGAATCAGCAACACAGCTGCCGCAGTGACAAAGCCCTCTACAATCATGACCGGAATATGCGCAACAAAGGTCGCTTTAGCTGCGAGCAAGAAAGCCTCGCCCGAAAGCATTAACGAAAATGCCACCATGATAGTAGTAATAACTATGGAGCCTGCGCCACCGATAGCGCCCCAAGTGGCTGCCACTTTAGGTGACTGCGAACCAATTCCATGCCGGCAGAGGTAATACACCAACACCGCGGGTAACGCGATATTGACTGCGTTCACCCCTAAGACGAGGAATCCGCCAAAGCCAAAGAACACCGCCTGTAGAAACAGGGCAACTAATAGCGCAGGGAAAGCGGCCCAGCCTAGCGCTAAGCCGATCAATCCGTTCAGGATAAGATGCACACTGGAGAAACCAATAGGCAGGTGGATATAAGAAGCGATAAAAAAGGCGGCTGAAAGTACGCCTACCTGAGGAAGATGATCATAATCCATCTTCTTCAAGCCTAAGGCTACCCCAGCTACTGTCAAAGCAGCACCTGTTGCTAATACCGAACCCGACAAAGCGCCATCTACAATGTGCATCTTGGTATACCTAAATTATTTAACTGAGTGAGCCTGAACCCAGATTACAGCATCTTGGGATAGCTCTTTGCCTTTATGCTCTTTATCAGAGCCTACACCCAAGGCACAGAAACCCCACTGGCCCGCTTTAGGGATACCAAAAGTAAAGGTACCGTTGGCGTCAGCAAAGATTGTTTGTGTGATAAATGCGTCAGCTGGAACTTCCATATTAGCCTCTTTAGCGAAAGCGTTAGCTTTCATATCAGGCTCATAGTTTACGTATTCCACTTCAATCTCGGCGAATGGAACTGGCTTACCTTCACTTTTAACAACACCGGTAAACGTACCACCTTCATAGATAGCATAAGGCTTAGTTAACGGAACGATCTCAGCCTTCAAACCAAAATCTTCATTCCAATCTGTTGGCAAGCTACCCACGTTAACAATAGATTTAGTGATCTGCTGAATATAGATATCTTCAGATTCTTCAAAATAAGGTGCCATTTGATGAACAAATACGTAGTCACCTAGACCGCGTAGTTTCACATCAGCTTCGAAAGATGTACCGGTATTATCAGCGCTGGTCCACTGAGATGGCTTAACAGAGTCTAGTAACTCTGTTTTCTTACCTTTTTTGATTACATAGAACTGTTCAGGCGCTTCAACCTGCATCACATGACCACTTTCCGCAGGGTGGGTAAATGGCATTTTTAGGTTAATCTGACCGCCACGCTCACGCAGTAATTCTGGCGTATAAACCATTTGGAAGTGAGCTGATGCAATAGAAGAATAGAGCGCAGCGCCTGCTACTACTGAAAACGCTAATTTTTTAAGCACAAAAAAATCTCCAACATGAAATATTGTCGGAGTTGGGAGGATAAGTATGTTTAGACAAACCAAACAATTACTCGGTGAAGCCCTCCGCAACACCACGGTAAACACTTATTAGGCTGGTATCCGGACTCATCAGCGAAGGGATAAACCTCCAATCAACTTACCTTCCCATATCCAAGATACAGTGGCATAAAAGCTGATATAACCAATTTACCGTTGCGGGGGCAGTGTTGGGATCGCTATTGAATCCTGGCTCATAAGCTCACCAACTTCCCGGGCTATCAAAATTGCTACCCATGACCTCATTTGGGCATCAATTTCAGCCTGTACAAATGTACGACCTAATAAGCGCACAACTCTACCCGCCATACCCCTTATTTGCAATTGAGTTCTATTCCAGTGGTCATGAATAACGTAAATATTTAAATCCCAACTACACTAGGTTTAAGCACCTTCTTTTCGGAACTAAAAATAAAAACTCCAAGCATTAAAGAGGGCTCCAGACTATGTGTGCGCTTAGATCCTCCGTTCTCATTGCGGCAACAGCCCTACTAACCGGCTTATCCATACATACACAAGCCGACTGGTACGCCAGTTTTTCTACCGAATACCAACCAGAAGCCCAAAGCGGGCACTATGCCTACAAACCTTTATTGCAATACACAGAAGGCAATTTTGGTACTTATCTTGAGTACGTATATGTTCCAAGGAATGGGTTGGATAATGGGAAGAATTTAACCTGGCAAGTGGAATATAAATGGAAACTGAGCGAAAGCAGCTCATTAAAGCTCGTACATGAATTTGATCGAACGATAGACACCAACACAGAGAGCGCAGAACTGACGCCAAAGTTTTATACCTCGTTTGATAATGGCTTAAAAGCTGGGTTTGAACTAGAGATCGATTACTACCTTGATGGTGATTTCGAAATTCGTGAAATAGAGATTGAGCCAACTATCAAATGGAGCCAAAGCCTAGGCGAAGGCAAACTCAACCTCGAGCTTGAAGCACCAACAATGCGCTTATATAGCAACGACGATTCAATTAAGGATTTTGAATTCGAAGAGGTGCTCCCCATTATCGGCTACGATCACCCTCTTTCTAAAAACTTAACCTTGCATACCCTGCTAGAACTTCCCTACGACCTTCAGGAAGATGATTTCGACACTATAATCACAATTGGGCTGGGAGTTACCTTCTAGCCCTATTTGCCTTTATAATCCGTTTTTTTGATTCGGATAAGGCATCTTCCATGCTCTATGTACTTCCTGAAACAACAGGCGACATCATCGTCCTGCAAGCGAATGACACTCTTACAGCAAGCGATTACACCGAAACATTTCTGCCTCTGTTTGAGCATGTAAAAAACACACACCCTGAAGTTCGCCTTCTGATTACATTTGCTCCAGATTTTTCAGGTTTTGAAGCCGGTGCTTTATGGGAAGATCTAAAATTCGGCACTAAACACGCAAGCGATTTTTACCGTATCGCGATCGTAGGTGATCCCAAATGGACCGAGTGGATGACCAAAGTGGGCGACTTACTCACTCAAGGTGAGATGCGCCATTATCGAATGACTCAGCTACTCGAAGCGCTTCGTTGGATTAACGATGAAGATGAAGACGATGAGGAAGAAACACTTTACCCATTCGGCGGATAACGAAGCAGCTTGAACAATAAGGGCCATCTCATAACGGCCCTTTTTTAAGCTTAAGAACTAGTGCACCGTCAGCATCCCGCTAGAAACCATTTGCGAATACAGGGCATCGCGCAGCTCTTGCGGCATATCGACAAAGTCCAGATTCCCGTACAGAAACACCTCTTCTAAATCTATTTCGATCACTTGGGTATCAGGCGCTACCTCAGCTTGAGGTTTGGCATCGTCTAATCCAGAGGCTTTTATAATTTTATATATGGTTTTACCGTCTTTCTTTTCCATCTTGGCCTCACTTACTACATAGAACTATTCACACAGTATACGCCCATAAGGCAAAAGCCAAACGCTATAAAGCAAAAGACCGGGCAATGCCCGGTCTTTTTAGTTACAAAATAAAGAGCCTGACTTATTTTGTTTCTAACGATGAAGCGACTTGTGCTTCAAAGTATTCGCGAGTCAACTTGAATACAACTGGGCTCAATAGCGCCAGAGCAATCAAGTTTGGAATAGCCATCATTGCGTTTAGCGTATCCGCTAATAACCATACGAAATCCAAGCTGATCATCGTGCCTACAGGCACTGCAATGATCCAAAGGATACGGAAAGGCATAATTACTTTCACACCAAATAGGTATTCAGCACAACGCTCGCCATAAACACTCCAACCTAGGATTGTAGTGAAAGCAAAGATCGCTAGAGAGATAGCAACAATGTAGTTACCTACACCCGGTAACGCATCAGCGAAAGCGGCAGATGTTAGGGCTGCACCTGATACACCGTCAGTCCATACACCAGAAGTGATGATAACCAAACCAGTAATAGAACAGATGATAATTGTATCTAGGAATGTACCTAGCATTGCGATTAGACCCTGACGAACTGGATCCTTAGTTTGAGATGCAGCGTGAGCAATCGGAGCAGAACCAAGACCGGCTTCGTTAGAGAATACACCACGTGCCACACCGAACTGGATCGCAGCCCAAACAGCAGCACCAGCGAAACCACCTTCAGCAGCGTGTTCAGTAAATGCATATGTAAAGATAAGATCTAGAGCAGCAGGGATCGCATCAACGTTAATTGTTAGAACAACTAGACCTGCAACAAGGTAGCTGATTGCCATCAATGGAACCAAAGCACCCGCAACCGCACCGATACGCTTAATACCACCTAGCAATACAGCTGCAGTAAGTACCATCAGGATTACACCAGTCACCCATGCTGGCATCTGGAAGTTTGCTTCTAGAACATCAGCAACCGAGTTAGATTGAACTGTGTTACCAATACCGAAGCCTGCGATCGTACCGAAAACCGCGAAAGTTGTACCCATCCACGCCCATTTTTTACCTAGGCCATTTTTGATGTAGTACATTGGACCACCAACGTGGTTGCCATTCTCATCAACCTCACGGTATTTAACCGCCAATACAGCCTCAGAGAACTTAGTCGCCATACCTACTAGTGCAGTACACCACATCCAGAACAGAGCACCTGGACCACCTAGGAATACAGCTGTAGCAACACCGGCAATATTACCAGTACCTACCGTTGCAGACATTGCTGTCATCAAGGCTTGGAAAGGTGAGATTTCACCGGAGCCTTTTTCGGATTCAGCCGTATTTCGGCCGCTCCACATTAATTTAAAACCAGTGCCCAATTTTAAAATTGGCATTAGTCTCAAACCTAGCTGTAGGAACAAACCTACACCTAAAATTAGTACCAGCATCATTGGACCCCAAACGATGCCGTTAACCGCACTTATAAATCCGGTCAATGCTTCCATCATGATTCCTCTATATTGTTTTTTTCTACGAGGGAAAATAACTGCTCTGTTATTTTTAATTTTCAGTTCGCTAATTCCCAAAGGCGTTAACGATTTCTTAAACACAGCAACCTGCTCTTATTCTTTTCGCAGCGAGACGGGGCTTAGTGTGCTCGCCTGGCTCTTTGATACAGAGGAGATGTATACACACCTGGCCAAAGATCAAACAACCTTATCCTGCCAAGGGTAAGTAGCCCAGCAGCCCCCGCCTCCATGCTACGAATAGAACTGCGCACTACGATATTAGAAAGAAGCCAGAAAATGGCTTTGAATTAAAAAAATATTCAGTGATAAAAACTGCTTAATTGAATATTTGCAGTGAAATAAACTAAAACAGAGACAAGAAGGGCTATCAGGGCCGTACACCCACAGAAAACGGCATAAAAAAAGGTGCAAATCAGATCACTGATATTGCACCTTCTTTAAGAGGTTACGAAAAACTTAAGTTAACGATTAACATTAAACTTAATTGGCAGCTCCAGTGTTTCTCTTACCTCTTCCATCACGATATAACTCTTAGAGTTCTTAACTCCTGGAAGAGTCAAAAGCATATCACCCAATAAAGCACGGTATTCAGACATGTCATTAATACGCGCCTTAAGAAGGTAGTCTGCATCACCCGAAACTAGGTGGCACTCCAATATATAAGGCAGCTGTTCAACCGCCTTATTAAACGTCTGGAATGCATCTGGTGTTTGATAAGAGAGAGATATCTCTACAAATACCAACATATTGTATTCAAGCAACTGTGGGTTTAAGCGGGCATAGTATCCTTCTATATACCCTTCTTTTTCCAATCGCTTCACACGCTCTATGCAGGGCGTCGAACTTAAGCCGACTTTCTCTGCAAGATCAACGTAACTAATTCGCCCATCGTTTTGCAAAGTACGCAAAATGCTTACATCTAAGCGATCTAGCGTACGCTTCTTACTATTTGTCATGCATTGATATCCACTATGAAAGTAAAATATGCAGGTTATTATTCTGTATTATAGCCAAACTTTAGCGCCTTACACTGGCAAAAACCAAATAAACTAGTGTTTTCTCATTAACATAAAAAATACGAAAATGAGGTCACATTATGCAGGTACTGGTTTTAGGTGCAGGAGTGGTTGGCGTAACGAGCGCTTGGTATTTAGCCAAGGCTGGCCATAAGGTAACTATAATCGATCGACAGGTCGATGTCGCGTTAGAAACAAGCTACGCCAACGCTGGCCAGATCTCTCCTGGCTACTCTGCTCCTTGGGCCGGACCCGGTATTCCCCTAAAAGCTGTTAAGTGGCTAATGCAAGATTTAGCTCCATTTATGATCAGCGGACGCGATGTTGATACCCAAACACTCGCGTGGATGACCAAAATGTTATCCAACTGCACAGAAAGCGCTTACCACACTAATAAAGCCCGCATGGTTCGCCTAGCTGAATACAGCCGTGATTGCTTTATCGATCTGCGCAATGAATTAAATATAGACTACGACCAGCGCACTAAAGGTACCTTGCAAGTGTTTAGAACAGATAAACAGATGCAAGATGCCCAGAAAGATATCTCTGTTCTAGAAGAGAGCGGCGTAGATTTCCAAAGCTTAGATCGCGATGGCTGTATCGAATATGAACCTGCCCTCGCGAATGTTAAGGAAAAAATCGTAGGTGGCCTTCGCTTACCAGGTGATGAAACAGGCGATTGCTTCAAGTTCACCAACGCCTTGGCTGATGAGTGTAAAAAGATGGGTGTCGAATTCATTATGAAAACCGACATTCTGAATATAAACACCGAAGGTGATCAGGTTGTAAGTGTTTCCACTTCTCGCGGCACTATGACAGCAGACTCCTATCTTGTTGCACTAGGTAGCTACTCTACTCCGGTGCTATCTAAGATCGGTCTTAAAGTGCCTGTTTACCCAATTAAAGGTTACTCACTAACCTTGCCGATCATTGACGAAAGCAAAGCACCAACATCCACAGTGATGGATGAAACTTACAAAGTTGCGGTGACCCGTTTTGATGATCGTATCCGTGTTGGCGGTACTGCCGAGATCGCGTCCTACAACAAAGAGTTGGAAGAGAAGCGTAAAGCCAATGTGGAATTTGTGGTTAACGATCTATTCCCGGGCGGCGGCTGCACAGAGAATGCTGAATTCTGGACGGGCTTACGCCCAATGACACCGGACGGCACACCAATTTTAGGCGAGACTCAATTTGAGAACCTATTCCTTAATACGGGTCACGGCACACTAGGTTGGACCATGTCGCTAGGCTCGGGCAAATACGTGTCTGACATCATCAGCAACACCGCTCCAGATATTGACAAAGAAGGCCTATCGCTAGCGCGCTACGCCTAAGTTCTTATCACCCTATAACAACTATTTTCGGAGAACCGGCTGCTCCCACTGTCCGGTATCTCCTTTTTTATTACAGGAATAAAATCATGCAGAAAGTTACAGTTTCCACAGACAAAGCACCTGCTGCGATTGGCACTTATTCACAAGCAGTTAAAGCGGGTAACACTGTTTATATCTCTGGCCAGATCCCGTTGAACCCAGCAACAATGGAGATGGTAACTGAGTCATTTGAAAGCCAAGCGGTTCAAGTTTTCGAAAACCTTAAAGCTGTTGCAGAGGCTGCTGGCGGTAACTTAAACGACTTCGTAAAGATCACTGTTTTGCTTTCCGACCTAGAATATTTCGCGCAAGTTAATGAAATCATGGCGAAATACTTTGAAGCCCCTTATCCTGCTCGCGCAGCTTATGCAGTAAAAGCGTTACCAAAAGACGCTGACATAGAAATTGAAGCTGTTATGGTTGTATAAAACCAACCAAACGAAACCATCTGAACCAACAGTCCGGAGTGAGTATGGCTAGAGCAGCCACAGCAACCATTAACTTAGATGCTATTCGACATAACTATCGCTTAGCTAAATCTGCCGCCCCCGATCAAGGAGCGTTAGCCATTATCAAGGCTGATGCCTACGGTCACGGCGCAGTTAAAGTTGCACAGGCCCTAGAAGATGAAGCCGATGGTTTTGGTGTTGCATGTATTGAAGAAGCAGTAGAGCTTCGCGAAGCGGGCATCAACAAACCAATCCTTCTATTAGAAGGCTTCTTCTCAGCCGATGAACTGAACTATATCTCTGATAAAGAGCTATGGTGCGCTATTCATAGCGTGGAACAGATCGATATTCTGGCTAAAGCTGACATAGATAAACCTATTAACGCTTGGCTAAAAATGGATAGTGGCATGCACCGCTTAGGTGTGAAGCCAGAAGATTACGCTGCTGCGTTTGAAAAACTGTCTCAGCTAGATCAGGTCAAAGAGGTAGTTCTGATGAGCCACTTCTCATCTGCTGACGAACCTGAGCTTTCAGCCACCAATGAACAGATCCAACGCTTTGATGCAGTAGCCGCAACTCTCGATGCAGCGGTTAGCTTAGCAAACTCTGCAGGCACGCTCGCACATGAAGATGCCCGCAGAGATTGGCAGCGTCCCGGCATTATGCTGTACGGCGCAACGCCATTTGCTGAGTCACAACCACTGGCCGATCAACTGCAACCAGCGATGACCCTAAGCTCTGAAGTGATCGCAGTGCGTGAGCTTGAGGTGGGCGAACCCGTTGGCTACAGCCAAACCTGGAGATGCAGCCGCCCAAGTAAGATCGGCACAGTTGCGATCGGTTATGCCGATGGTTATCCACGTCATGCTAAAAGTGGCACACCAGTTTTAGTCGATGGACATAAAACGCAAATCGTTGGTCGCGTTTCGATGGATATGCTGGCAGTAGATCTGACAGATATCCCGACGGCTAATGTCGGCAGCCATGTGGAACTGTGGGGAGAAAACCTTCCTGCGACTGATATAGCCAAGTGCAGCGATACTATCCCTTACACCCTATTTACCGGCATTACCCGCCGCGTACATAAGAAATATATTTGAGAACACAATGAGTATTGAACGTATTGAATCTACTGATCGCATGAGCCGTATTGTTAAGCACAACGGTACCGTTTACCTATGCGGTCAAACTGCTGGCGAAGCACAGTGGGACATTGCAGAACAAACACAACGCTGCCTAGATAAGGTTGATGACCTACTTGCTAAAGCTGGCAGCAGCCGTAATCAAATCCTTTCTGTAACCGTTTATATCCGAGACATGAAAGACTTCGCAGCAATGAACGCTGTATGGGATGCATGGGTTGCTGACGTAGAAAAACCAGCACGTGCATGTGTTGAAGCGCGAATGGCCCGCCCAGAAATTCTAGTAGAGCTATCTGTTACGGCGGCTTACTAATACGCCATAAAAAAGGGGATCAAATGATCCCCAAAATTCGCCAGAAAACTCTACTCCAGCTACTAGTCGCTATTTTTTTATTTTAAAAATCACCTTGCCGTACAAATTATCCAAGCCAAACCATCCCATCTTTTCAGAAGCTAAACTCGTCGGGTTATCCCCTTCCAACAAATAACGTCCATCTAGGTCTATAGCTGCCACCCGTTTAATCATTCTTTTATATTCGGGGTGATCACACACAACCAAATCGCCAACATTGATGCGTTTTAACCTCCGCCATACACAGACGAAGTCTCCAGCGCTTAATGTAGGAAACATACTATCTCCAACGATTTTGACGATGTTTAGCATTCGATAACCTAGTCTGTTTTAACCCAATTTTGGATAAGTAACCTGTTCTGCAGGCGGATAAGGACATGTCGCCGTAAAAGTCTCTACGCCCTTTGTTTTCCAGAAGGCTTCTGCAAATGTATTTACGCGATTCAGAAGATCTAATGCAGCTTCGCGATCAATGTTTTGTTTAACTTTTGATGCCTGCAGCATAATGCCGTGCACTTGATCATGAGCATCTGGAATCTGTTCAAATTGCGGTGCTTTAAAGTAGTCACCCCAAATCACTCGTACTTCTTCTTTCACTTGTAGCGCATGCTTTTCTTTCTCAGAAACCAAACGCGCTAATTGTGCTTGTTGAGCCAAGGTTAGAGGCTCACCCGTATCTAGTTCGGTAATCAGATCGACCATACGAATAACGGTTAATGCCGCAATTTGTGCCGTCGCAGGGTCATAAATCTTACATGGGATATCACAGTGAGCTTTTGCTGTCGTAAACGCTAACTTGCTATCCATTGCACTTAAAATTTTGTGAAGCATGGCACCTATCTCCTTCGGCCTTTCTAAAATTCAAATTGATATGATTAATGGAGATGCAGGCCATTACAGCGCGGCTGCATCTCATGAGGTAATTCGGCGTGGTATTTATGGAAAAAGCGATTCCATTCTGTATGCAAACAATTCCCTGCTCTTAATACAGCGATTTTTTGCAGTTCACCTAATTGCTGTTCTGCCAATAAGCCTTGCAAGTAGATCGAGGCATCCTCAAAAACCTCTGCAGCCTGAACCACTTGGTCCAAAGCGATGTAGGTATCAGCCAAATTAAAGTGGCTAACCATCACCGCAGAGAGCATTTTGTCCGCATCAGGATCAAGCTGACTCTCAAAACATCTCACCGCTTGCCGCAACGCTCGCTGGCATAACTCCAATGCGGTGTAATAACAGTGTGTTTCATAGGCCTTGTTCGTGGCCTTCATCAACTCTTCCCATTGCTCCATGCTAAGCCTCCCTGCTTTGCTGTGAAATTTATAAACCGCCTTGGGTTAACTTGGCTGGATCGAGTAATTTCTGTAACTCTTCCACCGATAGATCGGTATTTTCTGCCGCAACTTCAACGACAGGTCGTCCCTCTTTATAAGCCTGCTTCGCAATCTCAGCCGCCTTCATATAGCCAATAATAGGGTTCAGAGCTGTTACCAAAATTGGATTACGAGACAGCGCATGGTTTAGCTGTCCTTCATTCACCTTGAAGCTGGCAATTGCTTTATCCGCCAGTAGACGGCTTACGTTGCTTAGCAGCTTGATGCTGTTGAGCAAATTGCTCGCTACTAAAGGCAACATTACGTTCAACTCAAAATTGCCCGACTGGCCTGCTACGGTAATAGCAGCATCATTACCAATCACCTGAGCAGAGACCATTGCTGCTGCTTCTGGAATAACGGGATTCACTTTACCCGGCATGATCGAAGAACCTGGCTGTAGCGCTTCAAGCTCGATTTCCCCAAGGCCAGCTAGAGGGCCAGAGTTCATCCAACGTAGATCATTGGCGATTTTCATCACGGAGACAGCTGTCGCTTTCAGTTGACCAGACAGTGCAACCGCAACATCTTGTGAAGCGATATGCGCAAAGAAATCATCTGCAGGGGTAAACTCCAAACCGGTAAGTTGGCTTAGTTCGGCATTAAAGTTTTTAGCAAACTCAGGATGGGCATTAATGCCTGTACCTACGGCAGTACCGCCTTGTGCAAGGCTCTGCAAAGTTGGCTGAATCTGTTTTAGATGATGAATATTTTGCTTAATTTGAGTCGCCCAACCGTTAAGTGGTTGGCTCATCCGAACCGGCATCGCATCCATCAGGTGAGTACGCCCTGTCTTCACATAACCATCAACGGCTGCAGCTTTATCTTCAATCGCTTTCTGTAGATATTCCAACGCCGGTAACAGCTGCTCTGATAGTTCAACTGCAGCACTGATATGAATACTGGATGGGATAATGTCGTTACTACTTTGACCACAGTTGATGTGATCGTTTGCACCTACATTGTCGCCATAAATATCAGACGCAATTGCAGCCAATACTTCGTTAGCATTCATATTGGAGCTTGTACCAGAACCTGTCTGGAACACATCTACCGGGAAGTGACGCATCAGGTCATCTTCATTTAGCAATTGCTCAACCGCTTGAGCAATCGCACTACCCATCTTCTCTGGAATTTGATCTAGCGTGACATTGGCTTTTGCTGCCGCAGCTTTAGCTTGTAACAGAGCGCGAATAAATGCCTCTGGCATCGGCTGACCACTCACAGGAAAGTTATTCACAGCACGCTGCGTTTGGGCTGCATATAAAGCATCAACAGGCACTTCTAGCTCGCCCATACTGTCTTTAGCTATACGTGTCTTACTCATCTTATTTATCCTTATTTTTCCTGACTGTGGTTAACGGCTTAGACCTGACAGTACGTAATGACAGGTCATGTTCAGCTCATACTTAAGCTTGCACAGGTAAGCCTGCCCATCCCGATTATTTGCAAACAACCGCGCCAATTGGCCAAGAGGCTTATTGATGTTATCTAGGCAGCAACAACGCCAATGACTAGGTATGAGTTCATCCGCTACCGTATCTAACAATAGACGGAACTGACGTTCATAGTGCTGCTTCAGCGATTCCACACTCTTCTGCCGGCATGTATCTATATCCAAGTAATGACTGATCAAACTTGGATTGTCCGGTTCTTTTGCAAAACGTATCTGCTTCTGGACATGTTGCAGATATTCGTTAATTGGCGAATCAAACTGAGCTGTTTGCGACATAAAAACAACCAAATCTAAATGATAATTACTTTCACTATACATTAGATTTAATTTACCGCAAGAAATACACATCAAGAATCCAGAATAAATGAGATTGAAAATGATTCTCAATCATATATTATGTTATGTCATAACATTTAAGAGATAAGCAAAAATGAAAAAAGGCATCCACCCTGATTACGACTACGTTATCTTCCGTGACACCAGCTGTGGTCAAGATTTTCGTATCCGCTCAACTGTTAAATCATCTCAGACTGTTGTTTGGGAGGATGGCAATACATACCCACTTGTTACACTAGATATATCCAGCGCATCACACCCTGTTTATACCGGTGAAAAACGTCAGGCGAAATCTGAAGGACGTATTGCTCAATTCAATAAACGCTTTGGTAAACAACAGCGTGCATCTAAATAGGAATAGCAATGCAGGTACTGAGCTCTTTAAAAACAGCTAAGAAACGCCACCCAGATTGTCAGGTTGTGAAGCGTCGCGGAAAACTTTACGTGATTTGTAAATCAAACCCGCGCTTTAAAGCACGCCAAGGAACAGGCAAGAAGAAATAAAACTAGAGAGGATGCAAAAAAACAGGGGCCCTAAGGCCCCTGCGTTCTCAAGCGGGAAAATGCTTAAAGAAGATTGATTGGGTAATCCAAGATCAAACGGATATCACTGATGTTAGGAACAACAGAATCATCACCATTCACCTGCGCAACACGCAGTTGAACACTCAGATCTTTCGCCTTACCACTTTGTACAGTGTATTTAGCATCTAGGTTTGTTTCACGACGCTGACCATCTGTACCACCATCGTAATCAATATCCCAAGCTTCAGTGTGACGCGCCATTAGATGTAAGCCTGGAATTGAAGGAACATCGTAATCTACGCGGAACTGAAGAGCCTGCTCATCATCTGCGTTAAAATCTAGTAGCTGTACTGCACCGTAAGTGAAGTACTGAGTATCATCTTGACCGCCCCACTGAACGTTATAACCATCATTACCACCCACAGTTTGATAGTTAACAGTGTATGCCCAGTTACCTTTAGCAAAACGTGCAGTCAAGCTTGTTAGGTGGCTGTCGTAATCTGCCAATAGGTGGCCATCATCTTCACCACGCATATGGCGCGCATCTAGAGTTACGTCATACTCACCCATCTTAGTTGGGTAAGTAAGGTTTAACCAAGATTGCTTCATGTAATCATCAGCTACAGCGTACTGAACTTCTGCTTTAAGACCATTAGCAAACGTATAGTCACCACCAACAGAAGCAATACCGTAATCTTCGCCGTTTACTTCATACTCATCAAAGCCCTGACGAGTGTTACGTGAAGCTTCATCTGAATAGAACGCATAAAGGTTCATATTATCCAATGCAATATCGCCGTAAATCGCCTGCGTGCTTGGCGCAGATAGGCGTGACTGAAGATCGTTCAGTAGAGGCGTCATCATTACCATGCGGCCTGCACGGATATTTACATTATCCAGAGGCTTCAGTTTAACGTATAGGTTTTCAACTGCTGTATAACCATTACCACCTGCCGCCAACACGTCAGATAGGTTATCGGTCTTATCGTTTTCCAAAGCCACAACTTCAGTAACAGTTGCATCAAAACCAACGAAGCCACCAAAGTATGGAGAAGCAACGTCGAGTTTGAACGCTTGACCCGCAGCAATAGTGTCTGGGATACCCTGATCAAAATCACGGTTCATGTAGAAAGTACGTAAACCTAAATCAACTTTAAAACCGTCATTTTGCGCTTCAGCCGCGATGCTGGAGCCGCTAGCTACTGCACCGAATGCCAGAGCCGCTACGCTTAGTTTTTTCTGAAACATAATAATGTAACAAACCTGAGTTATTATTTGCGAAGGTGGCTATTTTAAGAAAATAAAGGCAGGCTTTTTCTTTGTAATTTTCAGGTTTGCAGGGTTTAACGCTCGAAACTGGTGCGTTCGCAGAAGAATCCATCAAAAATGACAATTTTCGTCATTTAAATATCATTTTCGCTGGTGTTTTTTAGGTGAATGCACCATGAAGGGTGGAACTTTTTCTAACTTTCACAGTCCTTCGCAGCATCAAATAGCGCTTTCAAAACGCATCTAACTATTCTTCTCGCCAATCAGTCATACCGTATTTAGAAAGTATTTCCTGTAACTGACCGCTCTTGCGTAATCGCTCTATTCCATCGGAAAGAATCTGAGCGTATTCCTGAGACTCACCTATAACCGGAGAAAAAGCGATATAGGACTTTTCAAACTCTTTTGCACTACCCGCGACTTTAAAATGATCAGCCTTATTTAGAAGATTCGCGGTGTACCAAAACACAGGTTCAGCTTCGACCAGCATATCGATCCGCTTCAAAGACAGCATCTGTATACCTCGATGAAGGGGCTGCTCGCTTCCCAACATTGTCACACTATCGGAGCTATTATTCTGAATATAATCCCGCAATTCATCGCCATAATCGTAACCACTAATAGCAGCTAGTTGATGGCCTTGCAGCGATTCGACCCCTTGATACTGCCAATTCGAATCTTTATGTACAAAAAAGGTATTACCCAAAATTGCCAACTCTTGCTCAGGTAGAACAAACCCCGGCACATCGCCTTTAAAGGCACCAACTACTGCATTGATATGTCCTTTCTTCGCTTCCTGAATAGCACGAGACCAGTTCATCTCTATGTACTGAACCTCTATCCCCTTCTCTTCGAATACATCTGTAGCTACCTCGATCATAAAACCTGGTAAAGGCGCATTTGCCTCGCAATTAAATGGGCACCAGCGATCCGCAGCAATTACAATCTTTTCCGCTGATAATCCGATTGAGGAATATACCAAGAGAAGGGCTGCACAAAATATCCTAAGTATTTGAGACATCGTCATCCAAAACAAACATCAAGCCTTACAATGTAATACAGAAGAAAGACTCCCTCAATACACCCAATTCCTATAAGGGTTTTACCCACTAAAAACCTCTAAAAGCCATACAAAAAGTCAAAAGGCCCACACAAAAAACTTTAACTTTCATTCAAGAAAAACAGCTACTAGGCTTACTTAAGGTTCTAGGGATATAGGTAGCGCGTGGATAAATCCGAATTAGACCAACTACAACAACGGCTCAATCTTTTTGAAGCGATTGCAGATAACGCTACAGCAGTTATTGCAGCTAAAGATTTGGATGGACGTTACCTCTATGTAAACCAAGAGTATTCCCGTTTATTCCACCAAGAAAAGCAGAGCTTCTGCGGTAAGACCGATCATGAAATATTCCCCGAAGATATTGCTACGGCTTTTCGACAAGCTGATTTACAAGTGATCGAGAGAAAGGAAGTCATTACCGTAGAAGAAAAAGCTCCCGTTGATGGTAACATTCGTGACTACCTATCGATTAAATTCCCCATCACTGATTCTGAAGGAAAAATATTTGCGACTGGCTTAGTCGCCACCGATATAACGAAACGAAAAGCAGCAGAACAAGAAGTCCTACGTTTATCCCGCGTCGATCATCTCACTCAAGTCGCTAATCGCTCCCTACTCGAAGAACGACTGGGGGAAGCCATTGAAAAAGCAAAAGCGCATAACCAGTTGATCGGTGTAGCCATCGTTGATTTAGATGAATTTAAACCCGTTAATGACACCTACGGTCATCACGTGGGCGATTCCGTTTTAAAGCTCATGGCGGAAAGGCTTATGCACTCTTGTCGTAGTTCGGACACTGTTGCGCGATTAGGGGGGGATGAGTTTGTCGTAGTTTTAGAAGATCTAGAGACAATGCAGGATGCCATATCTTCACTCCATCGTAGTGTCGAGACTCTCCATGACACTTACCATATAGAATCAAAAACCATCAAACTTAGCGCGAGTGCCGGTCTTGCTTTTTACCCTCACCATGGCACCGAGATCATTCCACTGTTAAAAGCTGCGGACGAAGCGCTTTACAAAGCTAAGAGACAAGGTAAAAACCAAGTACAGGTGGCTTAAACGTTATGTTCTGTATTTTTCATAGGACTTACCATAAAAAAACCCGATCGAATGATCGGGCTCTAAAACCTATATGGTTTAAGCTATCTCTTTTTCCTTTTGTTTTGGCTGAGCATCATCGCCATCGGCAAATATGACCTCGTCTCCCGGATTGTGCTTACCCATCAGTTTCGGACGCTCAATCAAGAAGTACAAAATCAAGCCAATACCTACTGCATACACTGTAGATTTTGGATCAGGCATCGCTAGTGTTACCGCAACAATACCCGCAACACCACGCTCGGTTGGGTTCTTCAACTGCTCCATACCCACCATGATGCAGATATAAGCCGTTAGCACCAACGTCAGCGATAGCGCGATTGGCAATACAGGCTTAAACAGAGTCACTAGAGGTAAGATAAAAAGCGCGACTAAACCCGTGATCCAGAACGTACCACCGCCACTGTAGATAGAATCCATCGCCTTACGACCCATCGCGTAACGCTCAGCTACCGTTGCGTGTGCAGCAGTCCATAAAGGCCCTGCCAAACCCGGCCATGGCGCAAAGAAAGCGTGAATACCGTTACGGATCGCGGTTACTAAGTGAACACGGTCTACGCTAGATTCGATCTTTTCATCGTCACGAATATGGTCAACACGATCTACCAAGGTAAAACCAACAATGATGTCACCAAAAGCGATTACGTAAGCAATAATGGCAGTCGGAATAGCTAATAAGAAAACATCTAAATCAGGGAAACCAACCGCAAAGACTAGATACTCAGCCATCAAAGCGAAATCTGGTTGAGTGATGCCCCACTCAATTGCTGGCAGTGGATATTCACCTACAGACCAACCCACAACCATCGCAATCAACATACCCGGTACCATGCCGAAGTTAGCGATTTTCTTGGCTAGTGGATTGGAATCAATCACGTTTTTAAACGATAGTGAGAACAACACGTAAGCAGAAATAATCGAACCAACGATAAGAGAAACTGGTGTCGCATCAATTCGGCCACCCACCTTAAGTTCGCCCATCATCGCAGCAATACCCGCCCCAATGATAATTCCCGCTTTAAGAGAGTTAGGAATAACATTCACCAACTTAGAGCCCCAACCTGTAGCCCCTAAGATAAGGAATATCAGTGTCACCTCAATCTGCAAAGCAAACATCGCTTTGATCGCTTCAGGACCAGGTTCAAAACCATTGAGGTAAAGAATGACGACAGGAATCGCCGGTGTAATCCAGCCCGGAACCAGAGGGACACCCAGTAAGGCCGGAAGAATATAACCGAGGCCAGCAATAAACGTGAAAGCAAGGGCAGCTTCATACGGCATACCCAAATACTTCTCCAGTAATGGAATCATTGCCAAACCTACAACGAACATCACCAAGCCCTGAATAATCTCCGGGGTCTCTAAACGGTAATGCACTAGCGGTAGTCGAATTTTGAATGGCCCGAACCCCCAATACGGGTGCTCAGCTCCATGACTTCTTTTTATCAGTGCCATTTTGTCCACCTTGCTGCGTTAAAGATTGATCAGAAAACACTCATCCTGACCTAGGTGGAGCCACCATAATTTGCTGCAACGCAGTAAGCGACATTAGAGCATTCTACTTTAGTAAAAAAACACCCCTAAAGTATTAGGGTTTTCCCCAATTAAAACAAAGCATTACAAATAAAAACAGAATGTTACAAAAGATTACAAATACATACACATCTTTAACAAGCAGGTATAAAGGCAGGGAAAATACGGGAATATTCGGCTTTTCTTTCGGCGGTGCGGAATAACTATTTAATGTGTGTATTTGAAGGGATTGGTTTCGCTCGGCTCGAATGCAAAGAAATTCACACATCGCAGAATTCAAAAAGCCCGCAACAAGTGTGGGCTTCTCTTAAAAAGGACTTTATCCCCTTTATTTCTATCCATTCTCCCGAACAAACTGTTGTTCGTTATCACCTTGAGCTCATACCCTTACTAGCCAAACCGCCATTTTGCCCCTATAAATTTATTCAGAGGTAAGCGTTAGCAATTACCTCAATTGTTCTATGGAGCGAATCCATCCATCAAAATGAGGACATTGCGCCCTCATTACATCAATACCTATATCCTCGGCTATCATCGGTCCGTGTAATGTTTTCTTATAAGCAGGGATTACTGCGAGAATTCGTTTTGAAGGCGCTGTCTCTGGACTGTTGTTGATCTCTTCAGGTGTCGCAAAGTTGGCTTTAATTTCCTCTAACCTGGCAACCGCTCTTTGATCATCAAACCAATCTTCAAACTTAACCGGATCACAAAAAAGTAATGCTTCAAATTCATGCATAGCAAAATATGGCAAAAAATTTCGTTCACTAATATCATGCGCAAATGCATCTTGGAGTAACTGAACTTTTTGCATCGCATCGCCTTGCGCTATAGCAAATGATGGGAAGTCTGTCGGCAATCCATAGTAGTCAATCAGGGTAGTCACATAAGCCCCTGAATCACTTCTACATAACCTCGTGACTTGGTGCTTAACCTTACCATAGCTAACAATTCCACCTTTATTACCGGGGCTAGTCTCAGCCAAAATGGCATTTAGCCAAATACCTTGACGAGTAAAATAAGGTGCAAGCACATCACGTACGAAGGTTTCTTCCGTTTGACCTTCAACAAAAACGTTAACTCTGGTCATCGCTGAGGCCTACCCCCCAATAGGTTTTTCTTCCAGAGCTCGCCAAGGCTGTAATCCTCTAACCATTCACTTAAAGCCTCTGAATTTAATCGTTTAAAAGTCGATGCTCCTTTGTACTTGTCCACGACAATCAAATCCTCAGCCTCAAACTGGTTTACCAACTCTACTGACTGAGTCGATATGATAAGCTGGTGTTCATTACTTGCACTCTTAATAAGTTCCGCTAAGACATTGATGGCATAGGGATGCAAACCCAGCTCTGGCTCATCCACAATAATCGCGCTGGGCATATATTCTTCAGGCTGAAGCATGACTGTTGCCAGCAAAATAAATCGCAACGTTCCATCAGACAGTTCACTCGCCTTGAAAGGTACATCTTGTTCTTTCTCGGTCCATTCAAGTTGGATGTAGTCTTCGTTATCAGGGCTAGGACGTAGATAGAAATCACCAAAGAAGGGGGCGACCATCTGAATAGTCTTTACTATTCGCTTATACTGGCTGAAATGGTTTTTCTTCAGACGGTAGAGAAAAGCTGCAAGGTTGCCGCCATCTTCTCGAAGGTAATCGTTATCATTGATACGATGTGTCTGTTTAACCTTTGCACTATCACTCGTATCATGGAAATGGTAGACACGCCAGCGGCTCATAATCGGCAATGTGTATTGTTTGATACCAGACCTATGCTTATCAGCTTCCGACTCAAAATGTCCGGAACAGACACCTTTATCACCACTCATGTTCCACCACAAAGCCTCTCGCTGGAACATCATACGATTGTCATTAGTAGGTTCTAACTCAAACTTATAACCATTATTTCCGAAATAAAGTTCAGCTTTAAGCGCCTCGGTTTTCTTTCGACCGTAATAGAGTAATGCGTCAGGTCCGCCTGCTTTACCTACAAGCGACTGCAAACGATGATCAAGGAGTACCGCGATCAAACGGAAGAAGCTTATAAAGTTCGATTTGCCAGCACCGTTGGCACCGATCAAAACATTGAGGCAGCCCATCTCCATCTGACAATGCTCGATGGATTTATAACCTTCGATCACTATCTCACTTAGTTGATCGCTATCATTAACGGGTTTCATGCCTTTGCCTTCTTACGATTAACTGATTTTTAGCAGAGTTTACCAATCTGGTTCAAATCTATTTATATAACAATGCCTGCACAACGTTTTAGCGCTAATAAGCTCTGGGGATGGGAACAACCTTTCCCACGTAGTATATAAATCGGAATTATCAGGCTGATTATTCATGATACTGAATAATAAGGAAAAAGTCAGACAGTTGGTTATGCTGGGCAAGGAGTGGGGATCATTTTAACGGGTACGTCCCAGCTAACACGCCTAAGTAACGGGATCAGCAAAGTATGTGCTAATAAAAGGATTAGAGCCGTTTATATTCTCTCCCTTTAAGCTAAAAGCCCGCAACAAGTGCAGGCTTCTTTAAATATTGGTAGGACTAGGCAGATTATACGTCGCTACGCTCCTTCCCCTTCGGGGCTATCGTCGCAGGCTCCGATGTGGTCTCGCTTCGCTCGGCTCGAATGCCTTCAGCAGTTATTCGTCGCTCCGCGCCTCACCCTACGGGCCGTCGTCGCGGGCTCCGACGTTATCTCTCTGCGTTCGATTCTCATCTGTCCTAGGATTCACATATCGCAGAATGCAAAAAGCCCGCAACAAGTGCGGGCTTCTTTAAAACTTGGTAGGACTAGGCAGATTCGAACTGCCGACCTCTACCATGTCAAGGTAGCGCTCTAACCAACTGAGCTATAGTCCTATATCTGTATCGCGATAAGTTGCGATCAGGTGTTGGCGTATTATACGCAGCCACTTGCTTTGATCAAGCAGCAAAAAGTAAATAAAGGGATAATTGCCCTTTCGAACCGGTAAGTAAGACCAAGCAGATTATACGTCGCTCCGCTCCTTCCCCTTCGGGGCTATCGTCGTAGGCTCCGCTGTTGTCTCGCTGCGCTCGGCTTGAACCGCCGACTTCCACCATATCAGGTTAGCGCTCTATCTAACTGAGCAATAGCCCTGAAGAGAGGCACTTTTCGGTCAGGAATTAGCGGGGGCCATAGACAGGCACTGTAAGTGGCTCAAGTAAAGATTGGTATTTACTGCTTAATCCACCAAGTTGTTCTCTATCGCGTAACGCGTTAGGCCCGCTGCAGTGTGGATATCGAGTTTATTTTTGATATTTTGACGGTGGGTTTCTACTGTACGAACAGAGATATCTAACTCACGCGCGATCTCTTTATTGCTGTTGCCTTCGGCCACCAGCTTAAGTACATCTTTTTCACGACCCGTTAATGGCTCTTGTTCTTCTTCAACTTCGACAGGTACCGCTTGTTCAAACTGGCTGAACAGCGCTTGAGATGCGCCGGAGCTAAAGTAAGTGCCGCCGCGGTAGATGGTTTCGATAGCTGAGATAAGTTCTTCTGAAGAAACGTCCTTCAAGACATAACCGGCAGCGCCGCATTTGATCAGTTTAACGATGTATTCACGATCATCATGCATGCTTAAGATCAGCACTTTGATATCAGGCTGTTCTTCACGGAATCGTTCGGTAGCTTCAAAGCCATTCATCACAGGCATGGAGACATCCATAAGCACGACGTCTGGCTTCACTTCGGCAGCGAGCTTAAGTGCCTGCTTGCCATCATTAGCCATGCCCACCACTTCCAGTGATTCTTCACCTTCTAAACGTGCACTAATGCCATCTAACACTAATGGATGATCATCTACTAACACGACACGTATTTTCATATTATCCACTGTATTCAAGTTAAAGAATTGTAAACCCTGCACGAATCCGCGTACCTGCCCCTATTTTACTTTTCACACCAAAACGACCACTTAACAGTTCGGTACGTTCTCGCATATTTAGTAAGCCGATGCCTGAAGCTGTCTTCCCTGGAGAGAACCCTTTGCCATCGTCCGTTACTTCGACCCAAATATACCCTTCTCGCGACCAAATGCGCAGCCCTACTTGAGTAGCCTCTGCGTGTTTTTCAATATTGGTCAGTGCTTCTTGGGCAATACGGTACATGGTGATTTCGATATCATCAGGCAATCGTTGTTCTGGCAGCTCTAAACGGATATTGGTCTGTATGCCGGTACGCTCAGAAAACTCTGCGATCATACTGTGCAGTGCTGACTCTAAGCCTAGATCATCAAGCTGTATAGGACGTAGATCGTGGGAGATACGTCGTACCTCTTGAATCGCCATATTCAGGACGTCGCAGCCTTTGTTCAGATCGTTGGCGGCCGATTCATCCTGTTTGAGTAACTTATCTCTCGCGAGCTCCAATCTAAACTTAACCGATACCATTAACTGGTTAATACCGTCATGGAGTTCTCTGGCAAAGTTACGACGTTGGCTCACTTGGAACTGCACATAGCTATGAGCAAGTTCACGTAAACGTTTATCGGCAAGCTGGGAAGCATGCATGTTAATTGCGATACCCACTAAGGCAATCACGATGATAGTGCCCGCCAAAATCACCACAACGGTAAAGAAGGTATTACGAATATTACGGGTTACTTTAAGCCGGATTGAGGCAACCTCTTTGGCAATATCATCGATATATAAACCGGTGCCCATCATCCAGTTAAACTTGGGGATCTCGACCACATAACTGAGCTTATCTTCTAGATCACCCTTAGAGGGCTTTTTCCAAACATAGCGGTAAAAACCACCGCCTTTTTTCGCCACTTCGATGAGATCTCGGATCACCATCTTGCCGTTTTCATCTTTAAGATCCATCAGGTTTTGACCGATCAACTCATGCTGGATCGGATGGACCAAATTGACTCCCTGACGGTCATAGACAAAGAAGTAACCATCTTCTCCGTAGGTCAGGCCATCGAGAATGTTTTTAACTTTTTCTTCAGCAACTTTATCACCCGGCTGAGCATCTTTGACGATATGCTCAATTGAGTTCATCGCCAGCTCTACGTAGTTTTGTAGCTCTTGGCGTTTAGACCGCAGTAGATTTTCTTCGAAGGTATGAATCTCTTGCTCAGAGAGGTGCTTGGCTTGGGTCAAACTGATCATGGTAACAGCCACAGTCACCATCACTAGTGGCAGAATGGAAAGCAGTAGGATTTTAGTTTTTAAAGAGGCTGTAACCCGTTTCATTGGTACTAGCTTTCCTGATCATTTCGGCTGATAGTTAAGGTTCCAGTATAAAGGATGCGGGGTATAACACTCCATGGATTTCTCACTATGGTCCAAGGCTGAAGTGCTTTACACATCGGCATCTCGCCGCGGCGAGTTAAAAAGCCTGACCACCTCATCGCATAAGGTTCAAGAAGGCGAGCTACAGTTTCAACTAAGGCAATTATCCAGCTTAGAAGAGAAGGCCAAAGCCAAATCAGCGACATCAAACAACGACCCTTTTCTTCCCCACGAACCGAGTCTTTATGTTGGTCCTGTGGGTGACAATCATAAGTTACTGCTGAACAAGTTTAACGTCTTAGAGCAGCATCTGCTGTTAGTAACCAATCACTTTGAGCAGCAAAACATTCTGCTTTCGCTCGATGATTTTAGCGCCTTATATCAATGCTTAACCCAAGGCCCGGCGCTCGCTTTTTATAATAGTTCAGCCGAAGCCGGTGCTAGCCAACCTCACAAACATCTACAGCTAATCCAGTTAAATGAAAACGCAGCTGATCTAATTCCCTTCAGCCCGCAGCTTGAGCAACTTCATGATGAAGTACCACGAAAGTTAGATTCCCTCCCCTTCGAACATGCGGCACTCGCCCTGCCGAATGATCTGTTCGACGGGCACACATCTGAAGATTCAGCAACTCAATTACAGCACTTGTATGATCGACTGCGTACAACCCTGTCACTAGAAAGCTCGGGGGATAAGACCGTGCCACCACACAATCTGCTACTCACTCATGAGTGGATGATGGTCGTGCCACGCAAGCAGGAATCCTTTCAAGGTATTTCTCTGAACGCCCTAGCCTTTGTGGGATCTATCTTGATAAAGGATAAAGCCCAAGCCGATCTAATTACGCAACAAGGGCTTTGCAAAGCGCTGTCAGAAGTTAGCGGTTTACTTGTATAAAACAGCTAACCCCAGACAAAAAAGCGCCCCGATAAACGGGGCAAATGGGAATGAACCATTAATTGGGCGGTTACCCGCCCAGAGAGAAGAGTGATAACGGCCACTCAACCGTCTTACGCCAAACCATAGAATCCTGGGAATACTAGGATTGAGATAACAACCGCTACCTGCATCAGGATGAAAGGCATAACACCCTTATAGATATCCATTGTCTGTACATTAGGTGGCGCAACACCTTTGAGATAGAACAGACTGAAGCCAAATGGCGGAGTTAAGAAACTTGTTTGTAGGTTCATCGCGATTAGGATCGCAAACCATACCGGCGCAATACCTAGCGCATCAGCAACCGGTGCCAAGATCGGTACGATGATGAAACTGATCTCTACGAAGTCGATAAAGAAACCTAGGATCAAAATCGCAAGCATAGATAGGATCAAGAAGCCCTGAGCACCGCCTGGTAAATCAGATAGAACTTCCTCAACAATGTAGTCACCACCGGTGTAAGTGAACGCCATAGAGAAGGCTGTCGCACCCAACAGGATCGCAAACACCATCGCTGTAACTTTTACCGTTTCAGTTGCAGATTCTAGAACCATCTTCCAGCTGAACTGTCGGTACATAGCCGCCAATACGATTGCACCTACGCCACCTAGTGCAGAAGATTCTGTTGGTGTCGCAATACCTGCGAAGATAGAACCCAATACAATCAAGATCAGCGCTAGTGGTGGAATGATCGCTTTAAGCGCTTTTATGTATTGCTCGCGCTTAGAATCAACATCGTCGTCTAAAGGCAATGCTGGCGCCGCTTCTGGCTTAACAAAGCTGTAGATTAGGATGTAAACAACGTAGATACCGATCAACATTAGACCTGGACCAACCGCTGCTTTAAATAAGTCACCCACAGGGATACCCAGTACATCACCCAAGATAATGAGGATGATCGATGGCGGAATAATCTGACCTAGCGTACCAGACGCACAGATCGTACCGCAGGCAAGTGACTTGTCGTATTTGTACTTCAACATTACCGGTAGCGAGATCAAACCCATTGCTACAACAGATGCACCTACTACACCGGTAGAAGCCGCCAGCAACGCACCTACCAATACAGTAGAGATTGCCAAACCGCCGCGAACACCGCCAAACAGTTTACCCATGGACTCAAGCAACTGCTCAGCCAACTGAGTTTTCTGTAAAACGATACCCATGAAAATAAATAGAGGAACCGCCATCAATACCGTGTTTTCCATAATGCTCTGAATACGGAACGGCATGAAAGCAAACATTTCAGCGCCTTCAGCAAATACACCGAAGAACAACGCTACACCACCAAAGGTAAAGGCAACTGGGAAGCCGACAAGCAGCATCAACAGCGCCACAACAAACATAATAATACCAATCATTACTAAACGCCCCTTAGTGCTGTGGTGGTTGGTAATGATCTTCTTTGGTGTTGCCCAAGAAGATGTTTAAAGATTTAAGGAACAAACCGATACCGCTAATTAACATGGCAAAGAAAGCAAAAGGGATAACGGATTTGATAATCCAACGATAAGGAAGACCACCTGGATCGCCCGAGGTCTCGCCTAATTCAAATGATTCACGCGCAAAATCGATACCGTACCAACCAACTAGGGCACAGAACGGGAAGAGCAGAAATACACAACCCAACATATCGATCATTGCTTTGGTTTTGCCTGATAAACGTTCGTAGATCAGGTCAACACGTACGTGGCCACCGACCCGTAACGTGTAGGACACACCTAATAGAAATACTGCTGCATATAGGTGCCACTCTAATTCTTGCATCCCGATGGAGACATCATTAAAGACATAGCGCATTACAACGTCGATAAAGACATTGAACAGCATGATTACAAATAGAACTGCAGAGATCTTGCCCATCAAATCTGAAAAGCTGTTGATCACCTGCTCCAGTCTCACTAGAAACATGATTTCTCCTAGAAGATTAAGAAGTTGGTGCCCCGGATCGGGACAATGTCCAGAGCACCAACGAGGGGGTTCTTACGACTCGATTACTTAGACAAGCTGTTTAGGTAAGCTTTGTCAGAGATATCTGTCCATGCACGTGCTTTTTCCATGTACGCAGACTGAGACTCAAGAATTTTCTTAGCTAGTGGGTCAGCTGCTGCTTTTTCAGCAAGTAGCTCATCGTTAGCTTTACGCATTGCGCCGATTACTTCAGCTGGGAAAGATTTAACCTGAATGTTAGGGAATTCAGTTTTCATGCTTGCCCAGTTTTCAGCAGAAGAGTGGTAAGACTGGATGTACATATCGTACGCCGCAGTACGCATTGCTGTTTTAAGGATCTGCTGAAGATCTGCTGGTAGACGCTCAAACTTCTTCTTGTTGATCAAGAACTGAAGTTCAGTCGCAGGCTCATGCCAGCCAGTGTAGTAGTAAGGAGCGATCTTGTGGAAACCCATACGTAGGTCAAGAGAAGGACCTACCCACTCCAATGCATCAATCGTACGACGCTCAAGTGCAGTGTAAAGCTCACCTGCTGGAATATTAGTTGGTTTCGCACCTAGCTTAGCTAGTACTTCACCCGCGAAGCCAGGGATACGCATTTTCAGACCTTGTAGGTCTTCCAGAGAATTGATCTCTTTCTGGAACCAACCGCCCATCTGGTTACCTGTGTTACCACCAGGGAAGGACATTAGGTTGAACTTGCCGTAAACCTCATCCATTAGTTCCTGACCACCACCGTAGTAGAACCAACCGTACTGTTCAGGTGCAGTCATACCAAATGGCATAGTTGTGAAGTAAAGCGTATTTGGTACTTTACCCTTCCAGTAGTAAGACGCGGAGTGACCCATGTCATACTGACCAGAGCGAACCATATCGAAAACACCTAGTGGTGCTTTGTGCTTGTTCTTAGAGTCGATTTGAATTTTAAGACGGCCGTTGGACATCTCTTCAGCCAGCTTAGCCATGTTTTTAGTCGCGTCACCAAAAACAGGGAAGTTAGTTGGCCAAGTTTCTGCCAGTTTAAGCTTGTATACCTTATCAGCAGCCATTGCTGGCGTAGCCAGTACTGCAGTACATGCAGCTGCAGTAATTAACTGCTTAGGAAAAGTCATTTTGAACATTTTTATTATCATCCTCTCTCTATAATCCGCGTTTTTAAACCGTCATATAAGTGTGGTCGCACCTGAAACAATCTCCTGTCCACCCCAACTACGACCACAGCTAACACTGCTAAAACTATAACCATGCTAGCTCTTATAGTCTTACACAGCATGCCATACCCCGATATTGGGATAAATGCGCATAAGTACTAGATAGATTACTTAGATGACGTACGTAGTACTACGTAGCCCAATCTATGATAGAAGAAAAATATGAGTTTTCACTCTGAGCTATTTTTTATCTATCGATATAAACATGATTTAAACGAAGCTATACCTAGCTTTTAGCGGCTTTGTAGCCACCTACACTGCATAATATATACGCCTGTCGCTAAAAAGAAACCACATAACCCTTTGATTTTATTAGATTTGAACAATTAACAACCAGCCCACTGTCTCTTATTGGCGACAGTTATCACTCCTTTTTGGTCCCTTTTTTAACTGCCAAAATACAAAACCCAGAATAAATATTATAACTATCTGTTTTATATGAACTTTTAAAAAGTGGCACACCACTTGATATATCCCTAGCGAATTTAAATTTTTTGTTATTACCCGATCTATTTCGTTAAGGAGAAAAATATGAAATCTGCAGCACTTACTCTAGCGTCCATGCTTTGTGTTTCTACAATTGCTTTTGCTGAAGAAACAAAACCTGCTGAAGTTGTTAAGGACGTACAACCTGAAGTGATGACTCAAGAAGCACCAAAGGCAACAAGCATTTTCGAAAAACTAGATGAAAACAAAGATGGCAAAGTTAGCCCTCAGGAAGCGCAGGTTTCTCCAGCGCTGGTAAAAGGCTTCAATAAAATTGATGCCAACAAAGATGGTTTTCTTAGCCCAGATGAGTTCTCTCAACTACAAGTTAAGGCGACAACGTCTTACGTAGCTTCTAAGAAGCTATTCGTTTAAAGGGTTCACTTGTTGGTATAAGACTAGCCCCACTGATTCCGAGACAGCCTCAGCTCAGTTAGTCGAGTACCAACAGGTAACAAGTTGATTCAGAGCATCCATGTCCACAACATAGCCGCCAGCTCTGTTTTAACATGGCCGGTGATCAGGATGATCCCGGCCACCCCTCCCCCTTAATCCGTCTATCCACAGATAATGGAGACTACCCAATTAAGGCGTAATTGATGGATAATACTCATACACTTGTTTAACTATGATTGTTTAATGACCAAATCGACTCGCCAACCTTGGCGACTCAGCTCATTGAAGCAGCTGGTACTTCTATCCTTTTTGGTTGTCGTAACACCTTTCGGCATCCTCATTTTTTACGCTACTGATGCTCTTGTAGAACAGTCGGCGCAGGGCCGTGTGCTCGCGCAACAAGCTTTAGAGGTTACGCGTAGAGGCCAACAACTCGAACGATTAGCCGAAGATATCACCCGCTCGGCAAGGCAATACCAGATTCTAGCTAAGCCTGAAATTCAAGAACGTTTAAATCAGTATTTGTCGGAATACAGACAAGCGCTGGTCATCCATAGCTTCCTGCTTAATGAGCAGAAAAAAGCAAACGAGATCACTGAATTACTCGAAGGCATTGAGCGCGCTCACCCAATTGAAGCCAATTCATTACTAAGCCTCACCCGTGTGATTAACGAACAAATCGACTTAGTCTTAGATCAACGCTTACAAGCGCTTAACGAAACCGCGCAGACAACACAGACTAAATTAAGTACCTTGGCGATTGTTCTTCTCGGATTAGAAGCCCTGTTAATCCTATTTTTCAGTTTTAAAATTATCCGTCCAGTTAACCGGATCGCCGCGCGCTTACAAGCATTAGGTACCGGCGAAGAATATACTGGTGCCAAAGTCGGCGGACCAGCTGAGTTGGTTGAGTTAGACCGACAGCTTGATTGGCTAACAGAGCAACTAGCCGAAGTAGAAAACGAGAAACAGCGTTTTTTACGCCATATGTCACACGAATTAAAAACGCCTTTGACCACGCTACGTGAAGGATCTGACCTTCTAGCAGAGCAGATTATTGGCGATCTTAATACCAGCCAGCTTGAAGTGGCTAATCTACTACAGACTAACTCTCGTCAATTGCAGTCTTTGATTGAGCAACTCTTGGACTACAGCCGATTAAATCAGAATGAACCGGTTAACTTCCATCAAGTACATGTATTGCCGGTTATTAACGAAGCGATTGAACCTTATAAGCTATTGCTCGAACAAAAGAAGATGCAGGTACAGCTGCCACAAGAAGATATCGAATGGTTTACTGACCGAGCAATGCTTATCCGTATTATCGGCAACCTGATATCAAACGCGGCCCTCTATGGAAGCTCCAGTGGTCGCTTGCTGGTTAGCACCAACGTACAGGCAGACTATCTGGTTATAGAAGTGGGTAACGACGGCCCCATTATTCCTGATGAAGATATTCCACACCTATTTACACCGTTCTACCAAGGCCAAAATCGACGCATTGGACCTGTTAAAGGCTCCGGTATCGGATTGAGTATTGTTAGAGATGCCGCTGACTCATTAGGTGCCCACGTCACTTTACATCGCAATCAGGATAGCTTTGTCAGCTTCCGCGTCAGCCTGCCAGTTAAAGAGCTTAATACCCATGATTAAATACGCTCCACTCATCTTGTTACTGTTTCTACAAGGGTGTGAATTTGTACCGACAAAGTCACCTATGCCTGAACCAGAAGTAACAGAGAAACCAATCTGTCGTATCAACGAAACACGACTTGATCAGTTACAAGGCATTGAAAGCCGCTTTCTACAAAAGCCTGATCAGCGCAGCAACATCATGCAGCGAGCTATTCGCAGTAAAGACAGCGCCCTATTAGCTCTACTTTTATCAACACCGCTTTCTTCAACAGAGCAATTACAGCAAGCCAAACGTAATTTCTCTAAAATTGTGCTCTACCCTCACCCATCCTGCCCTGGGGATCGTTACCTAGATATTCGTAACCAGTTCGCAACCGCGTTGTTATGGATGCGAGCGGAGCAGGATAATTTGTTAGAAGAGAATCGAAACCTGCAAGTTAAAATCGATGCCCTCACCCAGATTGAAACCGATCTAAACAATGAGCGTGAGGTACAAGAATGACCCCTCACGTTTTATTGGTAGATGATGATGCATCTCTACTAAAACTACTTTCAATGCGCTTAGAGGCCAGCGGATTTAAAATTAGTTGTGCAGAGAGCGCTGAACAAGCACTTGAGATTCTTGATGATCAGATCGACCTGGTCATCACTGACCTTCGTATGGAAGGTATGGACGGCCTTGCCCTTTTCCAACAACTGCAACAACGCTATCCGCAGCTGCCAGTCATCATCATTACGGCTCATGGCTCAATCCCAGAAGCAGTAACGGCAACTCAACAAGGCGTTTTTGGCTTTCTCACCAAACCTATCGATAGAGACCAGCTGTTAGAAACAATTAATTCAGCCCTTGCGGGTACAAGTCGATCCGATAGTACATGGCGCAAAAATATTATCTGTCGCAGCCCAATTATGGAGAGCTTGCTTCAGGAAACAGAACAGATCGCAGGCTCCGATGTGAGTGTGCTCGTTACAGGCCCAAGCGGTAGTGGTAAAGAGCTATTAGCCAACGCTATCCATCAAGCAAGTCCACGCCATAAAAAACCGTTTATTGCGATTAACTGTGGTGCGCTACCAGAGCAACTTTTGGAGTCCGAACTGTTCGGTCACGCCAAAGGCGCATTCACTGGAGCTGTCAGCAAGCACGAAGGTCTTTTCCAAGCAGCCAACGGCGGAACTTTGTTTCTGGATGAGATTGGCGATATGCCGCTATCTCTTCAAGTTAAATTGTTACGCGTTCTACAGGAAAGACAAATCCGACCAGTGGGTTCTACCGACACAATTCCTGTCGATGTGCGTGTCATCTCTGCCACCCACCGCGATCTGGAAGTGGCAATGCAAGAGCAACAGTTCCGAGAGGATCTTTTCTACCGCCTTAATGTGGTGAATCTTCATTTACCACCGCTTGCTGAACGACCTGAAGATATTCCGCCATTGGCTCGCCACTTTGTTGAGCAAGCAGCAGCGAAGCATAACCCCAAGGTAAAGAATATCTCCTCAGATGCGCTTCAGGTTCTAGCTCAATCGGCTTGGCCCGGTAATGTCCGTCAATTAGAGAATGTTATCGAGAAGGTAACGGCTTTAAGCACTACGCCAGTCATATCTGATAGCGCCGTTAATCGAGCTTTGGTCAATCAGGATCAGGTGATCCAGAACTTTAACGACGCCCGCGCTGATTTTGAAAAGCGCTATCTCAGAAAGGTATTACAGATTACCGAAGGCAATGTTTCTCAAGCGGCAAAAATAGCGGGAAGAAATCGTACCGACCTCTACAAGCTATTGAAAAAACATGGTTTAGAAGCTGCGGATTACAAAGCTTAAACAGACAAAGAATGCTCTTTGATTAAGAGATTAAAGAGCATTCTTACGTGCGATGATAAACACTTCCATATCTTTATGGCCATAATGCCATTGGCTCTCAATGCTAAAGCCAGCGGCTTTAATCTCATCGGCCAATTCATCTTCTGTGATCACGAATAGATCGGGCATTAGCCCAAAACACTTCCCCACTGGCACAATCAGTTTAAGAAAGCGCATGTAAGAACCACCCAAACAACCGGTACTACTCACAAAAACGCCACCGGGTTTTAAGATTCTAGCGACCTCTGCAATCACCGCTTGCCAGTTGGGAATCAAATGAATCACATTTAAGCCCAAAACCGCATCAACGCTTTCAGTCTCAGCATTGAAATCATGTAATGTCCCTAGATGAAAATCGACATTCCCTACACCTGCTTCTTGCGCTCTTTCTCGCCCAATTTCCAACATATTTTCGGAGATATCTATGGCATCAATATGACCAACAAATGGCGCATGATGGATAGCAGTCGTACCTGTACCACAGCCAAACTCAACCACACGCATATCAGCAGAAAAGTAACTTTGCGTTTCCTTTAATTTCTTTTGATACATCGCTTCATTGGGAACGGCTTTTTGCGAATACTTTGCAGCAACGCGATCCCAAAACTTGTCCGACTCTATTTTATTCACAGGCTTGTTCATCTATCCCTTTCCTTTGGGCTATTTTAAAAAGCGGCCTTCAAAATAACGTAGATGCCCGACCATGTAAAAAGTCAGTAATTTCTGGTTTAACCCTCAAAGATTTGATTGCGCCGAAGAAGTCCTCCAATTCCTACAAACCTCAAAATTCTCAACTATATTTTATTACTGAATCCACATAGAGGCAGTTAGCGACTTAATTCAGTTTCAGCCTTTATCTGGTCAGTAGTCATATCGAATAGATAGGTATGTATATGCGAGTTAAAACGTGTTTATTAATCTGCACATTAAGCCTTCCAGCCTTAGCACAAGATGATATAAACATGGACACGGTTGAGGGTGAAAAATTCGATTCCGATTCAGTGCATTTATTGACGATGCCCTACCCTCCTTATACGGAAATAGTTGATGGCAAAATAACCGGAACGTCAGTAGAGAATATCCGTTGTGCTTTTGAAGCGATGCCCGAAAAGGTTGCAATACACGCAAGGCCTTTCAATCGAGCAAAACTGCTTACAAAACAAGGTAAAGCAGACGGTTTCTTTTCAGCATCCCATAAAAAAAGCCGCGATAGTTATGCAACCCATTCAGGTGCTATAGAAACCCAGAACTGGACGTTCTTCCAACTCAAAGATTCACCTCTAGATCCTGAATCTGAAGAATTTAAACAGAACGCTGTGACCACCAGCTTTTTGGGATCAAACATGCACAGCTGGCTGCAAAGCAATGGCTATAAAGTTACCGGAAACCCGCCGACGAATAGTGAACAACTGCTGTCCATGCTTATACATAAACGTATAGATGCGTTTTTGATGAATGAGCAAGCGATGGATCATGCGATGACTGACAAACAGAGAGCGATGACCAAAAGGAAAGTAATTCACAGCCACAATTTAGGTGTCTATTTTGGCCATCATTTCCTAAGACACAATCCGGGCTTTTTAGAACGATTTAATAGTGCCTTAGCTGTGTGTACAGAAGGGAAATTTACTCACCGTTCAGAAGAAATTTCACCTGCGTACCTTAAAAAGTAGAACTGTATTGGTAACTGGATTATTGCAATAAATTCCATAAGTATCGGGGCAAGCATTATGTAATCGCCCCGGTACCTTCAACGTAAAAACCTACATCAACCTATTTTTTAACAATCGTTAGCAGCACCTGCCCAACCGAAATACCAAATTTCTTCATCTTTGACTCGTTCACAATTACTGACGGTGATACCAGATACATTCTGTCATCTATGGTCAGATCGATAGTGCCATCTTTATAAGGCGCTCTAAGAACATATTGCATAAACAACGCATTGCCACTGACCAGAGCATTTGCTGGCCCAACCACATCATTAGCCTCGGCAATGTAGTTTCCCGAACCATCAGGTGTCAGCGTCCAAACCCGGCGTTGCTTTTCACCATCATCAAAAACAAAATCTTCTTCCAATACACCAACACCCTCTCGCCAATAAGCTTTGATGTCGGCATTGAAATGGCGAATGACTTTTCCTGACCAATCCTTTACTACGCCATGGGCAGTAAGATCACCATCAAAGAACTCCTCTAAAACTAACTCAGGATCCTTATCCTTGTACGCCTCGATATTGATAGAGGAGCACCCCGTTAAAAATAGAGGGCCAATAAGAAATAAGCGGAAAAGAAAGTTTTGAACAGTCAACTTGATACTCCATATACATCAGAAATGATTACTTATGTATACGGGTAAGTCGTGTTTTGGATTGTATAACTAGGGAATCAAAAATTTTCTTAGCGCCCAATAGCTGCCATTTTTCCTGACGTTAGTTTGAGCAGATCCTCTGCTGACATCTCGATCTCTAAACCACGACGGCCTGCGCTCATACAAATGGTTTCAAAGTTGCCAGCACTTTCGTCCAAAATAAGCGGTAGTCGTTTCTTTTGGCCTAGTGGACTGATGCCCCCCACTACATAACCCGTTGCACGTTCTGCATCTTGCGGGTTTGCCATAGTAACTTTTTTTGCCTTTAACGCCGTAGCAATTGCTTTTAGATCTAGCTGACCTGACACAGGTACAACACCGACAGCGAGTTTTTTGTTGTCGCCACCGATGGCGACTAGGAGGGTTTTGAAAACTTGGGCAGGATCTAAACCCAGCGCTTGCGCAGCTTCTTCGCCGTAGGATTCAGCACTAGGATCGTGCTCATATTCATGAACTTGATAGGCTACTTTGGCTTTTTTAGCTGCATTGATCGCTGGGGTCATTCTTTATCTACTCATATCACTCAGGTCGAACAGTGTTTACTTAGCACTGCCGCCCGTTAGGATATCAGCAATATCGATGATGTCGACTACTGTGCCTTCACCTTTGCCCACTTTAATGACTTTATCTTTGAGTTTGATAATCTCAGTCGCCGCATCACCTTTGGGTAAACGAGAAAGAAGATCGTCAGGCAGATATTCAGCATTATCTCGTAAGTCTTTATCCAACACTTCTCCACGGGCTACTTTCTTTTGCCAACCTGGAGGGAGTTCACCGCCACGTTCTAACTTTTTCTGCAAACCTTTAGGCAGCTCCTTCATCTTGCCTTTGTATTTACCTGTTCCTGATTTGGCATTTTCATTGTAATAATCTTTGATGGTCTCTTTCTCTTTGTCAGAAAAGAGATCATCCAGAATAGACTTCGTATCACTTACGATGGATTGCTCTTCTTCGGTATCCTTATCTTTGTTTTTGTAGTTTTTAGCCGCTTGCTTGGCCTCTTTTTTAGCTTGATGCTTATCTGCGCCTTGGCCCGCCCACTCAGGCTTGGCAGCGTAAGCATTCAAAGCTAAACCACTCATACATAGTGCTAGAAATAGTTTCTTCATCATCTCTTCCTACTGATCTTTGATCCTTCAAGGGATAAGTTATACATCAAGCCTTTATTAGAAAAAATAAAACCAATGATTGGATCTTTAATCGTGCTGGTATCAATTTCGCCACCCGCACCTACTGTTACGACGGCAACACTGCCATCTACACCGGCTTCCCAACCATCACTCCGCTTAAATTGCTTTAAAGCTGCATCAGTCATAAACAGGATAATCTCTGACTTAATTTGAGCACCTAACTGAAACCCAATCGATGCCGCAGCAATGGTGTAATAACCGGTTGTTTTACCTTTTTCTAAAAGCTTTCCTTCACCATATTCACCACCGATGCCTATACCCGCTTTATAAACCTCGGGGAAAACTAAAACCCCTTTGGCTTGCTGGACTAAGCTTTGTCCAGCCGAGCTGTGTTGATAAAACTTTTGTAAAGCTTCTGTGCTTTTAGCGTTGATTTCAGCTTTGGAGGCTGAGTAAGCATTAAAGCTGAATAGTGCTATCCAACATGCGATTAGAAGAGATGATAGTCGTTTAAGCATGAATCCATCCTTAAGCCTATTGAGGTTGTCTAAATAATAGTCGCTCAAAGCTATGTTGGGATGGATCGTTGGGGTGATTAAATGTAAAGCAAGCGAATTAAGAATAACGAGTATTTCGTAAAGGCTGTAATACCGATTCTAAACCGTTAATACGAATCTCTAGCATCAACTCTAACAACGAGCCCAGCTCCCCCTTTGGAAAACCTTTCTTGGCGAACCAAAGCAGGTACTCTTCGGGTAGATCGAGTAGTACTCGTCCTTGATACTTACCAAATGGCATCTTCATATTAGCCAGTTTAAGTAGATGACGTTTATCCAGATCCAATGCTTTCCCCTTAACAGCCTGTTATTTCCAGTGAGCAAACAGTATTCTGTAGAAAATAATAAATAGTGGGTTTAGGCCATGGCTGACAAGCAAGCGTATCAACCTATCAATTGCGAAATTCATGACGGCTACGAGTTAGCCTGTATGCGCAACGCTATCCATCTTGTTGAATGGAAAGAAGATGATACCGCATTTAGTCAGCGCTTACGCTTTCTTGATCTGGAATATACTTCTGAAGGGGAGTTTCTGATTGCCGAAGATCAGGAAGGTAACAACTTTAGAGTTCGTTTAGATTCTATCTCTAGCCGCCTACCCTACTAATCCTCTTAAGGGCCGACGACGTGTCAGATATTCAACTCAGTGGTATTAATACTTTCCCCATAAAATCATTAGGCGGCATTAGTTTGTCGGACGCTTTTGTAACTGAGAGCGGACTGTCTTTTGACCGACGCTTTATGTTGAGCGATCCGGAAGGCGAACTACTTTCTGCTCGCCAAGTGCCATCGATGCTGCTTTTCGAAACGGTTTTACGTGAAGATGGTTTAGAGGTGATTGCGCCTGATGGCGATCACTTAAGCTTGCGCTATCCTGACTTTTTCCAAAACTACCGTCAGGTACGTGTTTGGGGAACCGAGATCAACGCTCAACATTGTGGTGAATGGCTAGATGAATGGTTCAGCGAAAAACTGGGCCGTGAATGCCAGCTTCTTTATTTTGGCGAACAATCAGAACGCGTAACCTCTCGTAGACCCGATAAGCCCGTCGCTTTTGCCGATGGTTATCCTCTACTTGTGATCTCTGAAGCTTCATTGGCTGATCTGAATAGCCGCGCTTCCACACAAGTAAATATGGATCACTTCCGTACCAACCTTGTTGTAAAAGGGTGCGAAGCTTTCGCCGAGGATAGCTGGAAGCGCATCCGTATTGGTGAAGTAGAGTTTGAGATCGTTAAAGATTGCTCTCGTTGCGTACTAACGACTATCGATCCCAAAACTGGACAGCCAGTACCTGCGGGTGAACCAATTAAAACCTTGGCTAACTACCGTAAAGGTGAGGATAACGAAGTCTATTTTGGCCAAAACCTTGTGCCTCTTAACGAAGGCCAGATTAAGCAAGGCGATACGGTTGAGGTATTAGAGGTTAAACAGCCTGCTCAATACCCCGATAATGCGCCCGTTATTAGAGACACTAACGACAGCAATAGCCAAGAAACTTGGGCCGCGACTCAGCAGGTCGATCTAGAATGTATCCGCCGCATTGATGAAACACGCGACGTAGTGACCTTCCGCTTTGCAGTACCACAGGGCCTATCAACAGATTATATCGCAGGTCAGTTTCTAACCTTAATGTTGCCGATCAACGGTGAGACAGTCACCCGCTGTTATACCGTATCTTCTTCACCTTCTAGAAGCGCTGATATCGCAATCACGGTTAAGCGCGTAACCGATGGCATCGCCTCCAATTGGCTCCATGATAATTTACAGGTTGGGGATAAGTTACCTGCCCTCGCTCCACAAGGTGAGTTCCACGAAGGCAATACAGGTAATAAACCACTACTACTGCTATCAGCTGGCAGCGGTATCACTCCTATGCTTTCGATTGCACGCGAACTAACCGATCGAAACAGCCAACGCGATGTAGTGTTTTACCACCAAGCTAGAACCGAAGCAGATCTCATCTGTGAAGACGAGCTCCTTTGGCTAGAACGCCAAAACCCGAACCTAAAGATCATCTTTAGCTTGAGCCAACCAGATGACGATTGGCAAGGCATTAAAGGCCGTATTAGCCGCAAACAGCTCATTGAGCTAATTCCGGATCTGCCAGAACGTACGGTGATGTGCTGTGGCCCTGAGGGCTTTATGGATCATGCTAAAACTTACTGCCGCCAACTAGGTCTAGCGGAGCAACAGTGGTTTGAAGAGAGCTTTGGTGCACCTCCCGGTGTTGATCCAGAAGCAGAAAAGCACAGTGTTCTGCTAACCTTTGGCGAAATTTCATTTGCCGGCGATAGCCAAACCACATTGCTAGAGCAAGCTGAAGATCAAGGAATCATGATTCCTTCCGGCTGTCGTGCGGGTGTATGTGGCGCGTGCAAAGTGACCTTAGTGTCTGGTCATGCACATCGCCAATCGGAAATTCCGCTATCTGAAGATGAGAAAGCTCGAGGCGTGGTTCTGGCGTGTAGTTGCACTCCAGAAACGGATGTCGTGATTGAGGTTTAATTTAAAACGCTAAATCGCAGACACAAAAAAGCCGATGCCCTTCTCTACATCGGCTTTTTATTATTCAGTATGAAACTGAAATTAAGCTACTTTAAGATCAGCAACTTTTTTAGCAGTTTCTTCAGCCATTTCAGTCGCTTTTTTAGCAGACTCTTCAACTGTAGCAACGTAAGCATCTTTAGCAACAGTCATAGCTGCAACGCTTTTCTCTGCAGTTTCAGCAGTTTTAGCTTCAACAGACTTGTAGAACTGAACCTGTAGGTCTAGAGCAGCTTTAGGGTCTTTGCACTCGCATAGAGTTTTGAACTGTTCAACAGAAGCGTTAGCTAGTTCTTCAACGTATGCTTTCTGAAGAGCAACCAAAGTTTCAACAGTCTTAGTGTTAACGTCTACTAGAGACTGAACTGGCTTGAATAGCTCAGCGATTTCGTTAGATAGTAGTTCAGGCTTCATGAAATCAGCGAAAGGGTTGTTAGCAGCGTACATAGTTTTGTCTCCAAAAGTTTCCGTTGCTGCGGTGCAGCAATCCATTTACAGCAAAGATAAATCTTGTACGTTTTTTAGTCAAGAACTTTTTTTGTGCGGCGCACAAAAAATTACTTTTTCAGATTTTTTGCTAAAAAACGGTCCAGAGAATTCGCAAACGCTTGGCGATCAGCCTGACTAAAAGCAGACGGTCCACCAGTCTCTACACCCGAGCTTCGCAGGGTCTCCATAAAATCACGCATAGATAACCGCTGACGAATATTTTCCGGAGTATAAAGTTCGCCGCGAGGATTTATTGCCACACCCTTGTTATCAATCACTTCTGAAGCCAATGGGATATCTTGCGTTACCACCAGATCACCCTCTTCCATTTTGGCAACGATATGATTGTCCGCTACATCAAAGCCCTGCGGTACTTGCACTGCATTGATCAACGGTGAAGGCGGTGTACTTAGGAATTGATTAGCCACCAGCGTTACAGGCACCTGTTTACGTTCGGCAGCCCGAAACAAAATCTCTTTGATAACCTTTGGACAGGCATCGGCATCAACCCAAATGTGCATAAACCCTCTCTTTTCTTTTAGCATAAAGCCCAATTATGACTGTTATTCTACATCGCTATGACAATTTAAGCCGAAAGAAATTAAAACTCTTTTAGACAATTTCGATTAATAGATAACGCTCCAGAATAAAGCCCTCGCACTGTCGCAGTGCACAAAGACGAATTAAATCCGTGCGTTTTAAAATTAGCCACCTCTCTCTAACACAACAATATCGGGCATTAGAGTAACCCCATGAAATATCTGGCTTAAGTTTTGCTAAATACCCAGATAATAGATTTTGATGGGGAGCACTAAGATGCTGCTACTAACATTTGGCTACAGCGTATTGAGCCGCTGTTCATTACTCACTTCAGGCATTTTACTGTTGTTGGGTTGGTTGCTGACAATCGCCACATTGGTAACCGGCTATATAGAAGCACTTTGGTTATTAATCCCACTTAGCTACTTTCAGCTCAGCTATATTCTGTTGAGCCAACGTCGCTGGCATAACCTTTCTCTAGTAATCGAAGCATTCTCACAAAAGCAGATGCAGTTCCGTACACGACATACCAGTTCAGACAAGCCGCTTAGAGACGCAGCACAAAACCTCTATGGTTTTGCCCGCGATTACGAAGAACTGAATACCTTAACCGATCAGCTGTGCAACGAGATGAAGTTCTCTACTCATGAATTAGAGAACTTAGCTAAGCACACCGCAAATGCCGCATCAGAACAGCAAAATCAGCTCTTAACAGTTGCCAGTGCATCAGAAGAGATGAGCCAAACCGTCCAACTGATCAGAGATCATGTGCATAACACTCAAAACAGTGCCGAAGACTCGCAGACCTTATGTAATAAAGGAACTCAGCAAGCCTCTGATTTGAGCCACGCGATCAGTGGTGTTCGTAATCAGTTTACTGATACCTGCACCAAGATTTCCCAGCTATCTGAAGAAGCTGAAGCGATTCAATCTTTCGTTAGTACAATCGAAGAAGTTGCAGCACAAACCAACTTATTGGCACTGAACGCAGCGATTGAGGCTGCACGAGCAGGTGAAGCAGGACGAGGCTTCGCCGTTGTCGCAGATGAGGTACGCCAGTTAGCCGGTAATACTGAAAAAGCGACAGGTGATATCACCCTTCTGGTTAACTCCATGCTTGCACGTGTAAATGAAGTCACTGAAAGCATGAACCGAAGCGAGCAAGAGCTACAAACCGGCTCACATACTTGTGAAGAGATGCATGACCTCCTGCAGCAGATCGAATCTGGTAGCGAGCGTAGCCTTGAACTCATTCAGGAGGTTAACTTCTCCATCGACGAACATGCCTCTGCCAGTAACGAGTTAAGTGAAAAGCTTACCGATATAGGCAACATTCTTCAGCACCACAGTGAACAAGCGCATTCCCTTACGGAGCTCACCGGCTATCTAGAAACACTTGCGCTTAAAGCAGCCACTAAGGAGGTGACATCATGATCGAGATTAGCCTTGTACTGTTTCTTTTCGTCCTAATTGGTTTAGCTAGCTGGTTTAAAAGAAGAAAATTGCGCAAAAAACGTCGCGAAAAGACACTACGCGGAATTGAACAGCTAAGCGCGCTGTTGAATCTAATCCAGAGCCTACAGCGCCACCGCGGCATCTGTGCAAATTTAGATAGCACAAACCAAGCACAACAGCGACAGCTAAGTAATGAGATCAACTCGCTATGGCGGCCACTGCTTGATAAAAGCTACGGCGGCAATGTTAAGCGAGTTAATCTGCAGTTTACCAAGTGGAAGCAGATTGAAGCAGAGCCCGCAGGCAGCTTTATGGAGCACTGTGAACTAATCGAAAAACTGCTCCACGAGCTAACCGTTATCGCAGATATCTGTTCTCTCACTGCGAGTAATAATGACCATAATGGTGAAGAGCTATGGCAAAACTTACTCCGCCGTCCCCATTTCGCAGAGTCTCTCGCGCGTTTGCGTGGTTTAGGAAATAAAGCTGCCAATCTTGGTCACTGCCCTGCTGCTGTGAGAGTTCAATTACAGTATCTCTTGGTAAATATGCGTGAAAATGAGCTTTGTGATCCTACCGTTCATGATATCGACCAATTGGTCACCCAAGAGATCCTTGAACCCGAAGTAATCAAGATCGAACCACGGGTTTATTTTAGTCATCTCACCCAAGCGATTGATCAACAGATCCAACTAACTCGAGACCATCTACAACAACTGAGTTGATGCACAGTTTAAGGATTGAATGAATCGAGGTTCTATTCTGCAAGCGAGTTCCTTACAATAAATTAACATCGATTAATTCTTGTGGGGCTGGATGGAATCTCAACACACACCAAAACGTATTGGCCAAGGAATGTGGGCCGTCGCATGGGTCCTGTTTTTAGGAATGTTGTGGCTGTTCTTTGAAGAGCAGGTAAACGACAAATACAATCCCAATCGTAATCTCGTCACCAGCGGCAGTAACGAAGTGGTACTGCAGCAAAACAGAGCGGGACACTACGTTGCACCGGGAGAGATCAACGGCCAACCGGTTATCTTTCTATTGGATACCGGCGCGACCAATATCAGCGTGCCGCAAGAAGTAGCCGACCGCATTGGCCTTAGGCCTGGGTTAAAGCGTCAGGTAGATACCGCTAATGGCGTGATTGATGTGTACAACACTGAGCTGAATACCGTCACCCTTGGTGGGATTAGCATGCAAAACGTTCGTGGGCATATTAATCCACACATGGATGGTGAAACGGTACTACTCGGTATGAGCTTTATGAAATACCTTGAGATCATTCAGAAAGGAAACACACTCACACTTAGGCGCTAACCCGCGCCTAAGTTCGTTATGAAAGTTTCTAACGAGATTAGCTAATAAACTTTTTCTAACAACAACGCCGTAATCGACTTCAGTTGGCGCATCATCTGTTTACGCCCCTGCCCTCTAACTTCCAGCTGTTCCCAGCTTTTTTGCTGTAGATTCCGCTCGATTAGCAGGGTAAATTCTTCATTTTCGAGCAACATTTCCAGCTGCTTATCTTCCACCTGATCCAAAAACTGTAAAAGCAGCTTGTGGATAGCAAAAGCACAACCTTCGTAATTACGGTTATGCACAGCAAATGCGATCAGATCAGATTGGTCATGGGCGGTTAACTCGGGAAGATAACCACCATGCTGCAACAATCGACACACTACAGGCAGGTCTAGATCAACCAAGTCATCACTCAAGCGATAATTGAGTTGCTCAATAAAGCGCTGTCTCAGCTGCTTTTCAAGGCTCTGCCCCTGCTCTGTTAAAGGCAATAGAACCAACGCAGCGTGACAACCGCTGACACTGTCTCGAGTAGAGCCCATACGTACGGTTTCAAAACCACAGTGCTGCCAAAAACTGATTAGCTCTGCACTAGCTGCAAAGCTGGCACCCAAGTAATCCCAACCTGCAGACTTCGCACTGTCAGATACAGTGGATAACAGCGCTCGACCTAAACCTTTATGCTGTAGGGCGGGGTGAATCGCTATACGCATAATCCGACCCGCCTTGAGCAAAGCTGCGCCCTTTGCACCTTCTTGCCCTACCAGTGTTTGCGGTAACAGATGGCCACGAGGGCGACGTTTACCCGACCAGATATCATCGACCAACTCTTCCGGCAAAGGGCCTTCTTCGGCGACCAGCGCAGCACCAGCTACTTGACCATCGACCTTCATTAGCCAGATATGTAGGTTGGGGCTATCTAATAACACCCTTAAATCACCGGGTGATGTACGATAGTGAGCCAACACTAACAAACCAAACAACTGCGTTAAGGTCTGATAATCTTCCGCGAGTTGATCACGATCTAACTTCTCTATCTGGCAGTCGGCAATAGACTGGTAAGTACGCTTTAGATCATCTGTCGCAGCAGGCTCAGCATTGAGTAACAGCAGATTAAAGGTCAGCTGTTCTAGCGGATCATTGCTGGCCCAACGGATCGGCTGATTCAGATGAAGCGATTTAGCATTGGGTGCATGCTTTTCCAGAACTTGCTTAAAACGAACCGCAAACCCCTGCCCTGTGCCTTCATAACCATGAATAGTTGATGCAAAGGCAATACGAGGGAAACGTTGTAGTAACTTACTTAATACAGGCACCGGAATCGCTGCCGCTTCATCCACCAGCAACACCTGTCCTTCACCTTGTTCTTGCAACGCTTGCTCTGGCGTCACGTAACGGATGCAATGACCTAAGTGACAAAGCTTACCCAGTTGATAGTCATAATCAGGCAGTAATTGATGGGCCATGTTAAAGACTTCATCTACCGATGACTGCTCGGGCGCGGTTACTAAGATATCTTGAAAATCTAGGCCTGATAGCTGTGCAGCAGCGATACCTAAAGCAACAGATTTCCCACGCCCTCTGTCTGCAGTAATCACTGCAGGGCGTCTACCCCGACGAAACTGAGATAGGATCAACTCAACCGCTCGTTGCTGATCTTTGGTTTTACTCGGCAGCACCACATTATCATCTGGCTGATCGGCCAATGCTGCGGAGCTTGGCAGCTCGGCTTCAACACCTGCAAGCGCTTGCCCTTCTCTATACACCAGCGTGTAGGCATCATCTTCTAAGATCATCGCTAGACGCGAGATAAATCTGCGACCAGCATCGGAAGAACAATAAGGATGAGCGACTAAGCTTTGATGTTCTGGATCATCAAACTCGGCCCAATGATCTAGATCGGGGCAGAGTAAAACCATCACTCCACCGCCGCTTAAAGTACCGGAGATCTGACCAAAGGCGTTGGGATTAAAACCCGACCAAGCATCAAAGATCACCGCTGAAAGCGACTGGCCTAATAACTGATGACATTGAGTGGCGCGCACAGACTGAGCTTTAATCGGCGCATGATCACTGACCCACAGCCATTCGGCTTCACCATGGGTTTCGCTACTTAGTTCTCTTGCTTGCTCGTAACACCACTTTTGAGTACCACTCACCACCAGTAATCGACGATGCTGTTGTGTTTGTGCATCCTTAAGCAATCGAGAGTACAAGGTTGTTAGAGCAGTCATCAATCAATCCTTTTCGGCTAGGTGGATCTATTAACAATGAGCTTTACGAGTCTTTGAGAAGTTTACGAAGTTCAGCTTTTCGTTCAGGCGAGAGATCACGACAATCAATATCTTCTAAAGCCCCAACCAGCGCCCACAACAGATTGATACTGACCTTACCGCCACGCATAGACTTAATCATCTTATAAGTGACTATTGGGCCAACTTGTTCTAGATCAGCTAAGGAGTAGATTTCGATCTCAGACAGCCAGCGTCGACTGACCGGCCCGATATTTCGCATCAGGCCAATCGACCTATACGTTATAAGTTAAAGGGGGCTCTTTGACACCATCCACAAACGCATGAAACTGGTTACCGCCTTTAGCTTCAGCTTCTTGCAGTTGTTGCTTCGACAATTCAAGAAGATATTCAGGGGTAAGCAAACGTGAAGGCTGCATCGTTGCCACACCGATACTTAGAGTAACGACTTTCTCAATCGACGATGCTTGATGAGGGATGCCGTGATCATAAATTGTGTTACAGCAACGTTCTGCTAATTGAATCACCATCTCATTAGTGGAAGGTAGGATGAAAGCAAACAGATGATTATCAATACGCGCGATCATATCGCCTGGACGACCCACAGAGTTTTTCAGCACACTAGACACTTCTTGAAGCATACCTTCTGCAGCCTCAACGCCATATTCATCACTGAATTCTTTAAAACTATCTATCTTCAACAACATCATGGTGAGTGGTGAAAACTCACGTACCGCACGGCGACATTCAACATCCAAGGCTTCATCAAAGTGTAATTTATTAACCAATCCTGTTAATGGGTCAGCCCAGCTTGTTTCCGCGATCTGTTCAGTCAAATTCGCTTGTTCAGTACGCAACGTTTTAACATGACGCCCCACGCGCTTCAGATAAGAAGCCACCAAGAATGAAAGCAGTAGGCCAGTCATCAAAAATAATGCAGGAGTGAAACTCATACCTGCAGCAATACGTTCTTCAGTAGCAGTGATATCTAGCGTCCATTGCTTATCCAATAGCTGAACAGAACTGGAAAGCATCGCATCCAAGGCAAGTGAAGAGTTATCGTGCGCAAGAATTACCTTCTTGTTTGCATCTAGCAGGGTGAATTGAACTTGACCTAAGGCATTTTGAAGTTGGCTTTGCTCCAGCACAGAGCTAAGTGAAATAACGCCTGCTAGCTGGGCGTTGCCAGCTTGAGCAGAAACCAATACGTAGGTTTCTTGATCTAAAGTCAGTGTCTTAACCTGCTCTGAGGAAAGACTACTTAACGCCTCAACAACTTCAGAAAGGTTAAAAATAGAATCAGTAGTAGGGCCAGCTATACGAACCGAGCTATAGTCACTTTCAATAGCTATCCCTTTCAAAGAAGTATGACGACTAAACAAGCTATTAATCGTTTGTTCAAGTCGCTCTTGATCAACCGTTGGATCTAACTGATAAACGGCCTGTAAGGTTTCTAAGGAGTAGGAATTTTGAGTTAATGACTGCTGGAATGATGCTGCTCCCTGTGTCATTTCAACCTGAAACTGTTGGATCGCTGCATCACGCTCCTGCTTAAACATAAATAGAAAAATAAGCAATGAAAACAGTGCACCGCAGATGGCAAAAACAATCGAAAGATCGATCTTTTTTCTATTCGTTTTCTGAGGGCTTGCAGCGTCTGAAGCAGACATTAAAAAACTCCGAATAATCAACCAGTAACAATCAGTAAAACCTTTTTTACTAACTCTTGCAACGATAGTGCAGACTCGGGCTTTTTTCCAGCTTTTCCGCGGCTTGCAGCAGCATATCTCAACACGAGTCTGATATAGTGCTCATTCTTGAATCATAACAAAGGCTCTATTGTGTCTCGCATTGCTATTTTTGTAGACGTCCAGAACATCTATTACACCACCCGTCAGGCGTTCGGATGCCCGTTTAACTACCGTAAATTCTGGCAAGAGATCAGCAAACAGGGAGAGATTGTTCACGCTTACGCTTATGCGATTGAACGTAAAGATGACGGCCAGAAGAAGTTTCAGGATGCACTGCGCCACATTGGCTTTGATGTAAAACTCAAACCTTACATCCAACGTAAAGACGGCTCTGCCAAAGGCGATTGGGATGTAGGCATTACTATTGATGTTATGGATACCGCACCGAATGTGGATAAAGTGATTTTGCTTTCAGGCGATGGCGACTTTGATCTGCTGTTAGCGCACATCAAAAAACGTTACGGTGTCACCACCGAAGTTTATGGCGTAGAAGCGCTCACCGCTAAATCCTTGATCAACTCAGCGGATCAATATCACTCGATCTTGCCGAACCTATTGGTTTGCTAAAAGGCATTCAATCGAGCCCTCTTGACCACAACCTAAAGTGGCTGACATACTCAGCCACTATGAAAACCACACCTAGCACACAGACTCTTACGACAAATACGTTGCGACGCCGCGTATCGGTTGCCTGTGCCTCTTTGGGTGTTGGATCTCGACGACGCAAATAACTAATAAGCGTTCCAAATTCCCAAAAAGCCGCAGGTAACCCCTGCGGCTTTTTTTTTGCTCTAAATTCTCTCAAGGATATAAAAATGACCTACTTAACTGGGGTAGCTCCCACACAATTAAGCGTTCAGGACGTGTCCATTAACAACTCACTGACCGATAAAGGCTTTGTAATGCCGATCGCACCAAGGCCAGAACTCTGCTTTACCCAAGGTAAAGGGCACTACCTGTTTGATCAGAACGGCAAACAATATCTGGATATGGTGCAAGGCTGGGCGGTGAATACCCTCGGTCACAGCCCAGATCTAATCCAGCAAGCACTAATAGAACAATCACAACAACTGATAAACCCTGGCCCTGGCTTTTTTAATCAACCGATGATTGAGCTGGCCAAGACCCTTTGTGCTAACTCAAGTTTCGATCAGGTCTTCTTTGCCAATAGCGGTGCAGAAGCCAATGAAGGTGCAATAAAACTGGCAAGAAAGTGGGGCCAGAATCACAAACAAGGTGCTTTTAAGATCATTACCTTTGAACAGAGTTTTCATGGCAGAACCTTAGCGACCATGTCCGCCACCGGTAAAGCGACCTTTGCACCATTGTTCGAACCGAAAGTGAGCGGCTTTACTAAAGCGCCCTACAACGACTTAGCCTCAGCTGAAGCTGCTATTGATCAACATACTGTCGCGATCATGCTAGAGCTTGTTCAAGGCGAAGCAGGTGTTATCCCTGCTGATAGCGAGTTTGTCAAAGGCTTAGAAGTCCTGTGTAAAAAGCACAACTTGCTACTGATCATCGATGAAGTGCAAACCGGCATCGGTAGAACCGGTAACCTCTTCGCCTACCAAGATTTAAATATCCAACCGGACATCATGACCTTAGGTAAAGGCTTAGGCGGTGGCGTCCCGATTTCAGCGTTGCTCACCAAAGCCGAGCACAGTTGTTTTGAATACGGCGATCAGGGCGGTACTTATAACGGCAACCCGCTAATGTGCACCGTCTCGCAAGCGGTTGTGAATAAAGTACTGGAACAAGGCTTTCTCGCTAATGTTGAGCAGATGGGCCAGTTACTCAGCCAAAAACTCTCTGAGCTTTCTCAGCAATACTCACTAGGCTCGGTGAGAGGCAAAGGCCTACTGATCGCTCTAGATACCGCTGAGCTATCGGCACCTCAGCTTGTGGATAAGGCAAGAGAGCTTGGCCTACTGCTAAACGCCCCGAATGAACGCACCCTGAGGTTTATGCCTGCGCTGAATCTATCTGAAAAGGAGATTGATCAGTGCTGCACTATTTTGGCTAACGCAATAGAGTCTCTCTAAATGCTTATGTTGCAGGGCAAGATGTGAATAACGCTTGCCTTGTATATAATCCCAGCACTTTAAATTGGATCACCGTAAGGACAACGGATGTTACTCAAACGCTTAGAAGGCGGCGAACTACGTTTTGGCGAAGGCCGTATCAGTGGCTATATCGCCGTTACGCTTGCCCTACTCTCACTACTCGGCGTCTGTGCCTTTCACTTCCCTGAGTATCTAACAACCCCTGAGCTGCGCGCCGCTTATGACGCCAACGTTCTGCGCACGGTGATGTTCGTATCGCTGATAATCTCGGGTAGCTTAGGCCTGCTTAACTTTGTGCGAAATACCAATAAACGCGCAGGACTGCTGGCTTGGGTCTTGATTGTGATTGCGATCGCGCTGGGCGGTCATCGAGTAGAAGTGGGTGATATCCCAACCGATACACCTTATATAGGCTTGGACTGGTTTATTCTCGATCTGCTCGGCTCCACCCTGATCTTTATCTTTATCGAGAAGATCATCCCCCATCGTAAACAAGCAATTCTACGCCCCGAATGGCAAACCGATCTGCACCACTTTTTTGTAAACCATCTCATCGTTGGTTTTGTACTACTGGTCGCGAACCAGTTTGTATCCGGTGCATTTGGCTGGGCAGTAGAACGCGGATCACAAGAACTGATTCAAGGCATTAACTGGTATGTGCAACTGTTCTTAGTGATGCTAGTCGCTGATCTGGTTCAATACGCTCTACATCGTGTATACCACGAAGTACCTTTCTTCTGGCGCTTCCACGCAATCCACCACAGTGCCAAAACCATGGATTGGCTGGCAGGCTCGCGCCAACATATAGGTGAACTGATTGCGACCCGCTGCTTTGTCTTAGCACCGATATTTGTGCTGGGTTTTGATAAAAGCGTATTGGATGCCTACATCATTATTGTTGGCTTCCAAGCAGTACTCAATCACACCAATGCCCAAATCAACTTTGGCTGGCTGAAGTACATTATCGTGACGCCACAGTTCCACCACTGGCACCACTCATCGGATAAAGCGGCGATTGATCGAAACTACGCAGCACACTTTGCCTTTATCGATTATATCTTCGGGACAGCGGTAAAAGGCCAAAAAGAGTGGCCGCAGGATTACGGCGTGGTTGGCGACTATGTGCCTGAGGGTTGGCTAAAACAGCAGGTTTTCCCGCTTCGCTCTAAAAAATAGTCTAGTAAGAAATGATAGATATTTTACAGCTACAGATCAGATCTGTAGCTGCACATTCTCTTCGATTTTAAGCCGCACTTACGGCGTTCTGATCAGCAATTCGGCTAAAGGCGATTAGCGCTGCTTGCAGCGCTGCAGCAGATGTATCTTCCTTAGTTGCGACACCTTGCGCACTGACACCGTTCACTGTCATAGCAATTGCTGCTTGCGCTTGCGCTGCTGTGCCGGTCGCGATGGCATGTTCATCAAACTGAGTGATCTCTATGGAGCAGCCATATTGTTTCTCAAGCGCATCGCTTAGCGCTTCTAGAGCTCCGGTACCTTGGCCGTTAAATACGGTGTTACCAACGCTAAATTTAGCTTCAACCTGTTGATTATCAGTGTGCAGATCGTAACGATCAAGCTGCCATTGCTCTGGTACAGCAACAAAGTGCTGTTGATAAAGTTGGTGAATCACTTCAGGAGAGATCTCGATACCCTTCTGTTCAGCGGCAGACTGCACCACTTTACTTAGCGGGATATGCATCCATTTTGGTAGTTGGATACCGTAATCACGCTCCAATACCAAGGCCACACCGCCTTTACCACTTTGGCTGTTAATACGCACAACCGCTTCATATTCACGGTTAATATCACGTGGATCGATTGGCAAGTAAGCCACATCCCAATGCAGTTGGTTGTGCTCTTGGTGGTAGTTAACCGATTTACGAATCGCATCCTGATGACTGCCAGAGAAAGCTGTATAAACCAACTCACCCGCCCACGGGTGACGGGCAGCGACAGGTAGTTCGTTACAGTACTCAACCACCTCGATAATCTCTTTGATATCCGAGAAATCCAATTCTGGATCGACACCCTGTGAGTAAAGATTCATCCCCATAGTGATGATATCCATATTACCGGTACGCTCACCGTTACCCATTAAGGTACCTTCAACACGATCGGCACCGGCCATAACACCCAACTCAGCTGCCGCAACACCGCAGCCGCGATCATTGTGGGTATGTAAGCTGATACGTACTTGATCTCGCTGTTTTAAGTGACGGCAGAAATACTCAACCTGATCGGCAAAAACATTGGGTGTGGACATCTCAACAGTCGCCGGTAGATTGATCACAATCGCCTGCCCTGTTTCTGGTTTCCACTCAGCGATGACGGCATCACAGACTTCAACCGCGTAATCCATCTCTGTACCGGTAAAACTTTCTGGTGAGTACTGGAACTCCCACTCTGTCGCAGGGTATTTAGCCGCATAATCACGCACCCACTTCGCGCCTTGTACCGCAATGCCTTTGATCTCGTCTTTGCTCATGTTGAACACTTGCTGGCGCTGGACTACCGAAGTGGAGTTATACACATGAACATTGGCGCGACGCACGCCTTCAAGGGACTCAAAGGTACGCTCAATCAAACCTTCGCGTGCTTGGGTAAGCACCTGAATAGTGACGTCTTCTGGGATTCGGTTTTCTTCAATTAGCTTACGTACAAAATCAAAGTCAGGCTGAGATGCAGATGGGAAACCGACTTCAATCTCTTTGAACCCCATTTTTACCAACAGGGTAAACATGCGGGTTTTCTGCTCTACATTCATTGGATTGATCAGTGCTTGGTTACCATCGCGCAGATCTACGCTACACCAATCCGGTGCTTTATTGATCTCTTGATCTGGCCAGGTGCGATCAGCCAAACGGACAGTTTCAAAACGACGATATTTACGATGATCAAACATAGTGCGAATCCATTATTTTTATTCAAGCAGAAAGCCTAAACGGCAAAACCCGCTGTCAGGCGCCTTTGGGGAAGCAATGACAGCGGGAAGTTTTTCAGTAGACACTTGTGGTATCAGTTTTTGAGTTAAAGATTCGATAAACCTTCGTAGGCTGGCAGCGCTCACTCATGATGATTACCCCCTCACATACTGATTGATATGTGATTTGTTACCCCTCAACCGATGAAGAGAAGTTTATAGAGGTACATGCGCAATTACCGATCTAAAAACAACTATATTTCGCCATTTGCGCAACAAAACAAAAGCAAATAAACTTAACATACACAATTAATTGCGCACAAAACAAAAACCATGAAATCTACTGTCAATTTAGACCGCTTCGACTTAAAAATATTGCGAGAATTACAGGAAAACGGCGACCTTTCTAATCAGGAGCTAGCCGAGCGCGTTGGCCTTACCGCGGCCCCTTGCTCTCGCCGGGTAAAGCAGCTAGAAGAATCCGGCGTTATTCGTGATCGTGTGGTCCGTCTAAATGAACGCGCAATCGATCTAAACCTTATCGCCATCCTGCATATCAGCATGGATAAACATATCCCCGAACGGTTTGAAGAGTTTGAACGCACCATTCAGTCCCTACCGGAAGTCATGGAGTGCTACCTGATCACCGGCCACGACGCCGACTACCAGTTAAAAGTGGCTGTGGCAGATATGGACTGTTACCACGATATTTTGCTCGGCAAAATCACCCGGATAAAGGGCGTAACTGGGGTTAAGTCGGCGTTTATCATGCGTAAAGTGGTAGATAGTACGGCGATGCCTTTGGGGTATGTTGGGGGATAGGACGGCTTCGCCTACAGCTTTTAGGACGCTGCGCTAGAGGACGCCACTACGTGGCTAGAGGAAAAGATCTAAGTGGCTAGATGTTAGTGGTTAGACAAGGATAAAAGTACGTAACAAAGTACAAGTGTCATAACCATTATATATCGCTATATTTTCTTATTAGCAGGGAATGCTAACTGTTAAGGCTTCGCCCCTTTCGATAGCATCCCCCTCTTTATAAACTTTACTTGCATCTCTAACGCGCAAGTTTTTATATACATATAGCATCAAAAAAAGACAACATGATAGACACAGAAAAGGAATATGACTCTCTCAGGCAAGATATTCGCCAAATGAGGTCACAACGATTGGTCATATTTGGCAGTTCAGCCACCATTATATCTGCCATGCTAGGTTGGCTAGCTTCAAAACCTGATTCAATTAATCCAGCTATTTTGGCTGGTTTGCTATGCCTATTAGTTTCTGGAGCAACCTTACTCACTAGTTTATTTCATTTACTCGCTGCACGGGCGGGAACATATATTATGATTTTTCATGAGAAGCAAAATTCAGATATTGGCTGGGAAAGGCGCCATATGCAATTTAGAGACGATACTCCTTTTACCAACCTACAAGTAGCGTTCTCTATCCTCTACGGTTTATTACTAATGATGTCATCAATTGTTCCTTTTTTAATCTCCAACGTAAAAACTAACAGTCAAACATCTCTTATATTTTTCACGTCATGTCTTCTTATAGCTCTGGCAACATTATTAAATTTAACAATGAAAAAAAATCATGTCGAAAAATATAAAGCAGCTTGGAGTGAAATTCTAGAATCTGAAAATTTAGCAACATCATCAAAGACAATTAATGAATAAAATGTAGATTAAAGGGATCAAAGCATTTTTCGCTTATTTTAGTAACTATTACCTCATCTTTTATGAAACCAAGTTGTAAAAATGTCCAAGAAATTAACAAATGAGTTATTCGAGCAAGCCCTTTTCAATGAAGATGAATTAGGCTCTGTAATTAAAGCACATTTACATATCGAGTATCTTATAAATGAGGTATTAATACTTCTAGCCCCATCCCCACAACATATCAATAGTCTCAAATTGGATTATGCTGGCAAAATAACATTACTGTGTATATTAGGAATGAACCCTGAATTTAAACCTATGCTCTCAACTCTCGGCACAATGAGAAATAACTTTGCGCATGACCCTTTTTACAAATTAGATAAATCGACTGTAAAAAATCTATACAACTCTCTACCGCCTGTAGATAAAGAAAATTTCCATAACGCAGTTAGAGAAACAAGGAATTCAGAAGAGCATAGGCATGTTAAACCATACAAAGAATTATCCCCCAGAGACCAATTTATTTTGATAGTCGTTGTAATTCGTACGATTATTTTGAAATTAAAGGATCAAGCAAGACTAAAACACAATGGATTAAAGGGTTCATAGCCCTTTTCCTTTTTCCGAAAAAGCCCAGGCTCATACACCACGTCTACTTTAAGTATCAGAGCTACAAGGATAATTATGTCGCATCAAGAATCCAATGAAAGTATCCCACTTGATGAAGAGTTAGGAAGCTCTTCAAATGGATTAATTATTTCGAAAAGCATTAAAGCTTTTTTGACTGTATTTTCTATTCTAGTGATGTCGGGCTGCGTCTATTTGGTTTACAGGTATACAGAAGCACCTGAAACATTTGCATCTCCGAAAGAACTTGGGGTGAGTAGCGTATTTCTGTTTTTTACCACTCTATTAATCCTTATATGGATTCCTTGGGAAAAACTAGGATTAAAGATTACGAAAATTGGTGGCATAGAATTCAAGGAAATAGTGGCTGAGCAAGCATCAGAAAATGCAGAAGAGTTTGGTTATTTCGAGAACAGAATTGAATTCCTAGAGCAAAAAGTTCATAGCATGAATGAAGTCGATCAGCTTATGGAATCATTCCACAATCCTGAGCTTAAGAATTTACTATTAGATTTCTTAACAAAATATCAAAAGTGGTCATTCTCCCCTTCTCGAATCGTTGCATGGGGTGCTCAGCAGCAAGGATTTTCTGCCTTATCAAATTATGAACACCGTAGAGTAAAAAGTGCATTGCAAACCATGCTTACTGAAAATTTGGTTGAAACTAGATTAAGCAAAAAAGGAAATACACTTTACCGTATAGCAAAGTCATAGAACCTCAGGGTTAAAGTAAGTAGGGTGTAATAGCGGAGCGTATTACACAAATCTGGGACCTTGACGGTGCAATACGCTTCGCTATTGCACCCTACAAATCTTCCACCCTGTAGTGCTCAAATAAAACTGAGCACTACAGGGTGATCGTTGCTTTATCTTTCCTCTGCCAAATTCGGTGGTATCGCCTCGCTATACCGCCGTTGTTTCCTTTTCTTGCTGGTTGCTCTGCTCTAATTTCCGTAGGTAGATCTCAGCTGGAATAAAGGCGAATGGGATTACCGATGCTAGCATCAGACCTAGCTGTTGCTTTGAGGTCCAGTTTTCTTTGTGAGAGATATTCAGCACCTGAATCACGTAGATCATAAACAGGATGCCGTGGGTCATGCCAAGTGTGGATACATAATCTCGGCTGATAAACCCAAGTGTGACGCTTAAGATGGCGATGTAAGAGAGGCCTTCGAGAAGGCTGACGATGAGATTATAGGGGTCAATGAGATTATAAGGGTCAAAGCCCTTTAATCCTAAAAAAGCGAAGCCTGCTTGAGTTCGTAGTCCTTAACTAAACTCTCGGTTGGGATGTTCAGGCCTTTATGTAGCTTTCGGATAATAAGAATCAGAGGGTCAGTTCTTGTAAGAATCAGAGGGTCAGTTCTTGCATTGTGCATTGTGCACCGTCGCCCTTTTATAAGAGAAAAGTTTAAGTTAACTGGTGTCTTTTCCTTCTTTTCAGGCAGATACAAGAAAGGGGCGCGATTGCGCCCCTATTTATCTAACAGTGATTTCTAGTTGCTTAGTGTGCTTTTATGGCTGTTGTACAATCCGTAAACGGAGTACTGCACCATATAAGGGTAGTTATAGTCTGGAAACGCATTACTGAAAATATCAGCAATCGATTTGTAGCGATCACTTGGGTTGTTATAAGTCCCTTTATCTTCTTGTATAAACGTTTTAACGAGTTGATCTGCTTTAGTTAGATAGCTCGTTTGAGCGGTCACTGCATCTTTTACTTTTACAAATTCACCTCGGCCTCCGTAAATTTTAGCGTTTGGAAAACCCGCACTCAGTGCAGGTAGTTCTGCAAGGGCTGCATTCCAAGCCTTAATATCTGGCTGAGGCGCACCATTAATCAAGCTACCTTCCAACCAAGCATGCGCTTTATGATGGACTAAATCGCCCACAATCAAATCACCTGTTTGGTCAATACGTGCCACCAGCTGTTTAGATGCCACACCTGAATTCTGTAATTCAAATAGACTAATCGTTTCACCCGATTTTAGTTTTAATTGATGCGTTTTATTAAAGGTAACTTTTGCGTTTTCAAACGCTGGATAGCTATCCTCTGTAAAGCTCTTCATTGTGTTTACCCAGAAGTTTTTCTTATAGGCATGAACACGTGGCATCGCATCAGCAATCGACTGACTTGAGATAGAGTTAATCCCTTGAGCATGTAGATAAGCAAGTCCATTAAACTTATCTGGGTTGGGATGTGTAACTACGACCTGAGTGATTTTTGAGTCGGTTTCCTGTCGAATCTGTTCAACCATTTTTTCAGTAAATGCAGGGGTAAACTGAGTGTCAAACATGACGACTTCTTTGCCATCGTCATAGAAAAAAGTATGTGTATTAAAGCCTGTAGCATCAGAGGTATAGACTCCAAGTTCCCCAGCTGCAGCAGTGAAACTCATAAGCGATGCAAGTACTGTAGAAGCGGTCATTAATTTAGTCGTTTTCATTTTGATATCCTTTTCATTGTGTTAGACATTAGTGTTTGCGTTAGCAGTTTTGCCAGTTGGTGAACTAGGTAATTTAGATTTGATATTAAGAGGATTTTTAATCCGATAAGCTTGAAACAATAAGGCAGCCACAACGAGTAAGGTGCCAATCGTTTCGATGGAAGTGGGTGCGATCCCTCTATAGGTGCTAATAAGCCAAGCAGATACTGGTACAAGGTTTATAAATAAGATGCCGTTGTGCATACCTAAATTTTTGACACCGAAGTTATACGCCAAAGCAGCGAGTACGGTTGATAGAATGACAACGAATAGCATTGAAGGAGCTGATGCAATTAGATTTTCGGTACTTGGCAATTCCGATACACCTAGTACGGTTAGTAAACCAGCAAATAAAGCAATAAACGGAACTGCTGTAAGAGTCGTAAATGCCGTATATTCTAGTACTCGAATATCAGAGATTTTCTTTTGACCACGAGTGTAGAATACCCAACCTAATGTCCCGATAAGAGCGATTAAATCGCCTAAAATAGGTGAAGCATTTGAATTGGAATCAGCACTCCACACACCTGAAACTAAGCTCACCCCTATTATCGCTAATGTACTCACCAGCCATAAGGAGTTGTCAGCTTGCTGACCATCTAAAAAGCGGCTGACTAATAGTGCCGTAATAGGAATCGTCGCCATAATAATGGCCCCATGAGAAGGCACTGATAGGCTTAAACCGACAAAAACCATTGTGCCAAATACGCCATAGCCCAAAATGCCGTACAGACATAAAGAAGGCCAATTGCTGCGCAAAATTTCCCAGCGGGGCTTGCCGGTCAGTAAAAGTAACGCCATGACGAATACAGTTGCCAGTATGTATCGCACAGCTGTAAACCAATATGGGTCTAAATAATTGAGGGCGTCTTTACCTATATGAAAAAGAGCTCCCCATGAGACTGTCGCAAAAACTAGAGCAAGCGCAGATAACCCGGTTCGACTTGTCGAATTCATGATGATCTCCTGTTTTATACGTGAGACAGTTGATGGTCTGGGCTTTTTTGCTGAGGCTGAATAATTTCCCAACCCTTTCGCTTCGCGAACGTCTCAAGTTCAGGATCCCCCGCCACTATTTTTGCTAGACCTACAATCTCTAACATATGTACATCAGAAATATGGTCGCCACACGCCATACAGGATTCTAGGTTTAGATTTGTTTCTTCCGCGTAGTTTAGAATCGCAAGTACTTTGCCATTGCCAATTAAACTACTTTCTATTTCGCCATTAAGTACGCCTGAATCGGAGCACGTATGAGTTGATAAGCAGTCATTCAATGAGAGGTACCGACTAATAGGAGCCAATATCTCTCTACTTGAACCAGAAACAGCAACGATTTGATAGCCATCACTTTTTAACTGATTAATTAAGTCGATAGTGGGTTGAATCCAAAAGTTATCTCCCATTTTTTCTAACGTATCGATAAACCAGCTTTCAGCTAATTGCTTTACTTCGATGAGATCCCTACCTGCAAAGCTACGATAGAATTCCCGATTAAGCTGCTCTCTAGTTAATGAGCTTTTTCTACTTTCTAAATGTTCTAAAAACTCATGTTTTGAAGAGAACAGTCCTGTTTTCTTTGCATGGTCGTAAAAGTAAGACTGGAAAGAAAACATCGATTTAAAATTGAGGATGGTTTCGTCCATATCAAAGAATGCAACGCGCAAACTATTTGACTTATTAAGAGGCATTTTTGAATCCTTTCTTATGCGGCTTTAAGCTGGTTTGTGATGTTTTTCAACAAGCCAGTTTCGGTAAAATATTCTGTTACCGAGTCCTGCTCCCAGTTATTTTGAGTTAATGCACAAATGCCATCAGGTCTAACGAGCAAAGAGGCTTCATGTCCATTTGCCGCAAGATTACACATACTGCCTAAACGGTCTTCGACAAATTGGATGGAAGATGGAAGCTTGCTAATTTCGTTTGATTTAGGGGCAATGACCATTATTTTTATAAATGGAATTTGGTTTACCAACGACTGTTTTATCTTGTGCAGATGATTGATCGCTTTATCCGTTAGGTGAGGTGTCACCAATACGAATGTAAATTCCGGGCCATTAAGAAAATCACAGATAGGGCTATAGCCTTCATCTTGCGGAATCCATGCATGAGGGAAGCGCTCACCAGCTTGTGGAATTTGGTGCCCTGATTTGCCGACCAATAGTGATTCAACTGAGTATTTTTGCAACATCCCAGCCATTAGCTTTGGTAATGTGTGTTGTACTTTATCGGTATTATTCATACACAATGTAAAGCACTTACGCAGCAGACGCTTATGCCAAGCGGTTGATGTTATATAGTTGGTTGTTTTGCTCGTAACTTTAGCTACTAAGTCAGCAATAGCTTGTCGTTCTGTTTGGTAACTATCAATCAGAGTAAGGTCTCCCCAGCCCTTTTCATAAAAAGCGACCTTCCAGCCAATATTGAAAACATCCTGAAATCCAGTATTGAGCCCTTGAGCTCCGAGAGGACTGAACAAGTGGAACGAGTCACCTGCCAGTAGGATTCTGCCTTTTCGTACTTGGGCGGCACAACGATGGTAAAAAGGAGCGCAGGTTAGCCATTCAGGTGAATGCAGCTTAATGCCACCGGGGCCATTTCGGTCAACTATCGCTTGTAAGTCTTGTAGTGTTGCTACGGGTTTATCAGTTTTTTGAAAATCCTCGTAACGGTTTTCTGTTTGAGCAATGACGCGATGCATTCCGTTTGGCATTGGAATTAAAAGCAAATAACCGTGTTTCGATAGGAAAAATTGAAGATGGTCTTTATCACCATCCCAATCAATTTTGATGTCCCCCAACATAAAGCCTTTTTCATAGCTCCCTCCTGGGAAAGCTATATCAGCCATTTCCCTCACTGAGCTTCGGCTACCATCTGCCCCAAACAACCAATGGCTAGTAACCTTTTGCTTTTCACCATTCGGCAAGCGTATCACTACTTCGGACAGACTATTCTGACCTTTAGGACAACCACAATCTTCAATACTGATGATTTCAGTTTCCCACTCGACACTACCGCCTAGCTCGATAAAACGTGCGTGTAATGTACTTTCAGTTTTACTTTGAGGCAGACCTAAGACAAATTCGTAAGGCGAACCAATGTTTTCAAAGCTTGCGGATAGTGTTTTTTGATTAGATTCAGATATTGAAAATTGTGTAAGAGGTCGGCCTTGGCTAACCAACTTATCCGCAATGCCAAGAGCATGCATTTGCTCAAGTGTTCTGGAATGAATTCCAACGGCTTTAGAGAAAGGCGTCGTTGTGCTATTTTTTTCGATAATACGTACATCTAAACCTTGTAATCGAAACATGCAGCCAAGCGCCAGCCCTACAGGTCCTGCTCCAATGATAAGTATTTGGCTATGTGTAATTTCCATTTTTTCGCTCCTTGTAAAATAAACGAATGTTCTGTTAAAAGAACATCTCTGCTGTGTTGCTTGCGTGGTAAGGATTCCCTAGAATCCTCGACTTAATCATTCAAAGGACCTGAAAGATCATGCGCACACTAAGTTCTGTGGATTTGAACTTACTTAAAGTTCTTTCCTCCGTTTACCGTCACCGCAACTTAACTAAGGCCGGTGAAGATATCGGTATGTCTCAACCCGCGGTAAGTCGAGCAATGGATCGTTTGACGCATCTATTTGGAGAGCGTCTATTTGTACGAATCAATGGTGAGATGAAACCAACACGTACAACTGAATTAATCATCCCGCAAATTACCCAATCCCTTTCTCAACTAGAAAACTCTCTAAACCTTCCAAGAGCTTTCGACCCTGCGAGCATTTCTGCTAACTGTAAATTTGGTTTTAACGATTATGGTTTGACGCTAATTTTTCCCAAATTGTTAGATACAATTCGGGAGCAAGCTCCCTCTTTAAACCTATCTGCTGTCTCAACCTCGTATTCCGACGCTTCATGTATGATTCATAGCGGTGAAATCGACTGCGCCATTGTTTCCTCTCTACATAACAGTGAAAACCTTGTGGCAGACCCTGTTTTTAATGAAGACTATGTTGTGATCTCAGGTAAACAGTATTCATCTGAATCTCCCATGGATCTCAAAACCTATCTTGAGTACGAACATATTTTGGTGTCTTACTCAGGTAAAAATGTGGGCTGGGTTGATGAAAAACTTCTGGACTACGGAACCCAACGCACTGTGGCAGCTTCCGTATACAGCTTTGCAACTGTTCCCAACATTCTTCAACGCAGCCCATACTTATGTGCATTACCCCGTCGTTTGGCCAAACACTTTAGTAACCACTATGCGTTACGCATTCATGAATTACCTTTTGAAAGTAAAAAGCATACTTTTTATTACGTAAGGCCAAAGCATCTAGTTAATAATGCTATTTCGAATTGGATTCGGGACCTTTATCTAGAAATATGCAACGACATGTAACTAAACAGCTTCGGATAAACAAGGTGTTAATTGTGGGTTTAAACCTTGTGATTCCAATGCAAACTTTAGAGATTCCTCTGCCATATCCCTCTCCTTCTTACTCAGATTTTCATTTAGGATCGCTGTATACTTTACATTTACCGTGCAGATACTCTCCCCGTTTTGAATAAAATCAATATCTGTCGTAGCGGAGAAACGCTCATCCTTTATTGATTTAACAGAAGTAATATCAAAGTTTATTTTTGTTTCAATTGGAAATGCGAATTTTTTATAATTAACATCCATATTATTAATTACAAAGTAATAGCTTTTATCTTTAGAAAGGTAAAATTTTTCAGTAACTGCAAGAAAAGACTGCCTAGCAGCTTCAATTAAAACCATGCCTTGAATATGATGACCCGTAGTGTGATCGGCCATAATTTCACAATCATCATCTAACCTTAGCTGCATAGAAAATTGATTTTCACCAACCTCCGACGGGGATGATATTAATACATTTTTTCTATTAACTTTATGAGCCTGGCTACGACCAGCACGAACTGGAGATGTTTTATCTTCGATGAATACGATCTTTAAATTATTTTCAACATTAGTACTTTTAAAAAACTCAATCCAGCTTTCAGATAACCCTTGCCCAAACACAACAACTTTTGGCATCGGAGTTTCTTTATCATACCCTTCCATGATACGAGCAAGTTTTGATGCAGTAATCGCACCTGGGATAGAGCCAAAACAAGTAAATTTATCACCAACTACGATCAGTGACTTTTGTTCCTTTAAGATTGCGTTCATCATTTACTCCATTAATTGATTGATATTGTTAAAATAAAATACTTAATTTGTCTGAAAATTATTTTGAATAAATTGGTCAATTGTTGTCACTGTAGTCCCCGTTTCAGCTTTAATATTATGAGAAAGCACGGCTGATCCTAAATTTGCACGATAGACCTGAAATAGTTCTAAGAATGCTTCACTCAGCCAATCACTCAATCCACTTGCAAGCATTGATTCTTTGGCTGTAGATTCAGTCACATCAACAAACTCGACTGAAGAGCCTGTCGCATTAGATAGCTTAGAAGCTATCTCTGTGTAAGAAACTGCGTCAGGCCCCGTAATGTCTATGCTACGATTAAACTCATTAGTGCAAAGAGCGGAAACAATCACAGCAGCAATATCTTGTGCATCAATGAATGAGATCTTCCCCGTACCTGCAGGAGCATAAATGGCCCGATTTTGGACGATTGATTCATAAGAACCCATTAAGGTCTGCATAAATAGGTTAGGGCGAACAAAGATGTAATCTATACCTGAAGCTTTAATAAACTCTTCGATCTTATAATGAGCTTTTGGCAATCGAATCTCTGCATCAGGCCCAGCACCTAAACCGGAAAGTTTAATAATCCGTTTAACCCCATTAACTTTTGCTGATTCAACAATATTTTTTTGTTGAATTTCCATTTCCTCATTGGCTGGCGTAATAAGAATTAAGCCTTCAACACTATCAAAGGCTGAATTAATATCATTAGGATTATTAAAATCGGTAACAAACACATCAACATTACCGATCCATTCGTCTGGAATATTATTTTCATCACGTGTAGTCACCCGAACTGGTATTGACTCTTTAATCAGCATATCCACCACATGAGAACCTACGTTACCTGTAGCACCAGTTACTAAAATCATGTTTCACTCTCCATTTTATTATTTTTTAACAACTCATCCATTCCATTTATTCCATTACGGAATAAATCAGTCAAAACCGATTTCAACTTTGATTCTTTTTCTGATTCAAAAGTAACATTCCAAATCAATTTGGATTTATTTCCTTGAGTAGGAACTACCTTTAAAATCGACATATAATTTTCAAGATCGACTGGCCCGTACTTTATGCTATAACTAAATGTCTTATTTTTAGCGGAATAAGATTCAAGCCGTTCAGTAAAGACAGTTTTATCCTTCATTGTCACAAACCGATATATGCCATCTTCTTTTTCTGTAACCAGACAGTCTTGAACAAGTGATTGCCAAAGTTTAATTGAACAAAAAGTACCGATACCATCCCAAACTTCGTTAGCAGGATAATTAAACTCATGTTCAATATTTATTGATTGCTTTTCATTTACCGCATGAGAAAAAATTGAAACTGAAGTCAAAAAAGCTCCAATCAATATTCTTTTAATGGTTTCTCTTTTTCTAATATTCATTTCTTTGCCAACGCTCTAAAAGTTAAATTTATGTTAGCGGTGAAGGTAAACGATAAGAAATGAAAAAAATGTATAGTTACTATTCAGGTAAGTATGGAGAGGGGTTACATCTTGAAATTTAACTTTTTTCTCTAAGTAGCTCCGAGAAAAACCTACTTTGCACCCTTCGAATAGACCGTTTCGTCTATACCTTAGGGGACTTGTGCTTGAGGGCGCCACTTCGTGGCTAGAGGAAAACTAAACTTTGTTAGCTTGAACGTATCTTCAGCTAGGTGGTTAATAAGACCAAAAAGGATTCAAGGAACTAAACCCCTTTAATCCCTTGGCATGGTTTCATTCAAACTTTCTCTCAAGCCGTAGTCGCTTGTTGCTTATGCTGCTCTACTTTCCGTAAATAGATTTCAGCTGGGATAAAGGCAAATGGGATTACGGATGCTAGCATCAGGCCTAGCTGTTGTTTTGAGGTCCAGCTTTCTTTGCTGGAGATATTAAGGACCTGAATCACATAGATCATAAACAGGATCCCGTGGGTCATGCCGAGTGTGGATACGTAATCTCGGCTAATAAAGCCAAGTGTGACGCTTAAGATGGCGATGTAAGAGAGGCCTTCTAGAAGGCTGACGATGCGAAGTAGTTTGATCATTAAATAAGCTCAAAAAGTGGTAAAAATTCTTCTAAAGAAAGCTTTGCTGCAGGAAGTTTATCTACGGCAGGCTTGGGTAATTCTTTCTGCGGGAACACGTAACTGCTCGATAAGATAAACCTTAAACGGTTCTTCGTAAGGTTGTTTCGCAACCGCTTTTTGCATACATAGAATCCACGCTTCACTCTCCTCGGGCCCGATAGGAAAATGGCTGTGGGCATGGGGAATACGAATAGAACCGTAGTTTTGAGAAAAGAGCTTAGGGCCACCTAACCAGCCGGATAGGAAGTAGGCAAGTTTCTTTCGTGATTCGGTAAGGTCGTCCGGGTGCATTTTACGAATGGTCTGCGCCTCTGGCAGTTCATCCATAAACTGATAAAAGTCATCGACCAACTGAGTTAGACCAGCTATCTCACCTGCCATTTTGTAGGAGTTGTCGTTTACACCGTATTCACAGCTGGGAGTATCCATCAGTAATCACTCGGGCTCTTGTTTATATTCGTGCTTTCTCAAATTGCGCAGTATTTTAGCAATTTATCCAGTCCAAAACCTGTCGCTTATTTTGGAGAGTTAGTAACAAATCTCGATGTATTCCCCTTTTATTTAAAGGGTTACTAAATTGGAAATGCAATTTATCAAAGAGAGAGGTGTAACGCTCTAATACCTTAAGGTTCAAACCTTCATCAATAGAGCTCCCTCCCTGTCTATGCTACCTTGCTTGGTGTACTAACTTGAAGATGTTGCTTTACCGATAAAATGTATCTGTAAATTCAACCCAACACTGATAACTGTGAGATTTAAATGCCCTATGTAAATGTTCAAGTCACCAAAGGTGTCACTCGAGAGCAAAAAGCAGAAATTGTTAAAGACATTACTGGCTCTCTACAAAGGGTACTCGGCAAAAAACCTGAACATACCCATATTGTGATCCAGGAAATTGAAGAAGAGGATTGGGGATTTGCCGGTATGCTTACAGATGAATGGAAAAAGAGCCAATCATAGTTACTCATTTATCAATCGTCTTAAACCGCCCTACTACAGGCTTTCTGGGCGGATCAGGGGCTCATCACTTTATCAAATCTCAAACACCCTAAATAAAAAAGGTAAGCCCCACTTTAAATCTGATCTCTGCACAGTATTTAAAGTTAGACTTACCAAGTTCGCTGGAAGAAATCTGTTCTGCCGTTTTAACCGGTTTGTTTTAAAGAGTTCTCTTTCATCGCTTCAACCGTAAAGGCCATACCTGTGCCTAAGCCAACATCTGCACGTAACCCTAGTCTTGCTGAAGCGCGACTTGGATCGCCTAATGAAGTTGCGATATCACCGGTTCTGGCAGGTTTATGTTCTATGTTCACGTCTACTCCAGCCACCATCGATAGGGTTCGTGCTAGCTGCAAAATTGAGGTGGATTGTCCGGTGCAAACATTAAACACCGATGCTTCGCCTTTTGTGTTTTCCATGGCTGCGATCAGATGTTTCACCACGTCGGCTACGTAGGTAAAATCGCGGGTTTGTTTACCATCACCGAAGATCGTAATGGGGAGATTGTTAAGAATTCGGTCGATGAAGATGGAAATAACCCCAGAGTAAGGTGAAGAGGGGTTTTGACGGGGGCCGTAAACATTGAAAAAACGCATCCCCACGGTAGATACCTTATGGTTTAGCCAAGCAACTCGGGCATGATGCTCACTGCCTAACTTATCAGCACCGTAAGCACTGATAGGTCGAGGGGCTGATGTTTCATCTAAAGGAATAGTAGCGTTGTCACCATAGATTGCCGCTGATGATGCATAAACTACAGGGATAGAGTCTTTACTACCGCTATGTCGCGCTGCTTCGAAGACATTCACACTACCCTGCTGATTAACCTTATGCGTGCCAACCCAGTCGGAATTTGATTTTTCTACCGATGCGATTGCCGCTAAGTGAAAGCAGCCATCCATCTCTGACATTGCACCTTTAACAATGGCTAAGTCGGCGACATCACCCAATACAAGCTCTACCTGATCGGGTAAATAGTCCACTACACCTGTTGATAAGTTATCCAATACTCTGACTTGATGACCTTGTGCTAGTAAGGCATCTACTAAATGTGAACCAATAAACCCACAGCCTCCAGTGACCAGATATTTCATAGTATTTCTCCTTACTGTTGAAACCAATTTGCTTGATGTATTGGTTACAGCAAGAAGCCAGCCAAAATATTTATCCTTAAATTTCAATAAGTTAAAAAACAACCCAAAAGCACAGCCTCATTTTGTTTCTCAAAATGCGAAACATTTCTGCAAATTGCGTTAATTAGCCTGATTTTAAAGCCACTCAACCCTGCTTAGAGCTACTGAATCAGCTAACCAGCTGTTTTTGCTAAAGAAGCTGATGAATGGCCTAAGCCTTGCTGATATCTAGATAAACAATCTCAGCGATACAGGAGGAAGGAATTATGTCTATTCATGACTGGCTTATTTATCAACTGGTTGATAGTCGCCACCAAGGCGGAATCGAGAGCCATGTTCTTAACCTCACTCGTTGGTTAAATCAGAACGGCTACCGTAGCGAAGTTATATTTATGCGAGACTTTGGCGCGCACCCTCTTAAAGATAAGCTAACGAAGGAAGGGCTACCCTATAGATGCTTAAGCAACTACCGAGAGCTGTATAAGCTACTCACCCATTCCCCCTGTATTGTGAACACCCATGGTTATAAAGCTGGGATTATTGGGCGTATCTTCGGAAAATTAACCTCTACACCGGTGATCTCAACCTTTCACTCGGGTGATCTGGGGAAAGGGAAATTAAGGTTTTATAGCTGGCTGGATTACAGCACATCGATTTTAGCTGACCGTGTACTCAGCGTAAGTGATGAAATCTCTTCTCGGCTGCCTATTACCTCTCACCAGATCGCTAACTTTGTTGCCCCTGCCAAACTGCAAACAGAACGCGGTAAGGCTGTCGCTTTTGTCGGCCGACTCTCCGACGAAAAAGGGCCTAAAGCTTTTGCTCGAATTACAGAACAATTACCTAAGGAAATCCCCTGCCATGTTTATGGCGATGGACCACTTAAAGCCGGTTTAGAACGCGAGTACCCCCATCTCGACTTCTTCGGTCAAGTAGAGATGGATCAATACTGGGACAATGTAGGCTTGCTCTGTATTTCGAGTAAAAGCGAGGGCCTGCCTTTAGTAGCACTGGAGGCGATGAGCCGAGGCATACCTGTTGCCAGTTATCGGTTAGGTGCTATTCCAGAACTTATCGAAGACCATAAATCTGGCTGGTTAGTGAATACTGGTGATGAAAAGACGCTAGGTAGCGTAATTGCCAACTGGTGGACTCAGTCGGGTACAGACAAGGCCGCTATGTCGATCGCAGCTCACCATAGAATCTGCAAATACTACAGCGATAGTTTTGTCATTCCTTCGATTCTAGAGATCTACGCACAAGCAGCACATCACAAAGGCTTCATAAACCTGAAATTTGACAGGAGAACATTATGAAGAGTTTGGCTGCAACAACTTCTACAGAAACACTGTTCTTTCCGTTAGTAACCTACTTAGCGGTGATCAATGCCCTGTTGCCAGAAGTGATTAGGACTCTCTTAAGTGAGCCGTTCAATGCCGCAGTATTTAACGGCTTAGGCCATAGCTTTGTTGTTTGGGTCGTACTTTTTATCAGCATGAGACTGACCTTAGAAGTGCAGTTTAGCAAGGTAAAAACGACGCCGGTTTATATCTATGCTGGCATTTTGTTATGCAGCTTACTACTGATACCTAGCGCCTTATTGAGTTGGCTGGTTGCCGCTGCATCTGCTTGGTTATGGTTACGACACCCTATGCAGGAGAAACACAGAATTGCAGCCACGATCCTTTTTGCAATGGCAATTAGGGAGCCCTGCTGCCAACTCAGTCTGACGTTATTTGCCAATCAGATCTTAACCTTCGATGCCTGGTTTAGCAGTCTGTTCTTACCCCTATTTCAGATAGAAGCCGCTGTTGCAGGAAATACCATCGTGCAAGCCAACGGCTTTAGCTTACTGGTCCTCACAGGCTGTTCGGCATTTACCAATATGTCTCTAGCGCTGTTGCTGTGGTTGACCCTAAGTTTGTTAAAACATGGTGATCTTGAGCGAAGAGATATTAAACATGCAGTTATTTTAGCCTTAGTTGTGCTGACCATTAACGGGCTTCGCCTATCCGCTATGACGATCAATCACGCTTGGTACAGCTTTTTACATGATGGCTTTGGCGCAACCGCCATCGAAATATTCACCTTTATTGTGACTTTAATCTGCGTTCGTAGGAGAGATAACTATGAAAATGGCCATTCTACTTCCACTGGTGCTCATTTTATCCACCAGCTTGTCACTCGGTTTAAAAACATTAAAAACCATTAATATCGGTACTCAGGAAGAACAAGCCGGAGCTGTTTCGCTAGATATTCCCTCGCTTCGATACTTGGGCACGATCGAAGCTGCAAACCAAGGCCCCTATAAAGTCAGCGGTTTTCAGGATCAACAATGTGAAGGTTCAATTGCTCTGCTTCCTCTGTTTAGGAATGCCGAAGGTAGCCATATTCTGAAACGCCTGATTAAGGCAGAAGATAATCGTTTTGGCGTTATTTTCAGAGGAAAGATCTACCCTGAATTCCCACAACTGGATTACACCATCGACCGCATAAGAACTGGCGTCTCCACGTTTATTTATTCCACCGAATCTACAGCGACTGCCCAACCTGCGGTTTTGGCTTTTATCGAAATTGGTGGTTGTCAGATTGCAGAAAAGGTAGCACGCATCAATGTTTAGTGCCGCTTTCATAATGCGAAAATTTATCAATTTGAGAGTCATTTAAAAAATGATCAACGACACAAAAACTTTCAAAACACGCAAATTCAATAAGTTACAAATTCAAAGCATATGGAACAACTCTTGCTGCAATTTAATTAGCTCTATCAGTAATACCTTTAATGCATGCAGGTATGGGAGGAGATATGAAACATCAAATACGAAGTATGGTGTTCACAGGAGTGATGATTTCTATCGCGCAGAATGCCCTAGCCGCTGAGGATGAAACAGATTCCTTAGTAAACATACAACTTGAAGAAGGACTGTTAACTGAAGTTCAAACTGCACTGCCTGAGAGTACAGTTGCTAATCAGGAATTTTTGGATACATCCTATGACCCTAATTTAACTCTACAAGAAGATGCGCATATCTCTATAACCTTTCTAGATGAAGGAGCTGGATATCGAAATTCTCTAGGTTATTTTACCTTCACCGATGATGCGTTTGATGGCTTAACCTTTGGAGACATCGATTTGGATGGCTCTGGTCATATCGGTATATCTGAATTACAGAATCTATCCGGTATAGACACAGGAATGATCTTTAACAATGTTTCAGAACAAGGAGGGGGAGGTAGTTTACTTTCAGGTGATACTGTCACACTTGGAGGTGCAGAAATCACTAATATCGATGGTACAAATTTTGACATGGAAGGGGGCACTGTCTTTGAAGCAGGTACTAATGTCGGTTTCTTCCTCCTTCAAAACGCCTGGGATGGCAGCCAAGTAAAAGGCTGGGACTATACCAGCTCTGATCCTTTAGCCATGTTCACTATCGATTTCTTAAACCCTGAGAATGATAGCTTTGCAACTATCGATAATGCAGATGAATATTCTCGCCATGTTGCCATGATGAGCAGTCTATCTGCTGAAGATGATCTCATTTTAGGCTTTGAGGATCTTGTAAGACCTTATGGCGACAATGACTTTAATGATGCCGTTTTCAGTATCAGAACAGACCCGGTAACCGCTTTGTATGCAGACGTTCCGACAACTGAAACCGTTATCAGTATGCAGGCGGCACCTGCACCTTCACTGGGCAGTGGTAGTGCGGGTTTATTAACGGCTCTACTCTGTTTTTTCACACTTAGACGTAAACCATTTAAATCAGCATAAGCTGAATACCTTAAAACTACCGAATACGGCCTACGGGCCGTTTTCGCATTTTGCGAATCAAAATTGAAATCCTCTCCTTTTTAAACCGATCAACTGTTCCCCAAAAAACCAAATAGCTGCTAACCAGCTGAATTTAAATACTTTCTCAAATATGGCCTGCAATTCGCTCCAATATTGAGTATCTGAATGAAAGGAGGCTTACCATGTTAAAACGTATAGCTAATTTACCCATCGCAGTTCAGCACAGTCTGATCTACGCTTCAGCCATTGCCCTCTCTAAAGGGTTGGCTTTGATCATGGTGCCAGTCTCTACTCATTTTTTAACTCCTGAAGATTATGGTCGCCTCGATGTTCTGCAAACCTTGGCTGACCTACTAAGTATTGTAATCGGTATGGGACTAGCTGAAACCTTATTCAGGTTTGCTGGCAGTGCCGACAATGAGATCGAAAAACGTAAAGCCAGTGCCAATATTTTTGGTATGGCGATCTGCCTTGGCGGGTTAGCGCTCATTTTAGGGCAGCTATTTGCTGGCCCTATCAGTCGATTGCTTCCAGGGGATATTGCCGAACTGGATACGCGCCTCATTCTCGCTAGCTTATCCATGGTTGGTACCATTTTAATACCCCTCGCATGGCTGCGTATGTCAGGTATGGCTTGGTCGTATCTAATAGGAACGGCAGGTCGAGTAGCATTACAGGTAGCGATTGCTGTACCGCTACTGTTTATGGGTTTCGGCGTGACAGGGGTGCTTTGCGCAACGTTAGCCTCTGCCATTTTGCTGTGTAGCTGGCTGATCCGGAAACAATTGAAAGATACGGGAATTAGCTTTGAGTTTTCACGCTTTAAAACCTATTCCATTTACGGTGGGCCACTGATCTTCGTAGGTATATCTGGCTTTGTTTTAGGTAGCTTTGACCGTTGGATTTTAGCCGATGCTGTAGGTACAGCCGAAATGGCACAATATGCCCTTGCGGCTAAATTCGGCCTGATTACTGCAGTATTGATTCAACCATTTGATCTATGGTGGCATGCCCGTCGTTTTAGTTGCCTTAAAGAAACCGACGGCAAAATCAGATGTGCCAAAATCGGAAGTTTAGGCGTAATGATCGCCATTATTGCCGCACTGTTTATCGCTGCTGCAGGACCTACTATGGTCCGACTCTTAACCCCTTCAAGCTATCACGACTCAATCGTTTTTATCCCTTGGCTTGCCGCCTTAGCTGCTGTGCATAACATGACCTCAACACTCGCCTTTGGCGCGATGAGCGAAAACACCACTGTTCGCCCAGCGATGATTGATGGTGCTGCAGCTTTTATCGCACTTGTCGCCTATTTAACCTTGATTCCAATTTTCCATGCTTGGGGTGCTATTGCAGCCACTTGTCTGGCCTTAGGTAGTCGCTTAATCGCAACCTATTATGTAAGCCAGCGGTCATTACAGCTGCCATACCAATTGCGCCGCCTGTTATTCACAGGAACTGTAGGAGTACTTTGTATAAGCCTGATTTCATCTGCACCATTAAGCTGGTCAGTGTTACTGCAAAACTGCGCCATCATTTTTGGCTTTATCGCTACAGCTACTGTAGTGGGGCTGATTCCTATCCCGAAAAAAGTTCTGAGTATGACGACTCAACTACTAGATAGGTCATAGCGATGAATTTTCGAGTAGAGGGCAATGGCTCACAAATTTTAGTAGCACTCACCTGCATAGGTTTGCTGACTGCGGCTTGGTATCTCGTACCTCATCCTGCAGTCAGTGCCATTGCTCTACTACCACTGATGGTCTTGATTGGTTTACGCCTGCCCTTCTTGCTTTGCTTAGCTTTTATCGCTTTCTCTTTCTTTCGATTGCACGAGGTCTTTCCTCAGCTCTATCCACTGAAAATTCCACAACTACTCGCCATCGCAACACTGGGTTCTCTTTCTATTAACCTCATTACAAAACGCATTCAAGTTTTCTGGTGCCGAGAGCAATCTCTGTTTATGTGTTTTTTCTGCTTGGTCGTCATCGGTGCCGTGTTAGCAACCAACAGAGATGCCGCACTTACTTCACTAAACGGAACCTATGTAAAAATTGCACTCATGCTGATAGCGATTAGTTGGCTACTACGACAGGAAGCTCAGTTTAAAGTTCTGATCCTCAGCATGATGTTGTGTGGCATCGCAGTAGGCGTGATGGCGCTTTATAACAAGCAGATGGGACTGGAGCTTGTTGAAGGAACACGTGTCACAATAGGCCGTAGCATCGGCTCTATGCTAGGTGACCCGAATGACCTATCCCTGGTACTTTTATTTCCAGCTAGTTTTGCTTTAGCCAGCTTTATGACCCCAGGCTTTGGTAAAGCGATTAAACTGCTGAGCTTGTGTGCATTTCTTACGGTATTTTGCGCCATTATCGCCACTCAAAGCCGCGGCGGTATGCTAGGCATTTGTGCCGTCGGTGCTGTATTTGCTTGGTATAGAGTCAAAAATAAAATGCTGCTGATTGGTGCTGGTATTTGTGCACTGAGTATTTTATTTGTAATTGCGGGGGTGAGTGATCGTGCTTCAGGTGGTGCCCACGAAGAAGGTATTGATGAATCAGCCATGGGTAGGATCTATGCTTGGCAAGCAGCAATGGGCATGGCGATTCACCACCCAATTACTGGGGTTGGTCTTAATAACTTTATCTCCAACTACTTCGAATACAGCCCCCATTGGGATGGCAAAAACCATGCAGTTCACAGCACCTGGTTTGGCGTCATGGCCGAGACCGGGATACTCGGCTTCATCCTATTTATCGCGATAATTAGCAGTATTGCCAAAATAAGTCTGACAACCGTCCAGCATTTCCGCCCAAAGCCTAACCAACCTTACTCACCTGTTCTTTATGCCTGTGCCCAGTCGGTGCAAGCTGGACTGGCCGGTTTTTGTATTTCTGGCACCTTCCTCACTATGGGTTTTACTTGGCCTATCTACATTCTTTTATCTGTCGCAATCGCCCTTTCTCAATATCAAAAACGTCAATTAACAAAGTGATTCGCATTTTGCGAAAAACAGATTCAAACCCTCTCCACACAACACCTAACTCATTGAATTTAATAGATTTAACAAATGGCACAAGTCCTGCAAAACCTAGATATGACTTTAAAAAATCTGCAGGAGATTAGGCATGTGTGGAATAGTAGGCTCGATTAATCATAACGACATTGTCCCTGAGCTATTACAAGGATTAAGTAACATCGAATATCGCGGATATGATTCTGCAGGTATCTCAATACTTGCACCTAATGGCATCACTACCGTCAAACGAGAAGGGAAACTACAGCAACTCAAAAACCAACTTGATCAGATGCATCTATCTAGTTGTGCAGGAATTGGCCACACCCGATGGGCAACCCATGGTAAACCCAACGAACTAAACGCGCATCCCCACTCCAACAATGATGTTGCGGTGGTCCATAATGGCATTATTGAAAATTACATCGACTTAAAACAATGGCTACAAAGTGAAGGGTTCGTCTTTCAAAGCCAAACAGATACTGAAGTTATTCCTCATCTGATCAGCCTGTTTTTACAACAAGGCTATGAGCCTGAAAAAGCACTTAATCGTGCACTCTCTCACCTTCAAGGCGCTTTCGCATTAGGCGTACTTTTTAAAGAAGATGAGCAACATGTTTATGCTGCGCGCCGGGGTAGCCCTCTGGTCTTAGGTAAAAGTGAGCAAGGTATGAGTTTAGGCTCAGACTCTATGGCACTCAGTGGTTCTCCAACTCATATTCTGTATTTAGAAGAAGGGGATCAAGCTTGTTTGGATCGTGAAGGGTTCAGTCTAGTCGACTCATCAGGCCGTATCATTAAACGAGAAATGCAGTTATTCGAAGCAGAAGACCACTCTCAGGATAAGCAAAACTATCGCCATTACATGCATAAAGAAATCCACCAGCAAGCAGATAGTGTACGTAATACGTTCTATCACACCCAGAGAGTACTCCCCGAGGCCCAGATAGATTTTAACCAAGTCGATAGACTCAATGTCATTGCATGCGGCACTTCCTTTTATGCAGCAATGGTCACTAAATACTGGTTTGAAAAGATTGCTAAATTGCCCGTTGATGTCGAAGTCGCATCTGAGTTTCGCTATCGCTCTCCTCTGTTGAGCAAACAAGGTATCTCGCTATTTATCTCTCAATCTGGCGAAACGGCAGATACTTTGGCAGCACTTCGTTATGCCAAGAAACAAGGTCAAAAAACTATAAGTATTGTGAATGTTGCAGAAAGCACCATCGCTCGAGAGACTGACTTCAGTATACAAACTCAAGCTGGGCCTGAAGTAGGCGTTGCATCAACTAAAGCATTTACTGCCCAGTTAACAGTCTTAGCAACCTTAGCCGTCCGTGCTGCTTTTTGCCGAAAAGAAATTGATCTAAATGAAGCCTCCAAATTAAGCCTCGAGCTTTCCACTATGCCCTCACAGGTTGAGCTGGTTTTACAACAAGAATCCTTGTTCGAGTCTATCGGTGCATCGATGCAAGATTGTCAGGATGCCTACTTTATCGGACGCGGCTCTAACTTCCCTATCGCTTTAGAAGGCGCGCTTAAACTAAAAGAGATCAGTTACATACATGCTGAAGGTTTTAGTGCAGGCGAGTTAAAACACGGTCCTATCGCCCTGATTGAAGAAGGTACACCAGTGTTTGTCATCGCACCTAATGACGATCTGCTGGATAAAACCAGAGCCAATATGGAAGAGGTTATGAGCCGTGGAGGACGCTGTATCTTCTTGGGTGATTCTGAAAGTATCCGTTCTCTTCGAGATCTAGAAGTTGAATCAGTCACACTGCCTAATGCTAACTCAATTGTAACCCCCATTCTGTTCACTATCGCGTTACAACTCATCGCTTATCACGCTGCGTTGGCGAAAGGTACCGACGTAGATCAACCTCGTAACCTAGCTAAATCGGTGACAGTAGAATGAACACACTCCAAGGGCTTAAACAGTGGATAAAAGCAGGTAATCATCCACTGGCCCGTACTTTAAAGACCTGTCATTACACACTGCACAATTTCGAAATACCGGCGGTAAATGTGGTGTTTAAACCCATTCGCATGGGGCACACATTGTGTACTGGATTGCTAAGCGGTATCGCACGGGTATTTTACTGGACACCCATGTTTAAAACTCGCTTAAGCCAAGCAGGCCGACAGTTATACATATACGGTGGTATGCCACTCGTCCAAGGTAGCCTTGAGATAAGTATGGGTGATCGCTGCCGTATATCTGGTCAAACAACCTTCTCCGGTCGATGGAGTGGCACAGAAACGCCACAACTAATTATTGGCAACAATGTGGGTATCGCATGGCAAACCACCATCGCTGTCGGTACTAAGGTGGTTCTGGAAGATAACGTCCGTATCGCAGGCCGTGGTTTTCTAGCAGGCTACCCAGGCCACCCAGTTGATGCAAAAGCTCGTGCCAAAGGCCTTCCGGATACAGAAGATCAGATTGGCGACATCATCCTACGTAAAGATGTATGGCTAGGTTCCGGGGTCACGGTAATGAAAGGAGTCACTATTGGTGAAGGAACCATTGTGGCTGCGGGTAGTGTGGTGACTGAAGATCTACCTCCGTTTGTGATCGCTGCTGGCGTTCCTGCAAAAGTGATCAAACCACTGTCTCAACCTAAACCCTGCAAAGTGGCTTAAAGGAGAGCTCTCATGAATATCGATCTATTAGTTTTTGGTGAGGACTGGGGGGGACACCCCAGTAGCACCCAGCACTTAATGAAGCACCTTTTAGCAGACAATGAAGTTTTATGGGTAAACTCTTTAGGCTTAAGAAGACCAAGGATGAACCTACGCGATATGGGCCGTATCTGGAATAAACTCAAAGCCTTACTCAAGGCACCGACACCGAACCTTTCCGGCTTACACCCCTGCTTGGTCAATCCTATGGCGCTGCCATTTCCGGGTAGCTCTCTTGCGAGAACAGTCAATAAAGAGTTACTCACCAACAAACTTCGCCCTTATCTGAAGGATCAAAGCCAAGCTCCGATTTTATGGACTTCGTTACCCTCTGCTGTGGATGTTGTGGGCAAAATGGGCGAACGCGCTGCCATCTACTATTGTGGTGATGACTTTTCTGCCCTAGATGGGGTGGATCACGCGCCAGTCGCCAAGATGGAAGAGGAATTAGTTAAAAAATGTCAGCTAATTATTGCCGCAAGTCCTAAGCTGGCGGAGAAATTCCCTGCTCAAAAAACCTTGGTATTACCCCATGGCGTCGATTGCGAGATGTTCGGACAACCAGCAGAACGTGCATCTGACCTTCCTGATGGTCCGGTCGCTGGGTTTTACGGTGCGCTAGCAGGCTGGTTTGACCAAGAACTATATATTGAAGTTGCTAGACGCCTCCCCCACTGGACCTTCGTTTTGATCGGCCCTGCGCACACCGATATCAGTTTACTGTTAAAACAGCCTAATATTGTTTGGTTAGGCCCTAAGCCTCATCATGAGCTGCCTCGCTATAGTCAGCACTGGGATGTTGGATTGCTTCCCTTCCTTCGCAATGAACAAATTGAGGCCTGTAACCCGCTAAAATTACGCGAGTACCTTGCTGCGGGTAGCCCCGTTGTGAGTACAGAATTTCCGGCTTTAGACGGTTATCGTGATCTAGTGAAAGTAAGCAATGTTGCAGATGGTTTTGCTGCGGCTATCGAAGAGATTGGGCAAACCGAAAAGCATAGAGAACTAATGAAGGAGATCCGACGTAATCGGGTGAACCGCGAAAGTTGGACTCAACGCGCCGAGGACTTAAAAGAGATGCTGAATAATCTCTAAAAGAAAAGCTTATGATTCTTCAGGGGAAAGACCATCGCGTCTAATTCCCCTGAGAAAGGAGAATAACCTTAGACAATTCTAAGAATCTCCCAATATTGTGAACCGGAGACAATATAAGGCTCAAGCTCCTTACTCCATGCTTTGTGAGCCTCAATATCCCCTAACTTTTGCCAAGATTCATCAAGCTCAGTTAACCCGGAGATAACCACTTCCGAAATAACAACAGACTCTTTCGCTCCTACAGACCCTGTGACAATTCTTACTTTGTCAGAGGTCCATCCTATTTGGCTACCAATCTCATCAAACCAACGAGACAGTGAATCAATGACTGTTTGTTTGTGTCCAAAACGCGCATCTATATGCCATCTTGCAAGCATCATACTCCTTTCCTCCTTTAGAAAAGGTTCCATAGAACGGCGAGTTAAAATGCATAAGTTATTTAACTATCCGATGGACGATCAACAAACCTTCCTGACACACAAACCATAGTGGCTGATCAGATTTTCAGCGAGAAAGTAGCAGTAATCTCTTCGGAATTATTTTCATAGTGAGAAAGGACCGATTGGCAACGGCCATTTTGAAGTTCAACTGAGACAACTGAAGAAAATTGCTAGTAAATAATAACGCTTATGTTAATGGCATAAGCTATGTTTAGCGGGACAATCTAACGTTGGCTTTTATAACGATTGCAGCCCTATAACCTGCCCTGCCGAGACAATTTTATGAATTCGATATTTTCCCCAGTCGTCATTAGCGGTTTCGGTCTTTGGACCCCTAACTACAGCATTAGTAACGAAGAATTGGTAGAGGCCTATAACCAATACGCCGAGAACTATAACCAGCAAAATGCCGATGAGATTGTTGCTGGCAAGTGCGAAGCCAAACCATTATCAAATGCTGAATTTATCGAAAAAGCTTCGGGCATTAAAAGTCGATTTGTCTACCGCAAAGAAGGCGCACTCGATCCAGAAAGAATGCGCCCTTACATTGAACCTAGAAGCAATGATCAGCTTTCCCATCAAGCAGAAATGGCGGTAGCAGCCGCAAGCAAAGCGCTAGTAAAAGCGAATAAAAGCGCGGCTGATATTGATGCAGTGATTGTCGCTTGCTCCTATACCGAAAGAGCTTACCCAGCTATTTCTATTGAGGTGCAACAAGCATTAGGTATTCAGGGTTTTGCCTTTGATATGCTGGTTGCCTGTTCTTCTGCCACTTTTGCTCTGCAGCGGGGCTATGAGATGTTAACGGCAGGTACGGCGAAAGCGGTTTTGATCATTAATCCAGAATTAACCTCACCCCAGAATAACTGGCGTGATCGAGATAGCCATTTTATTTTTGGTGATATAGCTGTCGCTACGATAATGGAGAACGCCGATAGCTGTACTTCAGAAGAGAGTTACGATGTACTAAGTACCAAATCCGTGACGCTTTTCTCCAACAATATTCGCTCTAATTTTGGTTACCTTGCCTACACCAATGATAGCGATCCCTTTGGGCAGGATAAGTTCTTTATTCAACAGGGTAGGAAGGTGTTTAAAGAGGTCTGCCCTATGGCCGTAGAGCACCTCTCGACCCAACTAGCGTCTTTGGGGATTGAAAACCAGCAAGTCACTCGCTGGTGGCTGCATCAGGCCAATATCAATATGAATCAGCTGATCGGTAAAAAGTTATTAGGCCGAGAAGCCTCGCAAGAAGAGGCTCCGATCATCTTAGATCAATATGCCAATACAGCCTCTGCCGGCTCACTTATCGCATTCAACCTATACCAATCCGATCTCAAGAAGGATGATTTAGGCGTTATCTGTTCCTTTGGTGCAGGCTATTCCATAGGTAGCTTAGTGATTAGAAAGCGTTAATTTCGCAAAAGATACCGCTTCCGGAATACCTCTCAAGCTTATTCTCATTTTGAGAATCAGCTTGAGAAAAACCTCAAAAAGCCTAGTTCACCTCGCCTAAACAGCTCTCTCCACAAACAACGAACCCCTAGTATTCATGGGGCTTGTAGATCATTTTATTTAGGTTGGCCTAAAAGCTGCAATTTCTTGAGCAATAACAAAATTTTGCTCAGGAGATAGACCATGTGCTCTAAGTTTATTGCAACCACCCTGTTTACTTGCAGCCTTTTTTCACTGACAGGATGTACTGCAGCACTAAAAACCATGGATATAGGTTTTTTAGGCTCCGAAGACACACCTGTAGCAGAAGAAAGCATCAGCATAGACCAACTTCTCTCCCGTGCCCGCGGCGAGAAAGGTTACGCAGATAACCACGTCCCTCATGAACTTGTTTTACGCTTCGAGGATGACAGCGTGGCATTAGATGAAAATCAAAAAAATAACCTCAACGAATATGCCAATGCCCAGCCTTCAAAGCTCAGTGTCGAATGCTCACCGAGTGAAAGTTCAGATCGGTTTGTAGCGGTCGGTGTAGGTATCAACCGTTGTAACGCTGTTAGTAACTTCCTGGAAAAGCGCGCTAAGAAAACCGATATGCGCTTATCCCCTTCATTAGTGCCAAATCAGGTGCTTATCAAAAAAGCCAATAACCTAACGGTAGCCAACCATGATTCGTAGCGCATTAGTCAAAAACATCGCGTCCATTCTGTGGGCTGGATGGAGGCGTCGTTATTTAATCGCGCTGCCTATTTTGCTTATGCCATTTATTGGTTTGGCGATCGGCATTCTATCGCCTAAAAAATATGAAACAACCACCACTATCTTGTTTCAAGAAGCCTCTGAACATAATCCATTTCTAGAGGATCTATCGATCGCGACTAACCTTCGCCATCGTATGGAAGCACTCAACGCTCTTCTGCATAGCCGCCATATTCTTGCGGGCGTCGCTTGGCAACGCGAGATGATTACTGAAGAGATGGATGAGAAAGAGAAAGCCTACATCATCGGTCAGCTATCTAAATCTCTTACCGCAAAACTGGTCGGCGACAACCTGATTAAGATCTCTTACAAAGCCGAAGACAAAACACATATGAAAGAGACGTTGTCTGTGGTCAGTATGCGTTTTGTCGAGCGCGTCCTTGCGCCGCAACGTTCATCAATAGTTCAATCTGAAACCTTCCTCGCTAAAGAGCTAGAAACTCGAAAAGCGGATCTTCAAACTGCGGAAAAAGCATTAGCCGAATATAAAAATGAGTTCGCTAGCGAGCTACCGGCATTGCATGGTGCTAATGTCGCGCGCTTATCCAATCTGAAAGCCTATATCGCTGAACGCCGCATCGAGCTTGAAGGCGCTAAAGCCGCTCAAGCAAGCCTAGCGTTGCGCCTATCACAAACGAACCCAGTCGTCGGAAAAATTGAGGAAGCCATCATCAACGTGATGGCAGAGCTGACCCAACTTCGCGCTCGGTACACCGACGAGCACAGTCAAGTGCAGCATGTGCTTGCTCAGTTACAGTCTTTAGAAAGAGAGCGCAGCCGCATTTTAAAGAGTATGAAAGCTCTTAACCAAGGCGACCTCAATAAAGTAAAACTTGAACGCCTTTGGGCGATCGCCACTACCGCAACGACCAATGAATCAGAGCAAGGTGGCAATCAACACCCACTGCTTATTTCCCAGTTAGAGCGCCTTCAGCAAGCCGACGACCATATTGAACGTTTAAGCAAAGAGGTTAGCTCCTTAACTTCTGAGATAGAAAACCTACAAAACCGCGTGAATGGCTACGGCCAGCACGAGCGTCGTTTAAAAGAACTGGAGCGCGACATTCAGGTTCGCCAAAAAATCTATGAAGACTTAGCCGAACGTCATGAGATGGCCAGAGTGACTCGCTCACTTGGTAAAAATGAAGAGAGTGAACGGGTAAAACTGATCGATCCACCTTTTGAACCTTTGGCACCTATCAACCTTCCCCTTATCGCCTTTGTTATTGCCGGCGTTGTTGCGGGCATCGGACTTGGTTTTGGGCTCGCTGTAATCGCAGAAGTCCTCGATACCACCGTTCGTCGTAAAGACACCTTAACAGAGATGTTAAATGTCCCTGTGCTCGTTCGAATTCCGCCGCTTGAGAAAGATTTAAACGATATAGCATTGCAGGAGAGTACATCGTGAATACCGTAATCGTACAAATCGTCCAACATCTCCGCCCTGGCGGAATTGAGACTATGGCTTTAGACCTGTTAAACCAACTGAGCAATAAAGCCGATGTCTATATTTTTAGCTTAGAAGGCAGTTATGAAGAAGCGGTAAAAGAGTGGCCAAGACTGGAACAATACCGATCTCAACTGCAATTTTTCCACAAAAAAGAGGGCATCAGTCCGCGCTTATTTTTGCGTTTAAAAAGCGCATTAAAAGAGATCAACGCTACCGCTATTCATACTCACCATATCGGTCCTCTGCTTTACGGTGGCATAGCGGCGAAATTATTAAAACTACCTCATGTTCATACTGAACATGATGCTTGGCACCTGAATGCCTCCGCGAATAAACGTTTGCAAAATCACCTGATTCGCTTCCTGAAATTCACGCTAGTTGCAGACTGTGAAGCGGTAGCAAACGAGCTGTTACACCACTTCCCTAATAGTCGCCCTGATATTATTCAGAACGGCGTAGATACTACACACTTCAGCCCTCCAACCCCGATCGAAAAATTAAAAAGCAGGAAGCATTTAAACCTACCTGTACAAGGAGCCTTGCTAGGCTGTGCCGCAAGGCTTGAAGCCGTAAAAGGTCATGAGCTGCTGCTTAAATCCTTAAGTCATACGCATACTAACTTATCTCTGGTTTTAGCTGGGGATGGTTCCTTACTCGATCATCTAAAAAATGTCGCTTTTGAGCTGGGTATCAGGGATCGAGTGTTCTTCCTAGGCCATCTAGATGACACCCGCCCCTTCTATCACGCGATTGATATTTTCTGCCTCTCATCTCTTAACGAAGGTTTACCACTCTCACCATTAGAAGCTCAGGCCTGTGGAGTACCTGTGATCGTGACCGATGTTGGGGGGTGTAAAACCATTGTCTGTCCAGACTCGGGAGACCTTATTCCTCCCGGAAGCCTCATAGCACTGCAACATGCCATTTTACGCCAATATCTGATGCCTAAGCGCCACAGCCCAAGAGAGTTTGTCTTGAAGAAAGGCAACCTACATAAAACGGCTGAAGCTTACTTCCAACTACTTTCACAACCAAAGGAGGCATAACATGATTATCTTCCTATTGACTCTGTTTACCCTAAGTTGGGCCTTAATTATCTATCACCATATTGCTTATCCTCTGATCATGAATCAGTTGAATAAGACGCAAACTTCTAAGCAAGAGAAAGAAATAGAAGAAGAACCAAACTACCGAAGCCTTTGCATCTTTGTACCAGCATATAACGAAGCTGATTTCATTGCTGATAAGCTCAGAAATATCGCCAGTCTAGATTACCCAAGTGAGAAGCTTCACGTCATTATCGCCTGCGATGGCTGCAAAGATAGAACGGCAGAAGTCGCTCGCGAGGCTTTAACAGAACCTGAGCTAGCTCACTTAAACGTAAATATCCTCAACTTCCGAGAAAACCACGGCAAAGTAGCACTAATCAATCAAATTATTCCAAATATTGATGCCGAAATAGTGGCGTTAAGTGATGCTTCCGCGCTGATCTCATTTGATGCTTTAAAACTGGTTAATCACCACTTTAATAACCCTAAAACCGGTTTGGTGGCAGCCACCTACAAACTCTTATCCCCAGGAAGTGAGGGAGAAAAGCAGTATTGGAACTATCAAACTAAGCTCAAGCAAGGTGAAGCACGTATAGGTAGCACGATAGGTGTGCATGGCGCTTTGTATTTTATCCGCCAAACCTTATTCACTCCGTTACAGGTGGATACGATCAATGATGATTTCATTCTGCCTATGCAGATCATTGAGCAAGGTTACGAAGGTAAATATGACAGCGATCTAATCGGCCTAGAATTAGAAGCGTCTTCCCTCGATATGGATCATAAACGCCGTATTCGTATCGCCGCGGGGAACCTACAACAGGTACTCAGACTAACTAAGCTACTATCACCAAGCTTTGGTGGAACAGCCTTTAGCTTCTTTTCCGGTAAAGCGCTACGAGGCCTGATGCCGCTGATCTTGCTCGCTCAGTTTGTATTGTGCGGTTTGCTAGCGCTCTATCTAGATGCTTTTGCTATCTTCACTGCACTACAACTGCTAGGCATTGGACTAGCACGCCTATCCACACTGATTCCCGAAAACAAAACTCCAACTCATATCTTATATAAACCTTTCAAACTCGGATTTTATGTCATAAACGGTTACTACAACGGCCTTACTGGATGCCTTCGCTATCTAGCCGGATTAGAAAAAGGTCATTGGAAATCAGTTAGAGATTAATGCCATATAAGGAGATATCACCATGAACAGTTATATTCCAACACCCGTAATTTTTGCTAAACGTTTGATGGATATAGTGGTTGCAATCACAGGGCTCATTATTTGCCTGCTTCTATACCCTTTTATCGCATTGGCCACTTACATTAGCTCTCCCGGTCCTATTCTGTTTAAGCAGCTACGCATTGGACATGCCAATGGCGAAAAAACAGAGCTCTTCTGGATGTATAAGTTCCGAACCATGCGCTTAGATGCAGAAGCAATTTCCGGGGCCACTTGGGCGACCGAAGATGACCCAAGAGTTACACCGGTAGGACGCTTTTTACGGAAAACCCGCTTGGATGAGCTACCACAGTTTTTTAATGTCCTAAAAGGCGATATGTCGTTGATTGGCCCGCGTCCAGAACGTCCAGGCTTCTATCAAAAACTAGAGCAAGCTATTCCTTTCTTTGCAGAACGAACTTGGGGGATCAAACCGGGTATTACTGGCCTCGCTCAGGTTAATCAAGGTTACGACCGCACCATCGATGATGTGCGCTCCAAGGTTGCCTTTGATCATGCCTACGCACTCAGTCTTGGAAGTTTAGTTGGCTGGCTCCGTTCGGATTTGGGCATCATGTTTAAAACCCTCATCGTAATGGTTTGTGGACGGGGACAATAAGCATGGACACAGGATAAACGCTCAGAGTTAACCCAAACCTTCAGCTCTGAGCTCACCCGATTCCACCAATAGAGCGATCAAAATAGGTTTTACAATTTGATTCTCAAAATGAGAATAGTGAACTACATTCTCATTAAAATAGATCCAAACAATAACAAACCCCCTATAAATCAAAGCGTTAACTCTCTGGCATAGGTATTGCTCCTTCTTAGTTATAACTGACATAAGGAGAATCGTTATGCCAACTTTAGAAGCTGTACAAAATGAACTACACCTAGAGATTGAAGGATCATTAGACGCCCTTGCCGTAGAAATTCTTCGACCAAAATTCGATGAATTAATACAGGATCAATCTGACGTAGTACTTAACTTAGGAAAAATTGAGTTTATCGATTCTTCCGGTATTGGTGCCATTGTCTTCTTATTCAAACGCTTACGTTCAAAAGAACGAACATTAAGCCTTTGTGGTGTTCATGGTCAGCCTCTAGAGCTGCTGAAACACCTACGTATTGATCAATCGATCACTGTTCAGGACTGAGGCCAGAACAATGAAATTGATCTCACTATTACTGTTACACACAACGCTACTGACCTCTTCCGGCTGCTTCTACTTAGTGCCGGAAGGCGAAGGCGGAGTGGCGGAGCGCTTCCCAATTAAAAATGAAGTCCCCACTCTGCAATCTAGGCTAAAAAAGTGCGAAGCGGTCATTAGTGAACACAATTTAGATGGCAAACAAGACCAATACCCAGCGATCTATCAAGAGATTCAATTGCTGGTCACCCGTAGCAGAAGACTGTATGAGGCGAATTACCTTATGCAAGCACAGCTACCTTTAGAGCAAGCAGAAAAGTTACTGCAAATTTTAGAGAACCAAGCTGCTTCCTTAAGAGTGAAAAGTCATTGCAACCAACAGCTAACTCAGGAGGCATGCATATGATCCCTCTAATCAGAACACTCATCTTATTTGTACTTTTCAGCGGTAACCTTTGGGCTGAAACACTTCGCCCAGGAGACATGATTCAGATAAAACTACCGGGTGAAAGCGCATTTGAACAAAGCTTTCAGTTGGACCAACAGGGACAGATCGTTTTGCCTGAGATTGGTGCGATCAACCTCGAAGGCCGCAACTTAGGTGAAGCCAAAGCCCTGCTTAAAAATCGCCTTGGAAGCGTTTATAAGGATCTATCAAAATTTGATATTTCTCTGCAGGAACGCCGCCTTTCAGTCACTGTATTAGGCTATGTAAAAACGCCAGGTGCAGTAGATCTTCCTATTAATTCCAACGTCCAAATGGCGATTAACAAAGCCGGTGGTCTTGCACAAGGTGCACAACTCAACAAATTGCAGATCCGCAGAAACAATAAGCTGATCGAATTTGATTACAAACGTTATTTAGACAGTGGTGATCCTAGCTCCCTACCCGATCTAAATCCTATGGATGTAATCTTTGTGCCAGCATCTCCACTGATCGGTAATGTCCAGGTCGATTTCGATGCCCGCACACTGACTGCATCTGGTGATGCCGGTAAAAACGGTGAATCGGTAAAAGTATTTGGTGAGGTTCATCGCCCAGGTACCTTTGCCTATAAAGAAAAAGCATCAGTAATGGATCTAATAATGCGTGCTGGTGGTGTAACACGTTATGCCGGTATCGAGCAGATTCGTGTTATCCACAACGGTCAGCCTTTCCCATTCAACATGCGTGAATATCTAGATACGGGTAACCCTGCCCTTATGCCTGAAATTCATCAGGGTGATGTGATCTTTATCCCTCAAGCAACCGAGCAAGTTCAGAGTGGCTCTCGTACTGTTTATGTCATGGGTGAAGTTTTCAAACCCGGTGCTATGGAGATGGGTGAAGAAAGTGGTTTCTACGATCTATTAGCGACTGCAGGTGGTCCAACGCGTTTTGCTGAAACCCGTCAGATTCGCATTATCCGTGCTGATGGCCAAGTCGTTCCTTTTGACTTACAAGGCTATGTCGATGGTCAACGTCGCGGCAGTTTGCCTGAAATTCTTCCGGGTGATGCGATCCTTGTACCCGAAAAAACCGATATGAATGAGAAAAGCTGGTTAAAGGTACATCCAAATAGAGCCGTTAAAATTATTGGTGCGGTCAGAAGACCAGGCCGCTATGAGTGGGCATCAGAGATGACCATGATGGATCTGATTGCCCATGCCGGTGGCCCTATTGCCAGTGCCGATACAGCTCACCTACAGATTCTGCAGAATCGTGGTAACGGCGTCACTGAGTCTGTTAGTTTTGACCTAAAACATTTCCTAGATAAAGGTGGTGATATTCGCCAGATCCCACGAATTCGCGCCGGTGATACTGTGGTGATCCCAGAACTACCTAAAGACCCAAATGACAACCGCTCACAGTGGGTAAGACAATCTAGCGACCGTTCTATTTATATCTTTGGTGAAGTCGGTGCGCCTGGCCGTTACGCATTTAACAATGAACTAAACTTCCTTGATATTTTGTCCGCAGCACAAGGCCCTACTGGTTTGGCTGATCTATCTAGTGTGCGTATTACTCACCGTAAGCAGGGTAAAACTGAAGTAAGCCATCTTAATCTACACAACTATTTTCAAACAGGTGATGAAACTCTGCTGCCTACAGTGAAAAACGAAGATGTGATCTTTATCCCGAAACGTGACCGCGCATGGTTAGAAAAGCCAAAAGAAACCGTAGTTAGAGTACTAGGTGCGGTTGCTCGCCCTGGTCGCTATAGCTTTGATGACAATATGACCGTCTTGGATCTGTTAGCCGAAGCCGGCGGTCCACTAAACAGCGCTCTGCAGGATCGAATTATGGTGATTAACCGCATTGATGGTGAAGCACATTCGCGTCTATTTGACCTAGTCGATTTTGCAAAAACCGGTGATTATCGCGACCTTCCAGTTATACGCTCAGGCGACACATTATATGTACCAGGTCGAGAACAAAGTACTTGGTATCGATTTGTCAGCACCTTACAGGAATCAGTCACTGTTATATCGTTTGCCACATTAGTAGGTCTGTAAAGGAGAAAAGGGATGTTAGCTTTGCATAGACATAGTGCAATAGAAACCGTATACGCGAGAGTTCTGCGTCAGAATCTACAACAATTTACCATCTGTAGTACCCAATCTGACGCAGGCAATACCTCCCTAGCCTTAGCCGTAGCCACAAGGGCAGCAAAGGCAGGTAAACGGGTTTTGTTGATAGAGCTCAATCCTAGTAGCCCACAACTAGTTACTTGGCTGTCACTTAAAAATACTGAGTGGTTACCTTTAACCGGTCACTGGGAACATGCTGCACAAGAAACTGACGTACCGGGCTTGATGGTTTTAAACTGCCCGGTGCAATCGAGCCATTGTGTCGAATTTAGGGATCTAGAAACATTGAAACTGTTTTTTAACAGCTGCCTAAATCTGTTCGATATGGTTATCTGCGACAGTGCTCCGGTTCTAACTGAAAAATCACAACTTCAAAACGACAACCATCTGCCAGTAGATATTATCTGTTCAGCAAGCAAAGCAACTCTGTTAAATATTGTGACCGGGCGAACTACTGAATCACAGGTTGATGAAGCAAGAGAAACGTTAAAAAATAGTGGAGCTATTCTGGCAGGGGTCATTATGAATGACCGTTTCGCCCCGTCTCTGCAACAAGAATTAATCCGGGAAACCTATCGGTTTGAAAAAAGATTTCCCAAACTTATGCGTTACTTGCGAGAACGCTTTAGTCACATGACTTTATTGAATCAGGAGCTCTAACTATCCACCCGTTCCAGCAAGATCAGTGTTAGATCATCATTAGGAGCAGACAGGTTCAAACGTGCTTGCAGCAGATGATCAGCCGCTGCCGCTAAAGGTAATTGACGACTACGTTCAATAACTGCTTTTAGCTCTTTTGGCATCTCAACCGCCGCATCGTTAAAACCATCTGAATAGAGCAAAACCCTATCGCTGACCTCTAGAGAAAAGCACGCTTGTTGATAGCCCTCAATCCCCATACCGAGCATCGGCGACTTAGCCTCAATGTCTTTTATCTCGGTATCACTAAACAAGATAGGGCTCGGATGGCCGGCATTGATAATGGCTACCTCGCCCTCAGGTGATAAGGTCATTGCCGCCATAGTAGCCAAGGTTTCTTTGAGGACCGGATCTTCATCAAAACCTAAAGCTAATTGATTAAACAAGGCGGGTAATTCTATACCCATCGAAGAGTAAGCAGAGCAAAGCCCTCTTAAATAGCCAGCAAGGGCGTAAGAGAACCCTTTCGCTGAAAGGCCATGCCCCATTAAATCGGCAAATAGAAATAGAGATCGATCCTTTTGTGGATAAAACTGAACTAAATCCCCACCTCCTGCTTCTGGATTGACGGTCCTTAACTCGATCTCATAACCTTGGATCTTCTTAGGAAGACTTGGTCGTAATCCTAGCGTGACCTTTTGATCTACCTCTTGATGTATCTGCGCACTCAGGTGCTCGCGCCTGCAAACGACCCTTTGGATCGTACTCAGCAGTTGCTCTCTACTAACCGGCTTGGAAAGCAAATCATCAATTGGACGCCTTAGGGCTTTGTTCAACAGTTCCGGTTCGATACAACCAGTCACATAGATAAACGCAGTATCAGCAACATCGGGGATATGGGAGATTTTGTCGAATAAGGCGGGGCCGTCTGCTTGTGGCATGTGGATATCACACACTACCAGATCAGGTTTATATTTGAGAACAGCTTGAAACGCCTCTGCCACAGAGGCAGCGCTCAGCACTTTATATTGAGATAGTAGGTATTGCTCGATCACTAAGCGATAAGCAGGATCATCATCAACGACTAGCACGGTAAGGGCTGATTCAGCCTGTGGCCTCGATTGACGCAAGACCATAACGTTACAGGCATCATCACGATAACAGGCTGGTACATAGTGCATATCATCAAAGTAATGGGCTAATAGCTTTAACCCCATACCGCTCTCAGCAGCGATTAGATCCTCCGGATCATCAAGCATTTGACTAAACTGACTAAAGCTCGGGCCGTTATCACGCAGTTCTAGCCAGTAATCAAATTGATCACGCATTAATGTCAGAACAACTTCAGTCGGCTTTGGATCGGGGTAACGCGATAGATTAACAATTAACTCTGCAGTCGCTAACAAGAATGCATCTCTGTTTTTACACTCCAATTGCTCCAGCAGCGTACCGAGTTCTTCACGTACTCTACGCGCTTCTTCCAGCTGAGGTTGCAAATGCCATTCGCCTAATAATTCTGTCATTTCCCTGCCCAAACCGATATCGGATAAAATTCAATCACTTGGTGCTTGTAACAGCCTACCCTGTAGCATAGGCTAAAGGTAGGTTTTTGGTTGGAGAGGACGTCCTATGCCCGTACCTGAAGTTAATCGTATTCTGCTAGTTGAAGATGATGTTTCCATGGCGGCGGTTTACCGCAGCTACCTCACTGGTTTGCCATACCAGATTCACCATGAAGAAACAGGTGCAGGAGCATTAGCAGCCTTAGATAATGAGAGCTTCGGCGGTATTCTCCTCGATCTCAGTTTACCCGATATGAACGGGATAGAAATTCTCGAAAAGATAAATCAAGAAGAGATCACTACCGAAGTCATTGTCACTACAGGCGATTGCTCGATGAATACCGCTATCGAAGCGATGCGACTGGGTGCGCGGGATTATCTGGTCAAGCCGTTCAGCAAAGACCGTTTAGTTACCACACTCAATAACACCTTCGAAAGCCAAAAACTCAAACGAATTGTTGAAACCTATCGAGAAGAGATTGATCGTCACAACTTCTGTGGCTTTATTGGTTCTTCTCTATCGATGCAGCGGGTCTATCAAGTCATCGATAGCGCGGCGAGCTCAAAAGCTACCATTTTTATCACTGGCGAAAGTGGTACAGGTAAGGAGGTCTGCGCAGAAGCAATCCACCAGCGGAGTGAACGCCAAAAATCCCCTTTTATTGCTCTAAACTGTGGCGCTATCCCAAAAGACCTTATTGAAAGCGAAATCTTCGGTCATAAAAAAGGCGCTTTTACTGGAGCCGTTAGTGATCGAGATGGTGCTGCCAGCGCCGCAAATGGCGGTACTCTGTTCCTTGATGAAATCTGTGAAATGGAGCTTGCTCTTCAATCCAAGCTACTGCGTTTTTTACAGACCGGCACCCTACAAAAAGTCGGCAGTGATAAAACCGAAAAGGTTGATGTTCGCATTGTCTGCGCAAGTAACAAAGATCCGCTCGCTGAAGTTCAAGCAGGTAACTTCCGCGAAGATCTGTATTACCGATTACACGTTCTGCCGATCCACCTTCCGCCTCTACGAGAACGAGAGAATGACGTTATTGAGATAGCCCAAAGCTTCTTAACTCAGTATGCCGAAGAGGAAGGTAAAGGCTTTAAGCGCTTTGAACCTGAAACAGAGCTTATTTTAAGCAACTACGATTGGCCGGGTAATGTGCGTCAGTTACAAAACGTTGTCCGAAATATTGTGGTACTACACAACGGTGATGAAGTTACTCAAGCTATGTTACCTGCTCCATTGGATAGCTGTATCAAACCAGTGCAATCGGCAGCAGTACATAGCATGGCTGCTGCAACCCCAGAACCTATGGCTGCGGCACCCGCATTTGTAGCTTCAGATATATCAAGCCCAGTTCAGGATCAACTGTCAGAGTTAATCAGACCAATGGCAGATGTAGAACGTGAAGCAATTGAACGAGCCATCGATCTTTGTGGGGGCAATATTCCAACAGCAGCACACTATCTGAAAATCAGCGCTGCTACCATCTATCGGAAACGTAATAGTTGGAAAGAAAACGCTTAAGCTTTTCTTTCCAATATAAACTGATCTAAACAATCTAAGCTTTGCTGAGCGAGCGCAAGAAAATCAAGCAACGATCCTCTTGCGCATCCACCCTCTCGACATACCTTCTCAAGACTTCTGGCTTTCTTAGATAGGGCCATCAAGCCGTACAGTGCTGAGCTACTACCGATCGTATGGAGGTTGCGTTCGAGTAATGCATCATCGATATCTGGGTTAGAAAGCTCCTCTAGCCTTTTATCGACATCCTCTTTGAACACATTGACCAGTTGGGGTAGAACTTCTTCAGAGGTATCACGTGCTAACTGATTCACATAGTCAGGTTCAAGCAGCTCTGTGCCATCATCTGTAACCACTGAGTCGATACTCTGTTTACTTGAATCAACTTTGTAAGTAGCCAATAAAGGTGAAATGACCTGAACCAGCACTTTTTTATCTAATGGCTTTTCCAGATAACCTGACATCTGATATTGATTTATCTTTTCTCTGTCTTCAGGCATGACGTACGCAGTAAAAGCGATGATCGGTGTACAGTCCCAATCATCTCGCAAACGCATTTTTTTTGTTGTCTCATAGCCATCCATATCGGGCATGGATATATCCATTAAGATCAATTGGAACCGACCGGGCTGGTAGGCTTCAATCGCCTCAGCACCACTGGATACACAAACCGTTTTAAGTCCTAAGGCTACCAACATATGTTCAACAACAATCCGATTAGTCGCACTATCATCGACCACTAAAACAGAAGCATTAAATCTAACATCACCGGTGACTGCTGCGCTGTTAGCTGGAACTGCTGATTCAACAACAGCTAGAGAGAAGCTAAATGTGCTACCTTTACTCGGTTCACTGCTAAATTGCAGTTCGCCACCCAGTAAATTCACCAGCTTTTGGCTAATTGAAAGGCCTAAACCTGTACCCTCATATGGACGATTTTGCGTATTGCTGATGGTGGTGAATTCAGAAAAAATCTGTCCTTGTTCATCCCAAGGAATACCTATGCCGGTATCAACCACTTTAAAGCCCAAACGGTAGTCAGATTGTAAATTTACTTGGAGGCTGACCTCACCATAATCCGTAAATTTAATCGCATTGCTGAGCAGGTTTAACAGTATCTGGCGCAATCGTTGTTCATCTATTTCAATCCAATCAGGTACTGACGGATCAATCTGAAAATTGAGTACAATAGATTTCTCTTCCACCCGCGGCATCAGTAACTGCTCAAGCTGACTTAGTAGCAAGCGCAAGTTACAAGGCGCTGGAACTATTTCTAGTTTATCTGCTTCTATTTTCGAGAAATCGAGAATATCCGAGATAATAGTGAGTAAGCCTTGCCCCGACGCTAAAGCGCTTTCTACAAACTTAGATTGGGAGCCATCAAGTTGCGTATCTTGTAGTAGTTGAAGTAGCCCTAAAACACCGTTTAAAGGCGTGCGAATCTCATGACTCATCATTGCCAAGAAACGTCCTCTAGCGCTATTTGCACGGTTCGCTTCGGATACCGCTTTTTCAAGAGAAAATTGGGTTTGCTTTAACTCGCTGATATTTAGATGGGAAACGATAATTGCACCGTTATCCGCTTGCGTCTCATGGATCTCAATCCATACATTTGGCTGAAGCTCGTATTGCTTAATGATCGGAAGTGATGCGTGTAACGCTAGCTGATGTTCTATCCACTGTTCAGGGTTGTTCTGAGCTTCGCAAAACAGCCCTTTTTCTACACAGTTTCGAAAAAATGACTCATAGGTGACACTGCCGGAAAGATCGACACCATATTCGCTGTATAGATTTCTAAATTGACGATTAAATCTAAGTAACTTGTCTCCAGCTCCAAACAGCGCAAAACCATCTTGCGCCATTTCTAACGCCCCGATGAGCAGTTCATTCTCACTTTCTGCACTAACTCGACGGCTAATATCTCTGATCATTCCCAAAAATTTTGAATGCCCTTCAATCTCCATTTCCGTGACACTCAATTCTATCGGGAACACCTCACCGTTTTTTCGTACACCAACAAGTCTTCTCTGATTCCCTAAAAGCTCTTTTAAACCATCCCCTGTATTGTTAACTAAGTAATAGTCATATTGACTTCGATAAGGCTCAGGCAATAAAAGAGAGAAATCCCTACATCTCAGATCATTTTTGGAATAACCAAAAATCCTTTCAATAGCTTTATTTGCTGATGCAATTTTTCCCAGATCATCAATGGTAACAATACCATCGATAACCGTGTCTAAAATAACCTGTAGCTGGGTAGCAGTAGCTTTGGGAGATAGGTCAGTCGCAGTTGCCAAGACATTATGTTGGACTGAAGGTGACTCAGCTTTCAAATTTGTTTGCGAAAGCGATATATGTAGGTGCTCTACAAGCTCTTGGTTACTCCAAGGCTTCGCTAAGAATTTATGAACAACACCACTATGAACAGCTTTAAGAACCGTATCAAAATCAGAATGCCCACTCAGTATAATCCGCTTAGTGTCAGGCCATTTAGCTTCCACCTTAGTTAGCATCTCAGTACCTGATAATCCCGGCATTCGATAATCAGATAAAATAATCTCTGCTCTGTTTTCACTAAGCCATTGTAGAGCGTCCTCCCCAGATGAAGCCGTTGCGAAAGTGATATCTGCTCGGCGCATCAAACGCTGTAAAGAAGCCAAGATATGGGGTTCATCATCTACCAACAGTACCTGAACATCCATACATCACCCTTTACTTGGCCATTACTTTTGAGAAACGTATATTTCTAACGCTTCTTCTAAGTTAAATTCCATTTCTCGAATTCGTTCGATGGCGACTTCATCGAGATCCTGATCTGCGCTGAGTAGTAAAATCCCTTCCTGACTAATCAGATCACGGCTTAGCTTCATGCCCTCTCGTAATTGTTCACTGGATACCTGTTTATCATTTAGAACATCACCAGTTTTAGACAACCCCTCTATGACCTCTGACAGAACCTCAACCACATCTTGGTTATAACGTTCAACGGCTGTGGTCTGCATATAACGAATCGCTTCCGATGTACTGTACTGACGCTCATCATATAAGCCAGAAACCATCTCAACATAATCGTTCACTACACAAAGAATTTGCGCACGGATCGAAATTTGATCGCCTTTTAAACCTTTAGGGTAACCACTACCATCAAGATACTCTTTATGCTGAAGAATGATCTGTCCTGCAGGGTATAGAGGCTTCACTAACAACAACGCCGCTTGCGCTAATAGAGGGTATTGTTGAAAAGTTCGCTGTTGCTCTGTTTCCATCGTTAGGTAAGGATTTTTTAAAAGCTCATCTGAAAAACTCAGTTTACCGATCTGACGTAATTGCCAAGCATAATAAAGCTGCTTGAGTTCTTGCCCCTCTAAACCAAATTTTTTCGCAACAGCCACCAGTACCTGATTAAGCTTACGGTTTTCTTTTGTGGCTTTAATACCTAATCGGCGAGCCGTTTGGGTAGAGAACATACGAACAACCGAACGATAGCTATCTTTAATTCGGTCATTTGCCATTTTAAGTTGACGAGTACGCTCTTGGACTTTGCTGTCTAAGGATCGGTTAAGTGCTTCTAACTGTTCATTCTTTTCTTGGGTTTCCTGCTGAAGTCGTTCATTTTCTTGCTGCAAACTCGCTAATCGAAAACCCTTTTCCACCATTTTTATGACATCGCTGTCTTCCCAAGGCTTCAGCAAAAACCGACTCACTTTACCACGATTAATAGCGTCAATAGCGGCTTGTGCTTCGGCATAACCGGAAATAACAATCCGCTCTATATCAGGAAATTCTTTTGCCGCTTTCTCGAGAAACTCTTCACCGCCCATTTCGGGCATACGCATATCACTGACTAAGATATCGACCGTATTTTCACGCAATATTTCCAATGCTTCATTTGGAGAAACGGTAGTAAGGACTTTGCACTTTAAAGGTCTTAATAAGCGTTTAAGGGAATTAAGAACGGCCTGCTCATCATCAACTAGTAAAATTGTATTATTCGGATAGCTCATAACCTATTTTTACTCCTTTACTAGGTCGTGCGATTCAGTCTGCTTCGGCAGGGAAGGTGCCTTAGTTAGTATGGGTAGTGCCAAGGTAAAACAAGTCCCTTTACCTGGCTCGCTGTCCACCAAAATATCACCGTTATGTTCTTCAACAATAATTCCATAAGAGATCGATAAGCCAAGTCCAGTTCCTTCACCCACCTTCTTGGTAGTAAAGAAAGGGTCAAACAATTTATCTATCTGTTCCTTCGCGATTCCATGCCCCGAGTCTTTAATCTTGATCTCAATTCGATCTTGATTAACCTTGGAGCTCACAGCAATCGTACCGGTATCTGTAATTGCCTGTCCTGCATTGACCAATAAATTCAACAGTACTTGCTTAATTTTACCTGGTAAACAATACGTTAACGGAATATCAGCTAAATCAGTTGCTAGTTTGCAGTGGTATTTCAATTCATTATTCACAACCTTTAAGGTTGCTTCAATACAGTCATTCAGATTACAAAGTTCGTACTTTTCAACTGGATCAACATGGGAAAATGCTTTTAACCCCTGGACAATATCTTTAACCCGGGCGGACCCTTCTTTGGTATCTTTGAGCAGTTCATCCAGATCTTCATTCATAAATTCAAAATCAAGCTCTTCCTGAAATTCCTTAAGTTGAGCAATAAGACTATCTCGCTTTTCACCCTCGGGGGTCTCTATGATCTCTTGATGTGCAGCAAGTAATTGACGATAGTTATTTGCGTAGAGCTCTAAAGTGCCAATATTACTAATAACAAACCCCATGGGGTTGTTTATCTCGTGAGCAACGCCTGCCGCCAGCACGCCAATAGAGGCCATTTTCTCTGACTGTAGCAATTTAGCTTGCGCTTCTTTTATCTCTTTATTGGCCTGTTCCAACTGTTCGTTCTTAACCACTAACTCCTTAGTACGCGCCTTAACCCTTTCCTCAAGGGAGCGATTGAGTTCTGTCAGTTGTACTTCAAACTCATCTCTACGTGCACTCGCTTCATGCAGATTACTCGCCATCGCATTAAAAGCGATGGCTACATCAGCCACTTCATCTCGGCCTTTAACCGGTACCTTAACTTCGAAATCACCAACTGAAATAAGCTCAGCAGCTTGGGTCAGCACCTTAAGCTGGCGCGTCAGATAAGTTCCTAATATCAAAGAAAACAGAGCCACCAGTCCCATTTCGATAGCAGCAATCAAAGCACTGCGCTGCTCGGCCTCTTCAATCGTTTTATTTAGACTGTTGATATCTAGCCCTAACTCCACTCGGCCGTAAACTTGCCCCCCTTCAGAGATCTCGGCGTAAGTATCAAAAATACCGTCTTCAACAGTCGAAACGGATTGATCCGAGGAAAAGGGCTTCGACAACACATCTGCACTGCCTTTTTCAGCAAACACTATATTTTCTGGCCCGAGAACTCTTGCGTAAACGAGATCAGGGTTAATCATTACCTCAGAAACAAAGGCTTCCAACGAGGCTAAGTCGTAACTTAGCACTGCGTCTTTAGTCGTCGTCGCAAACAAAGTCGCTGTTGTATGAGCACGCTTACTTAAACCTTCATAGTTTGTGGTACGAAGATAATCTAAGGTCATGCTAATCAGCAGCAACAGCAATAATGCTTCTATGGTGGCGATACCCAGTATCGTTTTGAGTCGAAGAGACACGGCTAATTCCAACTACTACTTCAATAGATGCTCAAGCAACTTAATATCTAATTCCCTGACATCATCCCAATCTTCATTGGCTGCGATTTCCATACCTTTGAAATTGATGGTTTTCAAAAGAGCTTGACCTTCAGGGTCCTCATTCATGCTTAAAAATGCTTGCTGTATTTTCTTCAGTTTTTCATTTCCAACGCGCGGGTGAACAGCAATGGCATGAGGGGTGTAACCTGGCGTTGTCCATAAAACACGTAGATTTTCTCTAACTTTAGGGTCGGTATTATTAAAGGTCCTCATGACCCCTCCCCCAGCAGGAAACAACCCTCTTGATACCGTCAGGTAAACTGAATCATGTGAGGAAACATATTTAGGCTGGAAGCTAATACCCTCTTTATTCATCTTTGCGCGGGGCAATACACTAGCAGCAAATGCAGCAGGAGAAGGAAACGTCAACGTGCTCGAATCAAGTTCTGACAAACTCTTTATTGGGCTATCTTTTTGGACAACTACAATCCCTTTAATACGCTTATCTTTCTGCTTTAGAATCGCTTGATAACCCGGTTTTTGACTAAAGACCGTATAGTGGTATGGATTCATATAAGCGATATCGTACTCACCAGCCAACACCCTCTTTTCAAAGGTCGGGATATCTTGAGCAGTAGCGAACATAATTTTTACACCTGATTTTTCGCTTAAATAAGCACTGATCGGCGTCCATAATTTCGCTAGTTTTTTCGCAGATTGTTGAGGAACGATCCCCAGGGTTAATGTTTCAGCGAAGGACTTAACTGGCATAAAAACGATTAAAATCGCTAAAACCAAAGAGTGTAAGGTTTTCATTCGGTACTCTCCTTAACAGTAATTTCCGCGCAATCCAGAATCTCTTCTGAAAGTTCGTCTAAAGATATATCGCCAGCTGCCAACTGTTTGGCTACAAAAAGCTGGCAAGTCAATTTTGATACAGGCATCTGCTTCAATGGATTGGACTGGTATAAGACGGCATTCACCACTTCGGGAGCAAACCCCCATAATTTAAGTAAATAAGCGCCAATCGCATCACCATGGGAGGCATCACCTATATCAACTAAAGATCCAATATCATGAAATAGACCTGCCAAATAAACCTGATCCTGCGTGTAATCACTGGCAGTAGAAACATTAAAATCCTGCAATATGTTCACAACGGTTTGTGCTCGGTTAGCATCAAAGTGCTTAGGCTCTTGTTTACAGATCCCAAAAAATAGAACCAAACTTTCTACGAGCCCAATTCCAAGACGCATGAGTGCCTGCTGTAAGCTTTCGGTCTTCGTTTGAAAACCAAAGAAACTAGAATTAGCCACTTGGATAACTTTGGCAGATATCGCTAGATCACATTCTATAATTTCTACTAATTTATTGATTTCAGGTTCATCTGAGCAACCTAAATACTTTTTAAGTTCGGCATAAACTAAAGGAAGTGCAGGTAGGTGCTGTAATGACCCGATCAACTTACGTTGCGCATCAGATATAGGAACCTGTTTTAATGCCTTGGCTCTCTCAAGAACCTCAACTAACTCTTCAGCATCAAAAGGTTTAGGTAAAAGGAGATGGGCGACATCCGCCGACGCCAACACTGTGTTATCACTGGTATCACCACTGATTAAAATTCGCATCGCTTCGGGCACACTTTCTTGAACAGCCCTTAGCAATTTTTCGCCATCCATTTCGGGCATGCGTTTATCGCAAACAACAATGGAGGGCCCTTGTTCTTTAATTATCTGAAGTGCTCTTATTGGAGATGATTCAAAAACAAAGCTCCATTCACTCGTATGCCCTCGCAAGCTTCTCCTTAACGCCCTTAGAGTACTTGCTTCATCATCAATAAATACAACAGTTCCCTGTTTCATAATCAGATTGCTCTCGAAGTTTCGATTATCTGGCTATCAGAGCTATCCATGAGTAGCTCAATCTGTTTCAGCAGATCAGAATTGGCATAAGGCTTCGACAGATAGCAATCTGCTCCATGCCTCACCGCCCGTTCTAATTCAGCTTTAGATGTTCCTGAGATGACTAAAATACGTGTAGATATGAGATGGTCTGAATGTCTAACGTAACTAATAACATCCTCACCATTTAACCCCGGCATATTAAGATCAAGGGTCATAATGGCTGGTTTTAACTGCGTTAATAATGACCCTGCTTCAAAGCCATTGACTGCAATTTGTGTCTCATATCCAGCCCCTCTTAAAACCCGCTGTATCGCTCTAGCTGCCGCAGGCTCATCATCAACAATCAGAATTAAATTATCACCAGGCGCAGCCAGTTCCTCTGGTAACGGAATATCGTGAGCTTTAAGGAAGTTTATTAAATTATCTTCCGATACACGGTTATTGCCTCGACCTGGCAACTTAAACCCTTTCAATTCACCTTTTTCTATCCAACGGATCACCGTGCGCAAACTTACACCGCAGATTTGTGCGACATCACCTGATGTATAAGTTTTCATAACTCAACCTTCCTAACGACTTTTCTCTTAATTAAAAGTAGTCATGGATTTCTCATTTGTCACAAAAGTCATATAAAAAAGTACGTCTAAATTGCAAAATCAAAGCGTTAACTACTAGAGAAGAGGACATTTATGCCAGATACCATAAAATAGTCTATATTGAAGATCATAACTTTTTTCTGCGAAATGAAGGTGGCTTGTAATGAAAGGGGTTGTTTTCAATATTCTCGAAGAGATGGTGATCGATCAGTGCGGCCTAGAACAATGGAATAATATTCTAGATAAATTATCCCTTGATGGGGTATATACCTCTGGGCAGACCTATCCAGATGATGAGCTATTTGCTCTGGTTGCTGAGATTTCTGAACAAACAGGTATAGAAATCGGTACATTAGTCGGCGCATTTGGTGAATTTCTATTTGATAGCTTAGCCCGCCGCTATCCGGTTTTTGTTGAGCAACAACCTGACCTCTGTAGTTTCCTTGAAAGCGTAGATAGCGTTATCCACTTAGAAGTTAAAAAACTATTTGAAAACCCTTCCTTACCCCGTTTTGAATATGAGAAATTGGAAAATGGGGCGCTGCTTATGCGCTATAGCTCTCCAAGGAAATTATGCATATTAGCTGAGGGATTAATTAGAGGTGCAGCTACAAAATATGAGACACCGATCTCTATAACACACGATGTTTGCTGCCATAAAGGCGATCCCCATTGCGACATAATCGTTGAGTTTCACAAATGACCGATACCTCTAACCCTTATAAACAAGCATACGAACGGGAACGCAAAGCTCGACTTGAAGCTGAACACTTACTTGAAGAAAAGTCTCGCGAGCTTTACCAAAAAAATCAGAACTTAGAACAAAGCTACGAACAACTCCAAAAGCAGCAAACCATGATGCTGCAAAACGAGAAGCTAGCCACATTAGGTACGTTATCTGCGGGCATAGCGCACGAAATAAACAACCCTATAGCCTTTATCAAAAGTAATGTTGAATCTCTGAAGCAGTACTTTGATGCCTACAATCTTATTCTTAATGAAATAAAACGCTTACTGCCTTCACTTCCTGCTGATCAAAAAGAGTCTTTAGAAGAGCTTCTTATATCCGAAGATATCGATTTTATTTCTGAGGATATTCCGCAACTCATGGAAGATACACAAGAAGGCTTGATACGCGTTAGAGATATTATCCAAAACTTACGAAGCTTCTCGCGCACACAAGCCAATGACCACGGTAGTTACGATCTCGTAGAAGGCATAAATAGCACTTTAAAACTGTTAAAAAGCGAATTAAAAAACTCCATCACCTTAGACATTTCGCTTGAGCCCTTGCCAAAGATCGAGTGCAACCTAAACGAACTTAATCAGGTATTTCTCAATCTTATTATGAATGCCAAACATGCCACTATAAATTCTCAGGCTCCCTGTATTTCGGTGAGATCCAAATATGATGATCAATACGTATATATTGAAATTGGCGACAATGGCTGTGGTATATCCGAAGAAGTTCAGAAAGATATATTCACCCCTTTCTTTACCACTAAACCTGTAGGACAAGGCACAGGTATGGGGTTAGCCATTTCACATAACATCATAAAAAAACACAACGGTGAGATTCAATTACAAAGCAAAATCGATGAAGGCACTACTTTCACAATCAAACTCCCTATAAACTGAACTCACCCCCTATCTGTGACCAAAAGGACTTCCATGCTCAGCAACGCAATTATCAACATCACCAATCTTCGCTTACGTACTTTTATTGGTTTTAACCCTGAAGAGATGGAAAAACAGCAGGATGTGGTTATTAATATCGAAATTCAGTATCCAGCGAATAAAGCTTTCGCCGATGATGATGTTGATCAGGCTCTCAATTACAAAACCATCACAAAAGAAATAATTAAGCATGTAGAAGATGGACGCTTTTTACTGCTCGAAAAACTCGTTTCTGATGTCTTAGATATATGCACAACTCACCCATGGACGGTTTATGCCAAAGTAACCATTGATAAACCACACGCCCTAAGATTTGCTGACTCAGTCTCTCTCTCTTTAGAGTGGAAAAAGGACACATAAGCAGAAAGCTATACTTAGGATGTACAAAAATCCGTCTTTTCCACTGCTTAGTATTGAAAAATTCTCAATTAGTTGGGATCGGTCATTTCTTGAGTTTTAGTTAATCCCGTCTAATCTTCTGAGAGTCCACCCTAACAAGGCAGTAAACAACTCAGGGAGAGAAGTAGATGGATATCAATAGGTTCAATCAACTTATTCGTCAGGCAGTGAACGATAACAATGCCGCTGCGTGGCATTCCGCATCAGATCACCGCGCTTTTTGTGAAAAACTCTTGGGATCATTTGAAGCTCATGAGGTAGTAAAAAATATCCTTATTGATGTCGTTGACGAGTTACTACAACGTAAAGCCGAAGATAAATACGGCAACTACACCATTGGCGACGGCGTAACTATTCTAGAAAGCGGTCACTGCATACCGGCAACGGTCATCAAACAAACTAATAATAGTGAAGACCTAACTGTTCAATTAGATAAAGTTTTTACCGATGGTCATTTCGAAAAAGATAAAACTGGCGAGGTAATTGAATTCCACCGTTCTCATGATCGAGTGTATGTGCATATAGAGGGACGCACACTTAGTCGCCTAGTTGCCGGTCGAAAGTTTGTAGATTATTCGCCAGAACATCTTAAAGAAGAGATGGAAAGGCTCACTTCAAAAAAGCAGCTAGCCTGTTAATAAGCTAATATTTCCATTCAAAAAGATAAGCAAGCCTAGTATGAGCTTGCTTATTATTTATTAACCCTCTTCTAGAAACTCTAGCTTTGGCAACGGACATCCCATGATGGCCGCAATTGTCGTTATCAACTCACGTTCGGTCGTTGTAAGCTTGCCGTCATGCTCAATACAGCGACAAAGCCCAATTAATAAACGACGCTGAAGCAGTGGATAAGCAAGTCCCAACACATTTACCGCTTTGACAAACACCTGAACATCGCACTCTTCAGCCGGTAAAAGGTGGATGTTATATAGAGAAACCGCACCTGCTCCTCGATTAAACGCCCTTTCTGCTGTTTCTTCATCTTCATGACCAAAACGAGCCACAGCAGATAATATTTGCGCATATTCATCACTAATCTGACCCGGTGTTTTATAACGCGGAGCGCTCTTGAGTTCGGGCTCATATTCCCCTGCGAGATAATGCTGAACCAACTGGAATAAGCACCATTCAAATAGATCAGTTTTCTTATCCGCTCTAATCAACTGCATTAATAAGCGTTTAAACTGCTTATACTGTTCCGCTGACATGCACTTCAGTGCAGGAAGCAATAACTCTATCAGAGGTAAACGACAATGCTCTTGAAGATTATCTACCGACTGAGCCGTTTTAAGTACTTCCTGCTCTAAACCCTGAAACTCCGTTGCCTTGATCATCTCTAACTGTTTCTGGCGTAGCTCACCTTCACTGTGAAGCAGTAAGGAGCAACAGATAGACATCGCGCCTAAGGATTCTTTCGCCTGTTTATACAAAAACTCTGGGATTTGATCTATTTTCTCTCGCGCTGCACTCAAACTATTATCTGTTAAAGCACTCTCCCCAGTACCCGTCATAACCGCTGCACCTATAGCAGCAGCCTCTTGAACTCTTTGACGTTTTTCTTCGCTTTTCTGCTGCTCTTCTTCAAGCTTTCGCTCTCGGGTTTCGTTACCACGATAAAGAAAGTTGCCATCCCAATGGGGATCAACACGAAGAATTCGGTCAACAATTGGAGGGTGCGTTGCAAATAGACTAGAAAGACTAGAGATAGCTTGGCCAAAAAACAGATGGCTAACTTCACTACGATGAGAATTATTAATCTCACTGCCCGGCGAATATCCACCAATCAATTTAAGTGCATTCGCAATACCTTCCGGATTACGTGTGAACTGCACTGCACTGGCATCCGCCAAAAACTCACGCTGTCGACTCACTGCTGATTTAATTAGTTTCCCAAAAAAGATCCCTAACCAACCGACGATCATCAGTCCAAAGCCAAGCAGCGCTACCCGGCCGTCAGAACGACGATCACTGCCACCTCGAGCAAAGAGCTCCCCTACTTGCCCAATAAACACGATGCCATGCAGCAAAGAGATCAAACGCAGATTTAAGCGCATATCACCATTCAGAATATGACTGAATTCATGCGCAATAACGCCCTGCAGCTCATCTCTTTTAAAGTGCTCAATAGAACCTTGGGTGACACCGATAACTGCATCAGCAGGTGTATTGCCTGCAGCAAAGGCATTAATACCCATTTCATGCGCCATTAGGTATACCGGCGGGACAGGCATCCCTGAAGCCAATGCCATCTCCTCGACGACATTAAGTACCAAACGCTCATTCGGCTCTTCGCTATCTGGTAGTATGCGTACGCCGCCTAATGACTCAGCCACCGCTTTACCACCAGAGGATAATTGCCACCATTTGTACAAAATAGCGCACCCAACCACTCCGCCGACAGCTAAACTTATCAGCCCAAAGCTTCGCCAAGAAAATATACCTAGACTTCCGAAGAGAGATGTATCGTAAGCGGGTACTAGATTGGCTGTGTTACTCGATAGAAAATGAAAAGCCAGACCCACCAAAAGATTGGTAATTAGGATTAAGCTAAATACAGCTAAGCAGAAAAGAAAGACAAGCCAGCCGGTATTACGCCTGGCTTTGTCCTGTTGCTCAAAAAAATTCATGAATCAACAACCTCGCAAGTTGTTAAAAACTTACTTTTGGTGCTGCTTGAATCTGTTCGCTGTCATCAAACTCAAGCAAAGTAGCATCTTGAGAGTGACCAAACATATTTGCGAAGAAAACGGGTGGGAAAGATTGACGGTAAGTGTTGTATTCAGTCACCGAATCATTAAACGCTTGGCGAGCAAAAGCGACACGGTTTTCGGTGGATGATAGTTCCTCCGACAGTTGCATCATATTTTCATTGGCTTTTAGATCTGGGTAATCTTCCATGACAAAGTTCAACTTACCCAAAGCCGACTGCAGCTGATTCTCAGCACCTGACAACTGTTGTAACGAGTCTGCACTATGTACAGACGCTGCACCTTTTAACAAAGCGGACGCTTCATTGCGCGCTTGAATGACCGCTTCAAGCGTTTCGCGCTCATGCTTCATATAGCCTTGAGCGACTTCCACTAAGTTAGGAATAAGATCGTAACGGCGCTTTAATTGCACCTCGATTTGTGAAAAGCCGTTTTCATAACGGTTTTTCAACTTCACTAAGCTATTGTAGATGCTGACTATGTAAAAAATCACACCTAACAGAACAACCAACGTAACAATTAATCCAATGTCCACACCTAACTCCTTAACTATCCATAATCCCTTTAAAAGAGAATCATTCTGATAAAAAGACTATAAGTTAGATTGCGGACAGAAGAAATAGATTGCCCCTTTAAAACGAGTTAAAAATAGTTAACTTATGCTTTAAAGGCTAGCGACAATTCGACGGTTAAATCCTGTGCAGATATAGCCCTGCACCCAGAACGATTTTCCCCCGACCATAAGGGCGTAAAATCACCTAAACCTTTGCTTTCGGCATAACTGCGCAAAGGAATGATCGCTTGAGTTGAAAAAGGAAAAGCCAATGCCACTTCTGACCAGTCATCCAAATCTTGCATAGCCCGATTTCGAATGCCTCTGGCCGGTCGACCTGAGAAAAGATTGGTAATGGCGGTAGGGATATCTGTCTGCTGCAACATCCCCCGATGGATATCGCTGGTCTTAGCCTCATCGCATAACAGATAAGTTGTACCTATTTGCACACCTTGAGCGCCTAAATCCAGCATCTCTTTGATATCACTCTGGTCAGCAATACCACCCGCAGCAATAACTGGAATCGAAAGCTCAGCAGATAATTTTGCTACCAACGTTTTTGTATCCAGCTGGGTTTCCAAATCCTTGGTTAAAAACATACCACGATGACCGCCAGCTTCAACACCTTGGGCAATCACTACATCAGCGCTATTTTCAGCTAACCAAATACCCTCTTCGACCGTTGTCGCACTCGAAAGCACTGTCGCTCCCCAGGCTTTTACTCGCGCTAGAAGATCGGGTTCTGGTAACCCAAAATGGAAACTCATCACAGGCGGCGCATATTTCTCGATTGCATCAGCGGTCTCTTTACTAAAAGGCATACGTGACGCTTTAGCATTGTATTCAGGTTCTAGCCCCGCTTCCTGATAGTAAGGCGATAACTGATCGATCCAAGCAGCTATCTCCTGATCACTTATTGAAGGGACCTGATGGCAAAAGAAGTTAAGGTTAAAAGGGCGATTTGTATACGCTCTAAACTGCTCTATTTCGGCACATATCTGCTCCGTAGATAACATCCCACAAGGAATAGAGCCTAATCCACCTGCGTCAGATACTGCAGCAGCCAGGTGCCAATCCTGCACTCCAGCCATAGGCGCTTGGATAATAGCAACATCAACACCTAACATTTCATTCACATTCATACATTATCCTTCGACGACAAAACTAATAGGTTGAGCAGGTACGTGCTTTCCTCGGAAGTCTAAACAGTGGATGTACACTTAACTAACGCTTTTTAAAGAACCATTCGTTCACTGAAAGAGAACTAATATCTAACTCTAAGTAAAACTACAGATAATTATGGAACTATCTCACTGTAATATAGGTCTGTAAGAATCACTTAAGTGGTGTAACTGAACTTCCAGATAGAAGGATAAACATGAATAAATTCATCTATGTCATGGACCCAATGTGTAGCTGGTGCTGGGCATTCTCACCGGTGATTTCCCACTTAAAAGATAAGTATCCAGAATTGCAGTGGCAATTACTGATGGGAGGCTTAGCCCCCGATTCTGATGCGCCTATGCCTGAAGCAATGCAACAAAAGCTAATCTCAATTTGGCAGCATATTGAAGAACATACTGGAACCAAATTTAATTTCGATTTCTGGCATAACAACACACCTAGGCGCAGTACTTATCCAGCTTGTCGCGCTGTGATCGCCGCTGAGTGTATCGAGTCAGACACTGCTTTTGAAATGGTAGAAGCTATTCAACAAGCCTATTACCAAAAAGCCTTGAATCCTTCAAATATAGAAGTACTTACTAACCTAGCAGATGAGATTGGGTTGGACAAAGACAATTTCGGCTCGCTAATGACTGACCCAGAGATCCAAACCGAACTAGAACAACAAATACAACAGAGCCACGCTTTGGGCGCCCAAGGGTTTCCTTCGCTATTTATTGCAACAGAAGCCGGAGCACATGCGATTAGCTATGGCTATTGTGGAATCGAGGAAGTAATGAGAAGAATTGAAGCGATTTTAGGCAGGTGAGAATTAGAGAGGTAAATACAACGGGGTTACCAGAACAGCAACCCCGTTGGAATGAGCTTAGTCTCTTACAACAGAAACATCTTCCGCCTGAAGACCTTTATCACTCTCACGTACATGGAAGCGTACCTTTTGACCTTCTGCCAAAGATCGGTGACCACGACCACGAATATTACGGAAGTGAACAAATACGTCATCGTCTTCACCACGGGTGATAAAGCCGAAACCTTTAGACACGTTAAACCACTTAACGGTGCCCTGCTCACGGTCATCGTTTTCGTCGATATACTCTTCTTCTGCACCATTTACTACAGAAGCATCTGCTTCAGCATTGTTACCAGACGCTGCAAAGAAAGAAGCAGCAAAAGTCACTACAAACACAACTGCCACAGCAGCAATATTAGATAACTCAACCTCAACACCCGCTACCGAACCTAACAGAACTGGCACTAAAACGGCCGCGATAGCACTCACAATCAGACTACGAATCACTGATTAACCCTCATTGTATTATATTGTCATTTATCACATGAATAGCACTTGTACTGGCGGAATAAAGATTATCCCTACCAAACAGAGAGGTATAGCGAATTTCGTGATTTTTTTCAACAGCTTATATTGTTAATCCCGCAAATAAGCCACATTCGTTTAATATCGTAGTCTGATAAACTATGCTAAATCTCAATCACACGCATGGCTTGGATCCATTCAATGAACGATCAAGAACGCATTACAGAGTTAGAAACCCGCGTGGCGTTTCAAGAAGACACTCTGGATAAATTAAATAACATGGTTGCATCTCAGGAGATTGAACTAGAGCGTTTAAAACGTATGCTCAAGATCATGAACCAGCAGTTGAAAAACCTAACGGTGGACGGAGTTGCTGGCGCTGGCGATAATGAGCCACCCCCTCCACATTATTGAGGCAAAAGGGAAATATGCTGTCGTTGTTACAAAGCGGTTTACATTATTTAGGTCGGCAATTCATCAATATCGTTACCCGCCCTCGCGTGGTAAACCCTGAATTATTACAAGCAAAATCGACCCGTAATGCTTATTACATTCTGGAAAACGACCGCTTAAGCCACCAGCTTCTGTTAAAAAACGTGCTGCAAAAACAAGGTATCCCTTTTATGCAGCAACAGCTTCTTTTTGCTGATTCCGAAGGTAAAAGTCCGCTTAAAGAAGATTTAACAGAGATTGTAGCCACACAGCAGAGTAACCCTAAGCTAAATATTCAGATTATCCCTGTCTCAATTTTTCATGGCCGTCGACCAAACAGAGAAAAATCTTGGCTTAATCTGCTCTGTACTGAAACATGGCATAAAGCTGGCCCTTTAGGCAGCTTTATGCAGCTTCTTATCAATGGCCGCCAAACACTGGTTTCTGTGGATAAACCACTAGACCTGCAACAGTTGATGGTTAAAGAAGACAATGTTGACTCCATCGCACGAAAAACAGCGAGGGTCCTGCGTACGCACTTCAGTATTCTTCGAGCATCAATCATTGGTCCTGACCTATCACATCGCCGAACATTGATCTCTTTAGTGCTGAAGCACCCCAATGTACAAAAGGCTATAGATCTGCAAGCAGCTGAGAGAAATACCAGTCGTCATAGAATCGAAAGACACTGTTTTAAAACCCTTGATAAAATCGCAGCGAACTACAGCCCAACAACAATTAGACTCTTAGACCCCATTCTTAACTGGGTATGGAAACGCCTCTACAATGGGGTAAAAATTCATAACACAGCAGAAGTTCAAGAGATTTCAAAAACCCATCAGATTATTTATCTACCCTGCCATCGTAGTCATATGGATTATCTGCTGTTGTCTTGGGCTCTGTATCGCCATGGTTTAATGATCCCCCATGTCGCTGCAGGTGAAAACCTAAACATCCCGATTGTCGGCCCCATTTTAAAACGCGGCGGCGCGATCTTTATGCGTCGTAAGTTTCATGGCGACCCGCTTTACGCCTGCTTATACAAAACCTATTTGGAGCAGATGAGCCATAGAGGCCACGCCTTAGAATACTTTATTGAAGGTGGCCGCAGCCGCACTGGTCGATTGCTGCCAGCTAAAACCGGCCTCCTCTCTATGAGTATCGATTCTTTCCGTGAAGGCAGCCCTAAGCCCGTTGCTCTGATTCCCGTTTGGATTGGTTATGATCGTCTAGTCGAAAGCCGCAGCTACCAAAAAGAGTTAGCTGGAGCCAAGAAGAAGCGAGAGTCATTTACTGAGTTTTTCTCATCGCTAAAAATCTTAAGACAGAAGTTTGGTGAGACACTACTAAGTTTCGGTAAACCTATACCTTTAGAAGACCACTCTGACGCTAGCCTTTCCCTAGAAGAGGATGTCACCAATATCTCTCAGCAAGTGATGTGCAATATCAACCAAGCAGCTGGCGTTACCAAAAGCAGCTTGTTGGCTACCTGTTTGCTGAGCGGAAGTCAGCTGCAATCGGTTGCTGAACTGAGTGATAAAAGTACGCGTTTGCTCAACCTATTAACACAACTCTATCCAAACACAGCTCTACTGCCAGATGGAAAGCCTTCTGATTGGATCCAAAGCGCCCACAATATGAGGCAACTAGAAACCAAGCTAAATCTGGTAGAGATCAATCAGGCGCAAGCACAAGAGATGAGCTTTTACCGTAATAACATTCAACATATGTTAGTGCTACCAAGCATGTACTTGCTACTTGCTCACCGTTTGGAGTCACCACGCGCGCAAAACATCAATCGAACTATTCGTATGCTCTATCCATTTTTACAGGCCGAACTATTTTTGCCTTACAAAATGGAAGAACTCACCGATCAACTAAAACAGATTCGAGATGGACTACTAGAGCAGAACCTACTTGAAGAGTCCGAGCCTCAGATATGGAAAACTACCTCTAACGCATTGGTTAACACGCTTATACTCAACGCTGAACCGATCATTCTGCGTTACTATATTTTGCTTCGAGTACTCACGCGATATGAAGAGATTAGCCGCGACGATCTCATCCATAGCAGCCAGCAGATTGCAGAAAGCATCCACCTAGAATATGGCTACAGCACGCCTGAATATAAGGATGAACAAGTACTAAAATCCTTTATCAAACAGCTGCGTAATTTGGATTTTGTGCGAGAAGAGAATGCCAGGATCAGAGCAAATTTTGATAGCGAAAGTTTATTTAAACAAGCAAACAAAATCCTGCGCCCACATATGATCTCACTGATCGATCACAAACTTAGAGAGCGCTAACCTAAACCAATAGCCTAAGACAGCTAAGACTCAAGTTTTTTCAAAGGATAGATATCATAGCGACTGGATTTACCCTGGAACTGCAAAGAAGGTTTTCGATCCGCCAAAAAGGGAGCTTTACGCGGACGTTTAACCACAACGCGATTTTCAGCTATCGCTAATGCCGCATCCAATAACTGATCTGCATCCAGATCGTCTCCTACTACTGGGCGAAACGCGCGCATCTCTTTTTTCACTAACGCGCTCTTATCGTTGTGGGGAAACATAGGATCAAGATAGACCACTTGAAAAGTTTTGCCTTGCTTAGCCTGAACCTGCATCCACTCAATACTATTCGCATTATGAAGCTGCATGCGCTCGACGATATCAGCCACTTCACTCTCTGAAGCCCGGTTTAAACCGTCCTCTAAGAGCGCATGAACAATTGGTGATCGCTCTAGTAAAGTCATATCGCAACCCAAGGTTGCCAATACAAAGGCATCTTTACCTAAACCTGCTGTAGCATCCAGCACTTGTGGCGTTATACCGCCTTTAATACCCACTGCTTTAGCAATCATCTGGCCTTTACCACCACCAAACTGACGGCGATGGGCAACCGCACCTGAAACAAAATCAGCGTAAGTTGGACCTGGCGCTTTTTTTCCACAAGGTTGCAGTCTTAAACCTTGCTCAGAAAACTGCAACTCTAAAGAGAAGTCATGGACCTCACCAGGTGATTTGATTGGTAGCTGTAATCTAGTGGCAAGCTGCTCTGCTTGTTCAGCAAAATCAGCATGCATTGGAACAATTACTATATCTGTAAGGGCTGGATTAGACATTCAAAAACCGAAAAGCCTTAAGCGGTGGTAAACCAAATAACTAAAAGGAAGATACCCAGAATCATACGGTATACAACAAATGGCTGCATCCCAATACGGTCCAGCCACTTAAGAAAGAAGTGGATACAGCTGAATGCACTAATGCCCGCAATCAAAGTACCAAGAGCAACCATTAACCAAGGAGCACTCTCACCTTGAGCATAGAGATCTATGCCCTTAACAAGACCAGCCCCTAGAATGATTGGTACAGAGAGCAAAAAAGAGTAGCGTGCAGCAGCCTGCCTTTCTAAACCAAGCATTAAGGCCGCAGAGATGGTGATACCACTTCGAGATGTACCTGGAATTAGCGCTAGGGCTTGAGCACAACCGATCACAAGTGCATCTTTAACTTTCAACGACTCGATCTGACGAGTTTCAACTCTAAACAGATCAGCCCAACATAATAACGCGCCAAAGATCAGCGTGGTTCCCGCAATAACCAACATAGAGCGTAGGTTTTGATCAATAAAATCGTTGAGAAATATACCGACAAACATTGCCGGCACGGTAGCAAGTATAACCAACCAAGCTAAACGAGAGTCTGGTGAGTGGGTGCCAGATATACTGCGCGTCCAAGCATAAAACATCTGCGTTAAATCTTGGCGAAAATACGCAACAACTGCGAATAAGGTCCCTACATGCACACCTACATCGAACGCCAAACCCTGATCTGGCCAATCTAAAAGCTGCGAAGGTAATATAAGGTGAGCAGAGCTACTGATCGGTAGAAATTCCGTCAATCCCTGAAGTAAGGCCAGAATAATGACCTGAAAAAAATCCATCTATTGTTGATCCTTTTTCTTCCACGCAACTTCATCACGGAGGTAAACAGGCAACGCCTTGTCTGCTGCGACCGCTTTTCCTTGCGTCCAATCTTGTTCTGCTAGCTTAAGCATGTAAGCAGCAGAGGGATAATAAAGCTCTTCGCTAACCGAAATAGCATTCTGCGTGTCTGAACTCATATCTTCGAGATAACGCCAGCCACTGCCCACTGCAAAATAGGAACCTTCACTTAGGCTCAGTTCCGCAGGTGCACATACTTTCTCATCTAAAAGCGTTGTTAGCTCACCTGATTTAATTTGGTAGCTCGCCACATAGATCTCATTCATGCGAGCATCTAAAGCAGCTACAACGGAAGAAACTTGCTCTTTGTCAGATGCGGCTAAAGCAAGCGCAGCCAAAGTAGATACTGGCAGAACAGGGATATCTGCAGCGTAAGCTAAGCCTTGAGTAACACCGGTGGCAATTCGAATCCCTGCAAACGAACCCGGACCACGCCCAAACGCGATTGCATCTAAATCAGTGACAGCTAACCGTGCATTTGCCAACATTTCCTGCACCATCGGTAGAAGCTGCTGAGTATGCTGACGAGGGATGACCCGAAAATCTTCCTGAATTTCACCGTTAAGACTCAAAGCTACAGAACAAGCATCAGTAGAAGTATCAAGCGCTAAAATTTTGGACATTAATCAGATCACTTTGGAATTTTAAATTTACCTTCAAAGAGAAACGGCTACATCAAGCCATTACATCTCTATTTTAGGGCGCAATTCTACCTGCTAGGTGGCTTTATTGCATCTAAATAAGCTCTTCACCCCAACGAGGTAACAGGCTTTGCTCTATCCCTAACTGATTAAGGATTCGCGCGACCACAAAATCAATCATATCTTCCACCGTTTCTGGGCGGTTATAAAAACCTGGACTCGCTGGAATCATCACGGCTCCCATTCGAGTCAGCTTTAGCATATGCTCTAAATGGATTTCAGAATAAGGGGCTTCTCGTGGCACTAAAATAAGCTGCCGACGCTCTTTCAAGGCCACATCGGCAGCACGTTCAATCAAGTTGTTACTCGCACCCGTAGCAATCGCAGACAAACTTCCAGTGCTACAGGGGCATACGACCATCCGACTCGGCGCACCGGAACCTGAAGCAACAGGCGCCATCCATTGCTCTCGCCCAAATACCTTTAACTGCCCATCTTTGGCTGAGTACAAATTTGCAAGATAAGATTCTTGATCTGAGGGCGTACCCGGTAATTTCAGATCTGTTTCTGTATTAATCACAACTTGAGCAGCACGTGAGATCATTACGAAAACTTGCAGACCTTCAGCCAATAAACACTGTAAAAGCCTTAAACCATACTGCGCACCAGAAGCGCCTGTGATAGCTAAAGTAATTTTCTCTTGCTGAGTAGTACTCATAAATATTAAAACCTAATTTGAATAACTAACCTTCAAAACGCTCACGCAGCTTTGCCAATAAGCGCTGATGAATACCTTCGAAACCACCATTACTCATAATGACTATGTGAGTATCTGGTTCTAGCGTCGGTACCAGTTCATCAATAAGTGTTTGTGTTTGCGTGAATACCTGCGCCGGCACTTGGCATTGTTCTACGACTTTATCGAGAGACCAGTTCAAACCTTCTGGCTGATACCAGCAAACTTGGTCTGCCAACTCGACCGACTCAGCCAACCAAGATTGATGCGTACCTAAGCGCATCGTATTTGAGCGAGGCTCAACCACTGCTACTATTTTAGCATCTCCAACCTGTGCTCGAATGCCCTGCAAAGTAGTGCTAATTGCAGTTGGGTGATGCGCAAAGTCATCATAAACAGAGACTCCTGCAACGGTATCAAGCAGCTCCATACGACGTTTAACTCCTGCAAATGCATTTAACGCTTCCACCGCATGATGAGGCTGAACGCCAACGTTTCTCGCCGCAGCAATAGCAACTAAACCATTGTTAACGTTGTGGCGACCTGTCATCTGCCAAGTAACAGTACCCTGCACTTTTCCTTGGTGGAGCACTTCAAACTGACTGCCGTCCTCACTCAGTAATTTCGCCTGCCATTCACTGTTATCAGACTCTAAACTAGTTCTGGACACCTCGGTCCAACAGCCCATCTCGATAACTTCTTCTAACGCACTCTCCCCTTGCGGAAGAACAATCTGACCATTTTCAGGCACGATTCTTACGACATGGTGAAATTGTTTCTGAATTGCCGCTAAATCAGGGAATATATCAGCGTGATCGTACTCCAAATTATTCATAATCAGGGTACGTGGGTGGTAGTGAACAAACTTGGAACGTTTATCAAAGAAAGCGGTATCGTACTCATCAGCTTCAATGACAAAAAAAGGGGAATCACCTACACGAGCTGAAACGCCGAAATCCAACGGCACACCACCGATCAGGAAACCAGGCTTCATATCTGCATGATCTAAAATCCAAGCCAGCATAGTTGAAGTCGTAGTTTTACCATGGGTGCCTGATACTGCTAACACCCATTTATCTTGAAGGAGATGTTCTGATAACCATTGCGGGCCAGAGGTATATTTCAGCCCTTTATTCAGTACATATTCAACCGCTGGGTTACCGCGGGACATAGCATTACCCACAACAACCAGATCGGGTTCTGGTGTAAATTGCGAAGGATCAAATCCTTGAATTAGTTCGATACCTTGGGATTCAAGCTGCGTACTCATAGGCGGGTACACATTTTGATCAGAACCCGTCACTTTATGTCCTAGCTGTTTAGCCAATATTGCCAGCGATCCCATAAAGGTTCCGCAAATACCTAGAATATGAATATGCACCCGTATACTCCTTCAAAAAAGCGACCGTCATCATAGCAGTTTTAATAACCGGCCTCACAGCCAAATTGCCTGTTTTGGGTCTCAGATAGCAGCCCGCATACACGACTATTTTTAAGATTGCGGAAAAATCCCTATTCCTTCGCCAAAATACTGAGCATTTCTTAACCGAAATACCTCAACACCCCATGCATTTCATCAAAGTTTCACGTAAAATTCCCAGCCAACTTTCCAACCACTCTATTTGAGAGAAAATACAAGAATGCTTCTGCTGAGCCAGTTCCTGAAACAACAGGAAACCGAAGACAAATTAGTTGATTTGATTGGCACCTTAATGCTTGCCTGTAAAGAAGTTGCGATCCAACTTCGTGAAGGTGAATTAGCTGGAGTTTTGGGATCCACAGACAACACCAACGTTCAGGGTGAAACCCAGAAAAAAATGGACGTGATCGCAAACGATCTTCTGAAAAAATTCTTACTAGATAATCCTCTAGTAGCAGGCTTGGCATCCGAGGAAGAAGACCATCCTGTAGCCGGTAATCCTGAAGGCAAATACCTAGTGATTTTCGATCCACTAGACGGTTCTTCAAATATCGACATTAACGTTTCAGTGGGCACTATTTTCTCCATCCTAGAACTACCAGAAGGTATGGACCCAAGTTCTGACGAAGCCTACCTACAGACAGGCCGCAAGCAGATTGCAGCAGGTTATGTACTATACGGTCAGTCCTCTATTCTTGCACTGACAACAGGCCATGGCGTTAACTTCTTCACATTGGCTCATACAGGTGATTTCATCCTGACTCGAGAAAATGTGACTATCCCGGCAGACACTAAAGAGTTTGCGATCAACATGTCAAACCATCGCTTCTGGGAAGAAGAGATGCGCAACTATGTTGGCGACCTTCTAGAAGGCTCCGAAGGTGTACGTGGCAAAAATTTCAACATGCGTTGGATCGCGTCTATGGTTGCTGAAGTTCACCGTGTACTTACTCGTGGTGGCATTTTCTGCTACCCATGGGATAGCCGTGACGTAACTAAGCCGGGCAAACTTCGCCTAATGTACGAAGGCAACCCAATGAGCATGCTGATTGAGCAAGCTGACGGCATCTCTAGCACTTGCTACAAAAATATCATGGATTTAGAGCCTACTCATATTCACCAACGTAGCGGTGTAGCACTCGGTTCTAAAAATGAAGTAGAGACTCTGCTGTCATACCACGCTGAATCTGGTGACGGTCAAGCAGCTAAACTCAATACTTAAAGTTATACGTTTCAGCTTTAAGTAGTATTCATAACCGCTAAAGTCTGGGACATAATCCCCAGACTTTAGATGTAACCTTTTCAAAACTACTTACAGGAAGACAAACATGGGCTTCGCACAAGTACCAGCAGGTAAAGATCTGCCAAACGATCTGTACGTAATCATCGAAATTCCGGCAGAAAGCTCTCCGGTTAAATACGAGATCGAGAAAGAAGAAGACGCGATCTTCGTTGACCGTTTCATGGCTGCACCAATGTTCTACCCAGCTAACTACGGTTATATCAACAACACACTAGCTGACGATGGCGACGCACTAGACGTACTAGTTCTGACTCCTTACCCAGTAATCGCTGGTTCTGTTATCCGTTGCCGCCCAGTAGGCGTTCTTAACATGACAGACGAAGCTGGTGAAGATGCTAAGCTAGTTGCTGTACCACACGACAAGCTAACTAAAGCTTACCGTGATGTGAACGACATTGAAGATCTTCCGCAGCTAGAACTTGACCGCATCAAGCACTTCTTCGAAAACTACAAAGGTCTAGAAGAAGGCAAGTGGGTTAAAGTTGAAGGTTGGGGCAACGCAGCAGCAGCTAAAGAAGCTATCGTTGCTGGCGTTAAGGCGTACGAAGAAGCTAAATAAGTTTCTCTTTTGCCAATCTTATTCAAAAAACCCCGCTTCGCGGGGTTTTTTATTACATAAAATTCCCTCACATATAGCCATTCAGCTTTTCGTAAGCTTAAAAAAATATATACTAAGCACAGCTGTCTCAGGAAATTCATAAAAACAGAGGTGAAAAATGACACTTCGAAAGACACTTATTACTGCTTTCGCAATCCTGATCTCCAACAGCGCTTTCGCCGATCAGAACCGTGAGTTGGTACAAAATTACCTCAACTCTTTTGGCAGCCGTGATGCTCAAGGTATTTTTAATCTGATTAACTGGGAAGGTGTCGACAAGGAGTCTCGTCGCTCATTACAGAAATATATTAAATCTGGTTTCAAAGGCCGTCAGATTCGTCGTATTTTCATTGAACCTATTGCTGAGGGAACAAACCCTAGCTATGTTCAAGATGGCAAAACCTATGAGCTGAATTTAAAACCCTCTGGTCAACTTAACATTGTCTTCATCGACAATAAAAACAAGCGCTCCACCACAAAGATGTATGTTGGTGAGCACAAAGGCTCATTACTTATTGGTAGCGCAATCGTTGCACCAGAAGAGCTTGCTTGTAACGCACCGAAGAAAGAAGAACAAGCCTGCTAAGGCATCCTTCAAACATAAAAAAGCTGCATTGATGCAGCTTTTTTTATGTCCAATGTCACAACCTAAATATTAGTGAGCTAACTCTTCGAATAGCGTCACAAATTCCTGAGTCAGTTTGTGCTTAGGTGCAAAATGAATCAACGGACAAGTATCATCGTGAGACTCACGCATTTTAACCGATGCAGAGATTTTGGTTTCTAGCACAGGCAAATCATCATCCAGTAACTCACCCACAATACGTTTTGGTAGGCTCGCTCGAGGCTGGAACTGATTCACCACAATCCCCTCAACTTCCAGCTTATCATTATGATCTTCACGGGTTTCATGCACATTCGCCAACAAGCTGTATAAAGCCTGACGAGCAAATTCATCGCAATCAAACGGGATCAAACAGCGATCGGAAGCAACTAGCGCTGATAAGGTATAAAAGTTAAATGCAGGAGGTGTATCGATATAAACCACATCGTAATCATCCGCCAACTTATCTAAGGCATCACGCAGTTTATAAATCTTGTGCTTAGACTCCAGCTTGGACTGAAGGTCACCCAGTTCTGCATTTGCCGGCATCACACTCAAATTTTCATAGGGGGTCTGGTGAATAAAATATTCAGGTCCTTCGGGCTTCAACTGAAACGTGAGTGTCTGCTCAAAGAAGTCACGTATATCCGGCGTAACCTCTTGATAATCTTCACCTAACAAATAATGACTAGAATTACACTGAGGATCCAAATCAATAACCAAAGTACGCTTACCGCGCGCCGCACTGATCGCCGCTAGGTTAATTGCGATGCTGGATTTACCAACGCCACCCTTCTGGTTAAATACAACCCGTCTAATCATTATCAGAATCCTTCACTTGCTGCCTTTGTTTAAACACAACTTCCGCATTGCAATATCCACAATATTGAAGACAACGTCAACAAACTTGTAGCTAAAAACCTCAAACTATAGTCAAAAGAACGAATATTAGAAGAACCAAATACAACAAAGCAGCAAAAATTCATTTTATATTCATGTTTCGTAGGGATTTAGAAGGCATTTTCGGTAAAAATGAAGCAAAACAGCAAAAACTTGCTTAGATGTAGACAAGATAAAGAGACTACGGCAAACTATGGGCTCAATCGTGAAAAATAGCCCACTTTCTGGAAATTAGTCATGGCAAAGATCCTGCTACTAAACGGCCCTAATCTCAACCTTCTTGGGAAGCGTGAGCCTGAAGTATATGGATCAGATACATTGGATGACATTTGCCAAAATTTGGTTGAACAAGCCAAAAAGAGTGGGCACGAGTTGGTTCATTGCCAAAGCAACCGCGAATATGTCCTGATCGAACGCATCCATGCAGCTCAGGACGAAGGTATTGCTTACATAATTATAAATCCCGCTGCTTTTACTCACACAAGTGTTGCCCTTCGCGATGCATTATTGGGCGTAAGTATTCCTTTTATTGAGGTTCACTTATCCAACGTCCACGCTCGCGAAACTTTCCGTCATCATTCTTATCTCTCAGATGTAGCTGATGGCGTAATTTGTGGTTTAGGTGCACAGGGATATGAATTTGCTTTGCAATCTGCTGTTCGAAAGATTGCCGAATAATAAACAATATACTGATAGTTTAGAGAGATATAAGTCAGAATGGACATTCGTAAAGTCAAGAAGCTGATTGAACTGTTGGAAGAATCCAACATTAACGAAATCGAAATTAAAGAAGGTGAAGAGTCCGTACGCATCAGCCGTGGCTCTAGCGTAGTTGCTGCCCCTGTTGCAGCACCTGTTGCTGTTGCAGCGCCTGCTCCAGCTGCAGCACCTGCTCCAGCAGCCGAAGCTGCACCAGAAGCACCTCAAACTTCAGGTCACGTTGTTAAGTCTCCAATGGTTGGTACGTTCTACACTGCACCATCCCCAAGCTCTCCAGCATTTGCTGAAGTAGGTCAGACAGTTAAAGTTGGCGACGTAATCTGCATCGTTGAAGCAATGAAAATGATGAACCAAATTGAAGCTGACAAAGCAGGCGTAATCGAAGCTATCCTAGTTGAAGATGGCCAGCCTGTTGAATATGACCAGCCACTGGTTACTATCGTTTAAGCCTCTAACGCAAAAGCAAGGATCTCCATTCGATGCTCGATAAAGTAGTGATTGCGAACCGAGGCGAAATTGCGCTTCGTATCCTTCGCGCCTGCAAAGAGCTGGATATCAAAACCGTTGCTATCCACTCTCAGGCAGATCGCGATTTAATGCATGTGCGCCTAGCTGACGAAGCTGTCTGCATTGGCCCTGCTCCATCGCCTAAAAGTTACCTAAACATCCCATCAATTGTTGCTGCTGCTGAAGTAACCGACGCTGTAGGCATTCACCCTGGCTACGGTTTCTTAGCAGAAAACGCTGACTTTGCTGAACAGGTTGAGCGCTCAGGTTTTACCTTCATCGGCCCTAAAGCTGAAACTATCCGCCTAATGGGTGATAAAGTTTCTGCAATCGAAGCGATGAAAGCTGCAGGCGTACCAACCGTTCCAGGTTCAGACGGTGCATTGTCTGACAACCCTGAAGAAATTCACGAGATAGCTCGCCGTATCGGTTACCCAGTAATCATCAAAGCCGCTGCCGGCGGTGGTGGCCGTGGTATGCGCGTTGTTCACTCTGAAGCGTCCCTAATCAGCTCTATCCATGTAACCCAATCCGAAGCTGCTGCAGCTTTCGGTGATGACACGGTATACATGGAAAAATACTTAGAAAATCCGCGTCACGTGGAAGTTCAAGTACTAGCTGATGGTCAAGGCAACGCAGTTCACCTATACGACCGCGACTGTTCTATGCAACGTCGTCACCAGAAAGTTGTTGAAGAAGCACCAGCCCCTCACCTAGATCCGGAAGCACGCGCTCAAGTACTTCAAGCTTGTGTTGATGCATGTATAGAGATTGGCTACCGCGGTGCAGGTACTTTCGAATTCTTATACGAAAATGGCGGCTTCTACTTCATCGAAATGAACACTCGTGTACAGGTAGAACATCCTGTTACTGAGATGATCACTGGTGTAGATATCGTAAAAGAACAGCTACGCATTGCGTCTGGCTACCCTCTTTCACTGAAACAGGAAGATATTAAAGTACAGGGCCACTCCTTCGAGTGCCGTATCAATGCAGAAGATCCTAAGACCTTCCTGCCTAGCCCAGGTACAGTTAAACACTTCCACGCGCCAGGCGGTAACGGTATCCGTGTAGATTCTCATCTATACAACGGATATACAGTTCCACCTCATTACGACTCTCTGATTGCTAAGCTGATCAGCTACGGCGAAGATCGTGAGACCGCACTTAAGCGTATGGAAATTGCGTTAGGTGAGATGCTAGTTGATGGCATTCGCAGCAATATTCCTTTACAGCAAGATATTGTTCGTGACGCTAAATTCCAAGAAGGTGGAGTCAATATCCACTACCTTGAGAAGAAGCTAGGTCTGTAAGCGAAATCCAATCAAAAAACCCGCCTCGGCGGGTTTTTTATTCTCTAGCGCCAAAACATTCTGTTCTTATCTGCAATTATGACCGATACTATAAATTCATCTAAGCGCTTGATATGGAAGAAAACTAATGCCTTGGTTGCAGATCAAAATCAAAACCAATCCCGATCAATCTGAACCTTACGAAGATTTATTACTCAGTGCTGGCTGCGCTGCCGTCACCTTCGAAGACAGTGAAGATCAGCCTATCTTTGAGCCTGACCTTGGCACTACCCCGCTTTGGAAAAACACAACTATTACCGGCCTTTTCTCAGCGGAGCATGATCTAGAAGAGACACTAAAATATATTAAGCAAGGCCATGAACAGCTATTCCCTGAGCTCCCTGCCCCTTCTATCAAAGCAGAAATTCTCGAAGACAAGGATTGGGAAAGAGAGTGGATGGATAACTACCATCCGATGCAATTTGGGGAACGCCTATGGGTATGCCCGAGCTGGCGAGAACCACCTCAAGCAGATGCGGTTAACCTGATGCTCGATCCAGGCCTTGCATTTGGTACAGGCACACACCCAACTACCGCCTTGTGTTTAGAGTGGCTAGATCAAAATATCAGCAACACTAATTTCTTAATTGATTATGGTTGCGGCTCAGGTATTTTGGGAATTGCAGGCTTGTTACTCGGTGCAAAACGAGCAATCGGCGTCGACATCGACCCCCAAGCGCTGCAAGCAACAAAAGACAACCTCGCCCGTAACCGTCTAGAAGATGACTCTTTGCATGTTTACATGCCAGAAAATACGCCTTCTGAGAAAGCTGAGGTACTAGTAGCTAATATTCTAGCTGGACCATTGGTCCAACTAGCACCTACACTTGAAGCATTGGTGAGCCCTGGCGGTAAACTCTGCTTATCAGGCCTATTAAGCCCACAAGCTACAGAGATCATTAATACTTATAGTGAATGGTTTGACCTTGACCCTATCGCCGAAAAAGAGGGTTGGATTCGTGTTACAGGAACAAAACACAGTTAAATCCAGATGCAAAAAAGCAGCATAATCACTCAATGTCCAAGCTGTGAAACTCAATTTAGAGTTACACCTGGACAATTAAAGGTAGCTAACGGACAGGTAAGGTGCGGTGCCTGTCTAGTTATCTTTTGTGCTATAGAACATGAACTGAAACCGAAAGCCGCAGAACAAGTCCCCCCCCCTAAAGTCACAACCAGGAAAGACGAAACAACAAACACCTTTAATAAATTAGATTTAGACTTAAATCTTACGACAGAAACACCATCAACTGAAAAATCAGTCGATACTGCTAGATCACTCCCTATAAAAGGCCAAGAAGAGCTGATTAAAACCGTCGCACCTGCGGATGTGCCAACCCTGACCATAGAAACAGAACCTGTTGTACTAAATCGCAGTACTAACAATGGCACATCTTCACCTTGGTGGTTCATTGGCTGTGTTTTAGCAGCCTTAACGTTAATAGCTCAGCATCTTTGGTTTAACCGTGGTGACCTATATTGGACTCACACATATAGACCTCTATATGACACAGTCTGCCAACATATTGATTGCAATATTCCCACGCGAGTCGATACCGCTAAAATAACCAATCAACAATTTTTAATTCGCCCGCATTCAGAAATCGCTGATGCAATAACTATTGATTTAGTCCTAATAAATGAAGCGAATCATAACCAGCCTTATCCGGCTCTTCATATAGCATTTTCAGATCTCAAAGGTCGACCTGTTGCAAGTCGAACGCTTCAGCCTGAATCCTATCTAGATCGATCAGCTGTTAACCTGAAGTCCATGCCTACTCATCAACCCATTCAGATCTCCCTAGACCTAATGTCTCCCGGCATGCGTGGCATAAATTACCAACTTGAACTACTAGCGCCAGCGCTATAAAAAATCAAGGTAAATTGTTCAAAAAATCATCAAAAAAATCCTTGGAGACCCTAGCGCTAAGGAGTATGATTGTTCGCCTCCCTAATCACTCAACTAACAGTGTCATTCGTGACGCTGCGGGTGTTTATTAACTATTTTTAAGGCTCGCTATGTTCCAGATCGGTTCATACATCATTGACAGTCAGGTGATTCTTGCACCAATGGCTGGCGTGACTGACCAACCATTTAGGCAGTTATGCAAACGTATGGGCGCAGGTCTAGTAGTCTCGGAAATGGTTACATCTGATACTCGCTTATGGAAATCACGAAAGTCTGCTTTTCGTCTAAATCATAGCGGTGAAGCCGAACCTCGATCTGTTCAGATCGCGGGTGGCGACCCAGAGATGATGGCCCACGCTGCGGCAATGAATGTAGAACGCGGCGCCCAGATTATTGATATCAATATGGGTTGCCCTGCGAAGAAAGTGTGCAATAAAGCTGCAGGTTCTGCATTACTTAAGGATGAGCCACTGGTTAAAGACATTCTCAATGCTGTTGTTCAGGCAGTGGATGTTCCAGTCACACTGAAAATCCGCACAGGGTGGGATCAAGACAATCGTAACGGTTTAACTGTTGCGAAAATAGCTGAAGACGCAGGTATTCAAGCACTGGCAGTTCATGGCCGCACACGTCGTTGCGGCTATAAGGGAACGGCAGAATACGACACTATCGCCCGTATTGCTGACGCTATATCCATTCCCGTCTTTGCTAATGGAGATATCACTTCTCCTGAAAAAGCAGAATGGGTACTTAAGCATACTGGTTGCTCTGCAGTAATGATCGGTCGTGCAGCACAAGGTCAACCTTGGCTGTTTAGAGAGATTGATCATTATCTGCGAACAGGTACAATCCTGCCCCCTCCATCACTAGTTGAGATTAGAGAAATTCTGTTAGCTCATCTGCAGGAACTACATAGTTTCTATGGTGACTACATGGGCGTTCGTATCGCGCGAAAACATGTAGGGTGGTATCTGCAGAATCAGCCAAACGGAAGTAGCTTTCGCAAGCAATTTAATATTATAGAAACAGCAGCAGATCAGGCCGCAGCTATCGAAAAATATTTCGATGAAGCTTTAGCAAACAACGTTGCGGCCTAGTTTAGATTGGATATTTAGTACTGTGGAATACAAAGAAATTAAGCAACCGGCTCTCGTGTCCGACCCAGCAGAAGCTACTAACCAGACTCTACGTGACAATGTAGAGCAGTCACTGAACAACTATTTTCGTCAGCTTGACGGTCAGCCAGTGACAGACGTGTACCAAATGGTTCTTTCTGAAATTGAAGCACCACTGTTCGAAACAGTGATGACTTACACAAAAGATAATCAGACTAAAGCTTCCCAACTGTTAGGCCTTAACCGCGGTACGCTGCGTAAAAAGCTAAAACAGTACGGCTTGCTTTAATCCACAATTTTTTAAGACTACTCGGAATCCAGACACAATGGCACAGAACATCACTCCCGTTCGCCGTGCACTGATCAGCGTATCTGACAAAACAGGTATCGTTGAGTTTGCACAAGCCCTAAACGCTCGCGGCGTTGAAATCCTTTCTACTGGCGGTACTTACAAACTACTTAAGGAAAATAGCATTCCTGCAGTAGAAGTATCCGATTACACAGGCTTCCCTGAAATGATGGACGGCCGTGTTAAAACTCTGCACCCTAAAGTGCACGGTGGTATTTTGGGTCGCCGCGGACAGGATGATGGCATCATGTCTGAGCATGGCATCAACCCAATCGATATGGTGGTTGTAAACCTTTACCCATTTGCTGCAACTATCGCACGCCCTGATTGCGATCTACCTATGGCGATTGAAAATATCGACATCGGTGGTCCAACAATGGTTCGTTCTGCAGCGAAAAACCATAAAGATGTAGCAATCGTTGTTAATGCTTCTGACTATGACAATGTTGTTGCTGAACTCGATTCCGAAAAAGGTCTAACGCACAAAACTCGTTTTGACCTAGCAGTAAAAGCTTTTGAACATACTGCTGGTTATGACGGCATGATTGCTAACTACCTAGGCGCGATCGTTGAAGGCGAAGATGAGAAGCCTGCTGACTTCCCACGTACTTTCAACACTCAGTTCGTTAAAGCACAAGATATGCGTTACGGTGAAAACCCTCACCAACGTGCTGCTTTCTACGTTGAAGAAGAGCCAGCTGAAGCATCTGTTTCTACAGCTCGCCAACTACAAGGCAAGGCATTGTCTTTCAACAATGTTGCAGACACTGACGCGGCACTAGAATGTGTTAAATCGTTCAAAGAACCAGCTTGTGTTATCGTTAAACACGCTAACCCATGTGGTGTAGCGGTTGGTGCTGACATTCTAGAAGCTTACAACCGTGCCTTCCAAACTGACCCAACGTCTGCTTTTGGTGGCATCATCGCATTCAACCAAGAATTAGATGGCAACACTGCGAAAGCTATCGTTGACCGTCAATTCGTTGAAGTGATCATCGCACCTAAAGTAACTCAAGAAGCATCTGACATCGTGGCGACTAAGCCAAATGTTCGTCTACTTGAGTGTGGTGAGTGGTCAGCTAACCGTGCACACGGTTTCGACTACAAGCGCGTTAACGGCGGTCTACTAGTGCAAGATCTTGATCTTGGCCGTGTAGATGCATCTGAACTAAAAGTTGTTTCTAAAGTACAACCTACAGAGCAAGAGATCCGTGATCTTCTATTCTGCTGGGAAGTAGCTAAGTTCGTTAAGTCTAACGCTATCGTTTACGCTAAAGATGGCCAAACAATCGGCATCGGCGCAGGTCAAATGAGCCGCGTATACAGTGCTAAGATTGCAGGTATCAAAGCTGCTGATGAAGGTTTAGAAGTTAAAGGTTCCGTTATGGCATCCGATGCTTTCTTCCCATTCCGCGACGGTATCGATTCTGCAGCAGCTGCAGGTATTAAAGCAGTTATTCAGCCGGGTGGTTCTATGCGCGATCAAGAAGTTATTGACGCAGCTGACGAGCACGGCATGGCAATGGTCTTCACTGGAATGCGCCATTTCCGTCACTAAGCATTAGATAGCAATAAGCCTTCAATTAGGTTTATCCCCTTTAGGCTTATTGCCCTAAACCCCGATCCAGAGAAACACTGGATGCGGGGTTTTCTACATAGAAGGATTACAGAATGAACGTACTAATTATTGGTTCTGGCGGTCGTGAACACGCACTTGCTTGGGCAGCAGCACAAGACGCAAACGTTGCTAAAATTTTCGTAGCTCCAGGTAACGCTGCGACAGCTCAAGAAGACAAAATGGAAAACGTTGCTATCGACGTGATGGATCTAGATGGCCTACGCACTTTCGCTCAAGAAAACAGTGTAGACCTAACCATCGTTGGTCCTGAAGCACCGCTAGTTGCTGGTATCGTTGATCACTTCCAGAAAGAAGATCTGCGCATCTTCGGCCCAAGTGAAGGTGCTGCTCAACTAGAAGGCTCTAAAGCTTTCACTAAAGATTTCCTTGCGCGTCAACAGATCCCAACCGCTGAGTACGAAAACTTCACTGAAATTGAGCCTGCACTGGCTTACGTTCGTGAAAAAGGCGCACCTATCGTAGTTAAAGCTGACGGTCTTGCGGCGGGTAAAGGCGTAATCGTTGCGATGACGCTTACTGAAGCTGAAGACGCGATCAAAGACATGCTAGCTGGCAACGCATTTGGTGATGCTGGCAGCCGTGTAGTTATCGAAGAATTCCTAGAAGGTGAAGAAGCGTCTTACATCGTTATAGTTGACGGTGACAACGTTCTGCCAATGGCAACAAGCCAAGATCACAAACGTGTAGGCGATGGCGACACTGGCCTGAACACAGGCGGCATGGGCGCTTACTCCCCTGCTCCAGTTGTTACAGCAGAGATCGATCAGCGCATCATGGACGAAGTAATCATGCCAACAGTTAATGGCATGAAAGCTGAGGGCAATGAGTACACAGGTTTCCTATATGCTGGTCTAATGATCCAAGCAGACGGCACACCAAAAGTTATCGAATACAACTGCCGTTTCGGTGATCCTGAAACTCAACCAATTATGCTACGCCTAAAATCCAGCTTGGTTGATCTATGTAATGCAGCACTTGATAAGAAGCTTGCTGACACAACGGCTGAGTGGGATGAGCGTAAATCTGTTGGCGTTGTTATGGCAGCAGGCGGCTACCCAGGTGACTACGGCAAAGGCGATGTAATCTCTTTCCCTGCAGAATGCCCTGAAGGCACTAAAATCTTCCACGCTGGCACTAAGCTTGATGGTGAGAACGTTGTGACTGCAGGCGGTCGCGTACTTTGCGTAACAGCACTTGGCGAAACAGTTACAGAAGCACAGAAACGTGCCTATGAATTGCTAGAGAAAGTTAGTTGGGAAGGCGCTTACTTCCGTAAAGACATTGCTTACCGCGCAATTGCTCGTGAACAAAATAGATAAGCGAAAATAGTCTCTGAAAAAGCCCTGATCATTCAGGGCTTTTTTTTGCCAATAAGAATCTAGCGCCACTCATGATGCTTACCAATACCAGCCCTACCAACATGGGTAAGTAACTGAGCCAATAGCCCACACTAACCATCATCAACGGCACCGTCACCAATATTCCGCCCGTAACAATAAACGATAATTTCAACCAAATTGGCATCGTAACCAAACCAACCAAACCAACACAAAATGTAGCTAAAACCCCTAGAGCTACAGCCCAGATTGGCAACGATGGCGATAGAGCATAGCCTTTATTTAATACAGCAAAATTAAACGCATGGATCTCAGTAGCAGAGAACATTCCCTGAGCTAGGGCTTTTTTAGGTTCGAGTTGAGCATCAGCAATGCCAATAAAAACAGCCTTATTCTTTAAAGTACCCGAATCTACTTGACCAGTAACTAAATCAACCAAGCTATAACGCGGTGTCTGTTGCAGAAACTTATCGACCCCCAAAGGAATCAACACCTCATAATCTCGACTCCATCGACGACTAAATCCTAAGTTAAGATAGGGACTTCTTAATCCAGAGAAATCATCTGCTTTTACAGGCGCATAAATACTTAAAGTCGCTAAAGGGACATTAGGCCAGCGAGGAAAACCAATACCCGCATGCATATAGTTACGCCTTAACATCTCATCAGAATCTAACGGAAGCTCCGAGTGCGCTACTTTTGCACCACTCAACTTGAGGCCATTGAAGGGCAATAACTCCTGATTTTTCTCTGCGAGCATAGGCAAAATAACTTTGCCATTTTGACGAATTGCACTTAGCAAAGCGTTATCAGAGGCATTTTGAGGACCTCCGTAAGCAATGAAGGCAACATTGTAAGTGACAGAAGAAACTTGAGCAGAACTGAGCTGCTCGATTGCTTGAGCATGAATAGAGCGATCAAGAGGCCAGCCAGAAAACGCCTCTAAACTACGACGATCTATATCGATTAAAACAACTGAACGATCTTGAAAATTAATTGGGGAATAATGCCTGGCCAAAGCATCATAAATAAAGCGATCAAACGTTTCAGGCAGAGAAGACAATCCCGCCATGACTACGCAGAGTAATGGCGGGATTAGCAAGAGTATCTGCTTGAAACGAACCAGCATTACAACAGCAAGAGCAGAGAGAGTGATCCACTAATGATCATTGGCCACCAATTCTCTACCGGCTGAACCACCTCTTGAGGTTCTGTCCATTCACCCGCGTAATTTTCAGCGTCGATAGACCTAACGCGTAAATAGTAGGTACCTGCTTGCGGCTTATCTATCGCTAAACTTGCCTGCTCAGTTTTGTTATCAACAACAAGCTGCTTAAACGCTTTATCTTTTGCAAGCTGTAACTGATAGAAACTTACACCCTCCTCTTCCTGCCAACTAAAAGAGATCTCTGATTCACTGCTTACAGGCTCTCTCATCTCCGGCTTTGGAGGAACGGGTTTTACTTTAAACGCACCCGCATGACCAACAGGACCACGCTTACCTTCTGCCGTTACACTACTCACGCGCCAGAAGAAATTACCCGGCTCTGACACAACTGCAACAAGCTGAGTCTCCGTAATATTATCTTGTTTATCGACAATCTCAGTAAAGCTTTGATCTCTAGCAATCTCAAAAACAAATGAATCGGCCAATTCTGGTTTAGACCAACTAAATTCAATGTCACCAACATAGAGAGAGTCAGAAGGCATAGGTCCCTGACGGACAGGCGGGAAAGGACGCGCTTCAATATTAATCTGCTTTAACGCAGATAATCCCTGCAAACCGTCAGCACTGATTGCACTCACACGAATCCAATAGGAGCGATCTTCTAAGGCCGCAGGTAAACCCATTTTTGGATGAGCAGAAATCTGGTCGTATACAATTGCCGTGAATGCTTGGTCCGGAGAGATTTGACTACGGTACTGAGCAGCACCATCCAGCTTATTCCAAGCCAGTTTCCCCGGTAGATAACGGATCACATTATCTATTTCCGGCAATTCAGGCGCTGGTAGAAGCTTTTTCGGTTTTTTAGGGGGCTGATTAGCCCTAGTCAAAGTTCCGTACCCTTGACGGACATTGGTAGCGCCTAACTTGTTACCTACACCAATTAAACCTTGAGTAACCTCGGCTGCTGTACTTTCCCCTTCAGCTCTCACTCGGTAGGTAGTGCCCTTAGTCGTAGCAAAAGCAACTGGCGTATCGATCAAGAAACGAGAACCCGGAACTTTAGCTGGATTGGCACGAATTTCAGCTTCACCTTCCTCTAGGAAAACTTTGATATCGACAACCTTACGCTTGTTTCCGATCACCGTTGCTTGTTCAATACGAAGCACACTTTCGCCCAGTAATAGCACCTGAGTACCATCATCAAACTCTAGTAATACCGAAGCTTGTGCAGCTGTTTTGATCAAGTCACCTTGAGATAAACTCTGACCACGACTCAAAGGAAGTAACGCTTTGGCTTTTCCTTCACGCAATTTAACCTGCGCCGTGACATCTCCATTCACATCCAGGATTTTGATATCAGAGCGCTTTTCTTGAATTAGATTACGCGGAATTTTTAAAACAGTGCCTGGAGACATTTGACGATCATTACGCACATTATTTAGGCGCTCTATCGTTTTCCATTCTCTCCAATCGGTAAGCAGCTCATGCGCCACACTCCAGACTGATTCGCCGGGTTGCATTGCGTAACCCCATTCATTTTTCTGCTCAGCAAATGAAACCTGAGAGAAGAGTATGGAAAATATTAAGGCGTAACTTTTCGTTAGTTTAATCACTCGGCGAGTTCCTGTTTAAACACCAACTCAATGCGTAAGGTTTAGTACCTAATGGGTAAAAAGTTGCCCATAGCACCCTGTATTCTCATGAGAATACATTCTCCCACTTATTAAAAAGTTCGGCCACTATTGAAAACAACTGTTTGAATATGACATCAATCGTTATATGCGTATAATCTTCTACTTCATCATCTTATTACTTGCCTTAATCCATGCTGAAATTCGAATTAAACAACGGTAAAAATTTATTACGTACGACCATTGGTACAATCATTTCAGTTTCGCTACTGACCGGCTGTAACACTTCCTCAAATATCAAATCAGATAGCGCGAGCACCGAAGCAGTCAAACCAATCCCTGAAGGCTTCTGCTACAAGGGTGGGCGTACAAACGATTACAGTTGTGATCCGGAAAAAGCAACTGATCAAGCTGACATGCGTACGGCTGAGATCGATGAAGAGTGGATGAAGACTAAACTTGCAGAAGTCAAAAAATGGATAGCTGAAGAGAAAGGAGCCGCACATAGCGGACAACTTCGTCCGCAAGCCAAACCGGTTATCACCGAAGACTCTCGTGAATATATCACTACAGTAAGCGTTACTAAGCCTGCTGCAGCTAGTTCATCACCTGCAATCGAACAAAGCTTAAAATTAAGCCAACAGGGTAACCACCAAGAAGCATTAACCCAAATTAATGCTTTTTTAGCACAGCAACCTAACCTTCCGTCAGCACAACTGACCAAAGGCATTATCCTAAGTAATAAAGGTGATAAAGCGGCTGCCAAGGCTATCTTCCAAAGCCTGATGAAATCTCATCCTGATCGCCCAGAGGCATTCAACAACTTGGCTGTTATCTATTCCGAAGAGGGTAATTTCCCTCAAGCAATAGAAACACTTCAGCAAGCGTTCCAGACTCACCCAAGCTACGCACAAGTGCATGTTAACTTAAAAGAACTTTATGCAACGCTAGCATCACAAGCCTACAATAAGGCATTGGATTTAAATTCAGCTGAGCAAGGGCCAAACCTTGCTATGATTAACCAAACTCCAACAATCCAAGGCAGCCCTTCTAATCCTATGGTGGTGGCAGCACCTCAACAGCCAGTAAAACTTGCTGCAGTAGAAAAAGCTAAAGTGGACGTTCAGGTTATAAAACCTGTTATACCTAAAGAACAGACTCCAGTTGCTACTCTAACAACGATTACTTCGGATCCTGAATCAAAAATAGAAACACCAGCTAAGGCTAAAGATAAGCCAGTTGTTGTCGCTGTGAGCGAGCCAACGATTGTTACTGCCGCCAATGCAGAAGCTCCTGCGAAAGAAGTAGCCAAAATAAAAGAACAAACAAATGCAGTACCTGAAGCGCCAAAACTGGAAACTCAAGTTCTTCCAGAGTCAGAAGTATTAGCACATATCAATAATTGGGCTGATGCTTGGAGCAACAAAAACCATGCGGGCTATGTAAACTCTTACACCGCACTTTACCGCCCAAATGCTAAGCTAAACCACCAGCAGTGGGTTAAACAACGCACTCAACGTTTAAACAAACCTAAGTTTATTCGTGTGGAACTTAATCAGATCAACATCAAAATGCTGAGAGACAATTTAGCTGAAGCACACTTTAATCAGCATTATCAGTCTGATAACTATAAAGATGCGGTTAAAAAGCGTTTAATGTTAGTTAAAGTCGACGATCAATGGAAAATCAGCCTCGAAAGAAGCTTAGGTTTACTGAAGTAATCAAATATAAAAAAGCTCCTCTCTATAGGGGCTTTTTTATCACTTATTTCGACTTCTTAGCGGGTCGGCCGCTTTAAAACAACCGTGCCATTTGCAGCTTCAGAAGCAATCTTCCAACCATCAGATGTTAGAGTCAGCTCTAAACGCTTATTTGTTTCATCTGCATAGCCTGGCTTCTCGAATCGCTGATAAAATTCAATTCTATACCAGTGCGAATTAAGACGAGTGTATTTCGGAGCTTGGATCTCTAACTTTATCCATTTAGGTGAGAGCAAGCGATCTTTACGAAAAGCACGCCACTCTTCGAGGGACATTTTAACGCCATATAGGGTGGTATTCTGTAGATAACTGTTGATGTAGTCATCCCAGTTCTGCTTCTCCCACGCTGTATGCCAAGTAGTGAAAACTTCGCGTACAGCTTTTTCATTGTTTTCTTTAGGGCCAGGTTTAACTACGAATTCAGAAGCCGATTCAGCTGGTCGCTGACTCTCAATTGTAGAAGAGGTCTGGAGCTGCGCTAATGTGTTTGACGGCTCAGAAGCAGCTAACTCTCTCGATCCAGCTTTAGCTACTTTAATTGGCTCATTAATCTTAACAGCTTCTCGCTCTTTAAACCCTGCAACTGTGTTAACTGAGTTTTGCGACGTTTTATCACGCTTCTGTTTTGCTTTTTCCACTGTAGCGGTCAAAGACGCCACCAACTCTGGATTGAGTTTCTTAGGAACCTCAATAGGTTCCGATGGCTTAACAACAGACTCCACCTTTATCGGTGTTTTTTCTTCAACAGCAACGTCAAGCATTACTTCGGTTACCGCCAGTTTAATCTGCTTGTCAGCTTTTAGGTTTGAATCAACTACTGTTTGTTCGTTTTGAGCAAGTTGCCTCACCTTTGCTTCACCAACTTTCTGGGATGAATCATCTGAGTTAGCCACAACTAATTCATGAGCTTTAACACTCTTTTGGCTACCAAACCAATACCATCCGCCAGTGCTTAAACAAACAACTACAAGAGCACCAACAGCAATTAAGGGTTTATTACTACCCACAGATACTGAGTCTGAATTAACATCCTCTTGATAATAGCCATCTAACTTGCTAGCGAGTAATGAAGAAGACTTCAACGCAGAAATCAGTTCCGGAGTACTTAGCAATATGATCGTTACAGCAGGACCTGTTTCATCACAGATAGAAGGAAGACCTAACAAATAAGTAAGAGCGTCAGTACAAACATCATCACTATTAACAATAATCTGCAGACGGCGCCCTTGCTGTAACCAACGTTTTAGTTCCTGCTGAACAAACGACGCTCCAGATTCCACTTGGAGAAATTCAGCCAAATTGTTCTGTACAACATCTAAAGCTAAAGAGCCTTTAATCTCAAATGTATCAGGTTGGGTTTGTTTCACTTGATCAGTTAGGTATTCCATCCACTGGACGGACCCCTCAATGCGAATAACCTGATGATCAGATAAATTACTCAGCAATAGTTCAGAAGAACTTAAACTTGAATCGCTCAACCCTATCTCCCTGATATTTTAAGGTCTGCCTTTTGATGGTTTACCTTCATAAGCGATACGCCAGCGATCTTGATCAAAGGTCCAGTACTGACGCTTAACTGAGCTGCCGGAAAGATTATTACTTTTGTAATCTTGCTGGAATGTAGCCACAACCAGATTTGGATTATCTGGATATCGGTAAATACTTAAATTTTGTAGATTTACATCTACAAACTTTTTAGAACCATTTACACGTTTCTTGTAGCTAGAATACTGTGAATATTGACGTTTGCCATCGTCATAGTTTTGAGAATAGTTCTCTATATAACGCTGATGATCAAGACTTTCCCAATCAGACGCCCAACGCTCAACTAAGTTAGTGAAACGCTTTTTCTGCTCTAACCAATCTGCCTTTTGAATCCAACGAACGTTATGACCAACTAGAACGGGTGTATTCTGATAGTTAATCAAGTTATCCAATTCAATAAAATCAGGGTTGGTTAGAGATATACAGCCTTCACTAGCTTTGGGTGGACGGCTATAAGTTTCCACAGGTGAACCATGTAGCCAAATACCATAGCCTGTACGCCCTAACCTCTCATCCCAAACGTTAGGATAATTAATCGGAAGTGCGCCTGAACCATATCGAGATGGTAAATTTTCATCTTCTAATCGGCTGGTAGTAAAATAAACGCCCAGCGGCGTTTTTAGATCACCCTCAACCTCTTTGCCTGTGCCGCCACGACCATACGAAGCGTAATAATCTTTAACAAGCACAGGGATACCATTCTGATTTTCAAATAGGAAAAGGCGCGATAAGCGAGTATCAACAATAATGACATGCTTTTGATCAGGAGATAGAGTCAACATGTCTGCAGGCAACATATCTGCAGATGGCTTTTCCATTTCCATCAGCAATCTAACTTTAGCTTCAGAAATAAGTCCTTCGATTTTTTGCTGATGGTCACCTCGTTTATGACTGAGGGGAGCACCTTGTGCCTGAGCAGCAAGAATATCAGCATAAACTAACTGAGCTAGACGAAAATCTGGTCGGCGTTCAGTAAGCTCCTGTAGATCTGATAGAGCCGAGTCCAGTTCCTGACTCTTAAGATTATTCAAGCCACTTAAAAGTAACTCTTCATTCCCTTCCGAAATGCCATAGGGAGCAGTTTCTTCAGCATATAAGCTGCTCTGAGGAATGCCCAGTGCGCTCAACATCACTACAGTACAAACGAAACTTTTTTTCATCTATCCAGAAAGCCCCAACCTATTTTTTATTAACCAATGATTATAACTATATTCATCCTGAATGGGACTCTATCGTCCTTTAAAAACCGATTTTTCCACTACTAAATTTAAAACTTTTTGAGTTTTTTTGGTTTCGCAGTAATTTTCTTGCCATACCACCCGTAAATTCAGCGAAAAGACGCACTTCTAGCCATTTCGCACCTGCAAAATGCTTGAGAGACTGTAATTTATTTTGAATTTTTCAATCTGAAATTTGCCTAAAACTGTGCTATTCCAAAAGTGTAGAGATCCAAAAGACACGCTACCGCATACAAAGTTCAGTTAACTGGTAAAAGTGCGACCCACAAATCACCGATTAACTGCACACAATTGATGTTTTCCTGTAGATACAGACGGAGGACCCCGTGATGTTTGAACAGATGGAAAGCAATGGCACACAACGCCTACATTTCTGCCACGACCCTGAAACGGGCCTCAAGGCTATCATTGCCATTCACTCGACTTTGCGTGGCCCCGCGATCGGCGGCTGCAGGTTTATTCACTACAACGATGACGATTCTGCCATAACTGATGCGCTTAGATTGGCTCGAGGTATGAGTTACAAAGCAGCACTTGCTGGACTTCCGCACGGTGGAGCCAAAGCTGTCATCATTAAGCCAAAATCAGACTTCAACCGCGCAGAACTTATGCAGCGCTTTGGTCAATTTGTTGATGGTTTAGGTGGTGAATACATAACAGCAATGGACAGCGGTACTCAGATTAGCGACATGGATCAGATTCAAAAGAGCACCGCCTTTGTAACCTGCACTCAAACCACTGGCGATCCCTCCCCCTATACCGCACTCGGCGTGTTTGAAGGGATTAAAGCTTCCGTCAGATTCAAGTTAAATCGAACGTCACTGAAAGGTGTGCACGTCAGTATCCAAGGCCTAGGACATGTAGGTTACGAAGTTGCCCGCTTACTCCATCAAGCCGGAGCCAAGCTGACAGTTACCGATATTGATCAAGCTCGTGTGACTCAATGCGAGAAAAGCTTTAACGCTGCGAGTGTTGCACCTGATCAGATTTACGCTGTAGATGCTGATGTGTTTTGCCCTTGTGGACTTGGTGCGATTATAAACGACACGACTCTGCCACAACTTCGTGTGTCCATCATTGCTGGCTCAGCCAACAATCAACTAACAGAAGAGAAACACGGCGACCTGCTAGCCGCTCAAGATATCCTTTACGCACCTGATTATCTGATCAACGCGGGCGGTTTAATTTTTGTAGCACTGCAATATTCAAAACAGAACAGCCGAGAGATCCGCCAAAAAGTTATTCAGATAGGTGATTCGCTCACCCAACTTTATCAAAACGCGGCGCAAGCTAAGCAAGGTGTACATCGTCTAGCCAATCACCAGGCTGAACAAATCATCAGTGCATCTAACGACTTCAATTCCGCAGCTTAAGCTAATGATAGCGGTTAGGAGGATGAGTTATGAGTCACACACCACTGCAATATTTAGATAGTGAGGGGAATCCCACACAGCGCTTGCCACAATGGTGCCAATCACCTGATTGGTTTCTACGCTGCTATCACAACATGGTATTGGCTAGACAGTTTGACGCTAAAGCCATCGCGCTACAACGCACGGGTCAATTGGGCACTTACGCATCCCTACTAGGCTCAGAAGGAATCGATGTTCCCACGGCACTCTGCATGAGCGAAGAAGATGTTCTCGTGCCCTACTATCGAAACCATGCCTGCCAGATGATTAGAGGACTCGCCCTTGAAGATATTCTTTTATATTGGGGCGGTGATGAACGAGGCAATGCTTCACCCCATATGAAGAAGGACTTCCCTAACTCAGTCCCAATCGCCACTCAATCATTGCATGCCTGTGGTGTTGCAACAGCGCTAAAAGTACGTAATCAAAAGCACGCTGCTGTGACCTTAATTGGCGATGGCGGCACCTCTAAAGGGGATTTTATGGAATCCCTAAACATCGCTGGGGTATGGCAACTACCTGTAGTCTTTATCATCAACAACAACCAGTGGGCAATTTCTGTACCGCGTAAAATCCAATCCGCTGCCGCTCAGTTAGCTGACAAAGCACAAGCCGCTGGAATTCCCGGTATGCAAGTGGATGGTAACGATGTGATTGCTATGCATGAAGCGGTAACTCAAGCTTTACAGCGCGCTTATGACGGTAAAGGAGCCACCCTAATTGAAGCCATAAGCTACCGCTTAAGTGACCACACTACCGCTGATGATGCGACCCGTTACAGGGATAACGAAGAACTGAAGCAAGCTTGGGAGAAAGAACCAGTAAAACGCTTGCGTAACTTCATGGTTACTCAAGGCTTTTGGGACGAATCGAAAGAACAAGCTCTTCAACAAGAGATCACGCAACTCGTCCAACAAGCAGCAGAAAAGTATTTAGCAATTGATCCTCAAGCTCCCGAGTCCATGTTCGATTACATGTATGCCGAGCTACCCGAGCATCTCATCGAACAGAGGGACTGGGCGACAATCAAGGCGATGCCAAATGCTAGCCATGCTGTGGAGGATGCATCATGAAACATTCAGTATGTCTTCTTGAAGCGGTCAATCTAGCTTTGGCCTCAGAGATGCGAAGGGACGAGGAGATCGTTCTATTGGGAGAAGATATTGGCGTTAATGGCGGTGTTTTTCGCGCTACCGCGAATCTAAGAGATGAGTTTGGCCTTAAGCGCGTAATGGACACGCCATTAGCAGAGTCTATGATCGCAGGGCTGAGTATAGGTATGGCCAGCCAAGGTTTGAAACCAGTGGCTGAGATCCAGTTTATGGGCTTTATCTTCCCCGCATTAGAGCAGATCATCTGTCATGCCGCACGCATGCGAAATAGAACCCGCGGCCGTCTCACCTGCCCTATGGTGATTAGAGCTCCTTTTGGTGGAGGCATTCATGCCCCTGAACATCACTCGGAAAGTACTGAAGCCCTTTTGGCTCACATTCCTGGCCTTAAGGTCGTCATTCCCTCCTCTCCAGCACGTGCGTACGGGCTTCTTTTAGCAGCCATTCGAGATCCAGACCCTGTGCTCTTTTTAGAACCCAAGCGGATCTATCGCAGCCAGCAACAAGAGATTTTAGATAACGGCGAAGCATTGCCTTTAGGCAGCTGTTTTACGCTACGTGAGGGCTCAGATATTACGTTAATTAGCTGGGGTGCAATGATCACAGAAACATTAGCAGCAGCAGAGCATTTCCAAAATAAAGGTGTGCACTGTGAAGTGATCGATGTAGCCAGTATCAGCCCTTTAGATATGACTACAATTCTAGCCTCCGTGAAAAAGACGGGGCGCGTTGTGATTGTACATGAGGCCCCTAGAAATGCGGGTATAGGTGCAGAAATAGCTGCAACCATCGCAGAGAGAGCACTCTTAGATCTACAAGCGCCTATTGCTCGGGTAACGGGTTATGACACTGTTATGCCCTATTTCCGTCTTGAAAATCACTACCTACCTAACACTCAAGACATCATCGACAGTATCAATGAGACATTGGAGTTCGCATGAAATATTTCAAACTACCAGATCTCGGCGAAGGACTTCCTGAAGCAGAAATTGTGGAATGGAATATCAAAGAAGGTGATTCTGTAGAAACAGACCAAGTACTCCTGTCTGTAGAAACAGCCAAAGCGATTATTCAAGTACCCTCTCCGCAAGCAGGTGTGATAGCGCATCTATTTGGGCAGCCAGGTGATGTTATCCACACTGGAGAGCCCCTATTGGAATTTGAAGGTCAAGAAGACAGTGACAGTGGTACTGTTGTCGGTGAAATTCCACAAGCAAACACAGACTCCACTACTCAAGATTCCTTCTTTATTGGTGCCGCTCCAAGCAGCCAAATCAGTGCAACAACACAGAAAGCGACACCAGCAGTAAGAGCCTTAGCCAAACGCTTAAATATCGATTTAAACCAAGTAAAAGGTAGCGGACAACAAGGCAACATCACGCCAAAAGACGTTGAACAAGCCGCTCGACTGGATCAAACCCATGGCAAAGCTGAGCCTTTACGTGGGGTTCGTAAGCATATGGCGCAGGTCATGAGCAAAGCGCATAGTGAAGTCGTGCCTGTCACTATTCATGAAGATGCAGATATTAATAGCTGGCCTAAAGACACAGATATCACACAACGGTTAATCCATGCCATAGCAGAAGCCTGCACAACAGAACCAGCAATTAATTCGTGGTTTGATGGCAATACCCTCAGTCGGCGAATACATTCCAAAATTGATCTTGGTATCGCGGTTGATACAGAACAGGGATTATTTGTTCCAGTATTACGTGACATTAGTAACCGCTCACCTTCCCATCTACGAGAAGGATTAAATCTTCTCCGTACAGATGTCAAAAACAGAACGATCCCTGCTTCTGAACTACAAGGAGCCACAATCACGTTGAGTAATTTCGGCACTATTGCCGGACGTTACGCAAATCCAATTGTGGTTCCCCCACAAGTGGCAATTATTGGTGCAGGCGTTATTCGCAAACAAGTTGTAGCCGTAGGTGAGGAAATAAAAATTCATCGTATTCTTCCTATTTCACTTACCTTTGATCACCGCGCACTCACTGGCGGCGAAGCGGCTCGATTTCTAGCTACGTTTATCCAAAACCTTGAACTACAAGAAATATAAGTCCTTATAAATCATAAGATTATTAAACGATGAAACCTTAAGGAAAGTTTTAGAGTCAAATGTTCAGAGTTCAAAAATGTGAACTACACTAACTACAGGTAAGCAAGCAAAACAGCCTGACATAATTATTCAAAAATCCAAATAAGCTTGGCTGAATAAAGGTGATTTGTATGAGTATCTTTGACCACTATAAAGCCCGCTATGATTCTGTTCAGCAGGAAGAATACAGTTTGGACGAATATCTCCAACTGTGTAAACAGGACCCTATGATCTACGCTGATGCGGCTGAACGTATGCTGCAAGCGATCGGTGAACCTGAAATGGTTGATACCGCTGCTGATCCAAGACTAAGTCGTATTTTTTCGAACAAACTGATCCGCCGTTACCCTGCATTTAGCGAGTTTTATGGTATGGAAGATGCGATCGAAAATATTGTCTCTTACTTTAAACATGCGGCTCAAGGTCTAGAAGAACGTAAACAGATCCTTTACCTACTCGGGCCTGTAGGCGGCGGTAAATCATCCTTAGCCGAACGTCTTAAGCATTTAATGGAGCATATTCCATTTTATGCAATTAAAGACTCACCGGTTTTCGAATCACCTTTAGGTCTGTTTAAGCCAGAAGAAGATAGCATTATTTTGCAAGAAGAATACGGCATCCCTTCCCGCTATCTAAAAGGGATCATGTCACCTTGGGCAGCTAAGCGCTTACACGAATATGGCGGCGATATTTCCAAATTTAGAGTAGTAAAACTCTACCCTTCTATTTTGGATCAGATCGCCATCGCCAAAACCGAACCCGGTGATGAAAACAACCAAGATATTTCCAGCCTTGTAGGTAAAGTTGATATTCGCAAACTGGAAGACTTCCCACAACATGATCCAGATGCTTATAGTTTCTCAGGCGCACTCTGTCGTGCCAATCAGGGTATGATGGAATTTGTGGAGATGTTCAAAGCCCCCATCAAAGTCCTCCATCCTCTATTAACAGCGACCCAAGAGGGTAATTACAACAGTACCGAAGGCATGGGTGCTATTCCTTACGATGGTATTCTCCTCGCCCATTCTAATGAATCAGAGTGGACGACCTTTAAGAACAACAAAACCAATGAGGCCTTTATCGATCGTATTTATATCGTAAAAGTACCTTATTGCTGCCGTGTAACTGAAGAGATCCATATCTACGAAAAACTTTTAGAAAACAGTTCGTTGAACAACTCACCCTGTGCACCAGATACGCTAAACATGCTTGCTCAATTTTCAGTTCTCTCGCGAATGAAAGAACCTGAAAATTCCAGCCTGTATTCAAAAATGCGTGTGTACGACGGCGAGAATCTAAAAGACACGGACCCTAAAGCGAAATCTATGCAGGAATATAAGGATTCTGCAGGTGTTGATGAAGCAATGGATGGTTTATCGACCCGTTTCGCTTTCAAGATTCTATCCAAAGTATTTAACTTTGACCCTTCAGAGGTTGCAGCTAACCCAGTCCATCTCCTTTATGTACTCGAAAAAGAGATTGAACAGCAGCAATTCCCTGCCGAAATCCAAGATCGCTATTTAGGCTATCTAAAAGAGTTTATCGCACCTAAATATATCGAGTTCTTGGGCAAAGAGATTCAAACCGCTTACTTAGAGTCTTACTCAGAGTACGGACAAAATATATTTGATCGCTATGTCACATACGCTGATTTCTGGATACAGGATCAGGAATATCGCGACCCAGAAACAGGTGACATATTAGATCGTCAGGCGATTAACGAGGAACTCGAAAAAATCGAAAAACCTGCCGGTATCAGTAATCCAAAAGATTTCCGACACGAAATTGTTAATTTTGTACTGCGTGCTCGTGCCAATAACAACGGTAAAAATCCATCTTGGATGGGTTACGAGAAAATGCGTACCGTTATTGAGAAGAAAATGTTCTCCAATACGGAAGACTTGTTACCTGTTATTTCCTTTAATGCGAAAGCCTCTACTGACGAACAAACCAAACATGGTGAGTTTGTTAAACGGATGATAAAACGAGGCTATACCGAGAAGCAGGTACGATTACTGTCTGAATGGTATATCCGCGTTAGAAAATCACAGTAGCTCATCGGCAATAACAGTTGGTGAAGGCATTCATTCGGGCAAAGGCCTGCCCGAATGAGATGAAGAGCCTAAGTGCAGGCCATCTACGGGGATAGAAGTATTATGAGTTACATCATAGATCGCCGCCTGAACTCCAAGAACAAGAGCACGGTTAACCGTCAGCGCTTTCTTCGTCGCTATAAAAAGCATATTAAAGATGCCGTAGAAGATGCGGTGAACAGCCGCTCCATCAAAGAGATCGAACAAGGTGGCAGCGTTACCATTCCTCGCAGGGACATCTCCGAACCAATTTTTCATCATGGTGAAGGCGGCGTTCGTAATAAAGTTTTCCCTGGCAACAAAGAGTTTGTTGTAGGGGATCAGTTCCAACGCCCGCAAGGTGGCGGCGGTGGCGGCGGCAGCGGTGAAGGCCAAGCCAGCAATCAAGGTGAAGGGGAAGATGATTTCACCTTCCAGATCGATCAGGAAGAATTTCTAGACTTTATGTTTGATGGTTTGGAACTCCCCTATCTAGTCAAAAAACAGCTTAAAAGCGCAACCCAATTTGAAACCCGCCGAGCTGGATTTACCAATGCTGGTAGCCCCGACAAGATTCATATTGTGCGTTCATTAAAAGCAGCCCACGCACGTCGCATTGCCTTAACCGGTAAAGACCGCCGCAAAATTCGCGAACTCAAAGCAGAAATTTCAACCTTAGAAAAACGTTTACCCGATGATGATGCAGAGAAACAGATTTCAGCATTAAATTCCGAAATTGAAGAGATTAAACAGCGTTTAAAGCGTGTACCTTTCCTTGATGACTTTGACATTAAATACAACAATTTAATCAAAGTTCCCGTGCCTTCAAGCAAGGCCGTGATGTTCTGCGTTATGGACGTATCTGGCTCTATGACTCAAAGCATTAAAGACATGGCGAAACGCTTTTTTATCTTGCTGTACCTCTTCCTGAAACGGAATTATAAACAGATCGAAGTTGTCTTTGTTCGCCACCATACCCACGCCAAAGAAGTCGATGAACAAGAGTTCTTCTACTCCCGCGAAACCGGCGGCACGATCGTATCCAGCGCTTTAGACCTGACTTCAGATATTCTAGAAGAACGTTATTCCCCAGCAGACTGGAACATCTATGTAGCTCAGGCATCCGATGGCGATAACTGGGATGGAGATTCAAGTAAATGCTACCAGCTCCTTGATGAAAAGATCCTCAAGCAAGTTCAGTATTTCGCCTATGTAGAGATCACTACAGGACCCCACCAAAACTTGTGGCACGAATATGAACGCCTACAAGCAAAGTGGGAAGAATGCTTTGCCATGCAACAGATAAAAACCCCAGCAGATATTTTCCCAGTATTTCGTAGTCTATTTGAGAAAAAGGTTGAGGGGGCAGCATGAAAAAACGCAGTCCAATATCCACCGGAGCTGAGTGGAGCTTTGAACTTATTGCCGAATATGACCGAGAAATCGCTCGCATTGCCAAAGACTTCGGCTTAGACACATACCCCAATCAGATCGAGGTCATTACCTCCGAACAGATGATGGATGCCTATGCCTCCATCGGCATGCCTTTAAACTATAACCATTGGTCCTTTGGTAAACAGTTTGTTGATACCCAACAAAACTATAAGCGCGGCAGAATGGGCCTTGCTTATGAGATTGTAATCAATTCCGACCCCTGTATCGCTTATCTAATGGAAGAAAACACCATGACAATGCAGGCCCTTGTTATTGCTCATGCCTGTTATGGTCACAACTCTTTCTTTAAAGGTAATTACCTGTTTAAAACTTGGACCGATGCCTCAGCGATTATTGATTACCTTCTCTTTGCTAAAAGCTATATCAGCCGATGCGAAGAAAGATACGGTGTAGATACAGTTGAGGAGCTACTGGATTCGTGCCATGCACTCATGAGCTATGGCGTAAATCGATATGTTCGCCCACAACCGCTGACAGCAGATGAAGAAAAAGAGCGCCAGCAAGCGCGGGAAGAATATATCCAGCGTCACTTAAACGACTTGTGGAACACGATTCCAAAAAAAGAGGAAGGAGCAACACCAGTTATTCAGCACTTTCCTAAAGAACCTGAAGAAAACATACTCTATTTTATAGAGAAAAACGCCCCACTTCTTGAACCATGGCAACGAGAGATTGTTCGTATCGTTCGAAAAGTGGCGCAATATTTCTATCCACAGAAACAGACCCAAGTAATGAACGAAGGCTGGGCTTGCTTCTGGCACTACACGCTTCTGCATCAAATGCATGAAGAGGGCTTAGTAACCGATGGATTTATGATGGAGTTTCTTCACTCACATACCAGTGTTGTCTACCAACCGCCATTCGATAGTCCTTACTTCAACGGCATTAATCCCTACACATTGGGATACAACATGATGCAGGACATCAAACGTATCTGTGAAGAACCAACCGACGAAGACCGCGAATGGTTCCCTGATATCGCAGGTTCCGATTGGAAAAAGACATTAGACTACGCCATGCGTAACTATAAGGATGAGAGCTTTATTCTCCAGTACCTCTCGCCAAAACTCATCCGTGAGCTAAAACTTTTCACCATTATGGATAACTCTGAAAAAGCCAATTTGGAAGTCACATCAATCCATGATGAAGCGGGCTATCGTCAAGTACGTGAAGATCTTTCTTCTCAATATAACTTAGGGAACAGAGAACCTAATATTCAGGTCTACGACGTAGATGTCCGAGGAGATCGAAGCCTAACCTTGAGACACTTTATGTATAATAAACAACCGCTCGGCCAATCCACCGAAGAAGTCCTACGCCATATTCATCGCTTGTGGGGTTTTGATGTCCATCTTGAATCAGTACTTCCTGATAATACAGTGACTAAAAGTTACCATTGCCCAGAAATCCTTGCGGAAGGGAAAACAGAATCGCTACTCTAAACCGAGCGACAACTTTGTTTACTAACGGTTATTCAGTATTTAATCCATTGATAACACTGGATATACTGCATTCAAGTATTTATCACAGTGAGGAAAACTGATGGATTGCCTGTTTTGTAAAATCATAAATAAAGAGATTCCGGCCGAAATCATTTACGAAGATGAGCACGTGATTGCCTTCAATGATATTAGCCCTCAGGCACCAACACACGCACTCATTATTCCGCGCAAACATATAGCAACGCTTAATGATATTAGTGCTGAAGATACAGAAGTCGTTGGTCATATGGTCAAAACTGCTGGCACTATTGCTAAGCAGTTAGGAATCGATGAATCAGGCTACCGAACTGTATTTAATTGCAACTCTGATGGGGGCCAAACGGTTTATCATATCCACCTTCACCTTTTGGGTGGCAAACCCATGGGCTGGCCACCATACCAAGAGAAAATGAAAGAAGCGCTTACCTAAGCCCGCTAAGTTGAGATTCAGCTAAAGTGTGGATAATCGCTACGCTTTAGCTATAACTAAACGATATAGCTATCAAAATCCGTAATTGGAAGCGGTATCCTAAGGGAATATAATTACGGCTCTTAAATACTGTTTTATAAAGAGAATAAGCTTCTATCTATGCTACCTGACAACCAGCGCAATGTTGATCATATCAACGGATCAAACGAAACGGATTCGTCATTTACTGGGCCATATAGGCATGCCGGATATAAGCGCGCCCTTAGTTCTTTAAGGGAAGCCCTAAACTTCGAAAATGCAGTAATACTCAAAGGCGTTGAAGGCACAGGTAAAAGCACCCTTATTAATGAATTCATCAGTGAATACCATCATAAAGGGGTTCCTGTTGCTATTTTCAACGAGCCTTTAACAAAAACATCGCAGCTTTATTCTAAGCTAGCCGATACGCTAGAAGTCCCAAAGCAAAAGAAAGAGCTAATACGAGCCCTCAGAAACACTAAAGATGCAGGTCAATTCTGCTTGGTTATTATTGACCAGCAAGCTATTAATTCTGATGACAGCATCGTTAATGCTTTACAGCAATTATGTAAAACTTCAGAAACAACCGCTGGTGCAATCAAATTGGTGGTGATTCGCCAAGATTACATGGTTTTGCACCCAGAAGCAGAAAGTTTTCAACAAGCAGATTTCAGTAACTGGATCAATATAGAAGTCACTTTAGATCCTCTACATATAGACGACATCGAAGGCTACATATATTACCTGTCGGCGATTAAAGGGCTTCCTCCGACCCCTTATGAAATTGGGACCGACTTTATGATGATAGATCAGACAGAAGGTAGAATTGGCCGTTTAAAAGCCCTACTACTTCCTCTGATTCATAAAGACGTTATTACTCGTAAAGACTTCCAAAGCTCGGAAGGACATAATCAACCCTTAACATCCGCAAATTCAGGAGTTTTTGCTTTAGGTCTCGCTATCATTCTAGCCATTGGCATTGGTATCAATCAGTTTTTCCTATCAGATGAGAGTGATGAAACTGCAGAAGTCGTAGAGAACAGCCCTCCTATTTTTGCCGAACCAAAAACAAAAGCTTCGACAGAAAAGACTGAAAATGTAGCGCCGCCAAGCATTACTACCGAAGAAACAGTTCAAACCCCTGAATCATCTTCTGACAACAGTCCTGAACTAGCTAATACTTTACCGACACTTAGCCCTGAATTAGAAAACGACAGCCCTAAATCAGCTCCCCCTCAACAAATAAAAGCGACTACACTCGACATTTCTGAAGTTAAACCGCCCGTATCCAATAAGAAAGATTCTCGCCCAGTCGAGGATCTTGCGTCGCTGCCACCAGCAGAGTTTCAAGCTGAAGTTAACTCCAAGCTAACATTATTGGAAGAACAACTCTCTGCAGCAATTGAAGAAAACAATCGATTAAAGCAAGCACTTGAAAATGCTGAACAAAAGCAGTCTGAAACAGTTGAGCTCGCAGTTGCAATAGAAGCGCCTCAAACGCCTGATGTTGAAGATACCAATTCAATTGAAATTGCAGCGTCTCATACATCCGAAACGACTGATGCAGTCACAAATCAGTCATCAGAAACACCTGACGTGACTACAATAAGCCCTGAAGTTAATATTGAAGAAACGCAAACTGTCGAAGAACTTACTAAAACGGAAGAGATCGTAGTTACAGCCCTTGCCACAGATTCTGAAATAAGCTCAGAAATAGCACCCGCTCTTGTTGAAACTGCTCTTACTACAGAAAAAGCAGCCTCTCCCCAAGATCTAACGACTACCCTAATAGATCGCTGGACAAATGCATGGCAAGCCCAAGACCACGAAACTTATACAGCTAGCTATATATCAGAGTTTAATGGCGCTTATAAAACGCATCAACACTGGTTGAAGAAGCGTTACGATGCCTTAAATCGTCCAGAATGGATCAAATTAACACGTGAAGAACTACGGAATATCAAACAGCACGAGAATGAGATTCGAGTAGACTTCTGGCTCAAATACGAAGCAGCCAATGGCTACAAAGATAGGACCTTTAAGCGACTTACTCTTGTCTTTAAAGGCGATGAATGGCTAATCGCTAAAGAACAAAACATTAAAGTGGAACCCTATTTCTAAATAGTACTAGATATTGGATCAGTGCACGTTCTGTGGAAACTCATGAGCGTGTTCTGAAATCCACTCGATTGCCGCCTCCTCAGAATTGAGCTCTCGCCCCTCCTCTTCAAGGATTTTCTGACGATACTCTTCGATGTAACATATCTGCTCGACCATACGAACTGCATAAGCTGTTGCAAGATCAGAAAAGCCTATTCCGACCAAAAAGCCACTGCCTTTACTTTTACACCAAACAACATGACCAATGGTTTTAAAAGGCGGTGTCTCTAGTGAGATCTCAACTTCTACCGCATCACCTGGAGTCATCAAACTTTCCGTTTCACAGGACAAACCGCCTGCACTTACATCTTGCGTGGTGACTTCAGTAACGTTTTCGTTTTTTGATTGCTGATTACACAGCTTAATAGGGATCGCTGCAGGATGACGAATAAAACGACGAGGCATAACGTTTCTCCTCTACCACTACTATTTAGTGTAGACCCAGAAACAAATAAGGGGCACTAAGCCCCTTAAAGATAAACAAAAATTACTTAATCAACCCTTAACCTTTCGCTAATAGCTCTCGCAAATCGATAATTGCAGCATTAGCACGGGAAATATAGTTCGCCATCACCAAAGAGTGATTAGCGAACAAACCAAAACCGCCACCATTAAGGATCATTGGGCTCCACACGGTCTCCTGAGTTGCTTCCAACTCACGAATAATCTGACGAAGGCTCACACGCGCATTTTTCTTGTCTAGCACAGGCCCAAAATCTTGCTCAACCGCTTTCAAGATATGTAATAGTGCCCAAGCAGAACCTCGTGCTTCATAGAATACATCATCGATTTCCAACCAAGGTGTTTTCACTTCTTTATCAGAAGCTGTTTGCGTAGATTGTTCTGCAGCAGGATCACCCGCTAAATCTGTATTCACACGCTTCTGGCCAACACTTGCACTTAAACGCTGCGACAAACTTCCTAAACGTGTTTGAACATCACCAAGCCAGTTATTCAAATTATCCGCACGCGCATAGAATTGTGCTTCAGATTCAGCAACTTGAGTTAGCTCCGTCTGGTATTTGTGAAGTGCTTCTAGACCTTCCTTGTACTGAGACTCGGAAGAAGGTAATAACCAACTGTTCGCATCAAAGTGGAATTGAGGCTCAGCAACTGTTAACTCTGGATGCTCAACTGATTGTGACTGCGAACGGCTAAAGTCTTTACGTAAGGCACGTGCAAGATCACGAGACTGCACTAATACGCCGTATTCCCAATTGCTGATGTTGTCTAACCAGATACCCGGAGGCGCCACATCATTAGTGATATAACCACCCGGTTTATGCAGCAGAGTATCCATCAATCGATGCAAGGTATAAACCGTTGGATAGCCCGTTGTTACCTTAACGCCTTGCTCCTCTGCATCCGCTTTGGCTTCAGTAACAGGATCAAACGCCGCAGGAGGGCAGCTCCAATAGACACCGAGAGGGACAGAGATAACTATAACTAGCGTAACAGCACTAAAAATAGCCCGGCTAATTTTGCCTCCTGGCATGTTGTCCCAAAAATCCAAAAACCAATCTATCAATAATCCCATGAGGTTCCTCAACTCTAACAATCCGTCTGGACGAAATAACTGTCCACCTATTATCTATTACCACAGCTTAACTGATCCTAAAGCCATTCGGAACGTTGCAATGGTCGAAGCAAAAAACTTCTTTCACCAACTCACTGAATAACAAGCTCAGAATTCACGTAGACTAAATTTGATAAATCACTCAAAAAAAATGATTCTTTTGTAATTCAAGTCAGTATTTTTGTTCTTCTTCCTTATTTTAAGAGCTAACATAAGAAGATGATGATGTATCTTTGCTATAGTGACACGAAGTTGCTAACCCATACGATGGTAGCGCTATAGGGAGAACTTAAAATATGGCGGGACAAGAAGGGATCAAACCGTTAAAGCTCTTATTCACGCTACTATCGGTAATTCTTTTATCTGCTTTGACCGTTTTCAGCATTGCCCTATGGGACGATGTAAAAACGAGCCAGTACGATAAACTTTATAAGCAAAACCAGACACTGATCAGCCAAAGCCGCTCTTTCTTTGATCATCAAACTCGCCTGATCGTCAAAACTGTCCAAGCTCGTTTTATTGATAAAAAATTACAAAAACGCTCGGTATCCAACGTATTCGAATATCTGCTATCAGCAACAGGCGAAGCTGCTGTTTTCTCTCTTATTGATATCAAAGGTAAGGTTTTACTTAGTAAAGGTGATATTAATCCACCGCAATTACCCAGCCAAAATACTGTTTTAGAAAACCTAAAAGTCAGTCAAACGGCTCAGATAGGCTACCTCCATAGAGCAGGTTTACTTGGAGAATCATTACTTCCCTTCTACGTTCCTATTCTTAATAAAGACAAGAAGATCATTGCCGTTGTGGTCGCTTTTTATCGTGTTCAAGGAAAATCATCCCTGATGCAAAACTTTATTAGTCCGGATAACAATACTATCTGGCTCCTAGGGGAACTTGGTCAAGTACGTATGTCCTACCCCGTTCCTAAAGGTTTTGTTTCAGACCTATTTGGTTGGCGTTTAGCCCAAGAAACAGCATCAGAAATCCAATACAACCTGCAATCAGGTAAAACTAAGCAAGGGCTAGAACTTGAAGTAAAAGGTGAACAAGTCCTCGCCAACGTAGGTTACTTACCAGAATATAAACTTATTACACTTAACTCCTACCCAGTGGCTAAGCTCTTTAGCTCATGGCTAGAAAGAATGCGTCCTATAGGCATTGTATTTGTTCTATTTCTTCTCGCAGCATTACTTGCCTACAGAGTTTCACTGCAAATCAGTAAACGCATGTCTGATGCAAAACAAACAGCAGAAGGCAACGTACAAAAACTATCCAAAGCAATTGAACAAAGCCCTGACAGTGTCGTTATTACAGACAACTTATGGAGCATAGAGTACGCCAACAGTCACTTTGACTTAGCAACCGCAAAGCCGAATGCCCATGACGAAGCCCGGGGACATAACATTATTGATTTCCCTCCTTATAATGTTCTTACTCGCGACCTAAAAAAAATTAGTGATGAGATATCATTGAAAGGCAGCTGGTTTGGCGAACGTAAAACGGACTTTGACGGTAAGTGGTATTCTTTCTCTATTAGTCACATAACTAATCCAGACGATGAACTTACCCATTATGTAGTCGTCGTTCAGGATATCAGTAGCCGCAAGCAAGCCGAAGCTAAGCTCTACAAACAGGCAAATTTTGACCCATTAACAGGCCTACCTAACCGCCGTAGAACTAACGAGAATCTAACTAGAGAGCTACAAAATGCTTGGAAAAGCAAACAACAAGTTGCTGTTCTCTATCTAGATATAGATAACTTTAAGACCGTAAACGATACTTTTGGTCACATGATTGGTGATCAATTATTACAATTGGTCGCTGGTAGACTCGTTAAATGCTGTAAAGGCAAAGCGCAGATTTGTCATATCAGCGGTGATGAATTTTTAGTGTACGCTACTTATGACAAGATCCCTGAAGTAGAAAGCCTCGCTGACAAAATACTACGAAACGTAGAAAAGCCAGTGCTAATTGAAGGGAAACAGATCTTCATATCAGTGAGCATCGGTATCTCGTGCTACCCAGAAGACAACAACGAAGTTGCAGGTCTGATTAAATTTGCAGATATTGCCCTATTCGAATCTAAGAAGGATGGCCGCAATCGTTACAGTTTCTTTGACCATGAACTCGATAGACGCTTAAAACGCCGACATACGATCGAAACAGAACTACGCCAAGCACTTGAGCGCGGTGAGATCTACATGGCTTACCAAAGCAAAAACAATATAGATACCGGTCATATTATGGGATTTGAAGCCCTAATGCGCTGGAACAGCTCTGTATTAGGTCCTGTGGGTCCATTTGAGTTTATTGAAATAGCCGAAGAGATTGGGGTTATAAACAAACTTGGTGAGTTCGCTCTGCGCCAAGCTTGCCTCGACCTGATCGAGCTACAGAAATTCAGCGACACCCCTCTGATCATGGCTGTTAACCTCTCAATCAGGCAGCTAAACGATGATAGCGTCATCGATATGGTTGATGGAGTGATCAAAGAAACGGGCATTGACCCTAGCAGACTTGAACTGGAGATCACTGAAAGTCTCTTAGCTGAGAATATTGAAAAGCTACTACCCCGTTTAGAAAAACTTTTAGAATTTGGAACATCACTCACCATTGATGACTTTGGTACGGGCTATAGCTCTCTAAGCTACCTAACAACCTTCCCAGTCTCAACCTTAAAAGTAGACCGTGCATTTGTGAAAGATATGGTACACAACCAAGGTGATGCCACATTGACTCATACCATCATCACAATGGCACATGCACTAAAAATGAAAGTAGTTGCGGAAGGGATAGAGGATGAAGATCAGTTAGCCATGCTAAGAGACTTTGGCTGCGATATTGGGCAAGGCTATCTTTTTAGCCGACCATTGATACATAAAGAGATGGAAATTTTGGTAGAAACTGAGAATCTACCGAATACTCGTGCTTTAAATGATAGCCTTACCTAAAAAGGCAAGGCAATTCGTTTCCATTAAGGGAAATGGCTTAGATTAGCTGTGTCTCTCCTTCAGGGAAGTGCGCACGAATGTAATCCAATTTACCTGATTCAACCAGACCTACAAACACCTCTACAAGACGTTTATCAAGATGACTTCCAGCAATTCGTTGAAGCTCATCGGTTGCTTCTTTTTGAGTCCAAGCGTCCTTATAGCTGCGCTTAGATACCAATGCATCGAAGACATCGACAACAGCAACAATCCTAGCAGCGAGCGGAATTTCATCCCCTTTCAAACCTTTAGGATAGCCACTGCCATCCACTTTCTCATGGTGACCGAGTGCAATATCTCTCGCCATATTGAAGAACGCATTTTTGCCCAGGATCTTAGCCCCAATAGCAGAATGCTGTCGCATAACTTCCCATTCTTGGTTATCCAATGAGCCCGGTTTGTTAAGAATGGCATCAGGCGTGGTAATCTTACCTACATCATGCATCATGCTAGAAAAGCCAAGACGATTGACCACTTCTTCCGATAAACCAATCGCTTTACCCAACTCTTCTGAATACTCTTTCACTCTGTTAATGTGATTACCTGTATCGTTATCTTTAAAATCACAAACCATGGCTAGTTTCTGGATCGTTTCTAAATTGGCTTCATACAACTCTTGTGTACGCGCTCTGACACGTTCTTCCAAATAACTATTAGCCTCATCCAACTCTCGATTAAGTCGCTGCTGTTCCTTATAAAGGTGACGAGTTCGAAGGTGAGAACCTACACGTGCACGCAGCTCTTCATGACTGAACGGCTTTGTTATGTAGTCACTAGCACCAGCCGTCAATAGATCACATAAAAGCTCTTCCTGGTCGAATTGAGTAACGACAATCACCGGCACTTGATCATACTGAGAGCAGGAACGGATCAAATGATTTAACTCAATACCATCCATCTCAGGCATCTCGACATCGGTCATCACGAGATCAACATCATCGTGTTGCTGAAGTGTCTCCCACGCCTCTTTACCATTTTGGCAAAGCACAGGTGAACAGCCTAATTGCTCAAGCATCTGACCATATAGCGCTAATAAAGCCACACTATCCTCAGCCACTAACACTTTGAATCGCTGCCCCGCAATATGCTGACTAAACTGCATTGTTTCTTTACGCTCAATCACATTCTTTACTCTTTCAAGTAAGAAATGCTGAGTACAGTTTTTCATAATGAAATCAGTTACGCCCGCCTGAAAGCAGTTACGCTTTAACTCCATAGAGCGAAGTGAAGAGACAACAATAATTGGAACAAGTAAAAACTCAGGACGAGCTTTAATCTTAGATGCAAAGGCGACACATTCTGTATCCGGCAGCTCAGCTCCCAATAGAATGAGATCAGGAATATCAAAACTGAGAGCCTTATAACAGCTTTCACCAGTTTGATGTAGTTTTACGCGATAACCGGCATCTTCGAGTACTGCTTTGTAAAATGTACGAATTGTCGAGCTGCCATCAACCACAAAAATGGTTTGTTGCATCCTTAAATCTCCCAGAGGTTCCGTCCTGCCAGACTGAATAGTCTGAAACTACAAATATGCTCTTACTTATACCACCTTGTATTTTAAGACCCTACTAAACCTTAGGTTATTTTTAGCTTTTTTGTGACTTAACAACATGAATTTTTTAACGCTGAATCACGCCAATGTACGACCTTTGTGTATAAACCTGACATGAATCACTGGCAAAAATGCTGCAGCGCGTCATAATCAGGTCATATACAATTATTACCTTCAGTTCTATCAAATAACGGGTAATACAATTTATTTTCGAGGTTTTGATGGTTATTCAAGAAAAACCACCGCTGCACGACCAGCTAGAATTTTTTATTGAACAAGCTGAAAAGGCTCGCCCTATCCGTACAGCTGTTGCCCATCCAGTTGATGGCAATAGTCTGATTGGCGCAGTGGAAGCAGCCGAGCACGACCTTATTATCCCAACACTGGTTGGGCCTGAAGCAAAGATTAAAGCCGTAGCTGAAGAACAGAATCTGGATATCAGTAATTTTGAGCTAATCAATACAGAACATAGCCACGCCGCTGCAGAGCTAGCTTGTGAACTGATCAAGCGCGGCGAAGCCGAAGTATTGATGAAAGGTCATTTAGGTACATCGGAATTGCTACGCGCAGTGGTTCACAAAACAAAAGGGATCAGAACTGAGCGCCGCTTGAGTCACGTCTTTGTGTTTGATGTACCAAACTATCATAAGCCGCTAATCATCACCGATGCGGCAATCAACATCACACCAGATCTGTACTGTAAAAAAGATATCACCCAAAACGCGATCGATTTCTGCCGTGCACTAGGCGTTCAGACACCGAAAGTGGCTATTTTATCCGCGGTAGAAAAAGTTAAGCCTAATATTCAAAGTACCATCGATGCTGCTGCGCTTTGCAAAATGGCAGATCGCTCACAGATAACAGGTGGTCTATTAGATGGTCCTCTTGCCTTTGATAATGCGATCTCGCAACAAGCCGCTATCGACAAGCACATTGTTTCCGACGTATCCGGTGATGCCGATATTCTGTTAGCCCCTGATTTAGAATCCGCAAATATGATTGCTAAGCAGCTAATTTATTTAGCCAACGCTAAATCGGCAGGCATCGCATTGGGTGCCAAAGTACCGATCATTCTAACAAGCCGTGCAGATAAAACGCTTGCTCGTCTAGCCTCCTGTGCGTTGGCATCTCATATGGTTCATCACAAAGAAAAGTAGGTCGTATGGAAACGATTTTAACGGTTAATGGCGGCTCCTCTAGCTTAAAATGCGCATTGTTTAAGTACACAGGCGCTAAGCTAGAGCTGCTATATAACTTTAAGCTGGGCAATATCCTTAATGATACCGCTCGCTTTAAAGTGAAAGGTGCGTCCGGTGAAGTTCTACTTAAGAGCACGCCAAGCTTTAGCGACGTGCCTAAAGAGCAACGCCACCAAGCCTGCTTAAAAACTATACTCGACTGGCTAAATGCTGAAGTCAGTGACAACACTCTATGCGCCTTCGGCCATCGCGTTGTTCATGGGGGTAGTCACTTTAGCGCGCCTATCCTGATTAATGATCAGGTATTAGATAAGCTGGCGAGCTTTATTCCACTAGCGCCACTGCATCAGCCTTATAACCTAAGACTGATCGAGGCCTGCAGAAACATAGCTCCAGACCTACCTCAAGTAGCCTGTTTTGACACAATGTTTCATGCCGAGCAATCCTCGTTGGAGCAACACTATGCCCTGCCTCGTAAATACACTGAGGAAGGTGTTCATCGCTACGGTTTCCACGGGCTTTCATACGAATACATTCAGCGCCAACTTGTTGAGCAGAAAAGCGGCCATCTAAAAACCGTAGTCTGTCACTTAGGCGCTGGCGCAAGTATGTGCGCCATCGGCGAGGGTAAATCTGTTGCTTCGTCCATGGGCTTTACTGCGGTAGATGGTCTGCCAATGGGTAGCCGTTGTGGCAATATCGACCCGGGTGTTTTGCTTTACCTACAGCGCCATCACAACCTTTCAGCTGATGATCTGGAAGCGTTGATCTACAAGCAAAGTGGCTGGCTAGGTGTGTCGGGCATCAGCTCTGACATGTTGGAGCTTGAGCAAAGCGACCAACCCGAAGCTGAAGAAGCAATCGATATGTTCTGCTACCGTGCAGCACTAGAGATTGGCCGTTTATCTGCAGCACTCGAAGGTCTAGAGCAGATTGTATTCACAGGTGGTGTCGGCGAAAACAGCGCCAATGTCAGGGAACGTATTCTTAAGCGCTGTGAATGGCTAGGTGTTAAATTTAACCCTCATGCTAATTCAACCAACGACAGCATTATCAATGGTGCCGATTCTAAAGTGACTGTGCGCGTCATCCCGACCAATGAGGAAGCGATGATTGCCATGCACACTAAGGATTTAATGGCTTAATCGTCATTACGCTCAAACATTAAAAAAGGGTACTTACCAAAAGTACCCTTTTTTATATCTATAAATCGGCCAAGATTACTTCTTCGGTTTTTTCGGCGCTTTCTTCTTGCCACTAGCCGGTTTTTTCTTCTTTTTCGTGCCTGCTGCTTTACCCGAGGCTTTTACTTTTTTCGGGCCTTTGTAGCTACCTACCAAGCTTTCGATTAATTTACGTCTAAAGCGAGTCTTCAGGTAACGCTCAATCGAAGACATTAGGTTCCACTCGTGCGGATCGATCAAAGAGATCGCCTGGCCCTCCTGGCCGGCACGACCGGTACGGCCAACACGGTGAAGGTAGAGATCGCCCTTACGCGGCATCTCCATGTTGATTACTAACTCAACCCCTTCCACATCCAAACCACGGGACGCTAGATCAGTAGTTACCAAAACCGTTGTTGTACCCTTACGGAAGCCTTCAATCGTTGCGAAACGGCCTTTCTGCTGCACATCACCATGCAATAGAGCCGCTTTGAATTTGTGGTAGCGTAAAAAGCCATCCAAACGGCGCGCTTCAGTTTTGCTGTTACAGAACACAATCGCCTTGTCGTACGATTCGTTTTCTAGCAACCAGCACAGCTGTTTATCTTTATGAGACTGATCATCAGAGAGGACAATACTCTGCTTGATCCCCTCTTCTACCTCGCGCTTTTGACCAACACGGATCCACTCAGGATCGACCAATAGCTTCTGAGCTAACGTACGAACCTGCGTAGGCAAAGTCGCTGAGATCAACAATGTCTGACGTGCTTCTGGGCAAAGGGTTAGGATCTGATCCAAACGCTCTTTAAAACCGGTTTCTAGCATACGATCCGCTTCATCCAGAATCAGCAGATCTAGGCTATCCAACTCAATAGAACGGTTTTCCAAATGCGGTACTAAACGCCCCGGTGTCGCAATCACCAAATCAGCACGCGCCAAGCGTTTTTCCTGCTGTTTAAAATCTTCACCGCCCACCAGCGAAACAGCATCTAGCTCTAGGCCAGCAGCCAATTTATTAAACTGTTGTAACACCTGCTCAGCGAGTTCACGCACAGGTACGAGTACGATGGCTTTCGGCTGACGTGTTGGCGATTTACCCGCAGAGAGTTCCTGCACTAAAGGAATCAGATAAGCACCGGTTTTACCGCTACCCGTTGGCGAACTTACCAACAGATCCATCCCTTCCAACAACAAAGGCACCGCCTTCTGCTGAACCTCAGTCGGCTCACTGAAGCCAAGCGTTTTAAGGTTCTCTTCTAACTGTGGATGTAGTGCGATATCAGAAAACATAGTGATTCCATAAACAAAGAAAGCGATGAACATTCATCGCTTTCAAAGATAACGTATAAAGATCGGGTTCGCCGCTTTAGTAATGAACGAGCAGAGATAGCTATGATACAGGATTTCATATCTAGGAAGGATTTAATTTACTCTGACACTAGATATTCATGACCCTAGATACTCTAGTTTTTATGATTTTGAGAACATTCCTTTCCGCTCATGATTTCAAAAATAGGCGTTGTATAGGTTTCTGCAGCATACTTATCGGGCCAATTAACTTGTAATTGATAGAATATTTTCAACGCTCTTTCCTTGAAGCGCTGAGGATGGCAATGCGGATCGTACATTGAGGGCGATCTGATAATAGAAATTAAACTTACTACTTCATTTGAATTAAGCTCAGAGGCCCTCTTTTCAAAATAGTACTCACTCGCAGCATCCAAACCAAAGTGGTTATGACCGAAATATGATTTCCGTGCAACAAACTCCAAAAGCTGGAAAACTTCCGAATTTCTAGATAACCAAATTGTTGTAACAACACCCGCTATATGACCTCGATCACGCAACTTCGGGGAATTTAAGGCTAATAAACGAGATACTTGGCTAGCGAGCAATAAACCGGCGTTGCTAGTTTTTATATAACGTGGGTGATCAGAATTAGTGGTATATAAAAACTTTAGGGCATACTCCGTCGCTGTAATACTCTCGAATCTAATATCTCCGCTCTCTCCCAAGGACACCCACAATGCATCAAAAACAACTTGACTAGATAAGGTGTCGTTCTGGATTTTCTGAGGATCCAAGTGCAATGCTGAGTAATGGTAATATCCCTCTAAACTCACGAAAGCAAATATCACGATCCCGGCTAGAAATAAGTAGATTCGTTTAACCAACTTCATGCAAATAGTTTATGCCCTTAGAGTTAAAATGCTTAAAGCAGCTAAACAGCATACGTCGGATGGATTTTCTTATTAAGGTTTCGCAAACACATAAGTATCTGGATGCCTATCGTTTGGGTAATCTCCAGCCATTGCCCAAATTTCCACATAATCAACTATTCCGTTATTATCAAATTCGATATCAACAGTCGCACCGTGCTGAAGTTCGGGAGAACTTATCTCAGGCCCATTGGTTCTGGTAAGCCCATCTAAGAAATTAGAACTAACCGGCATACTATTTTGATTTGGTTTAAATGTAATAAAAACCCCTCCGCCGTTTGTAAACTCTCTTTCAGTGACTTTTGCACCTAAGAGCTGACTAGCAAAAGCTTCGCGCTCGCTGGGATATGTATCTAATAGCCAAAGAATGATATTTCTCTCAAGGTCTTCCATAGAGTCCTAATATATATTCGGGAGCCCGTAAATAAACCAGCATAGCTTTTAGATCTACAAAGAGATACTGCATAAAATCGCATGCTACTTAAACTTGCTGCTAACTGTCTTTCAGATATAGTTAGCATGCTTATTTACTGACCTAGGTTTTCGCTCTATGAAAAAAGTGCTGTTTTCTCTGATTTTTTTCTATGCGGCTTCTGTTTCTGCTAATGATACTGAGCTGTTTTATTTCGAAGCGGAATGGTGTGGGCCATGCAAAAGGGTTGCGCCGGTTTTGCAGGCTCATAATAAAGAGAGCCCACAAACCCAGGTGCAGTTTGTTGATGTGGATAATTCACCAGAGATAGCCGAGCAGCATAAAGTTAGAGGTATCCCGGTCCTTCATATCTACACTGCTGGTAAGCATTGTGAAGTTGTAGGCGCGCCTGATCTGGTTAATAAACCGGTACAGCAGCTTATCAAAGAATGCCTAAAGTAATTTATTCAGCCTGATTCAATTTCCGCCCACAAAAAAGCAGCCACAAGGCTGCTTTTTAAATGGTTTGCTATAAAGACTGCAATCAACTGCTTCGTTGTCTAACCGCTTCAAACAAGCAGATACCTGTAGCAACGGAAACATTCAAACTACTCACTTCGCCAGCCATTGGAATTTTAACTAGCTGATCGCAATGCTCACGTGTCAGTCGACGCATACCTTGGCCTTCTGCGCCCATAATCAGCGCCATAGGGCCTGTTAGGTTAGCTTGGTAAACATTTAGATCGGTTTCACCTGCGGTGCCTGTGGTCCAGATACCGCGCTCTTGCAGGCTTTTAAGGGTACGAGCAAGGTTAGTGACCAGAATGTACGGTACCGCTTCAGCTGCGCCACAAGCAACCTTAGCTGCAGTTGCGTTTAATGGTGCGGATTTATCTTTAGGGGCGATAACTGCCTGTACACCAGCTGCGTCAGCAGTACGCAGACAAGCACCTAGGTTATGTGGATCGGTTACACCATCGAGTACCAATAGGAACGGTGGTACATCGAGGTTATCCAGCAGTTGATCTAGGAACTTTTCGTTGTGGGTTTGGATCGGTTTACACAGTGCAACGACACCTTGGTGGGAACCACCATCGGCTAGCTCTTCCAGATCACGTTTAGTGACTTGTTCGCATTGGATCTTCAGACCCATCGCCGTTTCGTACAAACGCTGCATGCGGTCATCGTGACGACCTTTGGCAATCAAGATTTTCTGGATACGTTGTGCATCACGCTTAAGCGCTGTGTTTACGGCGTGAATGCCGAAAAGGTATTCATATTTCATCTTAGCGCTCCCCTACCCAGTCGCCCGCTTGCTCACGTACCAATGTAGCCAAAAGCTCGATAAAGCTATCTTGAGCATTCAGTGCAGGAATATATTGGTAGGATTCGCCACCTGCTTCCATGAACACGTCACGGTTCTCGATAGCAATCTCTTCCAGTGTCTCTAAGCAATCAGCAGAGAACGCAGGACACGCGATCTGTAGAGACTTAACACCTTTCTCGGGTAAAGATTCCAATGTTTTGTCTGTATACGGCTGCATCCACTCAGCAGGCCCAAAACGAGATTGGAATGTCGTCATCCACTCTGTATCAGCAAGGCCTAGCTTAGCCGCTAATAGCTCAGAGGTTTCGTGACACTGTTTTGGATAAGGATCGCCCTTATCCGCGTATTCCTTCGGAATACCGTGGTACGAGAGAATCAATTTATCAGGGCTACCGTTTTCTTCACGGAAGTTTTTAACTTGATCAGCCAACGCAGCAATGTAGTCTGGGTGACTGTAATAAGAGTTAACAATACGAATATCTAAAACTTCACGCTGTTTAAGCTGAAACTTAGCAACCTGATCATAAATAGGCGCAGTGGTGGTCGCAGAATATTGCGGATACATAGGTACCAATAGAATTTTTTGGTAACCGCTTTCTTGTAACTTTTTAAGGCGCGGTGTTAGCCCCGGCTTACCGTAAGTCATCGCAGAGAAAACATCCGGTGCATGCTCACCATGCTTCTGCTGAAGCAGCAGATGAAGGCCCGCTACCTGCTTGTCCAAAATCTTGCGCATCGGGGAATCATCTTCCCAAATGCTGGCATAAGCTTTCGCTACTTTACCTGGACGAACATTAAGGATGATGCCATTAAGAACAGACAACCACAGCATACGCCTTAGGCCTTTGCCTTCAACTACACGCTGGTCAGATAAAAACTCTTTTAGGTAACGACGAACAGCGCCTTTTTCAGCTTTGTCAGGCGTACCTAAGTTAACTAATACAACGGCGGTTTTATCTGTTTGGCTCATTCAGCATCTTTCCTTTTATGTAAGGGGGAGATTATCTCGGATGTGCGACTAAAATCCTATAGTTAGCGCTGATTATAGGCATAAAAAAACCGCACCCGGTGGGGTACGGTTTTTTAAATCTTTTAGATCAATGCTAATTAAGCATTTTCCAAGCCAGCGAATACGCCGTCACGGATATCTTCTACAGAACCAACGCCTGCTACGTAAACGTAAGAAGGTGCAGCAGCTGCGTCTTCTTCAGCCCAGCCTTTGTAGTAAGTGATCAGTGGAGCAGTCTGGTCATGGTAAACTTTCAGACGGTCACGAACAGTGTCTTCTGCATCGTCAGCACGCTGAACTAGGTCTTCACCAGTTACGTCGTCTTTACCTTCAACCTTAGGCTGGTTGAAAATAACGTGGTAAGTACGGCCAGAACCTGGGTGCACACGACGACCAGCCATACGCTTAACGATCTCTTCGTCAGCAACATCAATTTCAACTACTGCATCGATGTTAACGCCAGCATCTTTTAGAGCATCAGCTTGTGGGATAGTGCGTGGGAAACCGTCGAATAGGAAACCATTTGCACAATCAGATTCAGCGATACGCTCTTTAACTAGACCGATGATGATGTCATCAGAAACAAGCTGGCCTGCGTCCATAACTTCTTTGGCTTTCACGCCCAGAGGGGTACCCGCTTTTACCGCAGCACGTAGCATGTCGCCAGTAGAGATCTGAGGAATGCCATACTTCTCAGTGATGTATTGTGCCTGAGTACCTTTACCTGCGCCTGGTGCGCCCAGAAGGATAATACGCATACAGGAAACTCCTAACTAGTAAGTTTAAAATTTTAAAGTTGTCGCCATCCGATCTATGTTGATCGAATAAGCAGAAATCTGTCATAAAAAAATGCTAATGCCGGACGATACCATGACCTTAAAAGCGAACAATTCGACATTAGGACTACCAATACAGGACTTATGGAACCAAGGTATAAGTCCGTTAGTTTGATAGGTTGTCATCGTCAAAGCGGCCACATCTCCAGCAAACTTATTGAAAGTTCGGGAGTTTCAACAGCGGCTTTGAATTAAAAATCTGTGTAAGAGACTACGTTATCAAGTCACTGCAGCACAAGCAATTATTGCTGCACCGCAGTAACTTAGATCATAAAAACAGCGAAAATCGCTGAAAAATCAGCTTATCCAGTATTTCGCATACCGGCGGAAATACCCGCCATGGTTACCATTAGCGCTTGCTCTAAGCGTTCATTTGGCTGGTTACGATCTCGATGAAGCAATTCTGCCTGCAAGAAATGCAGCGGATCAATATACGGGTTTCGCACATCGATCGACTGGCGAATCACAGGGCTAGCATCCAATAAGCCATCTTGCTCTTTAATCTTATTGATCAGACCAACAATATCACCAAGACGCTGACGTAAACTTGAGCCCAGTACACCTAGCTCTTCAGAAACCAACTGCTCATCATAGTAAGCCGATATATTGCGATCACTCTTTGCCAATACCATCTCAAGCATGTCGATAGTGGATCTAAAAAATGGCCATTTCTGGTACATCTCTTTTACCAGCGACTGACTGCTCTCATTCAGCGCTTCTTGCAATGCTTTATCACTACCCAACCATGCTGGCAGCATTAAGCGAATCTGCGTCCACGCGAAGATCCATGGAATCGCACGAAGACTCTCTACCCCACCATCCTGTCGGCGTTTGGCTGGGCGCGATCCCAAAGGCAACTTCGCTAGCTCTTGCTCTGGCGTAGCCGCACGGAAATACGGCACAAACATTGAGTTTTCCCGCACAATAGCACGGTACTCCGTTAAGCCGCGTTTAGCCATCGCTTCCATCTGCTCACGCCACGCTTGCTCTGGCCCAGGAGCCGGACTAAGCGTAGCTTCCAATACAGCACCTGTGCACAACTCTAAGTTACGAATCGCCAAATCAGGCATACCGTACTTAAAGCGGATCATCTCACCCTGTTCGGTTAAGCGCAGACTATGATCTACAGAACCCGGAGGCTGTGCCAAAATCGCTGTGTGACTAGGACCGCCACCACGACCCACTGTACCACCACGACCGTGGAACAAGGTTAAGTGAACACCATGATCTTTACATAGCTGAGTTAGCCCTTCCTGCGCCTTAAACTGGCCCCAAGCCGCGGCCAATTGACCAGCGTCTTTGGAGGAATCGGAATAACCGATCATCACCTCTTGATGGCCTTGGGTGTAGGCTTTGTACCAATCAACGCTTAACAAGGCATCAATACAGTCGCGAGCATTTTCAAGGTCATTTAGGGTTTCAAACAGCGGTGCAACACGCATGTTATGGCTGATGCCCATCTCACGCAGAAGCAAGATAACGGCTAATACATCGGAAGGATGACTCGCCATGGAGATTACATAAGAGCCCAATGCACTCTTATCAGCTGTCGCTACAACTTGGCAGGTATCTAGAACTTCCTGCACCTCATCTGATGGTACCCACTCATTAGGGAACAACGGACGCTTGCTTTGCAGTTCTTTCAACAAGAAGCTTTGACGGCCTTCTTCAGTCCATCCACTGTATGAACCTAGGCCGTAAAACTGTGATAGTTCTTCAAATACTTGCGCATGACGATCAGAGCTCTGGCGAATATCTAACTTCACCAAGGTTAGGCCGAAGCAAGCGATACGACGGATAATATCTTCCAGCGCATTCTCAGCAATGATACCCATACCGCACTCTTGCAAAGAGCGATAGCACAGCATCAACGGTTCTAGAAGCTCTTCCTCGTGGACATAAACATCGTAATCGCCATCAACGTCGCCTTTCAGCTGACGCGCAACCCAGTTTTTAGTGCCTTGCAGATGATTCCGCACATCACCGAGTAATTTACGATAGGGTTCTGCGCAATCACCTACCCGCTCAATTAACTCTTTGCTGGCTTGGTGCATAGACAGTTCGGCACGTAAAGCATCAACATCTTTCAGATAAAGATCAGCCGCCATCCAACGGGAAAGCAGTAACACCTCTTCGGTGACTTTGGCTGTAACGTTCGGGTTACCATCTCGGTCCCCCCCCATCCAAGAGGCAAAGCGAATTGGCGAACTATCGAGTGGTAGACGCTCACCCAACGTCTCATTTAACTGAGCATCTAGTCGACGTAGGAACTTAGGTACCGCTGTCCAAAGGGAATTTTCGATTACTGCAAAGCCCCACTTCGCCTCATCAACCGGCGTTGGGCGTTGCTTACGGATCTCATCGGTGTGCCAAATCTGTCGGATCAATTCATCCAAACGAACCTGTGCTTCCTCATCGCCTCTATCTAAGCGACGTAGGCAGTCAGCAATATCATCGTATTTTTGGATTAAGGTACGGCGGTTAACTTCAGTAGGGTGTGCCGTAAGCACAAGATCGATCTGGGTATCACATAAAGAATCAGCAATCTGTTTTGGCGTAAACCCTTTCTGGCGTAGTTGAGCAAACAGAGTGCAGAGGGAATCGGGGGTACAAACATCGGTGACTTCGAGGTAACGACGTACCCGGTGGTGCTCTTCAGCAATATTGGCGAGGTTTAAAAACTGGGTAAACGCACGGGCTACAGGTAATACTTCGTCTTCGCCCAATTCACGAAGTGCTTTTAACAGCTCTTCGTGCTCTGCGTTTTCTTCCGTACGCCCCTCTTTCGCTAACTGGCGTACCACTTCAATCTTATCAAACAGTTCATCACCAAGGTGTGCTTTTATGGTCTCCCCAAGGCTGGAGCCGAGCATTCGAACATCATCGCGTAAAGCTTCGTGCAGATTGGTCATATATCCCTCCTGACGCAAAAATTCGCATACCGATGGAGTCGGTTTTCTTCGATGCTAACCCATTAAAAAGAAGAAAAACACAGTAAATTCAGTTAATTATTTAAGGAATAGCGCACTAAAACAGGGCTATAAGAGAGGTATGTAAGGAGGAGTAAAGTGCTTTAACTGCATGCTAAAAGCCTGCTATGAACCTTTTAAAGTAGCTACAGACCTTTAGCTTTGGCTTGATCCCAAAAGGCATCTAATTCCTCTAAAGAGTAACCATCCCAGTCGCGATCAGATGCGAGCACTTGGTCTTCAACAAAGCTAAAGCGACGTTCAAACTTTTGGTTGGTTCCACGCACAGCATGTTCAGGATTTACACCAAGGTGACGGGCAAGATTGACCTGAGCAAAAAGCATATCGCCCATTTCATCTGCTACCGCAGCTTTATCACCGGACTTAATGGCTTCACGAAGCTCTGCTAACTCCTCTTCCATCTTACCCAATACGGCTTCGGTTTCGTTCCAATCAAAACCTACTTGCGCAGCGCGCTTTTGCAATTTAGCAGCACGAGACAGAGCAGGCAAAGCACGCGGCACATCGTCTAATACACGACTGATACCTTTTGCTTCTTTTGCATCGCGCTCTTGCTGTTTGATCGCTTCCCAATTGCGCTTAATCTCCTCTTCCGAGATCGGGTTATCTGCACAATTGGAGTGCAAGGTACCGTCTGGAAAAACATGAGGATGTCGACGAACTAACTTCTCGATCAGGTTGTTTACGACTGTGGAAAAGTCGAATCGCTTATCTTCAGAACCCAGCTGGGTATAAAAGATCACTTGGAACAGCAGATCACCTAACTCGTCGTTTAGATGTTCCCAGTCTTCACGCTCGATAGCATCTGCAACCTCATACGCCTCTTCCAAGGTATGCGGCACAATAGTTGCGTAGGTCTGCTTAAGATCCCAAGGGCAGCCTGTCTCGGGATCACGCAAACGTGACATCAGATAGATAAGATCATCAATTGTGTACTGAGCCATACCGCAAAAACCTACATCCAGCTTATTAGTTGGTGCCACCGCGTTGACGGTGAACTTCCATTACGTTTGGCACCTGATTGATCTTGTCCATAATACGACCCAAAAGATCCAGACTAGAGATCTCGGTAGTTAGGGTTAAACGTGCAATATTGTCGCGCTTATCAGACAGAGTATTCGCAGCAATAATGTTTAGATCTTCTTCCGCCATCAACAACATAACGTCACGTAGAAGACCAGAACGGTCGAACGCTTCGATATAAATATCCACAGGGTAAGTTGTCTGGCCTGTTTCACCCCAATCAACTTCGATCACCCTTTCAGGCTCACGTTCCTGCAACTGAATCATGTTGATGCAGTCTTCACGGTGAACAGAAACACCACGGCCTTGAGTGATATAACCGGCAATAGGATCGCCCAATACAGGCTTACAGCAACTCGCCATCGTAGTGAGCAGGTTACCTACACCACGAATGCGAACTCCTTCTGGCTGACCAGAATCACCTGCGCTCTGTGCTGGCAGAGCCAGATCCAGCTGCTCTTCCTCTTCACGCAGTACCTGTTTCTGAGCGGCATTGATAATCTGCGACAGACGTAGATCACCCGCACCTAAAGCGGCATACATATCTTCAGTATTCTTGTAATTAACCTGTTCAACGATCTGATTAATATCCAGTTCGTCTAGATCAATTGCCAAGCGTTTAAACTCTTTCGCAACGATAGAGCGGCCGGCATCGGCATTCTGCTCTTTCGCCTGGAACTTGAACCAGTGCGCAACTTTGGCACGCGCTCGTGGCGTCGTTACAAAGCCAAGGTTGATATTTAGCCAATCACGACGCGGGCGCTCTTCGTTACCCGTCATGATCTCGACCTGATCTCCGGTCTGTAGACGACGGTTTAACGGAACGATACGACCATTGATTTTGGCACCGCGGCAACGGTGGCCGATTTCGGTGTGAACGCGGTAGGCAAAATCAACCGGCGTCGCACCTTTAGGCATATCGATAACGTGGCCATCAGGGGTAAAGATGTAGAGGCGATCTTGAACAACATCGCCTCGCAGCATGTCACCAAACTCTTCGCTTTCACCCAAGTCATCGTGCCATTCAAGCACCTGACGCAACCATGCGATCTTATCTTCGTAGGCATCACTGCTTTGCTTGGTATCTGTGCCTTTATATAGGTGATGGGCACATACACCTAGCTCCGCCTCTTCGTGCATATCAAAGGTACGGATCTGAATCTCTAATACTTTACCTTCAGGACCAAATACAGCGGTATGAAGGGAACGATAGCCGTTAGGTTTTGGGGAAGCGATGTAGTCATCAAATTCATGAGGAATATTGCGCCATAGGCTGTGCACAATACCCAGCACCGCATAGCAATCACGGCTTTGCGGCACCAAAATACGTACAGCACGAACATCGTAAACTTGGCTAAACTCGATATTCTTACGCTGCATTTTTCGCCAGATACTGTAGATGTGCTTAGCGCGACCGCTAACCTCACCATCAATATTGACGTTTTCTAGCTCGCTTTCTAAACGCAGAACAACCTTGTCGATATAGTCCTGACGGTTTAAGCGTTTCTCATCCAGAAGCTTGGCAATGTGTTTATAGTCATTAGGCTTTAGATAGCGGAAGGAAAGGTCTTCCAATTCCCATTTGATATGACCGATACCAAGACGGTGAGCAAGCGGCGCGTAGATATCAAATACTTCACGCGCCACAAGATAACGTTTGCGGCGACTGCCGTCTTTTACACCTCGAATAGCACAAGTACGCTCAGCAATTTTGATCAGCGCCACACGCACATCATCAATCATCGCCACCAGCATCTTACGGACATTATCCATCTGAGTAGTTTCACTACCCAATACGCTTTCATCAATTCGAGGATTTTTACGGCTACCGATAGCAGCCATTTGGAGAACGCCCATGATCAATTGGGCGATGCCTTTATCGAACTGTTTACGAACACGCTCGATAGGCAGTTTACGTTCACGCACTGCGCGATAAAGAATAGCGGCAACGAGGGAATCTTGATCCTGATGCAGATCCGCAAGAATCTGCGCCATTTCTAGGCCTGTGCGGTAGCTGTTATGGCTATTTTCAGCCCAGACATCTTCTGATGCTTCGCTGTTATCCTGCGCTTGTTTTGCCATTTCACAAGCACGACGAATAACATCGATATCTTCAATGTCTGTAAGATCTTGAAGGTGCTCCAACCAAACATCTAGATCTACAGATCCATCGTCTAGAATAGGCTGGTCTTGACGTACCTTAACCATGTTCTACTACTGCTCCCAGAAATTAACCCTACCGTTCACCGGCTATTTTTATTATTTTTTATCTGCACTAAATATATGGGCTAGAAGTGATTAATCAACTTCTGCTCTCTACTCATGCGGCGCATATTCTATTCCTTCAGAAGCCAAAGCGCGAATTTCTTAAGCATTAATGCCTACTAATATTTTATGCCAAGCACAAAAAAAGCCCCATTGGGGCTTTTCTATATTGCAAAAAACATCTTGCGATCAAAACTTAACCGTTAAACACGCCAGTTGAAAGGTAACGATCACCACGGTCACAGATGATACAAACAATCACCGCGTTCTCGACTTGCTCTGCTAAACGCAATGCGCCCGCAACAGCACCACCGGAAGATACGCCGCAGAAGATACCTTCTTTCTGCGCCAATTCACGCATAGTGTCTTCAGCTTCTTGCTGACCAATATCCAAAACTTTATCTACACGGCTTTCATCAAAGATCTTAGGTAGATATTCCTGCGGCCAGCGACGGATACCAGGAATCTGTGCACCTTCGCTTGGCTGCAAACCGACAATCTGAACATCCGCGCTTTGTTCTTTAAGGAAACGAGACGTTCCCATGATGGTACCGGTAGTGCCCATAGAGCTGACAAAGTGAGTCACTTTACCTTGAGTCTGTTCCCAGATCTCAGGACCTGTACCCTGATAATGCGCTTCCGGGTTATCAAGGTTAGAGAACTGATCAAGTACGATGCCTTCACCACGCTCTTGCATAGCTAGTGCTAGATCACGCGCACCTTCCATGCCCTCTTCTTTTGTGACAGGGATAAGCTCTGCGCCGTAAGCCGTCATCGAAGCTTTACGCTCTTCGCTGCTGTTATCAGGCATGATCAACTTCATCTTATAACCTTTGATTGCAGCAGCCATGGCTAAGGCAATACCTGTATTACCTGATGTTGCTTCGATCAAAGTATCACCCGGCTTAATCTGACCACGATCTTCCGCACGCTGAATCATACTAAGCGCAGGACGATCCTTAACTGAGCCTGCAGGGTTATTGCCTTCCAGCTTACATAGAATCACATTGCCGTTGCCCTGACCTATACGCTGTAGACGCACAAGTGGGGTCTTACCGACATAGTCTTCAATTGTTGGAAACTGCACGCTCATAGAATTTTTCACCGTTATAAGAAACAAATAATAAGTTATAAAAAAGCTGTTTTTTATAGCCTATATAAAGGACACAAAAGTTTACCGAGGGTTCCCTAAAAGCACAAGAAATCTACTCTTCACCAACAAGCATAGCCCAGCGCAATTTCGTTCAATAAATTGGTTTTAAGCACTGCCATAGTAAGCCAATAATTTACGTTAGAAGGTTTCCTATGTTTGCACTTGCCCTATCTATGGCTGTCTTTGCCCTTGTCGGTGCGATTACCCCCGGCCCTGTGAATATTATCGCGACCAGTTCCGCTGCGGTTTATGGTTTTTTACGTACCCTGCCCCATGTACTCGGGGCGACAATCTCTTACACATTGATTGTTTTGCTTGCAGGCGCAGGTACGCATCAGCTATTTCAAAACAATCCACAGCTATTGGTTATCCTTAAATATCTGGGCAGCGCCTTTCTTATCTATATGGCGTACAAAATTGCTACGGCAACCGGTGAGTCCAATAACCTAGAACAGAGCTCAACACCGCCCACTTTTATGCAAGGCGCACTCAGCCAAGGGCTCAATCCTAAAGCCTGGTTAGTCTCGATCTCAGGTGTGAGTGTATTTGTACTAAACCAGTCCGAGCCTCAACTATATTTAGGTGTGTTTGGCGCAATCTCTTTTGCGGCGTGCCTGATTGGCGTTGGAACTTGGGCTGTCGCTGGGCATCTGATTAAAGATTATCTAGCGCAACCCAAACAGCAAAAGCTATTTAACCGCATTATGGGCATAATGTTATTTCTAACGATTGCACCAATCTGGATAAATTAGCGCCTGAGTTAGCCGATGAAAAAGACCAGCAAACCCAATACACAAAAGCCTGCCGAGTTTTTTGCTCGCTGTGCTTCGCTGCCTTTTATAGAAATGCGCTCAGCTCATCGCTCGGCAGCTTGCTACCAAACTCACTCCCATGATGAGTTTTCTTTCGGCGTGATCGATACCGGTAGCGCCAAATACCACAACCTGAAACAATCAAATCAGATCCATCAAGGCACCACGGTGACGATTAACCCGGGCGATGCTCACTCCTGCAACCCTGATGCAGGTGAATGGTCTTATCGTATGCTGTTTATCGATACCGATTGGATTAGTGAGTTACAAAAAGAACTCTTCAGTAGCAACAATCAGGATTACCTCGCGTTTAACCAAGTCCTGCAAAGTAACCCAAGCTTATTTACACAGTTCGACAGCCTGTTTCAGCAGCTCAGTGAGAGCGACAATAAACTCGCAGCTGAAACCCTTTTGATCGAATATCTGAAAACGCTGTTTGGCAAAGACCTTAATACCCAAAGCGATCAAAAGGCGCTGGATAACTTCCATATCCATAGAGTAAAGGAACTGATCATGGACCAACTCGATTCACCTTGGTCTCTCGATGATTTTTGTGCCGAAACCGGATTAAGCCGTTATCACCTAATCCGCAGTTTTAAACAGCAATACGGCCAAGCTCCGCATGCTTATCAACTGAACCAACGGATCAATAGAGCTAAGCAACTACTGCAACAAGGGAATGGTTTAGCGGAGACAGCACTGGAATTGGGCTTTGCCGATCAAAGCCATTTTCAAAGGCACTTTAAGAAACGCGTGGCGGTAACCCCGAAGAGCTATCAGTCGTTTTTTGTGGGGACTGTGTAAAGCAGCAAAAGAGTTAGCTTGGGTCGAGGATCGCTATATATTGAGGTCGGTAGGGAAGGCTAACTTTATTCTTTGAGTTTGTAGCAAAGAGTAGGCATTTCTTTGATAAAGAAAATATCGCTTCGTCCCTTCATAAACCAGTTCAGACTTATGCATTTTTATTGGTTTAGCAATAGCCCCAAAAGGCCTAGTAACATTTAGATATACAAAATTTTCATCGAAACTTAGATGTATATAATTGTTACTCATCCAATCGCCATCAACGCAATATAAAAAACGCCCTTTTACTTTCACTCCCTTATTACTTTCCTTATATTCACAAGGGTAAAATTGCCTCAATTCTTGCCAAAGCTCTCCTCGAGCAAACATAAGCTTACTCAAAGTCATTACGATAGCTGTAAATAAAACAAAAAAAATTAATTCCATTTCTACTTATTGTTCCCTACCAAATACACTTCATAGTTCAGCTAGTACAGTACTATGAGAAGAACCTATGAGGTATTACTAATCCTTAGTCACAGGTTCTATCAAGCCTTCTCGCAGAGCAATTTTATACCCATAAACACTCTTAAATTCATATGCATCCCGAGTGCTCAACCAATAATCCTTCTTTCCTTTGTAAATTAAATCGCATATCGGGATTTTTATTGGTTTTATAAATAACGAAAATAACCTATAAGGACCTAGATAGAGATACTTACCCTTCAACTTTACTTCAATGCAATTTTCACTTTCCCATGCTTCTTCATAAAAAACAAATCGGCTATGGTTTTTAGATAATTCAGGAATATTAAGATACTCCTTTCTGGAGCAGCCATATATATTATGTAGTTGCTGCCAAAAAGGTTTCCTTGAAAAAGCATAATTTACGCCGATGAAACTAACTATCGCTAATAATGCTACCGGCATGAAAAACTCTAAAATATTCATTTAGATATCCAACAACCTTCTTAAACTTTCTTCATCTCATCGAACATGTGTAAGTAATGTGCAATACGCTGCGCTATTGCACCCTACAATCTGGACAAGTTTTCAATAACTCAGAACACCTACCTAGGAATGGCAAAGACTTAAAAAGAGATGCTTAAGATTCACTTTCCATGTGAAGGCCCATCAAACATAGCAAGATTACTTGTGGAAGAAAACCAACCGAGTTATCCCATCTCTTGTCCACAAACGACAATTTTTACCAAATGAAAAACATCCCCACCTTCTGTGGATAACTCAGTGAATAGTTTTTGGGTAGATCGCTGAAAGGCACTAATTACGTTGAATTCAGCAAATAGTTTAAAATTTAACCCAACAAAAATTAATCCTTTAATTTCAATCAGTTATATAAATCAACAAGATTTTTTAAACTTTCTAAAATTAATTAATGCAATATTGACAAGGGAAATTTTTAGCTGTGCACAAGAATAATGCACAGTGGCGAAATCCACAGATATCACCGCACTTTTTTTGTAGCTGTGCATTATTTTTTTGGTGCAAAGAAAGGATTAGGAAGTGCCCACTCACTCGTCAGGCATCTCTAATTCGATATGTGTTTTCGGGATACAGCAGCAGGTTAGGACTTCGTCATCCTGCAGGTCCAATAAGCTCTCTTGAACATATTGGACTTCACCTTCGATCAGGCGAACTTTACAACAGCCGCAGTATCCACCGCGGCAGTTGTACGGCGCTGGAATCTCTTGTGCTTCCAGCGCATCTAACAAGGTCGGTTCGTACTGATAGTAGAACGTATGGTGATGGTTAACTTTGATGCGTGATGGGCCAGACATTCGCTTGCCTCTTATAGGTCAAAGCCGTCGAAATCACCTTCATCCACCTCGTTGTCGATCTGACCTACAAGGTAAGAGCTGATCTCCGCTTCCTGCGGTGCCACTTGAACGTTGTCACTGATCAACCACGCATTCATCCACGGCAGTGGGTTTTGACGTGATGGGAAGATCTCTTCCAAGTTCAACGCTTTCATACGTACGTTAGTTATGTACTCAACGTAGTCAGATAGGATCTGAGCGTTAAGACCGATCATCGAACCTTCACGGAACAGGTACTCAGCCCAATCTTTCTCTTGTTGAGCTGCTTCTTTAAAGATGGCGTAAACCTCTGGTTCACACTCTTTAGCAATCTCTTTAAAGACTGGATCATCAGCGCCAGATGCCATGATGTTTAGCATGTGCTGCGTGCCCGTTAGGTGCAGCGCTTCATCACGGGCGATCAGTTTAATGATCTTAGCGTTACCTTCCATGATCGCACGCTCTGCAAAGGCAAAAGAACATGCAAAACTTACGTAGAAACGGATCGCTTCTAGTACGTTGATAGATACTAACGTTAGGTAAAGTTTCTTCTTAAGGTTACGCATAGACGTGTCGTAAACCTTGCCATCAACCGTATGTAGACCTTCACCGTGAATGCTGTAAACACTGGATAGGTTGATGAACTCATCGTACAAACGTGTCACAGAATCCGCACGGCGAATGATCTCTGGGTTTGTCACGATCTGATCGAATACTTCAGACGGTTCAGTAATGATATTACGAATAATATGCGTGTAAGAGCGGCTGTGAATCGTTTCACTAAACGCCCAAGTCTCGAACCATGTTTCCAACTCGGGTATAGACACGACTGGTAGAAAGGCAACGTTAGGTGAACGCCCTTGAACAGAATCAAGTAGCGTCTGGTACTTCAAATTGCTCAAGAAAATATGCTTTTCGTGCTCCGGCATATTCATAAAATCTTTACGGTCAGTCGATAGATCGACCTCTTCTGGACGCCAGAAGAACGACAGCTGCTTTTCAATCAGCTTTTCAAAGATTGGATATTTTTGTCTGTCGTAACGAGCAACGTTTACGCTTTTGCCGAAAAACATCGGCTCTTTAGTTGCATCGTGAGTACTGTGACTGAACGTAGTGTACGCCATCGGAGTGTTCGTTCCTGAAACCTGGATAAATCTAATTATATTGCCTGACACATTGTGACAGGCGCTTTACTCTGAGTGGTCAGTGGATTGCGGCAAACCTATTACAGTTTGCACGCACCACCTTCACAACCACCGTCATCTGCTTGGTCAGAAGCACCATCACGGGTGTTATGGTAATAAAGGGTTTTAACACCGTATTTGTAAGCCGTAAGCAGGTCTTGAAGAAGCTGCTTCATTGGTACTTTGTCGTTCGGGAACAACGCAGGATCGTAGTTAGTATTTGCAGAGATGGACTGATCCACAAACTTCTGCATGATACCAACAAGCTGTAGGTAACCAGTGTTGTTTGGAATATCCCAAAGCAGTTCATACTGGTCGCGCAGCTCGGTGTAACCCGGAACAACCTGCTTCATGATGCCATCTTTACTCGCCTTAACCGATACGTAACCACGTGGTGGCTCGATACCGTTAGTCGAGTTAGTGATCTGTGAAGATGTTTCACAAGGCATTAGCGCTGTTAGAGTACTGTTGCGTAGACCAAACTCTTTGATGTCTTCGCGTAGTGTTTCCCAGAAGTAGTGCAATGGCTCTTCACAGAACTCATCTACTTCACGCTTATAAGTGTCGATTGGTAGCAAGCCTTTCGAGTAAACAGTCTCGTCAAACTTAGGACAAGCACCACGCTCTTTAGCTAGCTCGTTAGAGGCTTTCAGTAGGTAGTACTGAACCGCTTCAAATGTTTTGTGTACTAGGCCGTTTGCGGAACCATCGGAGTACTTAACGCCGTTCTTCGCTAGGTAGTATGCGAAGTTAGTCACACCAACACCTAGAGGACGACGATTCATTGTCGATGTATGCGCTGCTGGGATTGGGTAATCCTGATAATCCAATAGGTTATCCAACGCACGAACGATCAGATCAGCTAGGTTATCTAGCTCATCTAGGTTCTCTAGGGCACCTAGGTTAAACGCAGACAGCGTACAAAGTGCGATCTCACCTTCTGGATCATTCACATGCTGCAACGGTTTAGTTGGCAGTGCGATTTCCAAGCAAAGGTTAGACTGCTTAACAGGTGCAACAGCCGGATCAAATGGGCTGTGCGTATTACAGTGGTCAACGTTCTGAATGTAGATACGACCCGTCTGCGCACGCTCTGCAGCAAGGATACCGAACAGTTCAACCGCTTTGATTTTCTCTTTACGGATGTTTGGATCGTTCTCGTATTGAACGTATAGACGCTCAAACTCATCTTGATCAGCAAAGAAGGCTTCGTATAGGCCCGGCACTTCGTGTGGGCTGAACAATGTGATTTCGCCGCCTTTGATCAAGCGAGTGTACATTAGCTTGTTGATCTGTACGCCGTAATCAAGGTGACGTACACGGTTCTCTTCAACACCACGGTTGTTTTTAAGAACCAATAGAGATTCAACTTCTAAGTGCCAAATTGGGTAGAACAGCGTTGCTGCACCACCACGCACACCACCTTGAGAGCATGATTTAACCGCTGTCTGGAAGTGTTTATAGAATGGGATACAACCTGTGTGGTACGCCTCACCATTACGGATTGGGCTACCAAGTGCACGAATACCACCGGCGTTGATACCAATACCTGCACGCTGAGATACGTATTTAACAATCGATGCAGATGTTGCATTGATCGAGTCTAGGCTGTCACCTGTTTCAATCAGTACGCATGAGCTGAACTGACGCGTAGGTGTACGCACACCTGCCATGATTGGTGTAGGCAGAGATAGCTTAAATAGAGAAGTCGCATCGTAGAAACGCTTAACGTAATCCAAACGCGTTTCTTTCGGATAATCCGCGAACAGGCAAGCTGCCACTAGCATGTAAAGAATCTGTGGGCTTTCGTAAACTTCGCCAGTTACACGGTTCTGGACAAGGTACTTACCTTCCAGCTGTTTAACCGCAGAGTAAGAGAAGTTCATATCACGTTTGTGATCTAAGTAGTCGTTAAGAACGCCCCACTCTTCTTCTGTGTAGTCTGCGATTAGATGTTTGTCATATCGGCCCGCTTCTACCTGTGTTGCAACATGTTGATACAGGTGTGGTGGCTCGAATTGACCAAATGCACGCTTGCGCAAATGGAAGATAGCCAAGCGAGCAGATAGGTATTGGTAATCAGGTGCATCTTCTGAAATTAGATCGGCAGCGGACTTGATTAGAGTCTCGTGGATATCGAAGGTTTTCATACCCTCGAAGAACTGTAAGTGAGCTTTAAGCTCAACTTCTGACGGTGATACTGCGTTTAATCCTTCTGCGGCCCAGATTACAACTTTGTGGATCTTTTCTAGATCAAGCTGTTCTTGCCGACCATCCCTTTTCGTAACCATCAGATCTTGCTGCATGCGACCTTCCAAATAACACTCAGATATATTTGTAATTATGATCCTGCTTTTAGCCCTGAATTTGCCGTTAAAATCTGGCAAAAGCACGAAAAATAACGCGATCATGCGGGCTGCAGGTTTTAGACTCTACTCTGTCAAGAGGCACAACATGTGGTGCTTCAAGTCATTCAAGACACTAAATATAGTGATATAAGAGGTGAATGCAACTCTTGATTTTGGACTTTTTAGAGTGTAGGCGAGCCCTAAAAAACAGCGAAAACATTGATTTGGCGGGGCTTTCAGGGGAACTAATTATTTTTACCGCAATCCAACTTTTTTTTATTTTTTTGACCCATCGCAAGTCGTCCAATTCCACGCCAAATTTTGGTGCAAATTTAAAGCGCAACGTACGCTTTTGAGCAACACTCCCTGAGTACCGTTCTACAACAAAATCCTGTATGATTTGCAGCCAATTTTAAGCTTAAAGCAGAGGTAGCCTAAATGCGTCTAGCAGAAATGGAAGCAATTGCTCTGAATATTGGTCTTGCAGTATTTGCTGGTTTCATATTCTTTATCATTTACGATCTAGCAAAAAAATCCAACGCCGGTAAATTCGGTACTGCCATTCTATTTTTTGCCTTAGGCTTGGGCTTAGCTGCCTTTTTGGTAAAAACAGTTGTTGTGGAGATGATGGGCGGAGCCGCCTAATCATCCTCATATCTAATCCGGTTTCGATTCTTTTAACGTTTTCTCGTTGATATGTTCCAACAATCCAGAACTCGCATCTACAACATAAGCCTTACCGAAACCTACGACATAACGTCCCTGCTGCGGTTTTAATCTAAACAAATGAAAATCTGGCAGGGAACGTAACATCCCCACAACGTTCCCAAACTTCCCTTCTAAATCATCCAGCATGCTCTGATAGGCATCATCTTGATTATCAACCTGTTCGGATAAACAGCTATAGATAAGACGCTCACGCGCAAAGATATTCTGCGACTGTTCTTCATCAGTAATAAACATCACGGAACATTCATTGTTAACTAACAAACTCTGGGTATGCGCTGCTAACTCACTAATGAAAATATAAAAGCTCCCCTGCTTATCCTTCACATAGGGCGCATAACTAATTTCAGGGAACCCTTCGGCACTCAGAGTCGACAGCAACAAGGTCTTCTTACTTTCCTGTAATTGTTTGCAGGCTTCATCTGGTGCTGCTTGGCCTTCTTTATGCTCTGACATAAGGTCCCCTCGTATTCACTCCAAAGTCGTACAGTTTCTAACCATTTATTTCTTCAGACTGGAAAACACCAGCCGATAACTAAAATACAACAGTTATGCGAATCATAGCTATACTGGCAGTACTGGTAAGGTGATTATCATGGGCGATTCAAAAGTGCTTATTCGTCATCCCGATGAGTTCCCAATCGAACTCAAGCTCCAAGAGACCCATTCGGTTTCTACACTCCCCTCTTCACTCCAACTTATCTGTCACTCACCTACGCCATTCCATTTGGGTGAGAATATTCAAATCAAAATTCCTAGCATTGCTGAAAATCTAGAGGTTTATGGCGTTATCCAAAGCTGTGACAACACCCCTCAGGGTTATGAACTAGGAATAACCTTTAACAACTCTGACGCGCTTATACGTATTCGTATGTTAGAGCAGCTTTGTTATATACAACGCTATAGGAGTCATGTGCTGAATGAAGAGGGCCGCGAGCTCTCAGATCAAGATGCAGCGCTTGAATGGATTGGAAAATACGCACACCTTTTTCCAACAACAAATTAAAAGCCTCTCTGCTAAGAAGCCGTTATAATGCATCTTTCTGACTTTTATGGATGACTACAAAGATGCAACAGAAGAGCGTACAGGTCGCAGATTTTGAAATTGCCAACGACAAACCGATGGTGCTATTTGGCGGCATGAACGTATTGGAATCCCGTGATTTAGCCATGGAGATTGCCGAACACTATGTCACTGTTACTGAAAAGCTAGGCATCCCTTATGTTTTTAAAGCATCGTTCGATAAAGCAAACCGCTCTTCCCTAACCTCTTTCCGTGGTCCCGGTTTAGATGAGGGTCTTAAGATCCTTCAAGAGATCAAAGACACATTCAAAGTGCCTTTGATTACTGATGTGCACGAGCCATTCCAAGCAGCGCCTGCTGCCGAAGTCTGCGATATCATCCAGCTTCCAGCTTTTCTGTCACGTCAGACAGATCTGGTAGAAGCAATGGCTAAAACCGATGCAGTTATCAACATTAAGAAAGCACAGTTCCTAGCGCCACAAGAGATGAAACATATCCTGCACAAGTGTGAAGAAGCAGGTAACGATCGTCTGATCTTATGTGAACGTGGTTCTTGCTACGGCTACAATAACTTGATCGTTGATATGCTCGGCTTCTCTATCATGAAAGAGTTTGGCTACCCCGTTATGTTTGATGCAACCCACGCTCTACAAATGCCCGGGGGCCGTGCCGATTCAGCCGGTGGACGCCGCGCACTTGCCGCCCAACTTTCTCGCGCAGGCTTATCTCAGGGCATTGCCGGTCTATTCTTAGAAGCACACCCTGATCCAGAAAAAGCCAAATGTGATGGCCCTTGTGCGCTACCATTAAGCACGCTTGAAGCATACCTAACACAGATGAAAGCCGTGGATGATCTAGTCAAAAGCTTCCCTCCTTTAGATACATCTATCTGAAGCTGAACAACCTAGTCCTAGGAAGTTTTCCTATATCAAAGCTTCCTAGGCGTTATAAATCAAAGTGTTCCAATAAAAAGTAGCAAAATAGTGCTAACCAAGAAGGCTGGCCTTGTCTATGATATGCACATGGATAAGGAATAGGATCAGTCTTTATGAGCGACTCGCCAGAAACTATTTATGATGCTTTACAAGAAGGGACTCTCCTTGGGCCAGAGCATCATCGTTTTAAACTTATCAAACACAACAGTCCTCATCCGTTTGGACAACTATGGCAAGCGGAAGATGTTGGCGTTGCAGGCAGCCCTTTAGTTACCCTGCTTATTCTTAATCCCAATTTCCTTAAACAAAATAGTTTTGCCGAAAATATCAAAAAGCATGCAGCGCTCAGCAAGCAACTGCAAAACAAGCATATAGCGGAATGCTATGGTTTCTTCAGTCATAAAGGTGGGCTACTTTTCCTTTCCTACGAAAAACTTGATGGCCTGACCCTAGCGGCCCTCATTAAAAAAGGTAATTCACTTCAGCCCAATCAACAGCTGGGTCTGATCAGACAAGTTGCTTATGCTATAGATATGGGCTTTCAAAAGTTACGAAAGCCACATGCCTGTTTGGATAGCGAAACGATCTTTATCAACCGTAAAGGCGGGGTAAAACTAACACTCTTTGCCGTACGTGAATGTTATGAAGCGATTGCGGCTTTTAGCAAAGAGCCTTTCCATTACCAGCAATACCAATCGCCCGAAGCTTTTCACCCTAGTCAGTTAAGCCGCAAAACCGACGTATATTCTTACGCCTGCATTTTGTATGAGTTATTTACCGGCAAACCTGCTTTTAAAAGTACCGAAGGGGAAGCAGATAGAGTTCGTAAACAACTAGATCAACCTTCTGGATTAGATAATGAACAGTGGGAGGTTCTCCAAAAAGCGCTTTCAACCGATTTAGAAGAGCGTCCACCTAACTGTACAGAGCTTGTTAAAGCCCTCTTCCCTCCACAAACAGAAGACGAGACTGCGCCTGCCGAATCTGAAAGCACAGAAGATGGCGAAGCTACAACCGACGCTTCGGTAAACGATGATACAGAGAGCGAAGAACTTACATCAGAAGAGAGCAAGCCTTCTTTAAAAGATAAACTTAAGGTCGGCTTAAAGTTGCCTAAAATACCTAAAACAGCGATCTATACCATAGCAGGCTCTGTGCTGTTTATTAGTGGCTACCTGCTTGGTTGGTTTATCTCTGACTTCATGAACTTCAAAGAGAAAGACTTTCAGGCTCTGCAAATCAAGAAGCAGCAAGAAGCCTTACAGCAAATGTACGATTCTTTACAAGCTCAACAAGAGCTTCACAACAATCAGGAAAAAGAGCTTCGCTCGCTCACAATAAGCAAAGCGGTTCTAGAACATGATTTAGAAGCGGCCTTGAAAAAACTCAACAATCAAGAGCCAGATGAACCGGGACAGCAATTATTTAAAGATCAGATATCCGACACCCTATATGGTCCAGATATGGTCGTACTGCCTTCAGGAAACTTCCGTATGGGCGACCAAGCGGGCATTGGTGACGATAATGAAAAGCCTGTGCATGTTGTCACTATCAAAAAGCCATTTGCCCTTTCTCGATTTGAAGTGACCTTTGCCGAATATGATGCCTTTGCCAAAGCGACCCGCAGAGCCCTGCCCGATGACGGTGGTTGGGGGCGAGGTAATCGCCCTGTGATCAACGTAACTTGGCGCGATGCTGTTGCTTATACCAGATGGCTCAGTGGTGAAACAGGTCAGCCTTATCGCCTTCCGACAGAAGCTGAATGGGAGTATGCAGCTCGAGCTGGCAGCTTAACCACTTATTGGTGGGGAAATGAGCTAAAAGAAAATATGGCTGCTTGTGCAGGCTGCGGAAGTCAATGGGATGGTCAACAAACAGCACCTGTCGGTAGTTTCCCTGCCAACGAATGGGGACTTCACGACATGACCGGTAACGTTGATGAGTGGGTTGCAGATTGCTATCTCGAAAACTACGCTTCTGCACCTATAGACGGATCAGCTTACCAGGAGAGAGCTTGTAAAAATCGGGTTATGCGTGGCGGTTCTTGGTTTGAGATCGAGCGTTTAATTAGACCTGCCAGTCGCTACCGCCACCCGATCGATTCTAAACGCAATAGCTGGGGCTTCCGTGTTGCTTTAGATCTAGACTAGAACAAGTTTCAGGCTTAACTGCTCAGCCTCAGTTAAGCCTGGCGTTGCCTTAATGGAATAAAGATTCAGGGACAATATTGATATGAACAAACGCCAATCATACCTGTGCTTGCTTATAGCGGGCCTTCTACCATTCACTGCGCAAGCAGCGGACGCTCTTCAAATCAGTTCAGAGCAACGCAAGTCACTTAATCTAACGCTGTATAACCAAAACTTGGGTTTAGTTAGAGAAACACGCCAACTTCCACCACTACGTACAGATCAGAAAATCACACTGGAAGATGTCAGTGAACAGCTTCAAGTCGAAAGCTTGCGGATTGATAATGCAGGAAAAATTTTAGAGCAAAACTTAAATACTAATCTGCTAAACCAGCGCAATTTGCTGAAACATTATGTAGGTAAGCAGCTGCAACTAGCGCGCTTAAACCCTGTCTCAGGCCAAGAAGTTATTAGTCAGGTGGAGTTGCTTAACATGGACGGTAACCGCGCTCTGATTAAGCGCAACAACCGTTTTGAAAGTATTCCGCTTAATAATCAGTGGCGATTCATTTTCCCTAGCCTACCGCCACAGCTATTGAGCAAGCCAAGCGTAAACTTCCGCACCGCTGGCACATCGAAGTCACAACTCTCTCGTATCAGTTATCTGACAGGCGGTTTGAATTGGGGAATGGACTACGTTTTAACCCTGAATGAAGCAGGTAATAAAGCCTCCCTAGACGGCCTTGCTAGTTTAACCAACAATACTGGTGCGGATTACAAAGACACACAAATATCTCTCGTTGCAGGCAGCCTAAATAACCCTGGCAGCAATCGCCATGCAGAGATGCTTCAGGCCGATTTTGCAGTCGGCGCGATGGCTCGTTCAGCGCCTAAAACCATGGCACAAGAGAGCTTAGGTGACTTCCACCTATTCGATCTCCCTCGCAAGGTAGACTTGCTAAATGGGCAAGTAAAACAGGTATCTTTCCTTACAGCCAAAGAGATCCCTGTAGCACGTAGCTATAACTATGAATTCTTGATCTACCCAACCTTGGAACGCAATCAGCATCGAGTAAAACCTCAACTGACGTTGACCTTTAAAAACGATAAAAAGAGTAATCTAGGTACGCCATTACCTGCTGGTAAAGTTCGCACGTTTACCCCTGACAGCAAAGGCTCATTGCAGTTTGCCGGGGGCGGTAACATTGGACATACTGGTGAAAACGATGAGGTTAAGATCCAGCAAGGAAAAGCCTTCGATGTATCTATCCACCGTAAGCAAACGCATTTTAGTAAGACCTTTAACGGCTTTATGGTTGCGCAGGAGCTGAAAATCAGTAACAGCCGTACCACCGCCGCAAAATTAGAAATGACCGGTAATTTCCCGCTACAATGGGCGATGAAAGAGAGTAGCCACCCATTTGAAAAAGTGATGGGCGGCAGTGCGCGCTGGAAATTGGAAGTACCTCCTCAAGGCGAAGTAACTCTGAAATTTAAAGTTCAAATGGAAAAACGATAACACTTTGCCCGATTCATTTTGTGAAGGCTGTGGTCTAGCAACTCCCTATTGCTGCTGCAGCCAAATTACACCTCAAGGTAGCCAATTAAAGTTAGCATTGCTGCTACACGAAAATGAGCCGCCACGTCCAACAACCACCAGCAAGATTATCCAAAAGGTTTTGCCTAACAGCTCAATCTATATCTGGCAACGTACCGACCCGCCACAAGAGTTAATCGATCGCATTCAAGATAAGAATACCGATACTTGGCTGCTATTCCCTGCGGACCGCCCCGAGCTTATTAGTCGAAGCAAGAAATTCACAGGGAGTACACCAGATAGAAAAACTCTGATCATTATTCCAGACGGTACATGGAAGGAGGTACGTAAGATCGTTCGCAAAAGCCCGTGGCTATCCGACTTACCATTACTGGCGTTCGATCCAGAAACGCCAAGTCGTTACGACCTACGCCGCAATCCTGATAAAGACCATCTCTGTACGGCAGAAACCGTCACAGAGCTGTTAAAACTCAATAATGAAAACAGCGCCGCAGACGAGTTAGATCGAACCTTTGAGATCTTTATGACTCAATACAAACGATCTAAACAGAACTAGCCGACCAATAGTTAAGGAGAATATGGATGCCAATCACCGGTGAATGTTTTTGTGGCGAAGTGACATACCGTATTGATGGCCATTTAAAAGACGGCCGATCCTGTCATTGCTCCCGCTGCCGCAAGTTATTTAACGCCCAAGCTTCTGCAGTTGCTTTTGTCGAACCGGATCAGTTCAAGTGGACAAGCGGAGAATCCCTCTTAACCTCATACACTAACCAACAAGGTTACGGCGTAAAGTTCTGCAAAAAGTGCGGGTCAACCTTGTGTACCGTACACAACGATCAGGTATTACAAGTTACTTTAGGTTGCGTAAATGGTGACCCTGAGATCGATATTGGCCAACACATATATGTAGGCTCAAAAGCGCGCTGGGAAGTTATGCCTGAGGGCGTTTCTCAGTTTGAAGCCGCCCTAATAAAATAGATAAATAACATCGTAGTTAATACTGAAATTTCCATCGTAGTCATAACTTTGATAGCTTAAACAAAACCTCTACAAAGGCGTTATCCAAAATGGATTTAAAGGATAAACAGTCAACCAAGAAACAGCCTTACCCAATTCTGGTTATAGGAGGCTACGGTAACTTTGGTAAGAAAATCACTGAAACATTGGCGAAGGAAGCCAATATCCGAGTGATTATTGCTGGTCGCAATGAAGGAAAAGCGGAAGCTTTAGCTAAGCAGTTATCCACGACCGCCATAAACCCGCTTAAAACCTTAGCACTCGACATCAACTCTGCTGATATCTCAGACCAGTTGAGTATCAGCACTGCCAAGTTAGTTATCCACACATCAGGCCCATTTCAAGCACAAGGGTATAATGTTGCTGAAGCCTGCATCGATGCAGGTATTCATTATATTGATCTTGCCGATGGACGATTATTTGTTGAAGGCTTTGAAAGCCTAAATGATCAAGCACAACAGCAATCCGTAATTGCAATCACAGGGGCAAGCAGTGTCCCCGGTTTATCTTCCGCTGTTATCGAGCACTACAAATCGCGCTTCAAAGTTTTACAAGAACTCAACTACGGCATCGCCCCTGGAAATCAAACTGAACGTGGAGAAGCGACGGTTAAAGCCATTCTTAGTTACAGCGGCTTGAACTTCAAACGTTGGCGAGACAACCGCTGGCAAGATGTAAGAGGCTGGCAGAACACGCATCGACATAAATTCCCGTCCCCCATAGGCAGCCGCTGGTTGGCCAACTGCGACATCCCTGATCTGACTCTTTTTCAGCAACGCTATCCAGGGTTAGAGTCGATCCGTTTTTATGCAGGATTAGAGCTGAGCTTTTTACATTTAGGCTTATGGAGCCTTTCCTATCTCCCTCGCTTTAAATTTATTAAAAACCTTGCGCGTTATTCACGCCCTTTAACCTTGATAAGCACTTGGGTGCAACAATTAGGATCTGATGTGGGCGGCATGTATATGGAACTCAAAGGGCTGAACCACAAAAATGAACCTCAACGCATTATATGGAATCTAATTGCCGAGAGTGGCGATGGGCCTTACATTCCAACGATTGCCTCAATTATTCTGGCGAAGAAAATAGCTAAGGGTCAGTTGTCAGAAACTGGCGCGCAGGCTTGCGTAGGTTTATTTACACTTGAGGAGTTCACAAAGGAAGTTGAAAACTGGGATATCCACCAACAGGTTTTAGAAAATGACTGAACAAAGTCCAACAGAGCCACAACTCCCTCCCTATATGGAGAAGCATGACAAAGTCATTCTATTTGATGGAGTTTGTAAACTCTGTAATGGCTGGGAAAATTTCATTATCAGTCATGATAAAACTCGCCAATTCAAACTCTGCTCAGTGCAATCTGAGCAGGGGCAGGCCATTCTCGAACACTTTGGATATCCCCGTTCATTTTACGAAACCATGCTCTATGTCGAAGGTGAACAATGTTTTGAAAAGAGCGACGCCTTCTTAAATATCGTCGCGCAGCTTGGCTACCCTTGGAAAGCACTTAACCTCTTTAGAATACTACCCGCCGCTTTACGTAACTGGTTGTACGATCGAATTGCTCTGAATCGCTACAAACTCTTTGGTAAGTATGATTACTGCCGCCTTCCCTCTCCCGACTATCAAGGTAGATTTCTGGATGACCACTAATTTGATTTGCCGCCTAACTTTGGGTGTACTGTTTATCTATCACGGTTTAGTCCCAAAAATAATTTGGTTAAGCGAAATAGAAAAGCAATTGGTAGAAGCGGGAGGTTTTACTAGAGAGGATGCAACATTTCTATCACCCGCGGCGGGGTCCGCTGAGGTTGTTTTAGGCTTGATGATTATCTTTTTAAGAAAGCACCTATTCCCAGTATATTTGGCAGCTTTCTCTTTGGTCGGTTTACTGGGTTTTGTTGCAGCAGTTCGCCCCGATTTACTCATAGAAGCATTCAACCCCGTTTCCACTAACCTGATGGGGCTGGTATTTTGCTATCTGATTATCCGCAGCAATTCAGAACGAACCTACTAAAGTTGAGACTGGTTAGCCTGCCACTGCTTTACTAGCTCTTGATTAGGTTCTTGATCTAGCTCGCCATCGGTATAGATATCGACCAAGCGACGAACAGCAAGTTGATGCGCCTGCTCGGCTGCTTGTGTGTAAAACTTTAACGCCTTGGTCGGGTCAGGTTGAAAATAATGTTCAAAACCCTCTTCAAAGATTTTACCCATTTGATACTGCGCTTTTGCATCACCTTTTTCCGCCGCCTGCTGGATGTAAATCCCTCCCTGAATGCGGTTTTGTACGCCATCTCCACGGAAATGCAGTAAATGCCCATACACAGACAATGCACGTTTATGACCGTTATCGGCCGCAAATCGAAACAATTTCATCACAAAGTCATGCTTCTTCTTGGAACGCTGTTTTATCGATGAGCGGAACAACGCATAAGCGATAGCAAAAATAACAGGCGCTAGAAGTCGATTAAATGCACGCATTATAAGACCCTAAAAAGGCAATTGAGATCGTGAAAATAATACCATCATCGGCCCTAAAGATTGTAAATATCACCAAACATAGAAAAAGCCTTGATCAGCGCAGCAATTCTGAGATACAACTTCTAGACTTGATAACGAATAAAAGACGCGACATATATTCATTTTAGATATATCGCCTAATAAAAAGGATTAAACAGGGTAGCAGAATGAAGATTTACGAAGATAACTCCCTCACTATTGGTAACACTCCGCTCGTTCACCTTAAGCGTTTTGCTCCAGGCCTGAATATTTTCGGAAAGATCGAATCTCGCAACCCAGCTGGCTCCGTAAAATGTCGTATCGGCGCAAACATGATCTGGTCTGCTGAAAAAAGCGGTGCCCTAAAACAGGGTATGACCATGGTTGAGCCGACTAGTGGTAACACAGGCATTGCACTAGCTTTCGTTGCAGCGTCTCGTGGCTACGACATTGTCTTCACTATGCCTTCGTCTATGAGCCTTGAGCGCCGTAAGATCATGAAAGCACTAGGTGCTGAAATTGTTCTGACGGAACCTGCTAAGGGCATGAAAGGTGCGATTGATAAAGCACAAGAGATCGTGGATGCGAATCCAGATACTCACATGATGCTACAACAGTTTGAAAACCCGGCTAACCCAGAAATCCACGAAAAAACAACAGGCCCAGAGATCTGGAACGACACAGACGGCCAAGTGGATATCCTAGTCGCAGGTGTAGGTACAGGTGGTACGATCACTGGTACTTCTCGTTATATCAAAAACACTCAAGGCAAAGCGATCACATCCGTTGCGGTTGAACCTGTTTCTTCACCAGTTATTACACAGACGATTAACGGTGAAGAAGTTAAACCATCTCCGCATAAGATTCAGGGTATTGGCGCTGGCTTTGTACCGAAAAACTTAGACCTAGAACTAGTTGATCAGGTTGAGCAGGTAAGCAACGAAGATGCTATTGAAACAGCACGCCTGCTAATGGAAAAAGAAGGCATCATGGCAGGTATCTCTTGCGGTGCTGCGCTATGTGCTGCACTTCGCGTTGCGCAACAGCCTGAAAACAAAGATAAGAACATCGTTGTTATCCTTCCAGATTCTGGCGAGCGTTACCTATCTTCAGCTCTGTTTGAAGGCATGTTCACCGACAACGAAATGGTGCAATAAGTCTTACTAAAAAGTTCACATAAACGAAAAAGCCAGCATCATAGCTGGCTTTTTTATTAACTAATTTGCAGATCAATTTAATATTTCACGAATCTTTTCATGAGAAGGAAATTCATCTAAGTGTTCGACCTGTATTTTCCGATCACTTGTTTTAATGACATTGAACCAAGACGCCTTTCTTTGCTTACCTTTATAGCATCCATCAATTTCGTAATTTTCCCCATCAACGGTGACAACCGCGATTGCTCTGGTCCTCATATTGGGCTGCATAATATCGACTCTTTTTAAAAGCATACCCTTAAGCTTAGCCCAACATCAGTAAAGCTGCTTAATTATCAGCCAACGATTCTAAAAAGGACACCGATGGAGCAAACAACGAGTGCCCTGTTACCGCTCGAGTATATTTTAGAAGGTGATCGGTATGACCATGGCCATCACCCTTGATCATGCTTTGCAGCATCAGTGTAAAGTTTTCCGGTGTACGGCAGTAACTAGCGAAAAGTAACCCGCACGTCTGAGTATCACCGTAAGGCATACTATGTCTGAGTATTTCGATGGAGTTGCCATCAGCATCTTTCAGAGAAGTCCGTTTGGTATGCGCTGTGAGTGCTTTTTCTGAGGATGGGTACTCAATATTATCCGCTTTAGTTCGCCCGACAGTATCTTCCTGCAGTTTAGTAGGCTGCGCGTTCCAGAATGGCATATTGTGCTCATAACGTTGGATATGAATATAAGAACCACCACTAAACTGGGCATCCTCTTCACCTACAACCGCCACACTGACTCGGTTATCTCCTTCAGGGTTTTCAGTACCATCGACAAAACCAGTAAGATCACGCGAATCCAGATATCTAAATCCTTCGATTTCTTCCACCAGCGTTACCGCATCAGCTAGCTCCTCTCGAAGCTTCTGCGCGACTAAAAAGTTAAGGTCTTTCCCTTGGGACCGGATATGAAAAAATAGATCTACAGGTGTATTAGGTGCAACGTTCTCACCATTTTCGAAATTTGGGAATGGCTTAAGAGCACTCGGTGCAGGTCCAATCTGCAGCTGAGACCAATAGTGGCTACCGATCGCTGCTACGATATGAATCTCGCCATCTGGATAGCTTTGGTTAAATTCACGCTCAAGGCCAGGTACTTTTGCTAAAAGCTGCTTTACCCTGCTTAACGCATCAGCTGTTCGAGTTTGATTAAACGTCAGAAAAAGAGCAAACGGGCTTGCCTCTGCAATCACACCCTTTTGATACTGCACCATAACAATGTCCTCAAAATCCCTCGATAATTACCATCACAGTATAGAGAGATCTTGCCTCTGCCAACATTGATTTAAATTGATCGCTTCAATAGATCTTTTAAATAGAGCTGTAAAAATATTATGTGAGGGAATTTTCAGCAATATTCAAAGTCACACTTAAAACACGCTTTTAATGAACAGTAGTGAATGATGATAAATAAATTCTTGGCAACAGCCTGCCTATGGCTTTTCAGTACCCTAGCTATTGCAGCCCCAAGTGCCGAACTTTGGGATTTTTGGCTTAAACATGATCAATCAAGCACAGCCACTATCGACCATTCTGCCTGGGACCGATACCTGCAACGCTATGTTAAGCGCTCTTCTGATGGCATCAATCTGATCAACTACGCCAATGTATCTTCAGCAGATAGAACTGAACTTAAAGCTTATCTTCAACGCTTAGCTGCTATTAATATTCATCAATACAACCGCGCTGAACAGCAAACTTATTGGATCAATTTATATAACGCGCTGACGGTCGATGTGATTCTCGATCATTACCCCGTAAAGTCGATTCGGGATATCGATATTTCACCGGGCTTTTTCAGCGATGGTCCGTGGAAAAAACAACTTCTGGCAGTGAACGGGAAACAAGTCAGCCTAGACGATATTGAACATCGTATCCTTCGCCCTATTTGGAAAGACCCACGCATCCACTATGCCGTTAACTGTGCATCAATCGGCTGCCCCAACCTTCAACCTCAGGCCTTTACCGCAGACAATAGCGAACAGCTTCTAAATCAAGGCGCGAAGGATTATATAAACCACCCTCGAGGCGCACGCTTTGAAGGTAATGACCTGCACCTTTCCAGTATTTATAAGTGGTTTAAAGAGGATTTTGGCAACAGCGAAAGTAAGCTGATCGAGCACCTAAAGCAATACGCCAATGCTGATCTAAAAGAGAAACTGAAACACGCTACAGAGGTTTCAGGCTATCACTACGACTGGAATCTTAATGAGATTGGTAGATAAATTTAGGACTTAGTCGCAATTGGACGAGCTGGATCTCTGATCCACTCGCTCCAAGAACCACTATAAACCCGGCTACCGCTCAATCCCGCAATTTCCATCGCCAATTGATTGTGACAAGCTGTCACACCGGACCCACACATGTGAACCACGGCTTCAACCGATTTACCGCCTAAGACGCTTAACCACTCTTCACGAAGCTGAGCTGCTGGCTTAAATTTACCCTCGGCTAAGTTATCCGTCAGTGGACGGTTTAAAGCACTTGGGACATGACCAGCGATTGGGTCGATTGGCTCCACCTCACCTCTATAGCGCTCGGCTGCACGAGCATCAACAAGATAGATGGACTGAGCATCAAGTGCCTGTTCAACCTCTGCTACCGTCAAATTCTGATTTGGCAGTAACGAGAATGTATACGCAGTAGAAGTCGGTTGTGGGATATGATCATTTAACTCACCACCTAGCGATTGCCAAGAAGCTAGACCACCATCCAACACCGCTACCGCTTTATGCCCCACCAAACGTAACAACCACCAGCAACGCGCCGCCATGGCCCCAGCACAATCGTCATAAACAACGACTTGAGTATTATTGCTCACTCCCGCCTGCACTAAACGAGCGACAAACCGTTCTAAATCAGGCAACGGATGTCGTCCTGTTTCTGGTGTAATCGACGAGGACAGATCCTGATCAAGATCGAGATAGATCGCCCCTGGAATATGCCCTTCAAGGTAGGCATTTTTACCCGCCGAGGTATCCGCTAAGTTAAAACGACAATCAAAAACCACCCAATCAGATTCTGATATGTGATTCTGAAGCTCTTCGGCGCTAATGATTGTCGTAAACATATTTAACTTTGGAACCTGTTAATAAGTTTCATACTTTCTCAGAGGGCTATAAAACGACCAGATACGCGAAAGTCAGTGCAGCGAAATGTCTGGACCTTTTCAAGCTGACTGACAAAGTAGATGGTCGTTTTAGAACCCACCCTGCGGGGCTTACAGAACTTGTTAGCAGGTTCCTTAGCCTTTTTCGATTTATAGGTAAGCCGCTAGCTCTTCTTTAAGTAGATCAAGTTCATTCTGAGCTTTCTGCTTTTGTTTCTTTTTCAAGCCTTCAACCTGAGCCGTTTTCTCAGCGATCACAGATTGCGCAGCCGCTGCTTTATCGTCAGCTTGCTCAACTTGCTCAAGCATAGGTTTAAGTTGCATCAAGATTCCGCGACGACGGCCTTCTTCAGCACGTGCAATCTCTTCTGCAGATTTCTCTTTTTTCTTTTTAACTTCCGTTTTAGCTTCTGCAACGTAAGTTAATGGGCGAATACCAGCCGCAATTCGCGCTTTATCCATCAACGGCACAGTGATTTCACGTGCTTTCTCTGCACCCTTCTGTAGAACCTCTTCCACTTCACCAAGATCGTTCATCAACTCATTGTAGCGAGCACGTGGAGCAGACAGTTTTGCGTCTAGGAACTCAAATAGTTCTTTCTTCGCATCACCCCAACCGATACCGTTTTCGAACTGCTGGCGCATTGCAGCTGCTTCATTTTCATTAGCAAAGCAGTTGTATAGCTGGAAGATTGTGCTGTTATCAGCGTCTTTAGGTTCACCCGGCTCGCGCGTGTCCGTTTTGATCTGCTTAATCAGCTTGTATAGTTCATCAGCAGAAGCAAACAACGGAATCGTGTTGTCGTAGCTCTTCGACATCTTACGACCATCCAGACCCGGAATTAGCTGAGTCTGCTCATCCACTACCGCTTCTGGCAATGTGAATAGGTTTTCGTAAGTGTGGTTAAAACGACCCGCCATATCACGTGCCATCTCAATGTGTTGAATCTGGTCTTTACCAACTGGGATAAGATCGGCATTGAACATCAGGATGTCAGCTGCCATTAGGATTGGGTAGCTGAACAGACCCATTGTGATGCCATCATCCAGATCGCTGCTACCCGCATCGCGGTTAGCATCAACAGAAGCTTTGTAAGCGTGAGCACGGTTCATCAGACCTTTAGAACACATGCAGGTTAGAATCCACGTTAGTTCCGTGATCTCAGGGATATCTGTTTGACGGTAGAACGTCGCTTTATCCGTATCTAAGCCTAACGCTAACCAAGTCGCTGCGATCTCACGCGTTGATTGAGCAACACGCTCTGGATCATGGCACTTAATTAATGCGTGGAAATCAGCTAGAAAATAGCAGTTGTTGTACTCACCTGTCTGACTCATTTCGATGGCAGGCTTAATCGCACCCAAGTAATTCCCAATGTGAGGTGTACCTGTAGTAGTGATACCCGTCAGAACAGTTTTCTTATCCATTATTCACTTCTCTAATCTGCATGGCGTTGCCCGCTATAAAAAATGTGGCAACTCAATATATGTCACTAATTTAATGGCGGTTATAATACCGAAAAAACGTGGAGGTTGCCCCCATAACCCTCACTATTCCTTTGCTGTTTCTTGTATCCACCCAATGTCGAGATGACAGCGCTGCTAGGTTAGGGCTTAATAGGCCTACAACAATAACAATACTGAGAATTTTATGACTGATTCTATCGCTTCTTGGGTTACTTTATCCGCTCTGTTTGCCAGTGCTGGCTGGTACATTTTTCAAAGCCCTGAGCGTAATCTCAATGCAATCGTAATGTGTGTGATGTCAGGCATTTTATGCCTGTTCGGCGGTTTCCTTATTTCTGGTCTTTTAATGAAAATAACCGGCACGTTAGAAAACCCACTGATTCCAGCGCTACTCGTCTGTGTTGGCACAGCCATCTGCACTGTTGCTCATACGCTTTACAAGAAACGAACCGCCTCTTAATTGCAGATGATTCGATCCAGAAAAGGCCATATTAAAAATGGCCTTTTTTGTATCTACAGACAGGGTTATTATCTAGAGACTTTTTACTGCAAAGATAGATTCTTCCTATGCTGATTGTCGTATCACCTGCCAAAACTCTGGATTATGAAACTGCCCCTGTCACTGAAACATACAGCCAGCCAGAGTTTCTTGATCATTCCCAACTTCTCATTGATGAACTGAAAAAGCATTCCGTACAGGATATTGCTCAGATGATGAAGTTGAGCGACAAACTGGCCAGTTTAAACGTTGCCCGTTATGAATCATGGACACCTGAATTCAATACTGAGAACGCTAAACAAGCCGTTCTAGCATTTAAAGGTGATGTATACACAGGGTTAGACGCTGAAACTTTATCGGAAGAAGACCTAGCTTTTGCACAGGATCACCTACGCATCCTTTCAGGTCTTTATGGCGTGTTGAAACCGCTCGATCTGATGCAACCCTATCGCTTAGAGATGGGCACAAAGCTGTCGAATAGCCGCGGTAAAAACCTATACGAATTCTGGGGTACTCAGATCTGTGAGCGATTGAATCAAGAGCTTTCTGAGCAGAAAGAGCAGGTACTGATCAACCTTGCTTCTAATGAGTACTACAAAGCAGCTAAAGAGAAAAACATCTCCGCACGTATCATTACACCAGCGTTTAAAGACTGGAAGAATGGTCAATATAAGATGATCAGCTTCTACGCTAAAAAAGCTCGAGGTTTGATGACCCGCTACATTATTCAAAACAAGATCGAAAACCCTGAAGACTTAAAAGGCTTTGATCTTGAAGGTTACCGTTTCGCTGAGAGCATGTCTGAAGGCGATACTTGGACATTCATTCGCGATCACGAAGAGTAAACCTCTTCGCTTATCCCAGATACAAAAAAGCCAAAGCATATTGCTTTGGCTTTTTTAGTGGTGGGTATAAGCTTAGTTTTGCTCGATACCTACGATAAACCAATCCGCATTTTCTTTAGTCATATCACGTGCCAAGTGCCACGTTTCATTAAACTCAGTCGCTTCAGAGGCATTCTCTTTCAACCAGCCGTAGAAGTTAATGCTCACAATCACCTCATCTTCTTGAGTGATGAAGTTAGCTAACTCCGACATAACCGATACAACTTCTGTTACCTGATCAGCCGGTGACTTAGCACGCTCTTGCTGAAGCGCATTAAACAACTCTTCAGAAGTATAAGTACGGATTTCGTCCCAATCAGAACGATCCCAAGCCTTTTGTAGGTTTACAAAGTGCTCACGGGAACCTTCCAAGAATGCGTCTTTATTAAACCAAGAAGGAATCTCGATCTCAGCAGAATCACCCCAACCGGAATCATAAGCAGGCATTGGTTTAAACTCCTGCACGTTCTCAGTTTGAGCTTCGCGCTGCATTGGCTGTGGCTGCTGTTCTGGTGTATAAGGCTGACCTGGCCCATGACCACCTTGCGTTGCGTAATCCGGACGCTGCGCCTGTTTTCGCATCGAGAAGATTTTGTAAACAATAAAGATCACCGCAGCGATTAGAATCAGATCCATAAACTGCAGACCTTCAAACGCCCCACCGAATAGTAACGCGCCAAAAATACCACCCGCCAACAAACCAGCCATCAAACCACCAAAACCTTTTTTCTTAGGTGCTGTAGTTGTGTTTGTTGTCGTTTTATCAGCTTGCTTTTGTTGCTGTTGAGCAGGCTGTGATTTTTTAGGTGAAGAAAAGCTTTTACCAAATGAAGATCCACCACCAAAGCGCTTAGCTTCAGCTGTCTCAGCGATAGGAAGCGAAATCAAAAATACCGCCATTAAAGTAACCAAAAAAGTCCGCATTGTTTCTCCTAAATAACTAACTTTTACCGGTAACTGTACCGGCAACTACAGCAAGATAAATCCCTGTGAATATTAAAGCGATACCCCATAAATGAAAAGCCTGAACCTGCTCTGCGAGGAAAATCACTGATAATACAATCCCCCACATTGGCACTTGGTGAATAAATAATCCAGCTTTATGAGCGCCTAGCTTTTCAACACCATAATTCCAAAACAGATAAGCCAAGATAGAAGGAAAAATGGCTAAATAGGAGATCAGTAACATCAGATCCGTATCCCAGTGAATCTGCAAAGCTCTCTCGGTTTCCAACAGTGAAAGCGGTACTAGAATAATCACCCCTACGGTTAAAGAAACCGAGAAAAACGCAAACCCACTCATCTCTTTCGGTTTCCAACGCAACGCTAGGCTGTAACAAGCCCAAACAAACATTGCGAGTAACACCCAAAGGTCACCACTGTTGAAGTTAAGCGACATTAAAGCCTCAGGATCACCTTTACTGATCAAAGCTAAAACACCTAGAAGCGAAAGCAATACACCCAACCATTGCCGCATGGTCGCAGACTCACGAAGCACTAATGTGCTCATACAGAGAATCATGATCGGCATTGAAGATTGCATCAGGGTGCCATTCATAGCGGTCGTCGTTTGCAAACCGATATAAGCTAAGGTGTTGAAACCGGCAACACTCAAAGCGCCAAACAGCACTAACCTAGGCCAATACTGTCGAATCACATCGCGATGCTTATAAATGGTAGGGATAGCAAAAGGTAATAAAATAACGAACGCTAATGACCAGCGAATCAACGCTAGCGTAATCGGGGGGATATCAACAGAAAAAGCACGCGCTAAAACAAAGTTACCCGCCCAAAAAAGCGTGGTAAGCGTCAACAGTAGATAAGCCAAATATGACCTCGAAAGTCTTATTTATTCTTCTGCAAAAAACGCGAAAGTAGACTGTTACTCGCATCATTGCCCGTAATGACATAATGCAGGACATTATAATTATTTACAGTCCATTGCATACGGCGATTGGATTTATTTAAACCACAAATCAGGACTTCATCGCCCTCTTGTAGCTCATCCAACTCGCCAGGCAACATATCAATAAAATCCCCACGCTTTAACATTAGAGGAAAGGCATGTAGATTTTTCTTGCGATTGTGAGGGTCTTTAAAGAACAGAGAGAGCGTTAAGTCGAAGCCTTGTCTCTTTGCTTCCATAAAAGCAGGTGTTTCTTTCTCGCCTACAGTATAGGCCCAGCTATCTAACTCCCTGTCCCCTACCACACTGCTCATTCGATTAATCAATGTGTGTGCCCAGACATCGTCAAACTTATCCCGCATCTCTTCGATAAATATAGGCACTAGCGGCGATTTAACATGCGCAAGGATGCGGTTAGCGATAATACGCCCCGGCTCCATAATAAAATCAGCACGGCTGTTTTTAAAAACCAAGCCATTGGCATGGATGTTTTGTCTAACTACAGTCAGGAGTTTTGGGTTCAATTCTCGAGCGGTCATCATGATGGACAGGTTATCGGCATCATTATTGGTACCCGCAACGATACCCACTGCGTCCATAACCCCCGCTTCCATCAGTGTAACCGCTTCAGTACCAACGCCGGTTACTTGATGTGGAAGGTCTTTTATTTTTTCTGCATCAATATCTAAAACCGTCAGTTCGACATCACTTTCATCAAAATCGCGATACAACGCACGGCCAAAACGACCGTGCCCACAGATGATCCAACGCCCTTTTGTACGCTGATAGACGCTGGAAAGCGGACGATGGAATGGATTGTGAATCCAGTCATAGACCAGATGCATATAAGGCGCATGAGCCGCTAAAGAAAGATACTGTGCATAGGTACGGAACGGGTCCACTACCAGATCCGTACCAAAAGATTTTAGATTGGCAGAGGTAATATCAGATTCGGTACGACTGATCACCATCCGCTCAGGATTTAACAATTTACTAGCGATTGCAATAGAGAGATTAACCTGATCATGGTTCGTTAACGCCATGATGCCAATACATTTGGGATGCTGAAGGCCTGCCGCATCTAAGACATCGGGAAGAGAAGCATCGGCACAAAGCGCGGAAACAGAGACAGGTAACTCATCCATCTCTAACGCATCTATTTTGTCCTGATTGATATCAACAACCACCACGCGGATGTCACGTCGTACTAGCTGTCGAACAACGACACTTCCGGTCACACCGTAGCCACAAATCAGATAAAAGGGCTCGTTCATTTGCCGAACATCTGCAGTGAAGGAGCGCCTGCGCATCATACGGCCAAATACGGGTTCTTGTATCAGAGCCAGTGTCGTACCTATACCGTATAACCAAGCGATTACCGTGGCGTAGATGCAAAAGAGCGTCCACATACGTTGAGCCGAAGTGAATTCATAAGGAATTTCACCAAAGCCGATGGTCGACCCCATAAAGGAGACAAAGTAAACCGCATGGAAGAAATCCATTCGGTAAACATTACCCTGATCATCCTCCCCAGGTATAAGTACAAATCCAAGTACTGAGATGGAGTAAACAACAATCAGAGTAATTAACGGTACCCTTAAGCGCCGTAAAAATAGATAGATAACGTTATTCATAAAGAATAATCGCTCAGTGCTTATCGACGCAGCATGGCAGTTTCAACTACCAACAAAATAACCGAGATAACATTGGCTAAGAGCGCGCCTGCACTTAGAGAAACAACGCTCGACATATTAGATGGGTCCATACCAATACCGCTAATCTGCTCTGCGTAACCCCAAATTCCTGCAGCGACGATTAGTTGCAGGTCAGCAACTAATGAGGTAGCTAGCATCAGTGCACCTAGATGTGTTCGGTCACCAAATTTAATGACTGTACAGATCATGCTGACAACTAATGCAGCAAAAAACTCGTAAACGTTATGGTGAGCTGGGTTTTCTATATCCCCAAGAAAGAAGCCAAAGTTGAGCGTCAATGCCAACACAATAAAAAACGCAAAAATCACTTTTTCCTTGTTCATCGCTTCCTTCAACTCCTGAACTTTTTTAACGAAGATCTGGATTGTAACACCCACGCTTACTAAATCCATTGAGTTGGATTAAGGAACCCTAACCGTTATGCTTTGTCACAACATAACATTTTGGTGTTTTTACGATTTAAGGCTTATTTTTATGCTAACTCTTTCCATGCCACGGCTAGTTATTTTTGCTGGTCTATTGTCTGCGGTTTTATCCACATCAGTATTCGCAGACGTCGAAAAAAGTCCCAACGATCCAAATGTGTATCGCAGCCTAACCTTAGATAATCAACTGCGCGTTTTATTGATCTCGAATCCTAAAAGTGACAAAGCGGCTGCCTCTATGAATGTAGCGGTGGGATCTAGTGCTAACCCTAAAGATCGCGCGGGTCTAGCCCATTATCTCGAACACATGCTGTTCTTAGGCACCGAAAAATACCCTGCTGCGGATGAATATCAGAGTTTCATCCGTTCTCACGGTGGCGGCCATAACGCTTATACATCGATGGAAAACACCAACTACTTCTTTGATGTCACTGCTGATAATTTAGAACCCGCTTTAGATCGCTTTGCACAATTCTTTATTGCGCCGCTATTTGATGAAAAATACGTAGATCGCGAGCGCCATGCTGTTCACTCGGAATATCAATCAAAGATTAAAGATGATTACCGCCGTAGCTATGCCGTAACGAAATCTTTAATGAACCAACAAAATAGCCACAACTGGTTTGCAGTGGGTAGTTTAGAAACTCTAGCTAATACTCCCGAGCGCCCAATTCGTAAAGAGTTAATCGAATTTTATCAGCGCTATTATTCTGCCAACCTGATGGCACTTGCCGTGCAAGGTAGAGAACCACTAGACCAATTAGAGCAGATGGTAAGAGAGAAATTCAGCGCGGTTAAAAACTACGATTCTAAAGCGTTTGAAACCAAAACCTCTCTGTTTAATCCGAAGCAACTTCCGCAGTTGGTTAAGATCAAAAGCGTAAAAGATATCCGCTCACTTACGCTAACCTTCCCTACTGCTGAAACTCGCAGTCATTGGGAAAGCAAGCCGCTGTATTACATCAGCAACCTGATCGGCTATGAAGGCAAAGGCAGCTTACTTTCTCTACTGAAAGAGAAAGGCTTGGCAACGTCCCTTTCTGCTTCACAAGGTCATGATTTGGATAACCAAGCTAGCTTTATGGTCAGCATGCGCCTAACCGAACAAGGCCTAGAGCAGTACCAGCAAGTTATCCAAATGGTATTCCAGTATGTTGAATTACTAAAACAGAGTGGCATTCAAAAAGCGCTATTTGATGAAGAAAAACAACTGAGCAACATCCGTTTCACCTTTCAGGAGCAATCAGAACCCATCCACATGGTGAGCGGTTTGACACGACAGATGCAATTTTTCCCAACGGAGAAAGTCATCTCTGCGAACTATACCTTTAATGAGTTTAAGCCTGAGCTGATTAAGCAATATCTGGATCAGATCAAGCCAGAGAATATGCTGGTGACCATTAAAGCGCGTGATGTTAAAGGCAACCAAACAGAACCTGACTACAACGTACCTTTTGAAGTTTCTCAATTTAATGCGGAAACCTTGAAAAGCTTCGCCGTTAAAGCAATTGATTCGAAATTAACGGTTCGCAGCACTAACCCGTTTATTGCTCAGGACCTAGATCTTCTAGCAGCAAAAACTAAAAAAGCGCCTTATCTACTGCAAGATAAACAAGGTTTCGAACATTGGCATTTAACCGATGTTAGCTTTAATGTGCCGAAAGCAAATGCCTATTTCACACTGCAAACCCCATTTGCCAATACCAGCGCTAAAAACTGGGTGATGAACAGTCTTTTCACTGAGATGCTGCAAGAGCAACTCAATGAAACACTCTACGATGCTTATCTAGCTGGTCTAGGCACGAATATTTACCCACATATGAAGGGCTTTACGGTTCGCTTATCCGGTTATAACGACAAGCTAGATCTACTAACAAAAGATGTGGTTTCTGCGATTAATAAACCGGACCTCCCAAAAGAGCGTTTTGAGATCCTAAAGCAGAAGTATCTAGATAACTTAGCGAACCAGCTAAATGATAAGCCGTACAATCAAACGACGAGTCGTCTGTATGAATTGCTTCTACCTCAGTGGAGCAATGCAGAGGAACGTCGTGAAGCAGAAAAACTGACGGTTAGAGATCTTGCCGCTTATGCAGCTAAATTGCAGGAAACGCCGGACATTAAACTACTTACACATGGCAATATAAGCGAAGCAGACGCCGAAACTATCGCTTCACAGATCAAGGATAGCCTATGGCAATCCGGTGCTAAAGAAGTCACGCCCGTCCAGGTAGTTCAAGTACCGCGCCAGCAGCAGCTTACAGATAAGTTAGTGATTGATCATGATGATTCGGCGATCTCTGTTTTGCTACAAGGCAATAACAACAGCAATAAAGAGAAAGCTGAATTCTCTGTATTGAGCGAAATTTTATCCGCGCCTTTCTACAATCAGCTGCGCACCGAAAAACAGCTGGGGTACATCGTCTTCGGTACACCTTTACAGATGCACAAAACACCGGGTATTGCCTTTATCGTGCAATCCCCTGTGGCAGACGGTAAAACGCTGGCAAAAGAGATTGATCAGTTCTTAATGCAATCGAGCAATTTGATCTCGCAATTAAATCAGAAAGAGCTGAACAAATTTAAACGCAGTGTAATTTCTAGAATCACTAAACAGGATAAAAAACTATCCAGTCGTACCAAGCGATTCTGGCGAGAGCTCGATTGGGGTGAAACAGAGTTTGATACCCGTAAGAAGCTGGCGGAAGCTGTCAAGAAAGTAACCTTAGACGATCTATCCAAACGCTACGCTGGTTTGTTTGATCGCCGTTTAACGGTCTTAAGTACAGGTAAGAAGTTTGAACGCCCTGCAACCGAGCCGACACAATTAACTCGCTTGTTTAAGCAACGAAGAGATCAGGGCGCTTTCACTCCTGATAACTGATGGTCCCTCTCGCTAAGAAAATCGCACGATTATTGGTCTGGATTAATAATCGTGCGTTTTTTAGCTTTTTCTTGCTCTAATTCCAACTGTTTTTGCTTTTGCGCTTCTATTGGTCGGAAATAAACAGAATCTTTTACTTCAGGCTCTACTAGCTCTTCACAGCCCTGCCCTAAGATAAGACATCGCGCTTTTTTCTCATCCTTACCTATCTGGACAAAGATCTTGTCCTCACCTTTTAATGGTGGCTTTTTCGGTTTGCCTACCGGTACTTCATTTACCACTGGTGGAACATAAGGAATCACGACCGGCTCTGGCAAATTACTCGGCAAGTCCTTAGGTTTGATCTCATTCATGCGCTCTTTATCAAAGGTGCCTCTGCGCCAATCCTTGTAGGCAGTCTCACCATCAACCGTGCCGTAGAAATAACCTTTAGGTGAGGTGATATCGTATTCGATAGGCAGTTCGATCTCTTCCTCCGCACTTACTACGCAAGAAATAAGGCACAGACCGAAAGCAATCGATCTAATAGGCATCGTCAAAAGCATCTTCCATAGGATAAATAGCCTCAGCGTATACAGCTAATTCTTCCAAAATGTGGCGTTTATTATCATCCATTTCCGGCTGACCATAGAGTTCATTCAAGCGTTGGAAGAATGTATCCATAGTCAAATGACCACCTTCGCCTTTTAACAATTTACGACGACGATAATCTTCCCATTGCATCTGTTCTTCCTGAGTTAACACAGAGCTGCAATTACGCGCTTTATAGCGCAATAACATCTCCTCAAGCCGAGGATCTTGGAATGGCAGATCCAGCTCAGCCAACTCCATAGGGCCCGTTTGGCGAATTTGATCCATGGATTTACGATCTGATGGCGTAAAGAAACCGCCACTGTATAGCATCATATCCGGATCGCTTTCCGCCTCAAAAGGGCTCTCACTATAGATATCGGCAATTTTCTGTGACAGACCAGTAAAACTTCGTAGCATCTGCAAATGCGTTCGACACACATCCCCATCAATCTGCAAACGGGCCGCTTCCTCAGTATTCAACATGCCGGCAGGCGCTATGATCGGGCACTTATTGATATGCACCTGCTTTAAGGCGATTTTCGGATCAGCATCAGTGAGCTCTGAATGCTTTGTATAAAGTAAACGCCTTAACTCTTCGACCGGCAATTGCATCAGTGGATCTGGGTTTACACGCAGATCCCACACTAACACTCCATTTTTATTCACAGGATGCGTCGCCAAGGGTGCCACAATGGCAGCATTACCATGCTCAACTGGGTAGCGTGAAGAAACATGTAACACAGGCTTATGACTTTGCGGGTCTAGCAGGTTTTGAATAGATTGTTTACTACGGTTATTTAGCACGTAATTAAATAACTTAGGCTGCTTATCCCGCACCAGCTTTGCCATCTCAATCGTGGCATACACATCTGATAAAGCATCATGGGCATGACCATGGTCGATACCATTAGCAACCGTTAAATCTTCTAGTCTTAAACTTGGTGAGCCATCTTCATATTTAGGCCAAGTAATCCCTTCAGGACGTAGGGATCGAGTCAATCGCAACATATCGATAATATCCCAACGGGAACAACCGTTTTGCCACTCTCGAGAATAGGGATCAAAGAAGTTACGATACAAACCGTATCGCGTTACTTCATCATCAAAACGAATGCTGTTGTAGCCCACACCACAAGTGCCAGGACGAGCAAGCTGCTCATGAATCTGTGCAAAGAAATCCGCTTCACACACACCCTCTTCTATCGCTTTTTGCGGTGTAATCCCTGTAATCAAACACGCTTCTGGATGAGGGAGTTGGTCCTCACTTGGTTTGCAATAAAACATCACAGGCTCTTCGATGATGTTTAGCTGATCATCGGTACGAATACCGGCAAACTGGACCGGCCAATCGCGTTTAGGATCTGCGCCAAATGTTTCATAGTCATGCCAAAAAAATGTTAAAGGCGCATTAGCCATAAATTATCCTTGCCAAAAGGGTAAATCTGATAGATATAATGTGGTTATTAGCTATATATTTTAAAAGAATAGCCAATAGAACGCTCTGTATTTCAGATTAACATTTCAATGTTAAGGGTTCACCCATGTCTCATAATCAGGATGTAATGAACAAAGTTTGCCCCTGTGGTTCCAATAAACCGTTTGATTACTGCTGCAAACCAATCGTACAAGGGCAAAAACCTGCACCAACGGCGGAAGCATTGATGCGATCCCGCTACACAGCCTTTGCGCTGGGTGCTATAGATTATCTAATCAATACCACTGCGCCAGAAAACCGCGGCGAAGATGATGCCGAAATTTTGGCTGACCAAGTCAAATATACAAACTGGACAGGCCTAACAATTTTAGATACTAGCCAAGGCAATCGTTCTGACGAGACCGGCATGGTTGAGTTTGAAGCAAATTTCGAAACAGATGACCAAAGCGGAACCTTGTATGAAAAATCAAACTTTCGGAAAGAAGATGGTTTTTGGATCTATGTTGATGGTGATGTAGAAATTCGAACTTAGTAATAATTCTGCTTATCGCTTTAGAAAGTAAGCTCAGTTATCAATATTTAATTTTTATCTGGGCTTATTCTCTAACACCTTCTATTTCCTAGACTTAGCCGAAATAGTCAGTGCTCTTGCAAACTATCTTTGTCTTTCCTTTTGTAAAAGCCACTCAAAAAACATTAAATGCCAGTACATTATCTTAATGTCAACGCTGTCAGTCACTAAATTCTCAGGTAGAATATTGGCCCTTAAAGGTAGCGCGTTCCATCTTATATATACGCGTAGCCGCAGAAGTACAGGACACTATGCTAGCAAGATTTTTAAAGCCTAATTGGCAACACGCCAAACCCGAAAAGCGGATCAAAGCGATTGCAAAACTTCGCAAAACTGATGCCGACGCTCAAACTATCCTATCGCAGCTAGCACTGAAAGATCAGGACGAGACAGTACGTTTAAATGCTACTGAAAAACTCTCAGACCTTAACCTATTAGTCCAAATCAGCCAGAACGACAGTTCTAGCAATATCCAACAATTAGCTCTACACCGAATTAGTCAAATTCTTCTCAGCCAAGAAGAGACACCGCTTCAAGAAGAAAAAAGCTCTGCACTTTCCTACATTACGGATGGTGATCTACTCACTCATATTGCGCTTAACAGCCAAGATGAACAGCTTCGTGAGCAAGCCGTTATCCAAGTTACTGACGATCATGATCTTGTTCTTATTGCAGAAAAAAGCCAACGGGCTAGTTTGCGCGTCCTAGCTGCCGGTCAGATCAATAGTGAAGAGATTCTTGAGCAACTCCAAAAGGCAGCTCGTAATAAAGATAAAGGCGTCGTTAAAGTCACGAAAGAAAAGCTTCAAGTCATTCGTGAACAGAAGAAGCAAGAACAAGCTCAACAAGAAGCGATCCAGAAACAGTTAGCTTCTATTCAACAACTCGCAACAACTGAATTCTTCCCGCTGTATTCGGCGAAGATGACTGCTATTGAAGCGGACTGGGAAAAACTTAGCTCTTCGACGAATTCCGAGCAACAAGAGCTTTTCCAAGAAAAGCTAAAAATTTGTTCTGAAACGATCCAGAAGCATGATGCAGAACAACAGGCTGAACAAGAGAAAGAAGCTCAGCTAGAGAAGCAAAAAGCTCAAAGCCATGCAGTGTACTCTGAGCTATGTATTCTTAAAGAACAAAGCAGCACATTACCTGCAGATAAGGCACAGCTAAAAACATTCCAATCTCGTTTGGAATCGCTTTGTGCTGATTGGACAGCAGTTAAGCAATACAGCAGCAAAGATGAGCAGGCTAGCTTCGATAAAATCACCGCTCAATTAAAGAACCTATTGGTTTCTTATTTTCATCTGATTGAAGCCGAAGAAAAAATTAAAGCTCTGTGCGCTGTATTGAATGGTTCACCTGAGATTGAGCCATTGAACAAAGCCGCGCAAGAAGCCACACAGCTAATAAACAAATTTAGCTGGCCTAAATTACAAGAGAAGCCTGCTTCACTAACAGAGCTAGAAGAAGGCTTAGCTTGCGCGAAATTGCGTCTAGACGCCGATAATAATCATGCGCTACAGCTACAAAAAGAGCTTAGCGATGTCTTAGATGGACTAAAATCTGCGATCTCATCCGGTGAAATCCGCTCTGCTGACAAGCAAATTAAAAGAGCAGAACAGCTAAGTAAACGCCTAAATGGCAACCTAACACCAGAGCTTGAACAACGTATTAAAGCACTTGGAGCCGAGCTTCAAGAGATTAGGGACTGGCAAGCTTATGCTGTCGCACCAAAAAAAGAATCTCTATGTGAAGAGATGGAAACACTGAGCCAATCCAATCTTCCAGTACAAGATTTAGCGACCCAAGTTCGTAGGATCCAGAAAGAGTGGAAACTGCTTGATGCAACCGACTCTGTTCATTCGCAACAGCTTTGGAAGCGATTCAAAAAAGCCTCAGACGCTGCGTATGCGCCTTGTGACCAACACTTTGCTCAACAGCGAGATATTCGCAAGAGCAATTTAGAAAAGCGCCAGCAGATCTTAGAAGCGCTAAAAGACCTAAAAGCACCTCAAGAAAAAACTGTCGAAAACTGGAAGGATTACAGTCATCAGATCCATCAAGCGAAAACAGAATGGCGCAATTATTCCCCTGTTGATCGTGCTCCAGGTAAAAAGCTACAAGTTCAGTTTGATCAATTATTAAAAGAACTGGATGCACCGCTAAAAGAGATTCGACAGGCTAACGCCAAAGAAAAGCAAAGTTTAATCGCCGAAACAGAGCAGCTTCTGCAAGCAACAAATCTTCATAATGCGACAGAGCAAGTTAAAGAGCTTCAAAAAGCCTGGAAATTAATTGGCCCTGCTCCTCGCAATCAAGAAAGAAAACTTTGGAATCAGTTTAGAGAAAACTGCAGTCAAGTTTTTGAAATGTATTTCGCTGATAAATCATCATCGAAAGAAGGCAATTCTCAAGCACAAAACAGTAACGCTATAGAAAAACAGTGCTCTGAACTAGAGCAGCTGATTGAAACCGGCGCTAGCTTAAATCATCTGCAGGAACTTCTTGGTTCTATGCAGCAGCTTCTGCCAATTGAAGACGAAACCTTATCCGAGCGAATCGAAAAAGCAATCAACTATGTGCAGCGTCAAAAGCACGAGTTGAAACAATTCGAGTCAGAGCCATACCTAACGATTCAGCGCAAGGCTGAAATTTGCGAACAGCTTGAGCATGCAATATTGGATGAGACTGTAAGTGATTGCATAGCATCGCTACAACATGCTTGGGAGCAAGAACCTGAATCACCTTCTGAAAAATCAGATATCGACCAGCGTTTTGCAGTTCTTCTATCTTTGATCTCTAACCCAGATGAAATGGATGAGATGATCAATACCCAAGAACAACGCTTACGCCACCTTTGTATTCGCCTAGAGATAGCAACATCCCAGCCTTCGCCACCAGAAGACCAAGCGCTGCGTATGGAATATCAAATGGAGCGTTTACAGCAAGCACTTGCTGAACAAAAACAGGGCTTTAATCTCAGTGAGATCAAACAGCTTGAACAAGAATGGCTAGGCATACCTTTTGCCGCTCATTTCGAAGAGTTCAATGAGCGCTTTGAAGAAAGATTGCAGCAATTACTCTAAAAAGATTAGAAACAAAAAAACCGCTAAAAAGCGGTTTTTTTATATATAAGCTATTCAGCTTTATGACATGTGCAAGCCGCCATTCACCGACATATCCGCACCTGTGATATAACCAGAATGCTCGCCACACAAGAAATTGCACATGTGACCAATCTCTTCAGGCGTACCAAAACGACCCACAGGGATACCAGCGCAAATCTGATCTTGAATCTCTTGAGCTATCTTCGCCACCATTGCAGTTTTAATATAACCAGGCGAAACCGTATTTACCGTCACACCTTTACGTGCAACCTCTTGAGCCAAGGCTTTAGTGAAACCATGAATACCTGCTTTTGCTGCAGAGTAGTTACACTGACCAAACTGACCTTTCTGAGCGTTTACAGAAGAGATATTGATGATACGGCCCCAACCGCTATCAATCATGCCGTTGATAACTAAACGGGTCATATGGAACATAGAATCAAGGTTAGCTGTTAAGACCTCATCCCACTGTTCCCAACTCATCTTTTTAAACTGACCATCACGTGTGATACCTGCGTTATTTATCAGAATATCAACAGTGCCGCCCGTCAGCTCTTCAACTGTAGCTATACACTGAGCACATGACTCAGCATCAGTCACATCACCGTAAGCTACATCAATCTCATAACCTGCTGCTTTTTGCTCTGCTTGCCAAGCTTGAGCTTTTGAATGGTCTCCACCACTGTTGTAACCAGCAACTACTCGAAATCCACCATCAACCAATTCACGGCAAATCGACGTACCTAAGCCACCTGTTCCACCTGTTACTAGGGCAATTTTTTGACCCATGTTACATCCCCTTTTTACGCATTTGTGCTTTGTAGTAATTATTTATGGTCCATCTTTGCCAAACTAAGAATACCCACCAGCTCGAGGCTTTGAATAAGGTATTTCATAAGTTGGTTATATATCGATCATAATCCGATATCTTCAACGATAATAATATGACTTTGGTTGAAGAGTAATAAGGATAATCCAATACTATGAAGTAAAAGTGACAAACCAATACAATCAAGGAAGTCGACGCAACGCAGCAATAATATCCAAAATGGAATCTATCACAGCAAAAGATATGTATAGAACAGAAAAGAACAGGAATTAAAAACCCTAAATAAACACTTACTTTTCAGCAGGTTAAAAATCTAGACTACATTTGAAATAAGAATTTATTAATAGGTAAGAAAAGCTATTAAGCCATCTTTTTTTTACCGCATCGCAACAACCGCTAGCATTGTAAAATAGTTAACAGTTTTAACGAGTTAGAGCGACGTAAACAGAAAGTTTAAGGGTAAACGCGTATTCAAGCTCCCGCAGCGGGTACAACATCTGACTCTTGTATTTCGCAAATCCCCGATTCTGGATCACAAATCGGAAGGACAACAAGGTGGTCAAATTCAATTTTTAACCCGATACGCTCACCTACATCATGGTCATGATGACACGCGGTGATACAAGGTACGATTTCGCCATTATCCAACTGAACTTGGTAAAGATAATGAGAACCTCGGAACCATTTACTGACGATCAGCCCGGTGGTATCACTTTCTTCTTCATGCTGAATATCATCTGGTCGAATTAACAACTCAACTTCAGTCCCTGGCGCATAAACTAGCTTTTCGTCGCCGACCAAAACGCCTAACGATGTCTCAACCGAATAAGCATCTTTGATACGCGCCTTAAGAAACTCCCCCAAACCGATAAAGTCAGCTACAAAGCGGGTTTTGGGTTCATGATAGATATTAAAAGCCGTGCCCCACTGTTGAATAACACCTTGTTGCATTACGGCAATTTTATCTGCCATTGCAAAGGCTTCCATCTGGTCGTGTGTTACCAGAATAGCGCTCACCTCTTCTTGCTTAAGGATATCTCGAATCTCAGGTACTAGGGTTTCACGCAGGTTAGCATCCAAGCCAGAAAACGGCTCATCCAACAACAGTAGATCAGGCTTTGGTGCCATCGCACGCGCAAGCGCAATCCTTTGTTGCTGACCACCTGATAAAGAGTGCGGGTAGCGCTCCTCTACACCCGGCAAGCCTACTAGCTCAAGCAACTCTGAAATACGTGCGATCTTATCAGCTCTGCTCCAGTTTTTGATACCAAATGCAATATTATCCGCGATGCTCAAATGCGGGAACAATGCGATATCTTGGAAAACCATACCAATATTGCGTTGCTCAGTTGGCATGCAAAATTGCGAAGTGGACAACTGCTGCCCCAACATGGAAATCTCGCCAGATTTAACTGGCTCAAACCCCGCAATCGATCTTAGCAGTGTAGATTTACCACAGCCACTAGGCCCTAAAAGACAACCAATTTCACCCTTTTCTAATCCCAAAGAAACATTATGCACAACCTCAACATCACCATAGGCTAAGGTTACATCATCAATTAAAAGGTGTTTTGCTTGGCTCATAACTTAGTTTCCTGCACGCCCTTTAGATATTGAGCGGCTTAGTAAAATCACCGGTAATAGACCTACCGCTACTATTAATAATGACGCTGGCGCTGCATCGATCAATCTTTCATCTGACGCCAACTCAAACGCTCTAACAGCTAGCGTATTAAAGTTGAAAGGCCTCAATATAAGAGTCGCTGGAAGCTCTTTTAAAACATCGACAAATACAATTAGAAGCGCAGTTAATACAGAACTACGCATCAAAGGTACATGTACCTGTTTTAATACTTGTAACGGCGTACAGCCTAAAGTGCGCGCCGCGCCATCTAGACTTGGTTTTATCTTGCCTAAACCACTCTGAATCGAGCCCAGAGAGACCGCTAAGAAGCGAACAGTATAAGCAAATAATAGCGCGACAATCGTCCCAGAAAGAATCAGCCCTAAATCAACGTCGAACCAATTTTTGGCAGCTGCGATTAGTTGATGATCCATCCATGCAAATGGGATGATAACCCCTATAGCGATAATGGTTCCTGGCAACGCATAACCCATCCCCGCAGTTGCAATAGAGAAACGCACGCCTTTACTTGGCGTTAAACGTCCAGCATAAGCTAATAAGAGCGCAAAACCGACAGCAATCAGGGCAGCCAGAAATGCCAAATAGAAAGAGTTCCATGCTAACTCAAGAAAATCACCATCAGACAGATCCGCCTGCGTAAAACTCCAATATCCAAGCAAGCCTGCAGGAATCAGAAATCCGAATAGAACTGGGAACAAGCACACGATAAATGCAAAGCACGCTTTCCCGCCTTTAAGCTCGATTAGCTTGGCCTTAGCTTTATATTCTGCTGAAGAGTGGTACCTTGCTTTACGACGAGAATATTTTTCGACTAAAACTAGAAGCGCTACAAATCCAAGTAGAAAGGCTGCCAACTGAGCCGCAGCAGCGGAGTCGCCAAAACCATAAAAAGTACGAAAAATACCTGTAGTAAAGGTGCTAACGCCAAAATACTGCACGGTGCCATAATCAGCCAATGTTTCCATCAACGCCAAGGTTAAGCCAGCTATAATTGCAGGACGCGCTAAAGGCAAAGCTAATTTGAACAAGCCTTGCCACTGGTTATAGCCTAGAGTTCTGCTGACTTCCAAAGTACTAGCGGATTGCTCAAGAAAGGCTGCACGGCTTAATAGATATACATACGGATACAACACTAAAGCCAGCATCATAATCGCTCCACCTAAAGAACGAACTTCGAAAAACCAATACTCGCCGTAACCGAGTCCAGTGATATCTCTGATTAGAGTTTGCACTGGGCCAGCATAGTCCAATAAGCCCGTATAAGTGTAAGCAATGATATAGGCAGGGACAGCTAAAGGCAGAAGCAGAGCCCAAGCAAACAATTTGCGCCCAGGGAATTCGCAAACGCTTGTGAGCCAAGCGGTTGGGATACCTAAAAGAAGAACACCAAACCCCACGCCGAGCATGAGTAGTAATGAATTACTGACGTAATCAGCGAGGACCGTGTTATATAGATGAGAGAAAACATCAGCAGAGCCGTTAAAAACAAATCCAACTATTACAGCAAGTGGCAGTAATAGAAGAAAAGTTACGACGAAGCTACTTGTCGCAAGCCAATTTTGTCCAAATTGTTTGAATTTAACTGCAGGCATTATTTTTTTACAGGCTCTGAAAAAACAGAAAACGCCTGTAAGACTTCTCTACAGGCGCTTAGGTCAAGCTATTCTATCACTTAATAAACAATTACTTGATAATAAAATAAATCACTTCCAACCTGCGCGATCCATTAATTCAACTGCGCTACGGTTATTTTCACCCAGTTTGCTCAACACAATATCGTCAGCAGTAAATTCACCCAACCCAGCCAACGTGTCAGACACCTTAGCAGTCGTTACGACAGGATATTCGTTATTAACCTCTGCATACCAAGCTTGAGACTGATCAGAGGCCATAAATTCCATTAGCTTCACTGCATTATCAACATTACGAGCATGCTTAGTCACACCTGCGCCACTAACGTTCATATGAACACCACGGTCAGCTTGGTTTGGCCAAAACGCTGCCAATTTAGCTCCAATTGCTTTCTTTTCAGCATTTTCGCTATTTAACAAACGACCAAAATAGTAAGTATTTGCTATGGCGATATCACATACGCCTGCTGCTGCAGCTTTTAGCTGATCAGTATCACCACCTGAAGGCGGCTTCGCGAAGTTTTTCACTAAACCTTTAGCCCAAGCTTCAGTTTTCTCTACGCCGATAGCATCGATCATAGAAGCAACTAAGGATTGATTATAAATATTATTGGAAGAACGAACACAGATACGCCCTTTCCATTTTGAATCAGCTAGATCTTCATAAGTGGACAACTCTGAAGGATCAACTTTACCTTTTACGTAAAAGATCGTTCTAGCACGCTGAGACATGCCATACCAATAACCATCAGCATCTTTAAGACTTTGAGGAATAACTTTATTTAAAGTGTCGCTTCCAGACACTTGAAGAACACCAGCACTCTTAGCGCGGTGTAAACGACCAGCATCAACAGTAACAAACAGATCAGCAGGGCTTGCTTTACCTTCTACTTCAAGACGCTTTAGCAGCGCATCAGCCTTACCAGTTACAAGGTTTACACTAATGCCAGTTTCATCTGTAAAACGATCTAGAAGCGGTTTAATCAAGGCTTCTTTACGTGCCGAATAAACATTTACAACACCAGCTTCTTGAGCAAAAGCAGATGTAGGTAATAAAGCGGATACAGTGACAGCTGCAACAGCACCAACAGAGGAAACAATCTTAGCTAAAGCATTTATCTTCATTAAAAAAACCTCAACACTCAACAATACAAAACGTGTCTTAAAGTAAGAATAGAATCATAAACGATAACCGTTATCATTGATATATATCTATTCAATTATCATTTGCTACTTTTGGCTTCGATATTTGCCTTAAGCGACTAAATAATGATTTAAACGGCTGAAAATAAAGATAGAGAACATTTTGCTCATTTGCCTCTACTTTTCTAGAAATACCAAACTCTAATTCCTGATCTCGTTCAGAATAAACCAAAGTACCTGTCCAGCGATCCCAAACAGCCAAGATAACCCCATAGTTTTTATCAAAATGCTTGGGCAAAGTTGAATGATGAATCTGATGCTGCGCAGGCGAGATCAACCATCGCTCTACTCCATCCCAATAACCGATCGCTATCTGGGAATGACGTAAATTTGATCCCAGCAGATTGAATAGAAAGGTCGTTACAACCACACCGTAAAACATAAATAGATCAACACGATCACCAAACAGGAAGGTAAATACTGCGATTAAAAAACCTTGAACAAATATCGATCGAAACGAAAACAGAATGCCTTCAACCGGATGGGTACGAAAAACAGTGATGGGCGTTAATACCCGGGCGGAATGATGCACTTTATGAAACTCCCACAAAAACGGTACTTCATGCAGAAGTTTGTGTACAAAAAAACGGGAGAAGTCATTCAGGATAAAGTAACTGAATGTAAATAGTGCAGTTATCGTCCATAGTGGCCAGTCATTACCAACAGATTGGTAACCCCACCATTCATAACACTTAAAAAAGAGCCATTGAGACACTGTAATATGCGTCAATAGTAACGGCGCTATAAATAAAAAAGAGAACTTGTTGATCAGAAAAATAAGGTAGTCAGCTTTCGCTGATTGCGACCACCAAACCTTGGCGCTAAAGATAATCGAAATCGCTTTAGCAAAAGAGACTCTTTTAGTTTGAACCAACCAAACGACAGCAATAACAAGAGCTGCTAACAAGTAGCCCCAATAGACGCGTTTTTTACTATTGGTAAAGTCCACTAGCACTGAATTATAGAATTCAGAAAAGATCTCGAGCATAGCCCCCTCAAATACAAAAAAACCAGCCCTGTTAGCAAGGCTGGCTTTTATCAATTGCTCTGTAGCGAATTAGTCGTTTTCTACGTAACCGCCAGAACCTAGTTTGTCAGCTAGAGCGCCCATGTCACCTAGAACATCTTTGTTACGCGCTTTAACGCCAAACTGATCAACCATCAACTGCTGAACTTTAAGCATGTGTAGCATGTACTGCTTCATGTCGCCAGAAGACGCTTGGATGTAGTTACCTTTGTCGTCTAGACCAACAACTTGCGTATTACCCAGCAATACAGGGCTGAAACCGATCAAACGGTTAAGTTTTACAGCTGTTTCACCAAGGTTTTTATTACCTGTTTGAAGTGCTAGTGCGAAACCTTTCAACTCACCCCAGTGCTTAGCGTAAGCACGGAATGCAGGAGCAACATCACCGTTAGTTTCAACCAGCTTGTTGATCTCTTTAAGGTCTTTGTAAGTAGAACCTGCGTATTTGAATACAGCTTCTGCGATAACCATTTCCCAGTTATCAGCGATAGTCGCTGCATGAGCTTTAAGCTCTGTACGCTGCTTGTCAGTTAGTGCTTCACCTTTAGCATCTGTGATCAGCTGACGACCATCAACGAAAGCTTGCATGATATTGTGCAGGTACGTTGTTTTACCGCCCTTATCGAAGCCAGCTGCATAATATGCGTGAGCGTAAGTCATCTCATTGTAAAGGGATACTTTACCGTCTTTGTTGAAGTCAGCTTTAGCAAGCGCACCTTCTTTCTGCTTAGCGATGTTGTAAACATCTTCTGCTGTCAGGTTAAGCGTATTCGCTGGTGCACCGAAGTAACCAAAACCTTCGTCCCAAGCGTGCTCTTTACCTGTGTAATGTTTACCTTCTTTGTAAGGCTTGTTGTTTGGCTTTTTGTCAGCATCTAGCTTTTCATCTAGGTAGTTATCTACAGCTTGGTTGTAGAATACTGCACCCATTGCGAACTTAGAGATAAGCTGACGGTAGTCGTAACCTGTTAGAGGGTCATAGCCTTTGTCAGAAGCTGCAGCTTTCTCGATCATGAAAGTAATTACTTCAGGACCTGTCATGTTGCCTGGCCAGCCTGGTACAGCACCTTTGAACGTTTTACCGGATAGGTTCTTACCTTTGGAGATCTCGTCTACAGAAGTCTCTGCAACTACGAAACCGCCTTTAGTTGCCGGAGAAAGGATCTCACGACCAGCGTCTTTACCTTCGTAGTAAGCAAGCATTTTTGCTTTAAGTTCAGCGTTTGGCTGACCGTTACCTTGGCCTGCCAATTTTTTCAAAGAAGTGTGAAGAACCTGACGTGCAGCCTGACCCGTATACGCAACAGAATTAGTAGCATCACCGTTGTAACCTTTTAGAGTTACAGGGAAATTGTCGTAATTTTGAGCCGCATTAGCACCTAGCGCAGTAACCATAGCAACACTAGCAACAAGAACTTTAAGCTTCACAGAAACCCCCTTCATGGATTCACAGAATATTGATCGCTTATACAAGATGGCGCAAAGGTACCACACTCCAAAAGATAACGCTACAGATAAACATTCTCATTTAGATAAACATCTATTTTCTTGATTAGGGTTAAAATTAGCCTTAAATACCCTAGACCGGTACACTTCAGTTTCTTCCCTGTACCTGATAACCCCATGAATCTAATACTAATTAATAAAGCTGACTTTGTTGCGAGCGACACTGCGGTTCTAACAGATCATCGCTTTGAACATATTCGCTCAATACAAAAACCAGAGATTGGAGCCCTACTGAATGTAGGTTTTCTCAATGGAGCTCTAGGCAAAGGAGAAGTATTAGAACTCAATAACAGGTCTGTAACCCTAAAGGTATCTCTAGAAAAAGAGCCTCCTGCAGCATTACCTCTAACCCTAATATTGGCCCTACCCAGACCTAAAATGCTTAAACGGATACTACAAACTGTCTCCGCGATGGGTGTGAAAGAACTTTATCTGATTAATTCTTATCGAGTAGATAAAAGCTATTGGAGCACACCAATACTTAATCAAGTAGAAGAACAGCTCAAGCTTGGTTTGGAACAAGCTGGCGATACAATAATGCCGAAAGTTCATTTACGTAAACGCTTCAAGCCTTTTGTAGAAGATGAACTACCAGAGATCGCGCAAAATACGCGTGCTTTAGTTGCCCATCCCTATAATGCAGAACGATGCTCAACACCCGAATCTATTCCAACAACCTTAGCCATTGGTCCTGAGGGTGGTTTTATAGAATACGAAGTCGATAAACTAAATCAGTGCGGATTCAAATCAATCCATATTGGTGAGCGCATCTTAAGAGTTGAAAATGCAGTGCCGGTTTTGCTCGCTAAACTATTCCCAGTCTAAATTAGTCCAATAGTTTTCGATATCTTTGCCAGTCAAATGCTGGACCAGGGTCAGTTTTACGCTCTGGGGCTATATCAGAATGCCCAACGATTCTATCCAGTTCTATTTTTGGATAGATATCGCGTAACTGCTGGGTAAGGGTAGCTAAAGCGCTGTACTGATCATCCGAATAAGGATCTATATCCGTTCCTTCTAACTCGATGCCTATCGAAAAATCATTACAATTTTCTCTACCTTCAAAGATAGATACGCCAGCATGCCAAGCTCTACAGCCAGTTGGCACAAATTGGACAACATGACCACTTCGGTCAATTAGGAAATGAGCAGATACTTGAAGGTTTTTTATCTCTTCGAAAAAAGGATCGATCGTTACGTCTAACTTGTTCTGAAAAAATTGCTGAATGTAGCCACCACCAAACTTACCCGGAGGCAAACTAATGTTGTGGATAACCAACAACGAAATCTCGTTAGAGTCTGGGCGCTCATTAAAATTCGGCGAAGGCACAACCTCTACCCCTTTGTGCCAGTTTTGACCTGCAATATTCATTTATACCCTACCCGCTCTAGATCTATTTCGATAGAATCTGCATATTATCAGAGGCCCATTTGTAAAAGCCAAGCCTCACACATTTTCAATCAGGACCGACTATGTTGACCCGCGCAGAAATTCAGCACCTTATCCCAGACGCCGTTCGTTACGCTTTACAGGAAGATATAGGCAGTGGCGATATTACCGCACAACTTATTCCTGCTGAACAAACCGCAACAGCTCGCATCATCAGCCGCCAAGAAGCAGTTGTCTGTGGTGTCGACTGGGTAAATGAAGTTTTTCGCCAAGTAGACCCTGAACTAGAGCTAGACTGGCAAGTTGATGATGGTGACATCGTTCAACGCGACCAAGTACTTTTCTGGGCCAAAGGTTCTGCAAGAAACCTTCTAACAGCAGAGCGCGCGGCTTTAAACTTTCTACAAACGCTTTCAGGCACAGCTACTGTTAGTAAGTTCTACGCGGACAAAGTAGCTGGCACAACGGTAAAACTACTGGATACTCGCAAAACGCTTCCAGGCCTTCGCTTTGCACAGAAGTATGCCGTAACCTGTGGTGGCTGCTTCAACCACCGCATCGGATTATTCGACGCTTTCTTGATTAAAGAGAACCATATTATGGCCTGTGGTGGTATCGACGCCGCAATTGCCACAGCTAAATCAAATGAGCCAGGAAAGCCTGTCGAAGTTGAAGTGGAAACGATGGAAGAGCTTCATCAAGCACTAGAAGCTGGCGCAGACATCATTATGCTGGACAACTTCTCGCTAGAAGCGATGCGAGAGTCTGTTAAACTAACTCGCGGCATTGCCAAGCTTGAAGCCTCTGGTGGCATTACTGACGAAACCTTACGCCCTATCGCTGAAACCGGCGTAGACTACATCTCTATTGGTGCACTTACGAAACACTGTCAAGCAGTGGATCTATCAATGCGCCTAATTGAAGATTAATCTATTTTTCATGGCATCAACATCAAAAAAGGCTGCATTGACGCAGCCTTTTTTATATTCAACATCACACTCTGAAATAGAAGCTTACTGACAGCTATCTGCCGCTAGCTGATCCCAATCATCTTCTTTCTGGATTTTCACCACATCATAGATCTCTACAATGGCAGTTGTGACACCTTTGGCTTTAATGATTTCACAAGCCTTAGATGCCGCATGGTGAGGATTAACGCTGCCCGGAACAATACCAACAGCCATTACAGAATCATCATGCCACCACACAGGACGTGCAGGAAACTCAGACTGTTCGAGGATAGCGTTTTCTGCTGCGCTTTTAATTTGAGGGGTAAGTCTTTCAGTCGTATTAGCGATATACCAAGTCACACCAACGCAGGCAGCGATTAGAATAATTATTATGTTTCGTTTCATCGAGAGAAATCATTTATTGCTTAACATTAGTGAGCAAGATTACCACTCAAACAGATAGAGCGAAATAGTTAGAAAGTAAAGAATAAATATTGGACAGGAAGGGTAAATCTTTTGGAAGAAAAACAAAAAAGGGCTAAATAAATAGCCCTTTTTTGAAACTGATTAACCTACATTATGCATCTGGACCAGTTGTTACGTCAGCAGGAGTACCACCATCGTAGTTGTAAGTTAGTGCAGCAGCACTAACCTGATCATCTTTACAAGATCCCGGTAGGTATTGGAAAATCAGCTTAGCAGGGTCAGCACCACAATCCCAGCTCTGAATTGTTTGACCTGCAGCAGCACCATTAGGAGTTAAGAAAACCCATCCCGCATCCACAGTGGCCGCATCAATAGCGCGGGCTTGTACTGCTACACCACCAGAAGCACTGGTTGCGATACCATCTACGTAAAGCGTACCACCATTATCAGCTACCTCACAGCCCCACTCACCAGCACCTGGAAGCTCATCTGCACTCTGAGTCACCTCTGTAATAGTTGTACGACAGGAACTGCCCGCAAGAATAACTTCGGACATACGTGCTTTAATTGTATAGCTTTGGTAAGCAGGCAATGCGATAGCTGCCAAGATACCGATGATCGCAACTACGATCATCAATTCAATAAGGGTAAAACCTTGTTGTACTTTTTTCATTTTATTTCTCCAGCGAATAAAAATCCTTGGTATCAACCAAGTCCTTTGATTGTAGCGCATTTTTCAAAACGCGCCAGTGACCTATCCGAATTTCTTTTACATTCAGTATAGTGCGGATTTTCAAATCTTCATGCAAATGCTATTTTATGGTTCAAGTGCACTATAACTCATTATGAACTAATCTTTTTTCATAAACATACAGTCATATAAAATAGCATTCAGGGAATAGAAGGGAGCCAAACTTTGCAACCTAGTCAACCACTAAGCGGACTTGCCAAACGACTAGTCAACGAAGGCGTTTGTTCTGCAGAAGTTGCTGCAGATGCTTCTATACAATCAAGAGAAAAACAACAAACCTTCATTTCCTACGTCATTGAGCAAAGATTAGTAAGTGCATACCGTGCGGCAGCGGCAGCATCTGAAGAGTTTGGCATGCCACTTTTAGATCTCGATGCATTAGATCTAAACAGTTTGCCTCAAGGCTTAATCAACGACACTCTGATCACTAAGCACCATGCACTCCCTCTGCAAAAACGTGACAACCGTCTATTCGTAGCGATTTCTGATCCTACAAATATTCAAGCCTTAGATGAGTTCAAATTTCAAAGTGGTATCACCACTGAAGCGATCATTGTTGAAGAAGATAAACTCACACGAGCTATTGAAACCTTCTTAGAAGGTCAGGATTCAGCTTTAGATGAGTTAGAAGATAGTGATTTAGATAATTTGGAGATCTCTGATGGGTCAGCGCCTGACCAAGAAGAAAAAGAGAGTGAAGAAGACGCTACCAAAGATGCGCCTATTGTCCGATTTATCAATAAGATTCTTCTAGATTCAATAAAGAATGGCGCTTCCGACATTCACTTCGAACCTTATGAAAAAAGCTATCGAATCAGAAGCAGGATTGATGGCATTCTACAAGAAGTTGCTAAACCACCATCTAATCTAGCAGCTAGACTTTCCGCACGATTAAAAGTTATGTCCCAAATGGACATTTCCGAGCGGCGTGTCCCCCAAGATGGCCGTATCAAAATGCAAATATCTAAAAAACGGGCCATCGATTTTCGTGTAAATACACTTCCGACACTTTGGGGTGAAAAGATTGTACTTCGTATTCTTGACCCTAGCAGCGCAAAAATGGGCGTAGAAGCATTAGGCTTTGCTGATTTCCAGAAAGATCTATACCTAACAACTCTGCACAGACCGCAGGGAATGGTGCTAGTAACAGGTCCAACAGGTAGCGGTAAAACGGTTAGTCTTTACACAGGTCTTAACATTCTCAATACAGAAGAACGAAACATTTCCACTGCAGAAGATCCTGTAGAGATCAATTTAGAAGGGATTAACCAAGTACATGTAAATGCTAAAGTCGGACTTAATTTTGCTGAAGCACTTCGTGCATTCCTTCGCCAAGACCCCGATGTAGTAATGGTTGGTGAGATCCGAGATTTGGAAACAGCTGAAATAGCCATTAAAGCCGCCCAAACGGGTCATATGGTTTTATCAACACTTCACACCAATAGTGCGCCAGAAACACTGACTCGATTGAGAAACATGGGCGTACCAGCATTTAATATTGCGACCTCTGTAAGTCTTATTATTGCTCAACGATTAGGTCGACGCCTATGTGAAGCCTGTAAACGCCCGGTAACGTTACCAGAAGTAACTCTCAAGGAAGAAGGGTTTACTGACGAAGAAATTAATGATTTAACTCTATTTGAACCTAATCATGATGGTTGCAGTAAATGCAACCGAGGTTACAAAGGAAGGGTCGGTATCTATGAAATGCTACCTATGTCACCAGAAATTGCTGAAGTTATTATGGAGAATGGCAACTCTCTGGATATACTTAGGGTAGCTGAAACACAAAACTTCCAGAGTTTAAGACGCTCGGGATTGAAGAAAGTCGCTGAAGGAATCACAAGTCTTGAAGAGATGAATCGTGTCATCAAGACCTGATAACGGGAATTAATTTATGGCTAAAGAAGCCAAGCTTAGTACTTTCACCTGGCAAGGGAAAGACAAAAGCGGTAACAAAAGCAAAGGCAAAATCGATGCTTCGACTGCTGCTGCAGCTAAAGCGCAATTGCGTAAGCAAGGAATCTTAACCTCACGCATAGCTAAAGAACGCTCCGCGGGATTATTTAGCGCAAAAAATAAACCTATTAAGCCCGTGGACATAGCCTTCTTTACCCGTCAAATGGCGACTATGATGCGCTCCGGGGTTCCTTTACTTCAAGGTCTTGAAATTACCGCTGGTGGTATAGAGAAACAGAAGTTGAAAGATGTCGTTTATGAAATCAAGAATGATGTGAATAGCGGCACCGACTTTTCGACCTCTTTGACCAAACATCCTCAGCACTTCGACGATCTCTACTGCAATCTCGTAAACGCTGGTGAACAGTCTGGCGCATTAGACGCGATGCTAGATCGCATCGCGACATATAAAGAGAAGTTAGAATCCCTAAAAGCGAAGATCAAAAAGGCACTTACCTACCCTACTGCAGTAGTAATTGTAGGCATAATCGTTTCTGCGATCCTTCTCGTTAAAGTAGTTCCCCAGTTTGAGGATGTATTTAAGAGCTTTGGAGCAGAACTACCTGCATTCACACAGTTTGTGATAAACCTTTCTGAAATTGCTCAAGAATGGTGGTGGATAGTTTTAATCGCTGCAGCAGCATTTGGTTTTGCATTCCAAAAAGCTCGACAAAAATCAGCCAAATTTAGAGATAGTGTGGATAAAGCTATTCTCAAAATACCGGTTATAGGGCAAATTCTTCATAATGCTTCTATTGCACGATTTGCTCGAACATTATCGACTACCTTTGCCGCCGGCGTTCCATTGGTCAATGCTCTGGATTCCGCTGCTGGCGCATCAGGTAACGCTCTTTACCGTGATGCTATCTTGCAAATTAAGAACGGCGTATCTACAGGTCAATCCTTGCAAAACGCAGTTACCATGACAGGCGTTTTTCCAAACATGACGATCCAGATGATCGCCATAGGTGAGGAAGCCGGTTCTCTTGAAATGATGCTAGAAAAGGTAGCAGACTTCTATGAAGAGCAGGTCGATAATGCAGTTGATAATTTATCAAGCCTTTTAGAGCCTCTTATCATGGCTGTACTTGGCGTTCTCGTTGGTGGGCTTGTTGTTGCCATGTATCTCCCAATCTTCCAGCTTGGTCAAGTTGTATAAAGATAAGAACTGAATGAATACACTTATTTTTGATCCCGCGTGGGCTATCGCCTGCGCGTTTTTATTTTCTCTATGTGTTGGCAGCTTTCTTAATGTAGTCATTCATCGCTTACCCATTATGATGCAAAGGGAATGGGAGAGAGAGGTATCTGCTGAAGAAGAGATCGATCAAGAGCCTTATAACCTATCAGTACCAGCATCCACTTGCCCTAAGTGTCAACACAAAATCCGATGGTATGAAAACATACCTATTCTCAGCTGGATTTTCCTTCGCGCGAAATGCTCATCATGTGGGCTGCATATCCCTTTTCGGTACCCGTTTGTAGAACTATTTACTGCAGTCTGCTCTGCGTATGCTGTCTATGTTTACGGTTTTAACCTTATTGGATTAAGCATAGTTGTTCTGACATGGGTGCTTGTTTGCCTGATATTTATAGATATTGATCATCAACTTCTACCTGACCGTTTAACCCTTCCCTTGCTATGGTTAGGCTTATTCGTCAACAGTTTTGGGGGATTTGCATCTCTTGAACATGCGGTCTATGGCGCTATGGCAGGCTACCTAAGCTTATGGTCAATCTACTGGGCATTTAAACTACTAACTGGCAAAGAAGGTATGGGGTATGGTGATTTTAAATTGCTTGCAGCTCTAGGCGCTTGGGCAGGTATATATCAATTGCCACTGATTATTCTATTAAGCTCATTAGTCGGTGCGATAATTGGTATAGGTATGATGCTGTTTAAAAAACATTCATCTCAAACCCCTATTCCATTTGGCCCATATCTCGCAATTGCAGGATGGATAGCACTGATCTGGGGCGATACGCTGACGACAATTTACCTTCAACTTATAAGAATCTGATTTATGCATATTGTTGGTATCACTGGCGGCATAGGCTCAGGTAAAAACGCTGTAACTGACCGCTTACAAAAGTTTGGAATCACGGTTGTTGATGCTGACGTAGTCGCTCGTGAAGTTGTCGCTAAAGGTGAGCCGGCTCTAGATAAGATATCCGAACACTTCGGCAGTCATATTATCACTGAGAGTGGCGATTTAGATCGTACAGCTTTACGCAAAATAATATTCAGCGACAAAACAGCCAAAACCTGGCTAGAGCAGCTATTACACCCAATTATTCGCCATAGCATCAAACAGCAATTACATGATGCTGCAAGTAGTTATGCAGTGCTGTCCTCACCTCTCTTATTAGAAACAGACCAACACGAATTAGTTGAGACTGTAATCGTTGTTGATGCATCAGAAGAGTTACAATTAGCTCGAACTGTTAAGCGCGATAGCGCTAGCAAAGAACAGATCAAAGCAATTATGGCCGCCCAGTTGCCCCGCCAAGAAAGACTCAAAAAAGCAGATATTATCATCGATAACAATGCTGATTTAGAAAGCTTGGAAAATCAGGTTATCAAGCTACACACAGAGCTTAGTGAAGCTACAAAAGAGAAAAAGAAATGAGTAGTCCAAAAATAAAATGCCCAACCTGTTCCAAAGAGCAAGCTTGGGACAGCAGCAACCCTTTTAGACCCTTCTGTAGTGAACGTTGCAAAATGATTGATTTAGGCGCTTGGGCAAGCGAAGAATATTCAATACCTGAATCAAAAGCTGCTAGCGATTTTAGTAGCGGTGAAACGGAAGAACAGATTGATAAAGATCAGCCTATCCCTCCGACCATGCACTAATTGCCGCAATACCTTGCGCACCATTCTCCACAGCGAGAACTAAATCGCCTTTATCCATGCCACCCAACGCAAAAACAGGCACCAAGCTAGACTTAGCTAATTCGGAAAAATCCTTCCAACCTAATGGCTCTACCTCAGGGTGCGATTGCGTATGCTGTACTGGTGACAGCATTATGTAATCGACCCCTTTAGCTATCGCTTCGGACAGTTCATCAGCATTATGACAAGACGCACCCAGCCAACGCCCAGTGAACTCGTCTCTATGATTCAACTTTTCCAGATTACTCACTGAAAGATGAACTGCATCAAGAGCCAACTTATTCGCAATGTCTACCGTAGTGTTTACCGTAAAGAAAACATTTCTTACAGAGGCCGCATCTATTTGAGCATTGATGAAATCAATTGTTTTATCCAATGCTACTGAATCAGCCTCAAACAGCGGAGCTCGAAGGACAACACCTTCAGCTCCAGCCTTTATTGCTCGCATAATAGATACTTCAAGCTGTTGAAGATCTGAAAGATATGGCGTTATAGCAAGTGATTTCGGTAAAAGGCAGGCATCCAAGATCGGTTTATTTGCAGCAGGGAACTCATAGCCATCCAACTCATCAAGCTTCACCCAACGTACTGGCTGCCCTTCCTTACCCCAAGGCTCTCCCTCAAATTCAGTAATACTATAAACATCGAGTAAAACTGATTTATCAGGATAATGATAAGGAACCTCTATCAGCTTTTCTGCTTGGGTAAGTCTGATCCCCAGCTCTTCATCAAGCTCACGGCTTAAAGCATCAAGCACAGCTTCCCCTGACTCAACCTTACCACCGGGGAACTCCCACAAACCGCCCTGATGTTTATCATCAGGACGTTTCGCAATCAGCAACTCACGCTTACTATTCCAGATAGCAGCCGCTGCGACATGAACAACCTTATTAGCCATTAGCTACGGTAATCCGCATTGATGCTGACATAGTCATGGGAAAGGTCCGTAGTCCATACCGTCTCTGACACGTCACCACGATTAAGTACGACTCGAATTAGAATCTGTTCCTGGTCCATAACCGCCTGACCAGCTTCTTCAGTGTAAGTAGCGTCTTTTCCACCCTTACTAACGATACAAACATCGCCTAAATAGATCTCTAACGCATTAAGATCTAGATTTTCTATCTCGGCACGCCCAACTACCGCCAATACACGCCCCCAGTTTGGATCTGAAGCGAATAAAGCCGTTTTAACTAGAGGAGAGTGAGCAATATCAAAAGCCGTCTTCAAAGCTTCCTGCTGCGTCTTAGCTGACTCAACTTTTACTGTCACAAACTTAGTTGCACCCTCGCCATCACGTACAATCGCATGCGCCAAATCTTGCATAAGCTGTGTCAATTCAGTTTTGAATAAGGCTAGTAGGGAACGATCTTCCGCAGAAACTGATACACCTGATTTCCCAGTCGCAACCAACATACAAGAATCATTTGTAGATGTATCACTATCAACCGTAATACGGTTAAAGGAGCAATTGGCTGTATCAGTAAGTAGCACTTTCAATAAATCAGCATCAACTTGCGCATCTGTTGCCACATAGCCCAGCATTGTTGCCATATTTGGCTTAATCATGCCTGAGCCTTTTGATATACCAGTCAAAGTTACAACCTTGCCTTGGTACTCAAATTGACGGCTAGCGCCTTTGATTCGTGTATCAGTGGTTAAAATGCCTTCTGCAGCCTCATCCCAACCTGATTCCGATAGCACCTCTTTAGCTGCAGGCAAAGCTGAAACTAATTTTTCTACAGGCAACTTTTCACCGATAACACCAGTGGAAAAAGGAAGAACTGCCTCAACACCCGAATCGCAAAGCTTAGCGACCTCTTCACAGGTTGTAATAGCATCATTCCAACCTTCCTCACCAGTACCCGCATTAGCGTTGCCTGTATTAACGATAAAATATCGCGTTGCTGCAGCGTCTAAATGTTTTTTAGAAATCTGCACCGGCGCTGCGCAAAAAGCATTCAAAGTAAAAACGCCTGCGACAGTAGCTTCTTCACACAACTCCATCAGCACTACATCTTTTCGACCTGGAGTTTTAATACCTGCAGAAGCTGTTCCTAATTTAAACCCTGCAACTGGGTGCATTTTTTCTGGAAATGTAGCTGGCCCGACTGCCATTTTCTGTCTCCTAAGATGCAGAAAGCAGCTTAAAAGCTGCTTTCTGTGTTGACCAATAAACAGTTCACTCTTACGAAAGCTTACCGTGACACTGCTTGTATTTTTTACCTGAACCACATGGACATGGTTCGTTACGACCTACTTTACGGCCATCTCGAACGAAAGTTTCTGGCTGAGCTTGCTCTTCAGCATTGGAACTTTCACCCTCTTCACCCGACATAGCTGAGCTATTGTCATGTTTAAAGTCCATCTGCTGTCGTTCAGCTTGCTCACGACGCTGCTGCTCCATCGCTTCAACATCTTCTGGCTGCTGAACTTGCACATGACTTAGAATACGAATGACATCACGCTTGATATTTTCCAGCAATTCTTGGAATAGGTGGAAAGATTCACGCTTGTATTCCTGCTTAGGGTTCTTCTGTGCATAACCTCGAAGGTGAATACCCTGTCGCAGGTGATCCATTGTCTGTAGGTGTTCTTTCCACAGAGTATCTAGCACCTGAAGCATAACCTGCTTCTCAAAGTTACGCATTGTAGATTCGCCCACTTGCGCTTCTTTCTGCTGATAAACCTCTAGCACTGTATCCTGAACTTTTTGATGCAGGGTTTCTTCATGTAATGAATCATCCTGATCTAGCCACTCTTGGATAGGCATTTTAATGGAGAAATCAGTTTCCAATGCCTTCTCAAGACCCGGAATATCCCACTGCTCTTCAAGGCTCTGCGGCGGAACAAACTCACTAAATTTATTCGCGACAACCTCTTCACGAACAGAATTAACTGTTTCAGAGATATCGTCAGTTGCCATCAAATCATTACGCTGCTCGTAGATGATTGTACGCTGATCATTAGCTACATCATCATACTCAAGCAATGACTTACGGATATCAAAGTTACGGCCTTCTACTTTACGCTGCGCTTTCTCAATCGCATTGCTTACCATCTTATGCTCGATAGCTTCACCACGCTCCATACCTAGCGCTTGCATCAACTGTCTTACACGATCAGAAGCGAAGATTCGCATCAAATCATCTTCTAGTGACAAGAAGAATCGAGATGAACCTGGGTCGCCCTGACGACCTGCACGACCACGTAGCTGGTTATCAATACGACGAGACTCATGACGTTCAGTACCTACAATATGTAGACCGCCATTTTCCAATACCTGTTCATGGCGCTTCTGCCATGCAGCCGTCAATTCAGCAACTTGTTCTTCAGATGGGTTATCAAGTTCAGCTAGTTCAGCCTCTAACTTACCACCCAACACAATATCGGTACCACGACCAGCCATGTTAGTCGCGATAGTCACAGCACCTGGACGACCTGCCTGAGCAATGATTGACGCTTCACCACCGTGGTTCTTTGCGTTCAATACATTGTGCGTAATTTTTTCTTTCTTCAGTAATGAAGAGATTAACTCAGATGATTCGATGGACGCTGTACCTACCAGTACTGGACGTTCAGCTTCCTGACAAGCACGAATCTCTTTGATAATAGCTTCGTACTTTTCTTCAACCGTCAGGTAAACCAGATCATTCTCATCTTTACGAGCGATCGCTTTGTTGGTTGGAATTACAACAACATCTAAACCGTAAATCTGACGCAGCTCGAATGCTTCCGTATCCGCCGTACCCGTCATACCAGACAGTTTGTCGTATAGACGGAAGTAGTTCTGGAATGTGGTTGAGGCAAAAGTCTGGCTCTCATTCTGAACCGATACACCCTCTTTTGCTTCTACCGCTTGGTGCAAACCTTCTGACCAACGTCGGCCTTCCATGATTCGACCCGTGTGCTCATCGACAATCACAACCTGATTGCCCTGAACAATGTAATCAACATCACGTTGGAATAAGTTATGCGCTCTCAACCCCGCTAGCACGTGGTGCAGCAGGTTAAGGTTCTGAGGTGCATACAGGCTATCACCTTCACTCAGAAGACCTTTTTGCGCCAGCATCTCTTCAACAGCAGTATGACCCGCTTCAGTCAGTTCAACCGTACGGTTTTTCTCATCAACAACGAAGTGCTCGTTAATTTCCTGCTCTTCGTCCTGAGGATCAATTTCACCATCGAATTTCTCTAACGAAGGAATCAACTCATTAATGGTGATGTATAACTGAGAACTATCTTCAGCTGGACCTGAGATAATCAAAGGCGTACGTGCTTCGTCGATTAGGATGGAGTCAACCTCATCGACTACGGCAAAATTAAAGCCACGCTGTACTTTCTCAGCAGTACTGAATGCCATATTATCGCGAAGATAATCAAAGCCAAATTCGTTGTTTGTACCGTAAGTGATATCACAAGCATAGGCAGCACGTTTCACTTCTGGATTTTGACCAGAAAGCGCAACACCTACCGTTAAGCCTAGAGATTCATAAAGAGGGCGCATCCATTCAGCATCACGCTCTGCTAGGTAATCATTCACTGTGACTACGTGAACGCCTTCAGCAGGCAGTGCATTTAGATATACGGCTAATGTTGCTACAAGGGTTTTACCTTCACCCGTACGCATTTCGGCAACTTTGCCATCATTCAGTGTCATACCACCAATAAGCTGAACATCAAAATGGCGCATACCCATAACACGCTTTGATGCTTCTCTTACCGTAGCAAAAGCTTCAGGAAGGATCTGTTCCAAAGTCGCGCCATCTTCAAGACGCTGACGGAACTCAACCGTTTTAGCTTTTAGCTCTTCATCCGTTAGTTTTTCTAGATCTACTTCCAACGCATTGATCGCCTTTACGATCTTACCCATGCGCTTCAATTCGCGATCATTCTTACTACCAAAAACTTTCTTAAACAGTCCTGTCAGCATATCTCGACTTATACCTGTGAAGTCTAAAACCTGTAGTCCGCTCGATTAGCGGATAAAAATTAACTCAGCATTCTACCTTTATTGGGGGCAGAAAATGAATCTAAAAGGGGAAATAAAAAAAATATGGAAAAAAGATAGAAAAATAGAAAAAAAAAGCCGAACTATAAAAGTTCGGCTCTTAATTCTGTCTATCAATCAGACCGCTAACACTGGCTTCTGATAAGAGATAGGTGCGCTTTCTTCATTATCTTCGAAAGTCACCACTTCCCAAGCATCCTCTTGCGCCAATAACTCACGCAATAGACGATTGTTTAGGTAATGTCCTGATTTGTTTCCGTAAAACTCACCGATCAAGCTCTTACCTAGTAGATACAGATCACCCACCGCATCCAGCACTTTATGCTTCACAAATTCATCGTCATATCGAAGGCCGTCTTCATTAAGAATACGGTAATCATCAACTACGATCGCATTATCAAAGCTACCACCTAATGCTAGGTTTTGAGAGCGAAGATATTCATAGTCACTCATAAAACCAAAGGTTCTCGCACGGCTAACTTCTTTAACAAAAGAAGTACTAGAGAAGTCTAGGAAAGATTCCATGTTACGGCCTTCAAATGCAGGGTGTTCAAAATCAATTTTGAAGCCCACTTTAAAGCCATCAAACGGTTTGAACGTCGCTGACTTGCCATCAGCTTCAACCGTTACTTCTTTCTTAATACGGATAAATTCTTTAGGAGCATTCTGCTCTTCTAGGCCTGCCGACTGGATCAAGAATACAAACGGCGCAGCACTACCATCCATAATTGGAACTTCTTCTGCGCTTAACTCAACAAAGGCATTATCAATACCTAAGCCAGCCATTGCAGAAAGTAGGTGCTCAACAGTCGCTATACGCGCGCCATCTTTAGCCAGGTTGGTTGACAGTTTTGTATCAGAAACATTGTGCGCGTGCGCAAGGATCTCAACAACTGGATCCAAGTCAGTACGACGGAAAACAATACCGGTATTTACTGGCGCAGGTTTCAACGTCAGATAAACTTTCTGACCCGTATGCAAACCAATACCTGTTGCTTTAATGCTGTTTTTTAATGTTCTCTGTTTAATCATGCTATCTGCCAAAAAATAAAATAGGCCACTCTAGCGCGAGATACTAACAAATAATCGCCCTTTTAGAAAGGACATTCCAATTAATCCGCTTGTTTGCGCAGAAAAGTAGGAATATCTAAATAAGCGGACTCGCTCTCAGTACCTGTTGATTTTAACAACTCACTTTCAGGCTCAGCCGGCCCGTCAAGCGCCTCATTTTTTTTGCGACGCAAAACCGTTGGCAGATCGATCTGCTCAAGGTCTAAACTTCCATCCACTTTTTGCATTCCGCCAGAAACAGGGCGAACCGTTTCTTCTGGCTTATCCAAACCCGTAGCAACAACTGTCACTTTGAGTTCGTCAGTCATCTCAGGTTCAATAACTGTACCGATAACAATCGTGGCATTTTCAGATGCGTACTCTTCAATCTGATTACCTACTTCTGTAAATTCGCCTAAGCTGAGATCCATACCGGCAGTGATATTGACCAAGATACCGCTCGCGCCTTTCAGATCTACGTTATCAAGCAGTGGACTCTTGATCGCTTTCTCTGCAGCTTCAGCAGCTCGATTCTCACCACGTGCACCACCAGTACCCATCATCGCCATGCCCATTTCAGACATAACAGTCCGCACATCAGCAAAATCGACATTGATCATACCCGGACGCGTAATAAGATCCGAAATACCCTGAACAGCCCCTTTCAAAACATCGTTGGCAGACTCAAATGCATTCAAAAGGCTGCAATTACGGCCTAGTACCTGCATCAGTTTTTCGTTAGGGATAATAATGAGGGAATCAACGCTTTCGCGAAGCTCTTTGATACCTTCAATAGCAATACTCATTCGCTTACGGCCTTCAAATGGGAAAGGCTTTGTCACTACCGCGACTGTAAGAATCCCGAGTTCTTTAGCTACTTCGGCTACGATAGGAGCGGCACCCGTACCTGTACCACCGCCCATACCAGCCGTGATAAACACCATATCCGCACCTTGCAACATTTCTGCAATGCGATCCCGATCTTCCATGGCTGCCTGACGACCAACCTCTGGATTTGCACCCGCGCCTAGGCCTTTGGTTAGCGTATTACCAAGCTGGATAACTTTTTGGGACGCCATAGATGAAAGCGCTTGCGCATCTGTATTTGCACAAACAAATTCCACCCCTTCTAGGTCACCACTTTCCATGTGTTTTACAGCGTTTCCGCCTCCACCACCAACACCGATAACTTTTATAACGGCATTTTGCGGAACGCTATCTAACAGTTCAAACATTGTTAGCTCCTTTAGTGCCCTGCCAAGCACTATCCCCTAATAAAGCAGCACGCTACTTTTGCTGCTATAAATCTAAAAACCTTCAGCTTGTTCAGAAGTTGTTCTGAAACCAAGCTCTCATCTTGTCTAATACACTCTTTTGCGAACCAACAACGACTTCTGGCTCGACGTCTTGCTCAACAGCACCAACATGATCTTGTTGTGCGTATTGCAGAAGCCCCATACCTGTTGCATATATAGGGCTACTTAAAATATCTTCCATCCCACGTACACCGTGAGGTGTCGCCAAGCGAACCGGCATATGGAAAATTTCCTCAGCTAATTCAATAGCACCTTCCATTTTCGAGGTTCCGCCTGTTAGCACGATGCCTGCAGCAACTAGATCTTCAAAACCACTGCGTCTCAACTCAGCCTGAATCAGGCTAAACAGCTCTTCGTAACGGGGCTCAACCACTTCCGCTAACGACTGTCGAGAAAGATCCCTAGCAGGCCTATCACCAACACCAGGCACCTTAACGGTCTCTTCACCTGTAGCGAGCTGCGCTAAAGCACAGGCATATTTAACTTTGATCTCTTCTGCGTGCTGCGTAGGTGTTCGCAAAGCCATCGCAATATCGTTGGTCACTTGATCACCAGCTATCGGGATTACAGCGGTATGACGAATAGAACCACCCGTAAAAATAGAGATATCAGAGGTACCACCGCCGATATCCACCATACAAACACCTAGTTCTTTCTCATCTTCAGTCAAAACTGAATAACTAGAAGCTAATTGCTCTAGAACTAAGTTATCTACCTCTAGACCACAGCGGCGAACACACTTCTCAATATTCTGAGCAGCATTCACTGAACCAGTTACAAGGTGCACCTTCGCTTCTAAACGCACGCCCGACATACCCAAAGGCTCTTTAATCCCCTCTGAGCTATCGATCTCATACTCTTGAGGCAAAATGTGTAAGATTTTCTGATCAGCAGGGATTGCCACTGCTCGCGCAGCATCAATCACTCGCTCTAGATCATACTCAGTCACTTCTCGATCACGAACAGCCACAATTCCATGAGAATTCAGGCTATTAATATGACTACCTGCGATACCAACAGCCACAGAGTGAATCTTACAGCCAGCCATCAACTCAGCCTCTTCAACCGCACGCTGAATCGAGCTCACTGTTGATTCGATATTCACTACAACGCCTTTTTTCAGACCTCGAGATGGATGCGAGCCAATGCCGATAATTTCGATGGCACCATCAATACCGATCTCCCCTACAAGGCACAGTACCTTTGAGGTCCCGATATCAAGCGCAACAACCATATTGTTTTCCATCGAACCACTCATTATGTTTTATCCTGCATTTCGCTTTCGGGTTTTTCCCGCCATTTCACCGCCACCCCATGGGTGTAACGTATATCGATTGATTCAATATCAGCCGCTTGAGCAGCCAATCGTTGTTTATACAAAGTCAAAAAGCGTTGTAAACGCGCATTAATCGCCTCTCGACCTACAACCACTTTGATTTGATTATCTAATTCTATTGTCCAGGCACCACGAGCCTCTAAATCCAGTGCAACAACACTCAGCCCCATCGGCTTCAGCATCTGATTAAAATCATGGAACTGTGACATGACCCTTTCAGTATCTGGAGCAGGCCCACTCAATCTAGGTAAACTCCGATACTCTTTAGAAAGCTCCGGCCAAAATATATCGCCCTGATGGTTCAACAATCCCCTCTCTCCCCAACGAGCAACCGGCACCTCTTCCTCAACTTCAACCAGCAAGGTATCGGGCCAATCTCGTCGAATAGAGGAGACCCTGACCCACGGTTGTTCACTTACTAATGATTGAACCGATTCAATATCAACCTCTAATAGATTCGCTGTTAGGTCACCAGCGATAATCTTCCCTAACTTTTCTCGGTCCAAATGCTGGGTTTTACCTTCAATCACTACGCTCGTTACCGGACGATCCAGCCACTGCCATAAGTTATGAGCAATACCCCATAAAACGCCGATAAAAATAACCAGCGAAGATAACGTCCAAAATGGTTTCCACCAAAACTCAGAATCGTTATTTACCAGGCCATCCTTTTTAGGATTTTTTTTATCCGTTTTCCCTTTTACAGGTTCTTCTATAGCGATCTTTTCACGACTCGCACCGCGCGGCTTAGCAAGTTCTACTTCTTGCTCCTCCAACGCTTCAGCTTGTCGAAAAAATCGCAAAAGGTTCATATTATTGGGCCGTTTTTAATATTCTAACGACCAACTCATCAAAGCTAATCCCTTGCTCTCGCGCAGCCATAGGCACAAGACTATGATCAGTCATACCCGGAGCCGTATTAACTTCTAATAGTTGGAAGTTTCCATCTTGATCTTGCATCACATCTACACGCCCCCAGCCTTTACAGCCAACCGCAGCAAATGCTTGTTCAGCTAGACGTTTCAGGGATGTTAATTTGCCCTCTGACAAACCATGATCGAACTTGTACTGCGTATCGTTCGCTAGATATTTTGCATCAAAGTCATAAAACTCGTGCTGCGTGACTAGCTGAATAGGAGGCAATGCAGAACCATCAAGCACCGCAACGGTATACTCGTCGCCACCCATCCAACTTTCTGCGATCACACTACGATCAAAACCAGCGGCTGTTTCCAATGCTGTTTCTAGTTCACTAGCACTGGCAACTTTACTCATTCCAATACTGGAACCTTCGTGCGCAGGCTTAACAATCATCGGTAAACCCAGACGCTCAACGATGTCATCAACCTCAAACTCACCGTTGAATGTCGCAAAGGTTGGAGTCGGTAAGCCAGCGCCTATCCACACCTGTTTGGTTCTTAACTTATCCATACCGATTGCAGAAGCTGCCACGCCACTTCCGGTGTATGGTTTGCCTAGCATTTCCAACGCACCTTGCAAGGTACCGTCTTCACCACCAGGGCCATGTAAAATCAAAAAGGCACGATCAAAGTGATTTTCTTGTAGCTGTTGTAACGGTTGTTGATCGCCATTAGGACCATAGAGATCGATACCAAATGCATCGACACCTGCTCGTTGTAGTCCAGCTAGAACCTCAGCACCACTCTTGAGAGAAACATCACGCTCAGATGAATTACCACCAAAAATAACCGCAACTCGTCCGAAGTCGGATTTCATTTGAGCATCAATTTGATAACTCATTTTTCCTCCTTATCGGCTACAAGGTTGGCCTGTTTTAGCTGATGAGCAAGCGCTGTAATATCACCCGCACCTTGAGTCAGTAATAGATCACCTGGTTCCAAAATATCTTTCAGCACATCTGCAACGGTGTCTTTATCGCTAACAAATACCGGATCTATACGACCACGCTGACGAATGCTTCGACATAAGCTGCGGCTATCAGCGCCAGCGATTGGCTCTTCACCCGCGGCGTAGACTTCTAGAAGTAACAACACATCTGCTTCAGAAAGTACTTCCACAAAGTCTTCATACAAATCACGAGTTCGGCTATAACGATGAGGCTGATTAATCATTACCAAACGTTTATCTGGCCAGCCTTCACGAATAGCTTTAACAACGGCATTAACTTCTCTTGGGTGGTGACCGTAATCATCAACCAACATAACGCTACCACCATTGACAGGCACGTCCCCCAGAACTTGGAAACGACGACCAACGCCTTCAAACTTAGTTAATGCTGTGCAGATTGCTTCATCACTAATGCCCTCATCGGTAGCCACAGCAATCGTCGCTAAGGCATTCAACATATTGTGATGGCCCGGCATATTCAGTGAGATTTCTAGATCGGCAAAGTCCCCTGGGCGCTTAACGGTAAAACGGGTGTACATACCTTCTTGTCTGATATTCTCAGCACGGTAGTCAGCATCTTCCTCTACACCGTAAGTCAGCACTGGACGACTAACTTCCGGAAGGATTTCCCTTACAACAGGATCATCGATACACATAACCGCAAGACCGTAGAACGGAAGGTTATGTAGAAACTCCACAAATGTTTTCTTCAACTTAGAGAAGTCATTCTCATAAGTTTCCATATGGTCCGCATCGATGTTTGTAACAATCGCAACCATAGGCTGTAAGTGAAGGAATGAAGCATCACTTTCATCAGCCTCTGCCACAAGATAACGGCTCGTACCCATTTTGGCGTTGGTGCCAGCACTGTTCAGTCGACCGCCAATCACAAATGTTGGATCAAGCTCGCCTTCAGCAAAGATGGAAGCTAACAGACTTGTCGTCGTTGTTTTGCCGTGCGTGCCAGCTACAGCAATACCGTGACGGTAGCGCATCAATTCAGCCAACATTTCAGCACGACGAACAATCGGAATACGCTGTTCACGCGCAGCTTTCACTTCTGGGTTTTCTTCGTTAACCGCAGTGGAGACAACAACCACATCCACACCTGAAACATTGGTATCGGCATGTCCAATAAAGATGTTCATCCCCAAGCCTTCTAGGCGTTGAGTTGTCGCGGACACTTTAATATCTGAACCTGAGATCTGATATCCCTGATTCAGCAATACTTCCGCAATACCACACATACCCACACCACCAATACCGATAAAATGAATTCGGCTAATACGGCGCATTTCTGGTATTTCATAACGAGTGAAAGCATTTTGTTGTTTCATTACTTCATTGCCTCAAGGCAAACATTTGCTACCACATCACTTGCTTCAGGTTTACCTAGTGATAGCGCTTTATTCGCCATTTCCATCAACGTGTCTCGTTGATTTAATTGTTCTGTTAATAATGCTGTCAGCGTTTCTTTATTAAGATCCGCCTGCTGAATTAATATCGCAGCATCTCTCTCAGCAAGATAATTTGCATTTTTAGTTTGGTGATCATCAACCGCATAAGGGAAAGGCACTAATACAGATGCCACACCTGCATTACTCAATTCGCTTACAGTTAAAGCACCTGCACGACATAAAACTACATCTGCCCAACTATAGGCTTCCGCCATATCATCAATAAAGGGCACAACTTTACACTCAGTTACGCCCAGCGCTTCATAACGCTGCTGAGTTTCTTCAATATTTCGTTTTCCTGCCTGATGCCAAACCTCTGGGCGTTGTTCCATAGGTAAATCAGCAAGCACTTCAGGCAGAAGATCATTAATCGCTTTCGCGCCTAAACTTCCACCTACAACCAAAAGACGCAAAGGTCCTTCACGATCAGAAAAACGCTCTTTAGGTTCAGGTAAATTCAAAATACTTCCGCGTACCGGATTACCCACAGTTTGAGTCGTTAGGCCACTTTTAAATGCACCTTGGAATGCTTCCAGAACGTTTTTAGCTAACTTAGACAACGCCTTATTGGTCATTCCAGCAACAGCATTCTGTTCATGAATAATCAACGGTATCCTTAACAACCACGCAGCAAGACCACCTGGGCCAGATGCAAAACCGCCCATACCTAATACAACATCAGGCTTAACAGAACGAACAACCGATAGCGCCTGCCATAAAGCGATCAACAGTTTAAATGGAGCCAAAAGAAGGCTTAACTTGCCTTTACCTCTTAAACCTCTTACTTCAATAGAGTGCAGTTTTAATCCTGCTGCAGGTACCAAATCAGCTTCTATTCCGTGTCGAGAGCCCAACCATTCAACATGAATACCTTGTTCCTGTAGTTTCTCTGCAGTGGCCAATGCAGGGAATACATGGCCGCCAGTGCCACCAGCCATAATCAAAGCTACTTTTTTATCAGAAGCGCTCATGCAGCAGCCTCCTGATTTTTTGATTTACGTTCTTTAGCTTCAGCATCTGGCTGTTTTTTCCCAGCTAATTTCAATTCGTAGTCAACTCTTAAAATAACGGCCAACATGGCACAACTCACTAACAAACTACTTCCACCGTAACTCACCAAAGGAAGCGTTAAACCTTTTGTAGGCAAAGCGCCAACATTCACTCCAATATTGATCAACGCTTGCCCTGCAAAGATAATTGCAAAGCCGTAACAGACATAAGCAGAAAAAAAGGATTTTACCTTTTCAGCTCGCCGACCAATACGGAAAATATTCACGATTAATACGGCATAAACCAAGATCAAAGCGATCGCGCCGATAAAACCTAACTCTTCTGCCAATACTGAAAACACAAAGTCAGTATGAGCTTCTGGCAGATAAAATAGCTTTTGAACGCTATTACCTAACCCTGTTCCAAACCATTCACCACGACCAAAAGCGATCTGAGCCTGCGATAACTGGTACCCAGTTCCAAAAGGATCGGACCATGGATCTAAGAAGCTCTGGAGTCGAGCTACTCGGTAAGGCTGCAAACCCACAACAGCGACCAACAGACCAACTACACCAGAGATCACCATCAAGAATTGGGAAAAGCGCATCCCCCCCAAAAAGATCATGCCCATAACTGTCCCCATCAGGACAACTAAGGCACCAAAGTCCGGCTCGAAGTAAAGCAGCACACAAAAAATACCCAGAGGTAGAGTCGGCTTCGCAATCCCTTTCCAGCTGCTACGCACTTCATCCAAGCGTCTCACCAAGTAGCCAGCCATGTACATCACCATACAGAACTTAGCGACTTCAGATGCCTGGAGATTTAAAGGACCTAAAGGTAACCAACGATGACTACCATTTACCCCTTTACCTACGCCAGGGATCAGTACCAAAATCAATAAGACACCGGCAGCCAACATCCACCAGTGCCCGGTCTTCTCCCAAAAGCGCATTGGGATATTCCAAACAACCACAGCACCAATCATCGCCAACATGATAAATATGAACTGACGAATAACGTAAAAATACGCTGTACCGTTATTTTTTAGCGCCACATCTAAAGATGCAGAGCTAATCATTACAAAACCCGTTAGAACCAAAGCAACTGAACAGGCCAGTACCCAAGGGTCAAATGGCAACACTCTTTGTGACGCACAAACAGGCGGAGGCGAAGGAATTAACCCCTCAAACCTCTGCTTAATGTTTGTCATCGCCAAAGAGATCATTAAAGGGCCTCCACCGCATCAATAAAAGCATCACCACGAGCGGGAAAACCAGAGAACATATCAAAGCTCGCACAGGCAGGTGAAAGCAGAACAATATCTCCTTCCTTCGCTTGAGCTTGCGCCTTTGCAACAGCAGCTTGCATATCGTTCGCTGATTCTTTGATTACGCCTTCACAACTGTCAGCTAAACGTGGTCCATCTTCACCGATATAGATCAATGCTCTTGCGAACTGCTGCATAGGTTCAGCTAATTCAGAGAATTCAGCACCTTTACCAACACCGCCAGCAATTAACACAATACGTTGATCTGCAGATAGGGTTTTTCCTAAACCGTTCAGCGCAGCAACAGTCGCACCAACGTTAGTGCCCTTGGAATCGTTGTAGTATTCAATACCGGCTTTTTCAGCTACCCACTGGCAACGATGCTTCAAGCCCGCAAAGTCCTTTAAAGCCGTTAGCATCGCATCCATTGGCAAGCCAACAGACTGGCCTAAAGCTAACGCAGAAAGCGCATTAGCCATGTTATGGCTACCACGTATTTTTAACTCAGATACAGGTATTAATTTGTCCAGACCAACGGCAAGCCAGGTTTCACCCTTCTCTTCAATCAAACCAAAGACTTTCAGATCAGGTTTACCTAAGTGGTAAGCAAGCTGATCAACACCACTCGGCATTAATGGCATTGTCAGTGCATCATCACGGTTAACAACGACCTTTTTAGCTCCGCGGAAAATCCGGTGTTTAGCCTGATAATAACCCTGCATAGAATCATAACGATCTAAATGATCAGGACTAATATTGAGTACAGTTGCAACTGCTGCTCGAAGATCATTGGTTGTTTCTAACTGGAAGCTTGATAGTTCGATAACATACAGATCTTTTTCAGGCTCGTTTAACATCTCGAGTACAGGCGTACCAATATTCCCGCACACTCCAACATTTAAACCGGCAGCAGCAGCCATCTCACCCACTAAGGTAGTGACCGTACTTTTAGCATTTGAACCGGTAATCGCAACAATAGGTGCACTGATCTCATTACAGAAAAGATCAATATCACCACTTAACTTCGCGCCCGCTTTTACTGCCGTTTGAATAGCAGGATCACTTTGTGCAACACCAGGGCTCAAAATCAATTCTGATGCACTACTCAGTAGTTCAGCATCAAAAGGCCCGCAAATCAGTTTAACGTCAGGAAGCTCTGTTGATAGCTCATCCATGCCTGGAGGATTCTCTCGGCTATCAACAACGACAAAACGCTCATCTTTAGACGCCAAATAGCGCGCACATGCCAGCCCGGTTTGACCTAAACCGATGACTACTTTTAATTTATCGCTGGCGATTAAACTCATGCTCAAACTTTACCTTAACGAATTTTCAGAGATGCCAAGCCAATCAGCACCAAAACTACTGTGATGATCCAGAAACGAACAATTACACGAGGCTCTGGCCAACCTTTCAATTCAAAATGGTGATGCAAAGGCGCCATACGGAAGATACGGCGACCTGTTAATTTAAACGATGCCACCTGCAAAATTACTGACACGGTTTCAGCCACAAACACACCGCCCATAATGAACAGTACAAATTCCTGACGGACGATAACGGCAATAACACCAAGCGCAGCACCCAAAGACAAGGCACCGACATCACCCATAAACACTTGAGCTGGATAAGTGTTAAACCACAAGAAACCAAGACCAGCACCAACCATGGCACCACAGAATATAATCAGCTCACCAGAACCCGGTACGTAAGGGATCAACAGATATTCAGCAAACTTGATGTTACCGGACAGATATGCAAATACACCTAATGCTCCAGCTACCATTACGGTTGGCAAAATAGCTAGACCATCTAAGCCATCAGTAAGGTTTACCGCATTGGAGCTACCGACAATTACAAAGTAGGTAAAGACAATAAAGAAGATACCGAGATCAATCGACACATCTTTTAGGAATGGAATCAGAAGTTCTGTTTCAACAGGTGTGGAAGCCATGCAATAGAGTAATACTGCCGCACCCATACCACCTACTGACTGCCACAGATACTTCCACTTAGCAGGTAATCCTCTCGGATTTTTCTCAACCACTTTACGATAATCATCGACCCAACCCACTGCACCAAAAATTAGCGTCACGCCCAACGTAATCCACACATAAGGGTTAGTCAGATCACTCCATAAAAGGGTACTAATCGCAATTGCAACTAGGATCAAAGCACCACCCATTGTTGGTGTACCTGCTTTGCTCAAATGCGTCTGAGGACCATCATCTCGTACCGCTTGACCAATCTGATTACTACGTAGTTTGTTGATCATATGAGGGCCGACCCACAAAGCTATCAACAATGCTGTTAATACACCCAAAATCCCACGTAGGGTTAGGTACTGAAATACAGCAAAGCCGCTGTAATATTCCGATAAAAATTCTGCCAGCAGTGGTAGCATTGCCTTCTATTCCCCTTCAGTCAGGTTCTTCACGACCTGATCCATCGCTGCACTTCTCGAGCCTTTAATCAGAATATTGGTATTCTGATCAGCCAGCTCTTTCAATGCAGTTGTTAATTCTTCACGTGTTTCAAAATGCATTCCCTGCCCATCTGCTGCAGCGTTATACGCTGAAACAGAGTGCCGGGACAGCACGCCAGTTGCATAGAAACAACTAACCCCCTTCTGCGCTGCCCGACAACCTACCTGTGCATGCTGATCAGCGGCATCTGCCCCTAACTCAGCCATATCTCCTAAAACCAATACTGATTTACCAGGCAAACTAACCAGCAGATCCACTGCCGCATTTACCGAACCAGGATTGGCGTTATAACTATCATCAATCACTTGAGCCCCAGAGGCTGTCGTCAAGCAACGCATACGTCCAGATACTGCAGTGAAGGATTCTAAACCACTGCAAATTTCCGCTAACGGCATTCCTTTAGCGCTTACAGCAGCTGCCGCAGCTAGGGCATTCGCAACGTTATGCTGCCCCATCACCTGCAGCTGAACCGTTTGAGATTCAGAGCCTCTGTGCAAAACAAAAGAAAAACAGCCATTGCTAGATGGTTTCAAATCCGACGCATAGACGGCAGCTTTCTCGGAGCTAAAAGAGAAGTTTCTCTGAGGCTTTCCTTGGTTTTGATTTAACCAATACTCTGTATGCGGATCATCTAGGTTGATAACAGCTGTGCCTTGAGTTTCATCTAACTGCGAAAAGATCTCAGATTTGGCTTCGACTACACCTTGCAAAGAGCCAAACCCTTCCAGATGAGCACCCATCGCGTTATTCAAAATCGCAACATCAGGTAGAGAGATCGCAGTCGTATAAGCAATCTCACCACCAGCACTGGCACCCTGCTCAATCACAGCAATTTGATGCTGATCACTTAATTCAAAAAGCGTTAGCGGTACACCGATGTCGTTATTCAGATTACCTTTGGTAGCCAATACCTGATTATTCTGAGACAGAATCGCAAATAGCATCTCTTTAACTGTCGTTTTACCGCTACTACCTGTCACTGCGTAAACAGTGCCATCAAAGCGCTGGCGATTCGCTTGCGCAATGTTCCCCAAAGCAATACGCGTATCTTCAACTTGCCACAATGGCGCTTGTACTTCGGGCATAGATCGAGAAACAACCGCAGCGACCGCGCCTTTTTCAAGCGCCTGCTCTATAAACTGATGACCATCAAAATTAGGGCCTACCAATGCTACAAATAGATCGCCCTGCTTAATCGTACGCGTGTCTGTACTGACACCTGTAAATTCAGCATCAGCCGTTATCAGCCCGCCAAAAGCTTGCTGTAACTGCTGCAAAAACCACTGACCAATCATACCGCCACCCCTAAAACTGACTTACTCACATCAACATCACTAAACGGGTAACGTGTACCAGCAATCTCTTGATAATTTTCGTGACCTTTACCTGCGATCAACACGACATCTTCTGGCGAAGCAGCATTGATCGCCATTCTGATCGCTTCTGCACGATCCGCTTCAACATCCGCCTGATGATCATGAATACCACTTTCGATCATCTCAATAATGCTATCTGGCTGTTCTGTTCTTGGGTTATCGCTAGTCACGACCAACCGATCAGCAAATCGGTCTGCAATATTGCCCATAAGCTCTCGTTTACCTGTATCTCGGTCTCCACCACAACCAAATACACACCACAAACGCCCTGACGTATGAGCTCTAACAGCTTGAATGGCTTTCTCTAGAGCATCTGGCGTATGTGCATAATCAATAATTACCAACGGTTTATCTGCAGTGACCAATGCCTGCATTCGCCCCGGCACTGCATCTAACTTGGAAAGCCCGTGCATGACCTGCTCTCGGCTAAATCCCTGTTCGGATAGCAAAGCTGCTACGAGAAGCAGATTGTCCAGATTAAATTCGCCGATAATTTTACTAGCGAAAGCAAAGTTGCCTTGCGCCGTTTTCAGCTCCGCTTCGATACCGTGTAAAGCTAAACGGTATGCTGCGATCAGATAATCGCCTTGTGCACGCCCAACCGCTACTTTTTTACCTTTAACATCGTCATCAGCTAACAGCGTTTGACCAAAAGCATCATCACTGTTGATGACAGAAGCTTTTAGATCAAAGCGTTTAAACAATCTTGTTTTAGCCGCACCGTAAGAAGCCATAGAACCGTGGTAATCCAGATGGTCACGGCTTAAGTTGGTGAATGCGGCATAATCAAATTCCACCCCTGCAACTCGGCCCTGCTGTAAAGCATGGCTAGAGACTTCCATCACAACGCTTTCAGCGCCTGCTGCACGTAATTCAGCGAACAAACGCTGCAAGCCTACAGCATCTGGCGTTGTATGAGTTGCCTGCTCTAGCTGGCCTGGAAAACCATTTCCAATAGTGCCAACAATCGCGGTTTTCGTGCCTATCGCATTCATCGCCTGTGCAACAAAATGCGCACAAGAGGTCTTACCGTTAGTACCCGTAATGCCAATCACATTCAGATGGCGGCTTGGGTGGCCATAAAAATTTGCGGCTACTGGACCAATCTGACTGACTAAATCAGGCACAGCAATCACTGGGATACCAAGCGAAGGGCAATCATCCACTTCGCGACTATCCAACAAAACCGCTACTGCGCCACTTTTTTCAGCCGCTTCAACGAAATCAACACCACGATGCTGAATACCAGATCGAGCAATAAACAGAGTACCGGGCGTAACCGTACGGCTATCTTGCGAAATAGCAGATACGACAAAGCCGGCGTAAGTTTCATCAACCCACTCCGGCGCAATCTCTTTCAATGTTCTACTGATTTCCAACATAGTCACCTCATTCAACGCTGAGCAACCTGCTTATTTACTTCCGGCCAATTATCCGGTGGGATATTCATCAAACGTAAAGCCCCACCTACCGCTCTCGAAAAAACCGGAGCTGCTACCTCACCACCGTAATATTCCTGGCCTTTAGGGTTATCAATCATCACTACTGTTACTAAGCGCGGATCACTTACCGGCGCCAAACCTGCAAATGTAGATATATACTGATCGTCGATATATCCACCGCGGCCAACTTTATGCACAGTGCCTGTTTTTCCAGCTACTCGATATCCCTGCACAGCAGCTCTACGACCCGTGCCTTTAACGCTAATCACAGTTTCCATCATTTCACGGACATCAACCGCCACATCCGCAGGCATAACTCGAACAGGTTTGCCTGCTTCGTTTTGGCGAATCAGACTAACAGGGCTCACGACACCATCATTAGCCAACGCCAAATATGACTGAGCTAGCTGTAATGGCGTAACCGATAAGCCATAGCCATAAGAAAGCGTCGCACGCTCAACTTGCTGTCTCGAATTCAGATAAGGCAGATAACCTGTACTTTCACCCGGAAAGCCGATTCCTGTTGCCTGCCCTAAGCCTAAATTGTGATACAGATTACGTACCGAACCTTCAGGTAAGCTTAACGACAGCTTGGTTACACCCACATTGCTGGATTTCGTAATAATGGTGGAGATATCTATCTCACCGTAATTACGATGATCTCGAATCGTTTTACCTTTAACCCGCATATAACCAGGTGCAGTATTTACAATCGTTTCCGGCTCGTATTCACCGCTCATTAACGCCGCAGCGACCGTCATAGGTTTAACTGTCGAGCCCGGCTCAAATGTATCGGTTAACGCTCTGTTTCTTAAAGCCGTCGAAATTCTCTGTTTTGGATCATTCGGGTTATAGGATGGCTGATTAACCATCGCCAACACTTCGCCCGTGGATGCATCTAGCATCACAATCGACCCGCCATCAGCTTTATGCGCTTCTACTGACGCTTTTAATTCTCTATACGCTAGATATTGCAGCCTTAAATCAATGCTTAGCTGAATATCGTTACCATGCAAAGCAGGCTTAACTTCCCGAATATGTTTGATCGTTCTACCCAAACGATCCTTCATAACCAGCTGCTTACCAGCGTCAGCCTTTAACCAATCCTCATAAGCCAGTTCCAGACCTTCTTGGCCTTTACCATCCAAATTGGTAAAACCAACCAGATGCGTTGTTACCTCAGCTGCAGGGTAGTAACGCTTATATTCACGATCAACATGCACACCCGGTATACGCAAAGCTCTAATTTTTTCAGCTAGCTCAGGTGTCACTTGACGCTGTAAATACAAGAATCTACGACTGCGATTTTCAGATAACTTAGCCAGTAGTTTCTTTTTGTTCGTTTTCAGCAGCACCGCTAGTTTTGACAAACCATCGTGCTGCATATCTGTCATTTTCGGATCAGCCCAAATAGTCGCGACCGGTGCACTCACCGCTAAGGGTTCACCATGCCTATCCGTGATAATCCCACGATGGGCAGGTACCTGAACCGTTCTCAATGAGCGAGCATCACCTTGGGTTTGCAGAAACGACTGCTCTTCAACGTAAAGCGAAAGCATGCGAGCCGTAATCCCACCTGCAACGAGCAATAGAAGAACCAGCACCAACCAAAGGCGCCATCCTCTACCAACTGCTGCTTCAGCGTTATCGCTCATGCTTCACGATCTCTATTTGCTCAACGTCTGGCACTTTCATGCCCAACACGCTCGTTGCTTGTTGCTCAACTCGGTTATTGGCAGCCCATGCACTTTGCTCAAGCAATAGCTGTCCCCACTCAACTTGAAGCTCATCCCTTTGCTGTATCAATTCCTGATGCTGGTTAAATAGCTGTCGATATTCAAAGGCGCTCATTACTACGCCCAAGCACGACACCAAAAGCACCACAACCAACACAAACACCAATAAAAATGGGCTCAGCAACTCTTCAGCACTATAAAAATTGTCTCGACCAGATGAATTCCCCTTCTCATCCTCCTGATCACCAACCCAATTTTTCAAGAACTTTCCAAGCATCAAGCGACCTTTTCAGCCACTCGCATCACTGCACTTCGAGCCCGTACGTTCTCTTCGGTTTCTGAGGCACTCGCTTTCACAGCCTTACCTACATTCTTCAACCGAATTTTCAACATATCGTTTGTAACCGGAATACCACGTGGAATATGCTCATCGCCTTTAACATGCTGACGAATAAAGCGCTTCACAATCCGATCTTCTAGTGAGTGGAAGCTAATAACTACAAGACGCCCACCCACTTTCAACATTTCTAAAGCCTGATCCAAACAGCTTTCCAGATCTTCCAATTCACGATTAATGTGGATACGAATACCTTGGAAAGCACGTGTTGCAGGGTTCTTACCTTTTTCCCAAGCAGGATTGGCTTCAGCAATAATCTTTGAAAGCTGCGCTGTCGTGGTAATCGGTTCTTCTTCACGCTTAGCCACAATCTCTTTCGCCATACGACGGGAGAATCGCTCCTCGCCATAGGTATAAATCACATCAGCAATCTCTTTCTCTTCTGCGCGAGCTATCCAATCAGCCGCACTTTCACCAGAAGAGGTGTCCATTCGCATATCCAGCGGACCATCATTTAGAAAGCTAAACCCTCGGGAAGCATCATCTAACTGTGGTGAAGACACACCCAGATCTAGCAAAATGCCATCAACCTGCCCTTGCAAACCACGCTCTGTTACAAATTCTTGCAATTGTGCAAAACTGCCGTGCGCTATAGAGAAACGATCTTCATCTGCAAAACGTTCGTGTGCATGCGCAATGGCAGTTGGATCCTTATCGATTCCCATCAACTGACCATCTTCTGCCAATTGATCCAATACCAATGCAGAATGACCGCCACGACCAAAGGTCCCGTCGACATAGAAACCAGATGCGTCCTGCACTAAAGCTTCTACAGCTTCATTTAACAGCACTGTGATATGTTTAAATTCCTGGCTCATTCGTCGTTACTCGATCCGCTATAGCGATAAATTTTGTAATTCTTCAGGCATTGCCATGCCACCTTCTACCTCTTGAAGATACTCTTCGCGGGTAGCCAACCATCTGGACTCACTCCAGATTTCAAACTTCTGCCCTTGCCCCAACAACACAATCTTTTTATCGAGCTCCGCATACTCTCGAAGTGGAGCGGGTAAAAGCAATCGTCCATTTCCATCCATATCAAGATCAGTTGCATGACCAATCAGTAGACGCTGAATTCGACGCGCTGCGGGATTAAAGCTAGGCAGGCTTTCAATTTTTTCCTGAATAACTTCCCATTCTTCCAGTGGATAAAGCAGTAAACAGCGCTCTTCAGTATCAATCGTAGCCACGAGCTGACCATCGCAACACGTCGCGATTTTCTCGCGATAACGTGCCGGAATCGCCATGCGCCCCTTGGCATCCAGATTGATTTGATTAACGCCTCTAAACATTTTCGGCTCTCAAAACCCACTTAAATTACAGAAAAACCCACTTTTACCCACTTTATCCCACTAGAGCACACTATAGAAAGTAACCCCAACTAAAGCAAGGCTGAAAGCGCCGTAAATGACGGTTATCAGAGATCAAACATTAGAGAAATGCATACAGAGAGAAGCTCTCAAAAGCAAAGCATTGAGAGACTGCATATAAAACAATGAATTAGGTGAATCAGACCTTTACAGGAAAAGCAGTGGACACTGCTCTTCCTGAAAAGAAAGAATAATGAGGAGTTTGCCGATAAGCCGGGTTCTGTCGTGGACAATCATTCATCTGGGATGCATATCACTATGCACCTCAAGCAACCTACCCGGTTCCAGCGCGGGTCACGCCTATAGGAACCCTGACATTTGGCACACTCCGAGTTTTCTTTACGTCTCCGTGGGTTACACGCAGCGTTAATTCGCAGTGATTGTACCAGCTTATGTACCAGCACGCACAGCATAATCCCGCGAACTAAAAGCGAATCAACTTCGCTCTACAAGATCAAGGAGGCGCAAGTAGCGTGGGTCCGAAGTAAGAGCCCTATCGCTCTCTGCTATCACATCCAAGACTTTAGGCAACTCATACGGTAGCTTTGCTAATACACGAGGAGTAACTACGTCCATAAGATCTAACACCACCTCAGGGTACCGCGCAGTAAGCGACTGTCCATTCACCTCGCGAGCAAACATATAAAATGAGTGTTCTCCAGTCTCTACAGGGACCAAGAACTTTCTTACGACTTGATACACTAGAGGAAAACTCTCCCCAGCATCAGTAAGAAGGCAAACCCACGCCCTAACCGAAACTGCTGTGCGATACTTACGCTCTCTTGGCCAAACTTCGTCAATAAAAGGAATAACAAGCTGGCCCCACCCATTCTCGTTACTATCACCAACCTTACCTAGCCAGAAGATGAAACGATTTCGAGCACCATCAGAAATAGATCGAAGGACGTTCCTCATCTCTCCCTTGGTCAAGCCTTCAGGTGCATCGGGATAAAAAACCCGCATAAAGCCAAGCCACTGGGCCGCAATTTGAGATTCATCCTCATCCCATAAAAAACCATCAATCCACGGAAACAAGTCAAGCAGCAATGGTTTAATTTCCTTAGCCAAGGTCGGTGATAAACCTCCCCCGCTATGAAGCAAACCGTTCCATGCAGGCTCTGAAGCCGAGTGATCAAAACTCAACATTGGTAAGAGCCTAGCTCTAACCCAAGAAGGATCGACAAACATAAGCCAATTCAATTTACTCATCGTAATAGATACTGCGTGATCTCCCCCCTCTCTCGGAGCATCAAAAAGCAGTTTGATACGACTTTTTACTGACTCTGGTATCAGTGAATTAGCCTCTTGTTGCTCACCGGGCACAGCACTATATAGCGCATTGACACACATTCCCAAAGGACCGTTACACGCGTGGCGGTAGGTACGCCTTGACCTCTTGATAGCACCACCATCCAGAAAAACCTCACCCAAGTCACTACCCTGAGCCTCACACGCTGCACTCTGTATACATTCAACGACATGGTCGTAAACAACCCAACCAAGGTGCTCATCCAGTGCGATAATCGAAGCTAGATTTTTTTCAAGCCACCTTCCTAAATCGTACCTTAGACCCACAACCACCTCGCGAGGCAAACGAGAGATTCTGTGAAGAAAGACATACCGCAGCCTAAGCGAAACATCGTCAGGGATACCTACAATTAAAGACGACCAAAACTCTTGCCTATACTCCCCTTTTTTTCCTGCAAGTGATAAAGCTAACAGCGCCTTTCTTGGATTAGTTTTCACAAGCCCAACAAAAGGGCGTTTGTCAGTAAGGCTACGAAAATCCCTATTTAGCTGCCCCTCAGCCTGCACCAGAACCTCATTGACCGGAAGATCTAAAAGCTCCTCGGGGTTTTCATCTGTACCGATCCAACCACCATGTGATCCATTCTCCACCACTATCGACGACGCCCAGCTATCAGCCCAACGCGGTATTTTCTCAATTAATAAAGCAAGCCGCTCAAACTGAACTAACGGAAGTACCGCACCCTGCAACTCTAGATATTTTCCATACTGAGCCGAACGAACATTACTTTTCTCAGGGTACTCATCATCGCTCCAATGAGCTAATTTATCTGGCCCAGCGAGAATTCGATCCAGAAGGCGGTTACAATGATTCTCAGTAAACTCCCCCCATCGATCCGAAAGCAAAAATAGAAGCTCGCGCACTACATCACTATCCCAAAAAGCATCCTGCTCCAATGCAAGCACAGCTTCGACAACATCTTCAGCTGAAAACAGGTGACCTTTTGATAGAGCGAATAATTTTAACTTCCGGAAAAAATATCTATCGTTTGCAGACCAGATAACAGCATGACTTGCAGCAAGCTCAGGTTGTAGATCAGATAACCGCTCGAAAAGCTGTACAAACAACGCCAGAACTTCAGCTATATCATCAACAAAAGGCTCACCATCTACCTCACGCTCCGGATACAAGATAGGCATTGAAACGCCCGTAGACTCAACGTCCTCTAACAACCCTGCGGCAAATATAAGTTGCTCTTCCAATATGCTAAAAACAGTGGGTAAAACCTCATCAGGAACCTCTAACTCTTCCCCGTGCCTTTCCAGCATATGTATTTCAAACATCCCTAGATCACGAAGTGACACACCTTCCCAATCACCTTCTGGGGGCTTAGAACCAGCTAGACCTACACGCGTTCCAATTTTAAGCCTAGGACTTGCAAGCTTTCGGAAAGCACGAAGCACACTCGCACTCCAGCCCTCAACATCGACTCGTTTCTTAAAATCGAACCAATCACTCCTCCACTGTCCGCCGTCGGACGCTCGGTGGTATTCAAGAATCAAATTCCAAGCATGCCTAGCGCGCTCATGAAGGCCCTCAGACCTCCTAACCTCCCACTCTATATGCTCTAATAATCTGGGGTGTAAACTTATTTGACGAGCAGCCCACCAAGCTAGAACGGGACTATGAACGGAAGTACTGATCCATGTGGCAAGATGACCGAGGCGAACGGGAATTACTTGAAAAGCACCGGAATAAGCCCCGCTCAGATGGTGCGACTCACTAGGGTTATCGTCCCCATCACGCCAAGACAGAAGATTATCGGTGGACGCTCTTTCTCGAAGCCCTGTATCCAAAAGCTGCTGAAGGTCATCGTCTAGACCATATTCAACAACTGGATCGAATTCTTCGGCGTCCTCGCCATATCCACGACTTTTATCCGCTAATCTCAAATGCCCATCAAGCACACATATCCACTCTGGGTGAGCTATAGGCCGAAGCTCCGAAAAAAGTTTGGTGCCTTGAACCGTACGAAGAACATGAGCTACTTGGCCGCGCTCAAATGGAAGCATACTCTTTGGGTCCATTAGGCAAGTTTCAATTACAGAAGCCCTCCATCTACGCGGATCGTCTGAACGAACAGCCCAAGCCTCCATCGTTTCCCAAAGAGCAGAGTGTTCAGAATAACCTATAGCCGTTACGCCACGATCACGCCATTTAGCTTCAATCTCCTCAGGAACTCCCCGATCAAAAGCATATAGACGAGATGAATCATACTTCCCATCGTGATTCAGTCCCTGTAGAAGATACTTTACCGGCGGGTCTTCAGCCTTATACCCGACAAGGACCACAGTGAAGCGCTCTAGCAAGCCTCTAATAAATTTAGTTGCCCAACCTTCAGATAAATATGCACGACCAAAGTCAGCACTACTCAGTACGTAGGGGTGATGAACAGAACTTTCATCTGCCAACCTCCCATGAAGATAAGTCACTCCCTCTATAGTGGTTCCGAAATCGAGATCAGGAAACGACGGAGGTACATAAGGAAGTAAATTGTCATCACCACCCTCAAACAGAAGGTCGAAGTTCGTTGTAACAATCTGCGGCATGCCACTTTGGCTAGACGAAATCCGCTTGATCAAGCCATGCTCTCTACCTACATCATTCGCTTCTGAAGGAACCCTTAAACGCTCAGAAACCAAGGCATTAACTTCATCCTTGCCATACTCTTGGTGGAGCAAGTTAAAAATCTGATCTAGTGGCATATTTGCCCCAGCAGGATCATCCAACCAAGGCTGAAAAGCTGTCATTACTTCTGATTCTTCTGGAGGATCGAAGAACTCTATTACATATCGAGTGAGACCGATGAAATCAGGCATACCGGAAGGAGATGAAACCCCCGCCCCACATAGGAAAACAACACGCCCAGCATCACACCGCTCTAAAAGAATATCAGGTATACTTGGTCCATCAGAATGAAATTTCATAGGCAAATTCTGTAAGTCACAGTCCGTGTAATAGCAATAACAAACCTAAGAGATATCAGATACCCGCCCAAACACGCAAGCACGGGCTACCCTTTACTTTCCATGACTACTCCCCCTAAGCCATCCAGTCTTTTAAAAGCATCCTCATTCGCGATGATGGCAAATAAAGCTCAATGGGCTTCCCATCCCTAATCGCAGACCTAAATACCCATTGAAGTAGTTCCGCTAGAGCATAATCATCATGAGACGGATTGACCCCGCGCATCTTCCGGCAGAAGTTATACAGCGCCGGTGTCATATAGATATTTCGTAGGTAAACGAGGTGTTTACGGTCCCGAAACTCATTCGTTGCCCGTTTATTACACTCGATGAACGCACCTTTAAATCCCTTCGGCGTTAATGACTCTTTGAATCTCAGTACACAGGACCACATAGCTGTATCTGCTTTGGCCTTATATTTATTCTGAAGAACATTCCGAGCCGCTTTCGAAATCTCTTCCATTTTTGCTGGAGTCCGATCAGCCATCCACCCTGTCGCAAATGCATTTGTTCTCTCCCCTAGTGCATTCAGCTTTTCGTCTTCTAAGAGCGTAATGAGCCTCGCTATTGGCTTGACTGCCTCCGCCTCCAACTCCTCGCTCCATTCAACCAACTGCCTCTGCCCATCGATGGTCATCTTAACCGGCTCAACTCCATTCCCTTCAAAATACGCAGCCATTAAAGAACCAGAGAAGAGATAGGTAAGCACTGTTACCCGCTGAAAGGCATTCAGTATCTCAATAGGAAATTCCCAGAACATCATCCCATCTGTATGGTCATCATCTCCCATTCTAAAAAGCCGTCGGGAATCACAATCTTCTTTAAGTTTGGTGAAAGTCGAGTCATAGCGAAGCTTTCTTTCGCCGTTCCACTCAAGACCACCATCTTCAGCAACTCGTATAAGACCCGAGTCCACAAGTAGCATGATGTCATTTGAAGATAACTCTCCGTCCTGCGAACCGTATTCACGTAGGCAGTTCACTGTCTCATCAATGATCAGGTGATATCGATTACTCTTCAGAAGCTCCAAAGTCTTATCATTCCACCTAGTGAAAAGCGCATGTGTAGACGCAATGTTCTCCTGAGCTTCCAATAACTCATGAAGCGTAGCCAGATTGCTTTTTTCACTATTCTTAGTCTTCTTAAAATCCAACTCAGGGACTTCATTCGTGAACCGCTCAACCTCGTCGAGATACGGCGTAATTACGAGGAACCTATCCTCTTCGGGATTGGCTTGACGCAACTCTTCAATGATTTTGGTTGTCTTACCTGACCCCATGACGGAGTCGATAACACGATATTTTGCTGTCATGTGCTTCACTTAATTCAGGTGTGATTTTTTCAGGAAAAGAATGGATATATTTTTCCTAAATTGACTAGAAGCCCCAGTATTCATAGGCCCTACAGAGCATTCGCCTTATAGATATATAGGTCTACTTAAAGCCTGACACTAAAGACTTTACTATTGTCAGATGACCATCATTCATAGCTATCTTAGTAATATTATTCATATAAGTCATAGACTTAGGAAGACCCTAGAGAGCAATGTTGACTATATGATCTACCTTGATTGATATGGTAAATGGTCATCAACTCTTAAGAGACTATAGCCAGACTCTATGTACACCTAACAATGTACGAGCAGACGTTTAGCCACCAGCTCAAGCGCACTTGACGTCAACAACCAGTCAGACTTAACTCTTCTCGCCAACTCTCTAGCTGTCCGTAACGGAAACCGTCCATGCGGAGCTGGCGTGCAGTCTTTCTTCAGTCTGACCGAAGGTAACGACTTGTAACCCAAGCCTCTCTTACAGAGGAACAACGCCTCCTGATCTTTGGTCTCGAACCCTTGCGGGTACAACTGAACAACACCTACGACAGCAGTCATGTGCAACAGCCAATCGATTGGGTTCCTCTCCTTCGTAATTAACTGATGATGGTAATAATGATGTAAGAGCCAGATGTCAGACCTACGTGCCAGCCTTGGGTCTCCTATACCGTCCCACGATGCATGTCGTTTAGCTCTCTCAAGTACTGAAGCCTGACTTGCTATAGCACCGTTGCGCTCTCTGATCAGCTCCAGTGCGACCTGACGTACAGCTTTGTAGATCGATGCGTATGGCTCTTGTTTCAGACTTGGAACCTTACTATTGAATGCACCATGATCAATCAGCCTTCGTGAACATGGATTGCAGTACTTACCGTAGAACCCCGAGTCAGCGCGGCGTAGCTTGTTGTTACACCCAATGTGGCTGCATGTACCCGCTGGGTTGGCGTATTTCATGGCTGGCTTGGTGCGTTGTGTGTTTCCTATGCGTGGTAACGTCATGTGATTGATAACCTCTCTCGTTAAATTGGTAGGAGACAAGGCTGACAAAGAGACACAAACAGCACAGTGGTCAACCTTCTCCTAGGGCGTGGGTTATCAAATGAACAGTTAATACTACGCAGCTTCAGCCTTGATCTTGTAGACAGCCGCACGACTAATGCCGAAGGTCTTCGCTACGCTGGTGGCTCCCTGACCCTCGCTTAGAGCGTCCAACACAGCCTCTCGATCTATCGACCTCTTACGCCCAAACTTCACGCCTGACGTCTTCGCTGCCTCTCGACCTTCGTTAGTACGTTCCATGATTCGCTCACGCTCGGCCTGAGCCACAGCAGCAAGGATCGTCACGACCATCTTACCCATGCTACCTTCGGTGCTGATGCCGTCATCGAGGAAACGTACAGACACACCACGTTCATGTAGGTCATTGATAATCTTGATCATGTCAGCCGTATCACGTCCTAGTCGATCCAGCTTCTTCACCAAGATCACATCACCTTTCTCAGCACGACCAAGCAGCCGCTGAAGCCCTTCACGCTGGTCATCCTTACCGCTAGCCTTGTCGGTGAACACTCGATCAGAACGTACACCAGCGCCTTCCAGCACAGTCACTTGTAGGTCTAGCTTCTGTTGATTGGTACTCACACGCGCATACCCAAGTAACGCCATGTTGATGTCTCCTATATCGATTCGTAAACACTCGCTGTCTACGAACTACTTATCTACGATTTAATACACGCTCTCAACTGGTGACTTCAGCACGTCTACGAACTTATGACATCGTAGACACCCCGTACGGGGGGATTGGCTAACAGCCATCTATTAGAGAACGCCCACAGATTTTTTGCAGATTTTTAAGCTTCGTAAGTAATGCAGTCGATGACCGACAAGACGTCCTTCATCTGGAAACTATGTGTATAGCGGTCAGTCACACCAGCACCGGTCTTCTCATGACCAATAACTTGCTGGAGTAACGGCGTGTTAACACCTGACGACCTAATCTTGGTGATGACCGTATGACGTGTAGAGTGGAAGACAAGACGCTCGCCCATATCAGTCTTGTGAACATCGAGCAGCGATGCGAAGTTATCCGTAACACGGTTTGGGGTGTTAGCAGCTATCGGGAATATCAGTTCAGAACCTTCTCCGATCCAATCCAAAAACCCTTCTTCGACTAACTTTTTATGCAGCGGTACGACCCGTTTAGCAGCCTTGGTCTTGCCCTTGTGGATCACGAAGTAATGACGCTGGGTATCATGGCAGAACCTTACGTCTGTCGGACGCAATCCAGCGATCTCAGACCTTCGAGCACCCGAGTACAACGCCAGCTTCAAGAACCATTCAAACCACTCCGGCTTGGTCTTAGCTCTCTGAATGACGCCTCGCACTTGCGCATCGTTGAGACACCCAAACCTGCGATCCTGCACCTCCCACCTCACGCCTTCGGTAGGTGAGACTTGAAGAATGTCTCGCTCCCTGACCATGAATGAGTTAAACAAGCCTTGCGCTAGCTTCAGATGCTCCTTGACTAACTTGTCAGAGATTAAGTCCGACTCAGGGATGTTACGCTTGAGCATCTCACGAATGGTCATACGGCTGTATGGGCGCTTGTTACGCACCGGCAACTTAGAGATCGACTCCAGCGCAGAACGAATGTCAGACTTGGTGATACGTGTTACAGCAATGTCACCAAGGAAATGCTTTAGGTTGTCGAAGAGCACTTGATTGTTCCTCGCCCTCCTATCCGACCAGTTCTTCCACGCCACGAACTCAGACCAAACCCTTGATAACTTGGGGCCTCGCGGCGTCTTCTTAGGCTTCACCACGGACACTACCTGAGGCTTAGTGTGACCGCCTGTCAGCGCTTGATACTGAGCTTTAACCCATTCCTTAATCCCATCAGAGAAATCGAGTAGACGCGCACACAGCTCCTCGACTAGAGACGAGTCGCTACAGCGGCTTAAGACATGCAGAAAAGACTTCTTGGCTTCAACCAAAGACACCGCTTCCGAGAATGATGAAGTACGCAGACTGCGTTTAACCTCAACAGGAAGCCACGGGCAAAGTGAACGTAGATGCTTAGGATAAGCGTAACGGAAGTAGTAAGTTTTACCACGAAGAAGAACGTGGGGATGACGGCTCTGTACCAGTTGTTGTACCATTTTCTCAATGCTCCCAATGGGCGCTTAACCCATTGAAAACATAGAGAAAAAAGCGAAGAGCTTACCGATAAGCCGGGTTCTGTCGTGGACAATCATTCATCTGGGATGCATATCACTACGCACCTCAAGCAACCTACCCGGTTCCAGCGCGGGTCACGCCTATAGGAACCCTATTTGGTCTTGCTCCGAGTGGGGTTTACCATGCCGTGGAGTGTTACCACCCACGCGGTGCGCTCTTACCGCACCATTTCAACCTTACCGGCATCCGAAGATGCTTAGGCGGTATATTTTCTGCTGCACTTTCCGTCGACTCGCGCCGCCCAGACGTTATCTGGCACTCTACCCTTTGGAGCCCGGACTTTCCTCCACCTTCTAAAGAAGGCAGCGACTGCCTGGCAAACTCCTCGGCGCGAATTCTAACAAAAGCTAAATCAGTTAGCGATCTAAAGCCGCCTGATAAAGCACTTTTTTCTTCAAACCGGTAATTTTCGCTGCCAAAGAAGCTGCCTGACTCGCTGGCAGCTCTGCAAGAAGAATATCCAGCACCTCCAGAGCCTTAGCATCCAGCTCAGTCACACCTTTATTCTCCATACCGTGAACCAAAACAACAAACTCTCCGCGCTGCTGATTGGAATCAGCTTCCATCCACTCGATGACAGCATCCAACTTATCCACATGGATCGTTTCATAAGTTTTAGTTAGCTCACGAGCAATCCCCACAACACGCTCACCACCAAAGACTGACTGCATATCTTTCAGAGAAGCCAGAATACGGTGCGGTGATTCATAAAAAATCAGCGTTCGCGTTTCATCGACCAGCCCCTTAAGCTGCTGTTTGCGACCACTCGATTTATGCGGCAAAAATCCCTCAAAGATAAATCGATCCGTAGGCAAACCCGCCGCAGACAACGCAGCAATAAAAGCCACACAGCCAGGAACAGGCACAACTTTAAAACCCTGCTCTCTAACCCCCTGAACTACAACATATCCAGGGTCCGAAATTAGCGGCGTTCCAGCATCAGAAATGAGCGCAACACTGGCACCAGATTGCAACTGGTGTACAATCGTCTCAATTCGCTGGCGTTCGTTATGCTCATGGACGGAAACAAGGCGGGTATTGATACCGAAATGCGCCATCAAACGGGCACTATGACGTGTGTCCTCAGCAGCTATCAACTCAACTTGCTGCAAGACCTCAATAGCGCGAGGTGTCATATCCTGCAGATTTCCTATTGGCGTTGCTACAACGTACAGTGCGGGTTCTAACATTACAGATACCATCTTAAAACGTGGGTTGCGAAGTATATGAAATTTCAGTGGCGCCTGTCTCTTTCAGCAATTTTAATCAGCACAATTATTTCTGGCTGTTCAGTTAGTACGACATCCACGAAACCAACGCTGACTGCAGCTGAGCAAGACCAACAACGAGTAGAAAGCCTACTTAAAAAAGCGAATTCTGCAAAACCGATCAAATCTGCTCAGTATCGAGCAGACGCCGCGAAGATTTTACTTAGCCTAGACCGCAAGCAAGAAGCTGCCGCCGTACTTAGCCAAATAGATGTTGCCCTCCTAGCCCCATCCCTTCGCTTTGATATCGCCAAACTTCAAGCTGAAGCTTCTCTTGAACAAAACCAGCCTGAACAAGCCCTGCAACAGCTTGACAGATTAAATGGTTTGTCGGATCTTAAACTCCTAACCGAGCAAGAGATTCAAATTCTCGAATTGCGTGCCCAAGCATTCCAGCTACAACAGCAACATTTTAGTGAAGCCAAAGAACTAATCCGACTAAGCCAACTGCTCGATACGGACGAAGCAAAGCAGATCCTGCACGATCAGATCTGGAATAGTTTACTAAAAATTGAAGCAACCCAGCTTTCCGAACTCATTCGCAGTGGCACTAATAGCTATCATGAGCAAGGCTGGCTGGAGCTAGCTTACGAATTAAGCCTGAATACACAGCTAGACACACAAAACCAAGCATTGAATAACTGGGCCGTATTATGGGAATCTCACCCAGCCCAAAAACTACCACCACAATCTCTTGGCGGACTCAACGCGCAAACATTTTTAGCTCAAAAAATAGCAGTATTATTGCCACTTGAAGGCAAATTAGCCAAACCTGCCAACGCCATCAAAGAAGGCATTATGATGGCTCATCTGCGCAGCCAACAACCAGGAAAACCTTCTCCAGAACTGCTATTTCTTGATTCTGAAAAAATAAATACACCTATTCAGCTTGCTTCAATTATTAATGAGCAGCAAGTTGATATGATCATCGGACCTTTAGCTAAAGACTATGTTACAACCTTAGCCGCAGATCAGCATATCCAAGTGCCTGTACTCGCCCTAAACTACACCGATTCACCCGCTCGTGAAGGCATGTATCAATTTGGCCTTTCGGCAGAAGATGAAGCCACTCAAATTGCAGAGCGCGCATGGAAAGACGGCATCCGCCGTGCCGCAGTATTAACACCAAACAGTGGCTGGGGCGAAAAAATCAGCAAGGCTTTTGAAGAGCACTTCACAAGCTTAGGCGGCATGGTTGTTCATTCAAGTAACTTTGGGGACATCAGCGAATTTTCCGAGCATGTGAGTCAATTCTTATCCACAGATAAAAGTAAACAGCGCTACAAGAACGTAAGAAAAGTAGTTTATACCCACAAAATTGAATTTGAGGAGCACCGCCGCCATGATATGGAAGCCATCATCCTCACCGCACTCCCCAATGATGCAAGACAGCTAAACACCATGCTGGCTTATAACTTTGCAGGCGATCTACCGATCTACGCAACTTCGCACGTTTTCAGTGGCAGCAACAACCCGATCCAAGACCAGGACCTAAATAACGTAACTTTCCTTGGCACCCCTTGGAATCTAAAGCCACCATCCCAAGACAAAGTACTTATTTCACAGCAACGAAATGACACAAACAGTCGTTTTGGTCGCTTATACGCTCTAGGTCTTGATGCTTATCGCATCCATCCCTATCTAAAACAATTAAGTGCGGTTCCTGGCACCCAGATCAACGGCGAAACAGGGCAACTTAGCATTAACAACAACGGCCTTGTTTTTAGAACGCTAACTTGGGCCAAATATAAAGACGGCATCCCACAAATTATTGAGTAAATAATATTCATGGACAGAAATAAGACCGGCAAGGACGCCGAAAAACACGCCGAAAGATTCCTCTCAAAAAACAAACTCACCCTAGTCGAACGCAATTATCATTGCCGCTTCGGCGAGATCGATCTAATCATGTTAGATCGACGCACACTTGTCTTTATCGAAGTCCGTTATCGCAATTCAAAAAAGTATGGCGGCGCTGCAGCCTCAGTTACAGCAACCAAACAACGGAAGATCATTAAAGCAGCACAGCATTATTTGAGCCATAAAACACAGTTTTCTAACAATAATTGCCGTTTTGATGTCATTGCATATGAATATGATGCAGCACCAACGAAGCCGCTGTGGTATAAAGATGCCTTCAGAACTTAAGGTAAACGATTAAGGACAGCATGGAACTCGAAGACCGCATTGTCAGCCAGTTTCACAACTCAATGGAAGTCAACGCGATCACCATTGAGCAGTACACTCCACTTATTGCCCATGCTGGCGAACTTTTACTCCATTGCCTTGTCAGTGAGAACAAGATTCTCTGCTGTGCCAATGGAGCCTCCTCATCTTTAGGACAACACTTCACCGCACTATTGATGAATAGATTTAGGCATGAGCGTCCAGGTCTACCCGCAATCAATATTAACTCAGATGGCGCTACCTTAAGCGCGATCTGTGAAGATAGCGGCTTTATGGATGCACAAGCCAAACAGATCCATGCTTTAGGCCAACCTGGGGACATTTTATTACTGATAACACCTCACGGTCGTTCCAGCAGCCTTGTACAAGCAATACAGGCCGCCCATGATCGTGAAATGACTGTTATCGTCCTAAACGGCTCTGATGGTGGCGATATCACAGCGCTTCTCAGCCCAGAAGAGATCGAGATATGCGTACCTAGCGACGATAGCTCGCTAGTTCACCATGCGCAGTTACTTGTTTTGCACTCTTTATGCGATTTAATTGACTACCAACTTTTTGGAAGCGAATAAACATGATCAACAAAAAGACATTTAGTTTAATTGCTGGAATTAGTTTATCTCTATTTGTTACCGGCTGTTCAGATATTCTAAGCGCTGGAAGAGAAGGCCCGATCCAGGAAGACCTTGGCAGTAGAACTGTTGGTTCATACATAGATGATGAAGTGATTGAAACGCTATCTATGGTTAACCTTGCCAAGGGCTCAGAACAGATGCGAGCAACCAATATCAGCGTAACAAGCTATAACGGCGTTGTACTTTTAACTGGTCAAGCACCTGCAGAAAGCGCAAGACAGGAAGCTGAACAGATCGTCAGCCAAGTACGAAAAGTACGTAAGATTCATAACGAAGTTAAAATCTCCGGCGTATCATCCACTATCGCTCGCACAAACGACGCTTGGCTAACCACGAAAGTTAAAGCAGAGCTATTAACAAACGAAGCAGTTGATGGATCTCGCATCAAGGTAGTAACTGATAGCAGCACGGTTTACCTTATGGGCCTTGTAAGCCCTCAAGAAGCTGAGAATGCGATCAATATCGTAAGAAATATCGCTGGCGTAGAGAAAATTGTAAAAGTGTTTGAATACGTTAATCGATAAGAACCACGGTGCGTACTAACCGTTAGTACGCACCTTTAATTCTATAGGTTCAACCCTTCCACTTCCCTCAACTACTTTACAACTTTTAATGACGGCCTTTTCGACTTAGCTGGCTTTTCAGCTTCCTTAGTCTCATCCGCATCCATATCTTCTACGTTATCCAGTATTGCCAACTCCTGCGTATAGCAGTCAACACCCGGCTCACCACCAAAGCCCATACCCTGCCCATTTTCACGCGCATAGATAGCTAAGATAGCCGCCATCGGCACATATACATCCATTGGCTGACCTGAAAAGCGCGCATTAAAAGACAACGCTCGATCATCGAGGTAAAAATCCCGAACCGCAGATGGATTAATATTTAAAACAATTTGACCATCATCAACAAACTGCGTAGGAACCGTAACATCATCCTGCGTAGCATCTACCAAAAGATGAGGTGTTAAATCACAATCTAATAACCAGTCATACAGTGCTTTAACAAGATAAGGGCGACTCGGCTTCATTTCTTTATCCAAACATTTAACAAAATTACGACATAAAAAAAGGGATGAAACATCATCCCTTTTTTAACTTTACTACGAAACAATTAATCGCGCATTTCACGCTCTGCTTCTGACAAGCTCATTTGGAAAGATTCACGCTCAAATAAGCGCTCCATATACTTAACCAAAGGCTTGCACTGATCTTCTGGAAGATCGATACCCAACAACGGCAAACGCCACAATAGTGGAGCTAGGCAGCAATCAACCAAAGTAAACTCTTCACTCATGAAGAAAGGCTTATCAGCAAAGATAGGTGAAATTGTAATCAAGCTATCACGCAGCTCTTTACGAACTTCTTCTGCTACATCTTCATCATCAGCCATCGCAGCTTCAATAATTTTATCCGCAAGATCACACCAGTCACGCTGGATGCGATACATGTATAGTCGGCTTTCAGCACGAGCTACAGGATAAACAGGCAATAGCGGAGGATGCGGGAAGCGCTCATCAAGATATTCCATCATCACATTTGGTTCATAAAGAACCAAATCGCGATCCAACAAAGTTGGCAGGCTATTGTACGGATTCATTGAAGTTAGATCTTCAGGAAGATTACCTTCATCACAATCATGAATCTCTACAGCAACACCCTTTTCTGCCAGGACGATACGAACTCGATGGCTATACTGGTCCTCGCCATTAGAGTAGAAGGACATGGAAGAACGTTTTGCCACAACACCCATTAAGAATACCCCTTATTAGAAACAGATACGCGGCCCCTTAAAAAAGAGGCCGCGTTTTAAAGCTCACGATTATATCGTAAAGCTATTAGTGTACATCTCTCCAGAATTCTTTCTTCAGCGCATACGCAAGGAAGAAGAATAGGAACAAGAAGATCAACACGTAAGTACCGATACGCTGAGAATCCAACTTAGATGGCTCACCCATGTAAACCATGAAGTTAACTAGATCATATACTAGCGCATCAAACTCTTCTGGAGATAGCTCACCAGTGCCCTTCTTAACAGAAGTACAGCTAGTTAGCGGCTTGTTAGTTAGAGGATCAATACCCTCACCACGCAAACCGTGAGCGTTCATTTCTTCCCAAGAACAGCTTGCAACAACTTCACCCTGTAGCGGGCCAAGTACGTTTGGCATACCAACGTCTTTAAACACTGCGTTGTTCACGCCCCATGGACGAGACTCATCAGCGTAGAAACTACGTAGGTAAGTGTACAACCAATCTGGACCACGTAGACGCGCTTCTAGCGTTAGATCTGGTGGAGGGTTACCGAACCACTTACCAGCATCGCCTTTATCCATAGAGATAGTCATCTGCTCACCCACTTTGTGATCACCAAAGATCAAGTGTTCAGCAACAAGCTCTGGATTCATGCCTAGATCTAGTGCAGCACGCTCATAACGCTGATATTCAGCAGAGTGACAGCCCAGGCAGTAGTTTACAAACGTTTGCATACCACGCTGCAAAGATGCTTGGTTATGTAGATCTACATCCATCTCATCAAGGTGGCCTTTAGCACCACCAGCAGCGCTTGCAGCCATCGGCAGCGCCGCCATTACTAATGCAATAAGAAACTTTTTCATTAGCCTGTAACCCTTTCTGGAACCGGTTTAGTTTTTTCCATCTTGGTGTAGAACGGCATCAGGAAGAAGTATGCGAAGTAAAGCGCAGTACAGATCTGAGCCGCTAGCGTACGACCTGGAGTAGATGCAACCACACCCAAGTAACCCAGGATTACGAAGCTTACACAGAAGATAACCAACCACAGCTTACTCATCCAACCTTTATAACGGATAGATTTAACTGGGCTACGGTCCAACCAAGGAAGCACAAACAAGATGGCAATCGCTGCACCCATCACAACAACACCTGGGAACTGAGAACCTAGGATTGGTGGGATAGCACGTAGCATTGCGTAGAATGGCGTGAAGTACCATACAGGCGCGATATGCTCAGGTGTTTTCAGCGGGTTAGCTGGCTCAAAGTTTGGCGCCTCAATGAAGTAGCCACCACCTTCTGGGAAGAAGAAGACTACTGCACAGAAAACAAATAGGAACACAACCACACCTACAATGTCTTTAACAGAGTAGTAAGGGTGGAATGGGATACCATCAACAGGCACGCCGTTCTCATCTTTGTTATCTTTAATTTCGATACCGTCTGGGTTGTTAGAACCCACTTCGTGTAGCGCGATAATGTGCAGAACAACCAATGCCAATAGAACGATTGGTAGAGCAATTACGTGCAGAGAGAAGAAACGGTTTAGAGTAATACCAGAGATCAGGTAGTCACCACGAATCCATTCAGCTAGTTCTGGACCAACGTATGGTACAGCAGCGAATAGAGATACGATTACCTGTGCACCCCAGTAAGACATTTGACCCCATGGCAATAGGTAGCCCATGAAAGCTTCAGCCATAAGCGCTAGGTAGATTGTCATACCGAATAGCCAAACAAGCTCACGAGGCTTACGGTAAGAACCGTACATCATGCCACGAAGCATGTGCAGGTAAACAACTACGAAGAATGCAGATGCACCGGTAGAGTGCATATAGCGCAGCAACCAACCGTATTCAACATCACGCATGATGTATTCGATAGAAGCAAACGCACCTTCAGCAGAAGGATTGTAAGACATAGTTAGCCAGATACCCGTTAGGATCTGGTTAACAAGCACTAGAAGCGCCAATGAACCAAAGAAATACCAGAAGTTAAAGTTCTTTGGAGCGTAGTATTTAGATAGGTGATCTTCCCACATAGCTGTAGCTGGGAAACGATCATCAATCCAACCCATGATACCTGGGTTACCTTTGTTACGAGAACCAGCCATTATGCAGTCTCCTGATCAATACCTACGATGATCACATTTTCGCTCTCATAGTGATGAGGCGGGATCACAAGGTTACTTGGAGCCGGGGAACCGTTCATTACTCGACCAGAAAGATCAAAACGAGAACCATGACATGGGCAGTAATAACCGCCAACCCAATCTTCACCCTGACCAGATGTAACACCTACTTCAGGAAGATAAGTTGGAGAACAACCTAGGTGAGTACAAATACCAACCAAAACAGCGATATCTTCACGTAGAGAACGCGCAGGGGTTTTTGGAATGTAATCAGGCTGCTGTGCAGGGTTATCCGATTTTGGATCCTGCAAGTTGCTATCTAGCTTAGCCAGATTAGCCAATGCTTCTTCGCCACGACGAACGATCCACACAGGCTTACCACGCCAGCTAGCAATCACCTGCTGACCTGGTTCCAGTTTACTTACATCCACCTTGACAGGTGCGCCGGCAGTTCTTGCCTTCGCACTCGGCGTCCAGGAAGCTACGAATGGGACAGCTGCTCCTACAGCACCAACCGCACCAACTGCGGATGTAGCACCGATTAGGAGACGGCGCCGACCCTTATTCACGCCATCATTGCTCATTAAGTTATCTCCCCTCAATCGACCTTATTTTATATCTCTGCAGGTGCAAAAATACTCTGGCCGCTAAGAATTTTATAGCTACGGAAATCTGTATCTTAAAAATGGCCCAAATAGTAAAGAAATTACCCCTTTCTTACAAGGTGAATTACTTATTTTTCGCCGTACTTTAGGCCAATGTATTGATATAACGCAGTGCAAAAAAAACGCCCACCCCGATAAAGGGGCAGGCGCTTTTTCTGAATCCAAAATCTTTCGAAAAAGATATCGAATTAACGCTTGGAGAACTGTGGCTTCTTACGTGCTTTACGTAGACCAACTTTCTTACGTTCAACCATACGAGCGTCACGAGTAACGTAACCTGCTTCACGTAGAGCTGGACGAAGCGTTTCATCAAATTCCATTAGTGCACGAGTGATACCGTGACGGATAGCGCCAGCTTGACCGAAGCCGCCGCCGCCTTTAACAGTAACAACAACATCAAACGCTTCAAGATTGTTAGTAAGCTCTAGAGGCTGACGAACGATCATGCGCGCAGTTTCACGACCGAAGTATTCTTCGATAGTGCGGTTGTTGATAGTGATAGCACCTGTACCTGGACGCAGGAAAACACGTGCTGTAGAAGTTTTACGACGACCTGTACCGTAATACTGTGTAGTAGACATGATTATCCTTCCCCTTAAACGTTAAGTTCTTTAGGCTGCTGAGCCTGATGCGGATGTTCTGCACCAGCGTAAACTTTCAGCTTCGCATACATAGCGCGACCTAGTGGACCTTTTGGCAGCATGCCTTTAACAGCAAGCTCGATTGTGCGCTCAGGGAAAGTTTCTACCATCTTCTCGAAAGAAGCTTCTTTCAAGCCACCTGGGAAACCAGTGTGGTGGTAGTAAGTTTTATCTTTACGCTTGTTACCAGTAACGCCTACTTTTTCAGCGTTAACAACTACAATGTAGTCACCAGTATCAACGTGTGGAGTGTATTCTGGCTTATGCTTACCACGTAGACGACGTGCAATTTCAGTAGCCAGACGACCCAGAGTTTTACCTTCTGCGTCAACAACGTACCAGTCGCGTTTTACTTCGGCTGGCTTAGCGACGAATGTTTTCATCTGTATAGCCTTTCAACTTTACTCAGATCTCGTTGATTTTATTAATAAAATCGCCCGATCTGACTTATAATTATTTGTTGCTCCAAATTGATTAGAACAACTCTCTTCTGCCCAAAATTTAAGCAAGCCTAAACTTGGGAGCGCGCATTATATATATCAACACCATTGCCCGCAAGTTAAAATCTAAATAAAACCTCAAACCTTCGACGCTAGAAGCGTCTCCCACAAGTTCAAAATTCAACATTGCTGAGCGATGTCATGCCCTGCCCGCCAACAATACAAACACTCCGTTGGAGCGGCATCTTGCCGCGAAAAAAAAGCACCCTAAGGTGCTTTTTTCGATAATTACACAAAGCCTATGCTCTATGCTCACGCGCTAGATATTCATGAGACTGCATCTCAAGCAAACGACTTTGAGTCCGCTCAATTTCGAACTCCAAACGCCCTTCTGAATAAATTTCATGAATTGGCTTTTCAGCACTGATAATCAACTTAACGCCACTATCATAGAATTCATCGACCATATTGATGAAGCGACGAGCGGCATCATCATTTGAGCGACCCAGCTGCGGCACATTACCCACCATCACAGCATGGAATATCTTGCCCAGTTCAATGTAGTCATTCTGGGAACGAGGACCTTCACAAAGCTCTTTAAAATCAAACCAAACCACGTCTTCACAGCAGCGGCGTGTCTGCATATCACGGCCATTAATATCCAGAACCTCGGCTTCAACCACCTCTTCTAGATCTGGCGCAAGACTTTCAAAACTGCGGTTTAAACTCTTATCCGCTTCAGCATCTAACGGATAGTGGTAAAGCTCTGCCTGCTCTAAAGCACGTAAACGATAGTCAACACCACCATCAACGTTCACAACTTCTGTGTAACGATTTAGCATATCAATCGCTGGCAGGAAGCGAGCGCGCTGTAATCCATCTTTGTACAATCCATCAGGTACAATATTGGACGTCGCCACTAGAGCCACACCGTTCTTGAATAATTCTTGCAGCAAGCCGCCCAGAATCATGGCATCAGTGATATCTGTAACAAAGAATTCATCAAAACAGATAATTCGAGCTTCTTGTGCGTACTTTTTGCCAATCTCAACTAGTGGGTTAGCCGTACCATCCAGCTCTTTTAATTCTGCATGTACACGCTGCATAAAACGGTGGAAGTGGGTACGCATCTTCTGTTCAAACGGAAGACTGTCATAAAAAGTATCCATCAGGTAAGTCTTACCACGACCTACACCACCCCAGAAGTACAAGCCTTTAACCGGCTCTTTCGGCTCCGGTTTTTTCAGCTTACTCTTCAAGCGCCCCATTAAACCGACTTTAGGCTCTTCTGCCTTAACCGCTACAAGATCGTCATATAAACGCTGAAGATGCTCAACAGCCATCTCTTGGGCTGGATCATAAGAGAAATCATCGCGTTTGAGGTCTTGCTTGTATCTTTCTAATGGAGTCATGAGATTTGCCAATTTGATCTACTTTTTAACCTGCGCGAACTTTACCGGCGAAAGCATCATTTAGCAAATGCAACATAAGGAGGGGTGTTACTAGGAAACATTTCAATTCAGTGGATAAAGTACAATACAGCTAGAAAGGTTTTTTTCAGCGCAGATACGACTCCCAGAGATGCTCACTTTTAGGCTGTATCGTAGGATAAGTTTCTAGACTAAATAAATTTCGGTGCAGGATGCACCTCCTACAATAAAACTTTTTTTGTAGGAGCGGCATCTTGCCGCGATAAGATACTCTTGCAACTACAACCCCAACAAAGGCACCAAAAACGGTAGCATAAACGCAGTAAATACCCCCGTCATTCCCATAGCCAAGCCACCGAATGCACCTGCAACCATCCCGTACTCAAAAGCAAATGCAGTACCCATCGCATGAGCACCAACACCTAAAACAAAGCCTTTTACAGACTCATCTTTAATACTCAGCAGACGATAAACATACGGTGCGATCAAGCAGCCCATAGCACCTGTAATGAGAACAAGTCCGGCAGCCAAAGAAGGAAAACCGCCCATTTTTTCAGCTACCGCAATTGCGATAGGAGAAGTAACCGACTTAGGTGCCAAGGTTAATAGCAACTCATCACTCAACCCAAAAGCTACACCGATGAGAATTGCTGAACTCGCAGCAATAACAGCCCCTACAATACAACCTACCAGTAGAGGTACCAGCAACCGCTTAACAGTCGCCAGGTTGTCATATAAGGGCACCGCCAACGCCACCACAGCAGGACCTAATAGTAAGTGAATATACTGCCCACCCTTCATATAGGTCGCATAGTCCGTTTCAGTTAGCTTTAGAACAACAATAATCAGAGAGAGCGATACCAATACAGGATGTAAAAACGGCGTTTTTCCTGCTTTTGCATTTATCCAGGACGCACATAAAAAAACTACTAGCGTCAAGACAAGCCATAACACTGGAAATACTTGAAAATGAGACCACAATTCAAGCATCGTCATCTCCTAAATCCTGCTTAGCTCTCGCCTTTTCTTTCGAGAGCACCTTTAACAAAAAAGCCACAACAAACATGGTCACCAAAGTACTTACAAATAACGATACCATCAGCTCAAGCCAATAATCGGAAAGCACTCCAAAATAGTTCATCAACCCCACACCTGCTGGCACTAAAAGCAATGGCAGCACTTTCAGCAACCCTTCAGCCGTTACACGCAGCCCCTCAGGCACCTCACCACGAACAATCAAACCTACCAGCAACAAAACCATGCCAACCACTGACCCAGGAATAGGCACACTTGCAGCCGTGACGATGAGCTCCCCAACCAACTGGCACACCAACAAAATAAGAAAACCTTGGATCATATCTACATCACCAATTGTGCTAACTGCCAAAAAGCCACTAAAGCAAAACCAATAAATAACACACCGGCCGCTCGATGAATCCAAATAATGGACAGACGTTGAAGCAAGAATTGCCCCAACCAAACTCCCAGCAACGTCGTCACCAACAACGCAGATGTTCCCGAAAGCCAAACAATCCATGCATTTTCTACAGCAGATAGCCCCGCTATAGATAACTGCGTTTTATCACCCAATTCAGCTAGAAATATTAATACAAATACAGACAGAAGCAGGTGCCTACCAATATTAAGCTCTCCCTCCTCTTCATCATCTTCAACACGTAAGGACTGAACACCAAAGACCAAAAACAGCGTACCAACCAGCGCAAAGATTGCAGCCTGGGGCAGATAAACACTAATGGTTGCGCCAAACAAAACGGCCAAGAGGTTCAATACTGAAAACGCAGCCACCGCGCCAATTAAAACCGGAATAGGCTTATATCTAGCCGACAAAGTCATGCAAACCAACTGACTTTTATCGCCGAATTCAGCAAGAAAAATAAGAAGAAACACCTTAAGAAAAGGCTCAATCAGATCCATATTTAACTCTACGATAAAATGAGACTGAGCATCCTAGCATTATTTTAAATCTGGACAATTAAAGAATTGTCTGTAGAAAACTGACTAGAGGGCGTAAAACTATCTACAAAACCTTTGTTGGTTTTCATCTCTATGCATATATGCACAAATCAGATTGCGTCGTTTATATGCATCTAAGTTAAACGCAATACCTTTATAATTATGCTTTAAACCTCTAGAGACATTTGCAGCGATGATACTCTTTTGCTCCGCAGATAGACTTGTCCATGACATCGCCCCTATATGCGCAATAGTAAGATGAACTGAGCGCTCCCAAGGGCCATACTGCACAGCATTAAGCAAAGCCTGATGAAATTCATCATCAAACTCAGCAAGATAAGCTTTCATTAAGGCCATATTAGCCCATGTATAAGGCCATTGCGGCCTTAGCTGCGCGGCACTATCATGAGACTGCTTAGCACTTACAAGGTAAGCCTTCCCTAGGTCATCTACCCCTTTCACTAAGGCCTTATAATATAAGGCTCTAGCTTTAAGCTCATGATATTCGGGGTTTTCACTTTCCCATGACAAAGCTCGGTCTGCATCAGCAATAGCCTCATCGATTACTATTAAATCCGGCAGACTCGGTTCTTCTTGCCAAGACTCAACTGCATAACGAGCCTTATAGCCATACAAATCACCCATCGCCCAAGACACAGCCATGTAAATACCCATGACACAGAAAAGCAGGCCTATAACAATTGATAATTTTAATAGTGGTGATTTAACTGACATAACCCTTTCAAAATCTAATTTATACCAATGATACGAGCCGGGTTTTCCCACACCAAACGCCGCGCTTCTTCCACACCAATGACTTCAGCTGCAGCTTCCAACGCTTTTGATAAGATCGGCGGCCTATAGTTTGCGTTATGCGCATCACTAGCAAGAACTGTAACCCATTGATTTTCTAGCATCCTCAAAGCTAATTCATGAGCCTTCTGCCCAAAATCAGCAGTCACTGACATAGCCGTCAGCTGAAACAAACACCCCATCTCAACAAAAGGTGCCAATTTACGCTCATCCGCAATAAACCCTTTATTTCGCTCTGGGTGAGCAATCATTGGTAGCACACCGCGATCCAAAAGCCACTTCACTAGGTTATCGGTACCTGGCGGTACATGACTATGCGGGAGCTCCAATAGCATCACTTTTTTTTCATCCCATTCACCAAGGAATGGTAATTGCCCGGAGGCAAACATAGCCAAAACCTCAACGGATAACCGAACCTCCCCTGCTGGCATAACAACTAAAGGAATATCATTATCCACAAGCGCTTGCTGAAATTGCTCAAATACAGGCTGAATAGTTTGAGCATTATTGTCATACCGTCCAGGATGAACATGGGGCGTAAAGACCATATGCGTAATGCCATCAGCTACAGCAATACGAGCAAGCGAAAGAGCCTCTTCTAAAGAAGAGGCTCCATCATCAATTCCGGGTAAAATATGGCAATGCAGATCAATCATGCTGCGCTCTTGCTTTCCTCTGTATAACCGTAGGAATCATAATACCCACCGTAATCAGCCCCATAATATTTAGACGCTTTTTTGGTATTCACCTGATTTAGCACTACACCGATGAGTGGAGCATTAATATCTTTCAATCGCTTCAAACCAGCTTTGGCTTGTTGATAACTGGTTGAATCAGCTTTAACCACGTAGATCATCGCACCAACTTTTGGAGCAAGCACTAGTGCATCACTTACCGCTTGCGTTGGTGCAGTATCTATAACGATACGATCATACTTAGTCTCAAGCACACTTAGTGCTTTTGCGAATCGCTCAGAAGACAATAATTCCAGAGGGTTTGGAGGGATAATGCCTGCTGTTAAGACATCGATACCCGAAGCCTCATGATGATGAATACAATCTTCTAACTTAGATGTGCCAGCAACAAAATTTGATAGCCCTGGCAACTTATTATCAAAACCAAGCGCCTTGGCTAGAGAAGGTCTACGCATATCAGCATCAATGAGTAGAACGCGTTCCATTTGACCTAGCGAATAAGCCATATTGATCGCTGTGGATGTCTTACCTTCACCAGGGATAGTTGACGTAACAGCCAACACCTTATGAGGATTATCCAATGCAGACAACACCACACCTGTTCTAATCGTACGAACAGACTCAGCAAAAGCAGACTGCGTTTCCTCTAGATATTCATTATAACTAGGATGCTTAACGCCTTTACGAGCACTCAACAATGGCAATAGCCCCATCATTGTTTCACCCAACTTACTCTCAATATCTGCGGCCGTTTTCACTGTGTTATCTAGCGCTTTCAAGAGAAAGGCAAAGACAACGCCAAACATAATACTCACAACAAAGGCCAGCGCAGCAATAAGCCCCTTCTTAGGCTTAGCTGGCAACTGCGGCTTAACCGCAGGATCTACTATTCGTGCATTAGCAGATCTCAAATCACCCGTTGCACTTGTTTCATTAAAACGAGTAAAGAAGGTGTCATATAACGCTCGCTTGGTATCCACATCCTGCTGCAATTCACGCAACTTAAACTCTTTTCGGCTTAAATCCTGCATACTTCCTTTGGTAGTAGCCAACGAATTTTCCAATGACTTTTCACTAGCCAGAGCAGCTTTATATTGGTTTTCGACACCATTAACTACAGAGATAATCTGCTGATTTAAAGAACGATAAGCTATATTCAGCTCAGAATTCACAGCCACCATTTTGGGATGTTTACTACCATAGCGTTTAGCTAGTTCAGACTTTTTCAGCTGCTTCTCAGCAACCGACTCTTTCATAGTCTGAACCAATGGGTGCTGTAACACAGCTGGAAGCAACTCTAACTTACGAGGATTACGCTTACCTATTTTCTGAATTTGATCATATACGCCCTGCAGCTCCAAACGATCTCTTCGAGACTCAACAAGCTTAGTCGAAACAAGATCCAACTCTTTGGAAGCTATGTCCAAGCCGCCCTTTTCGCCGACAATACCTTCCTGATCACGGTAAGTTTGCAGCTTTTTCTCTGCAGTTCTTAATTCATCACGCAGGTAACCAAGGCGATCACTCAACCAAGTAGATGCCTGCATCGTAACTTCCAATTTGGCTTCTAAGTTACTCTCGATATAAGCCTGACCAATGGCATTAGCTACTTCAGCAGCCATAACGGGTGAATAGGATTCATAAGTAACTTTTACTAACTGAGTTTTGCGGACAGGAGAGATTGTTACTTTTTCTAAGAAAATATTTAATTTAGCTTGAAAAATATCTTCTTCAGAAGGCTCAGAAGCAGCCCCTGGCAGTTCAAAAGGCAATAGCTCTCGCCAGTTAAGGGAAAAAGCAGGTTCTTCATTAAATTCTGGGTGATTGGCCAGATCCAACTTGCGCATTACAGACTCAGCAAGCTTCCTAGATTTAAGAATCTCAAACTGAGTTAAAAAGTACTCTTGATTGCCGGACTCTAAACCATAAACCTCTTCAATAGAGACGACTTGAGCTTCTTGAGCCTCAATCAGTAATGTAGCAGTAGCCCGATATACAGGCTTCATCGAAAAAACCACAAGAATGGTGAGCAAAGTCACCAAAAAGGCAAAGCCTAAGATCCCCCATTTATGTCGACTTATAGTCAACCAATACTCACGGAGATCAATAACATCATCTTGCATTACACGGTCGAATGCAGCGTTTTGCTTGTTGTCCATATACAAATCCGTTTGGAAAGCTCGCTAGGGGATTAGAAGAAACTCTCTTCAATTGTTATCGTGTCACCAGGACTAACCGGATGATTAATATCTATCTGAGCAGGATCAGGACCCACCTGTTTTTCTGTAACGACAAAAAATTTGTCCGATGAGGCACGCTCAGTAAACCCACCCGCAAGTGCAACTGCTTTTTGCAAAGTAAGCCCAGGCTGATAAGGATAAGCCCCCGGCTCTTCCACCTGCCCATAAATAAAGAATTGACGGTACTCTATCACTGCAACGTTAACACTTGGATTGACCAAGTAACCATCCGCCAATTTAGAGCGAATGACGTCACTTAATTGCCCCGTACTCAAGCCATTAGTGCTAATTTCACCTAAGAAAGGATACGAGATAGTGCCCGCATCACTCAAACGCACTTCTAAACTCAAATCCTCTTCTCCAAACACGGTAATACTCAAAAGATCACCCGCTCCTAATGGATAATCAGAGAGGTCATTCGCCTTACTAAAGGAAGCCATAAGCACGAATAGCGCACAGACAATACATCTATATAGGTTTGCCACAATCAATTCCTACAACAATCACTTCTGAACAAGTTACAAAGAACCTTGCACGGTGAAATAAACAGCATTCTTTTCGTAATCCAGACCAGCCTGATTTGATTCACGCTCTGTATAGCTGTAATCAATCCCCAGATCCAGCCATCGTTGAAGCTGATAAGTGACACCTACGCCATAATTTTCGGATTCATCCGAACGACTGCTGGATACATAATCACTATCTGACTGGCCATAACCTACTCGTGAAATAATACGATTACCCCAATCATGCTCCCAGCCTAGGTTCCAACTGGTCGTATCAATATAGTTCCCGGTACCGTCAGTCTCTTCTTCCTCTTTACTGGTTACAAAACTAACTACGGAATAGGTTTTGGGAGCCCAATTAACAGCCAATTCCCAGCTGATACCATCATCATCTTCACGGGACGCGGAATCAAAATCCTTTTCAGCATAACCAACTTTAAAGATACCGGTTGTTTTAGCTGTGGCTTCCCATGTTGCCCCTAATAGATACTCAGTTTCCGTGCTATCAAGCGTTACAGAAGCAAGATCGTAATCAATATCCTCATGCTCAATCTCAAACAACAGAGATGTTTTAGGCATTACACGATAATAAAATGTGCCGGTAACTTTGGAATTTTCTCTATCTTTCGCAGCAGTCTGGCTACGAAAGTTACTGTATTCACGATCATTAAGCTCTGCTGCAACTTCAATACGACCTTTTGCATCTTGCGCACCAAAACTATACTTCGCTGATAACGTAGTGACATCATATTCAACTGGTGCATCGTTAGCGGTTGCATTCGAACCTTGGTTAAGACCTGTTCCTCGATCCTCATGAGTCTTAAGGTATCGAGCTAACAGCTCCAATCGATTACGAATATTGAAATCTAAATACGCTTGAGCAGAGAGATCATGATCCGTGTAGTTATCTGCGGAGTCATTCTCATAATTGCCATGCTTAATGGCATAGTTCAGGCTATAAACATCCAGACCTTTCTCTAAAACAGCCTGTATAGAAGGATTCACGACCGTGATAATGGAATCTACTTCATTAGAACCAGTAGAATAGATATTATCATCGTGCCCGACCTGTAAATTAACCTGAGGAATAACCTGAAGAGGCCCTACTTTTGCCGGCGCAGGTTCCAATGCAAACGCAGGAGAAGCTAGAATAGCACTAGCTAGCAGAGAAAAATTAAAACCAATAATGCGACTATCTCGTCCCAATTTATTCATGGAATATCATCCCTATCCTTTTCCACTATCCGTTTTTATCTGAAGACTGCATATGACGGATGGATAAATTTCGACCATTCTAACATATTTTCTACCAGCAAATCTCGCCTTCGCACCTGCAAAAAAACATAGCTAGCTTCAGACTAAATAGGCTTATTTACTGTAACAAAGCCATGTTACTATTTAACGATCACGGAATTAATAAACCAGAGGTCGTATAAAGGATGTCCAATCAAGTAACTAAAGCGGTAATCCCTGTAGCAGGTTTAGGAACTCGCGTACTTCCTGCAAGTAAAGCGATTCCAAAAGAGATGATGCCTGTTGTAGACAAGCCAGTAATACAGCACGTAATAGAAGAAGCTGTGGCCGCAGGTATTAAAGATATTGTATTAGTTACTCGATCAGGCAAAGCCGCGATAGAAGATCACTTTGATTGCCATTACGAACTAGAAGCTGAGTTAGAACGCAAAGGCAAAACAGCCATCTTAGAATCCGTGCAAAACATACTTCCATCCGATGTGTCCATCAGCGCAGTTCGCCAAGATAAAGCGCTAGGACTCGGTCATGCTGTTCTGTGCGCCGCACCAATTATCGGCAATGAAGACTTTGCAGTATTACTACCCGACATGCTGATCAACTGTTACGGGCTTCCACAAACTGATCTATCAGCCATGGTAGAAACTTATCAAAATACAGGTTGCGGCCAAATCATGGTTGAACCGGTCCCAATGGAGCACGTAGATCGCTACGGTGTAGTAGATTGCTCAGGAGTAGCAATCACTGCAGGTCAATCTGCAAATATATCTCGCATGGTTGAAAAACCGCCTATAGATGAAGCGCCGTCAAACTTAACGATTAACGGTCGTTATATTCTACCGGCACGTATCATGGAGCTACTGAAGGATACGAAACCTGGCGCAGGCGGAGAGATCCAATTAACAGATGCCATGGCAGACTACCTAAACGAAGGCAACCTTCAGGCTTTCCATATGAGCGGCAAAACTTACGATTGCGGTAACAAAGCAGGTTACCTACAAGCGAATGTTGTTTATGGCCTTCAACACGAAGAAACCGCTGAAAGCTTGAAAGCTTTTATCAAAGAGCTTGATATTTAAATACACGAGAATATTTCGCTGCGAGGGCGCACCTCCTTCCACAACCCAGTGTGGGAGCGACGCCCCGTCGCGATTAATACGTGCGGTATCCCACAGCTACTCTATGCCCTGGGAACCCAATCACAAAAAGATACCTCTAGCTGTATCAGAGATATCCAAGGAAGGATTTTACCCCGCATAAAAAGAGCAGGTAAAATACTGAATCTAGCGATTAGCTCCAATAAGGAACACCTGATGTCTTCAACTGAATCAACAGCATGGAAAGACCTCCAATCCCATGCTTATTATATGTCTCAATCACATATAAGCACTCTATTCCTACAGGACTCTGATCGCTTCCAACACCTCACCTTTGAACAGAAAGATCTGCTCCTCGATTTATCTAAACAAAGAATCACAAGCGAGACCATATCTCTATTAATCAAACTCGCTGAGGAAAAACAGCTTTCCGAATGGATCACTAAACTATTCAAAGGCGATCATGTAAATGATTCTGAAGACAGACCAGCCTTACACACAGCTCTGAGGTCTCCTGCCCATTACTCTCTGGATCTATCAGGAACAAACATCATTGATGAGGTCCATGACAATCTAGAAAGAATGGAGCAACTTGTAACTCGAATTCATTCAGGCCAATGGCGCGGTTACACAGGACATTCTATTGATACAGTGGTTAATATTGGCGTAGGAGGGTCAGATCTAGGCCCATTTATGGCATGTAAAGCCTTGTCAGAAAACACCCCTGACATAGCACGTAAAATAAAGGTCCATTTTGTATCCTCAATGGACGGCAGCCAGATGGCCGATCTACTCGACGAATTAAACCCGGCCAGAACGCTATTCATTATTTCGTCGAAATCATTTACTACGATAGATACCCTAGCCAATGCTCAAACAGCTAAAGAGTGGCTAAAAAAATCAAGTTACGCTGGCAGCGAAGAAACGCTTGTATCCCGTCATTTCATAGGCGTTTCAGCCAACCCTGATAAAGTCGTGGAATGGGGCATCCCTAAAAGCAATCAACTCGAATTTTGGGATTGGACTGGCGGACGATATTCAATGTGGTCCACTATTGGACTGCCAATTGCATTAAAACTCGGCATGGCCGGATTCAAAGATCTACTTGCTGGTGCACATGAAATGGATGAACATTTCAAAACAGCACCACTAGACGTAAATCTACCCGTCCTTCTTGCTATGACAGGCATCTGGAACATCAATTTTCAGAACATAAACGCCCACGCCATCCTACCGTATGACGGGAGACTAAGTCATATTCCAGCCTATCTTGAGCAGCTTGAAATGGAGAGCAACGGTAAATCCGTTGATCGTCAGGGCAATGGCGTAAACTACAAGACCTGCCCTATATTATGGGGAGAAGTTGGAACAAATGCTCAGCACGCTTTTTATCAATTGCTTCATCAAGGCACAGAAGCAGTTATGTGTGATTTTATTGTTGCAGCGAGAAGGTATCATGACACTGACAATTCGGAACTCCAGCATCAGCATCAGCTAAATTTAGCAAACTGTCTAGCCCAATCTAGAATTTTAGCGCTAGGTGATTCCGTTCTCGAAGGAGCAGAAGATGCTCCGGCCTACAAGCGTTACAAAGGCAATCAACCATGCACAACCATCATGCTGGATGAGCTTACTCCATTTTCTTTTGGACAGCTGATTGCTCTCTACGAACATAAAGTTTTTGTGCAATCGGTTATCTGGAATATTAATCCGTTTGATCAATGGGGCGTAGAGCTAGGCAAGAAAGTAGCCACCTCCTTGCTTAGCGCCTTCGATACAAACAACGAAACACCTAACTTCGACAGTTCAACCGACGGCTTAATAAACAGAATTGCAGCCAAAGGAGAAGCTAAATGAAGATTACCATTTGGGGTAACGAACTCCTTGCATGGACTGCAGCCGCTGCACTAGCTGAAAGCGGCAACCATATTCTCTTAGTCACCAATGAACATGAAGCGCCTAACGAGCAAGATCTGGAGTTCAAGGTTAGCAATGAGCCAGGACTTGAACAGTTAATTCTGGATGCTCAATCTAATGGCCGACTCATCATTGGATCAAGAGCTGAAGGCATAGAGCATGCTTCAAACCATATTTTGGCATTAAACCCTGACCAGTTTAAAACCGCCGAACGACTTATCAGTCGTATCAGTCAGCATCATTCATCAAACACATTGATCATCAACCAATCCAATTTTGGTGTTGGCAGCTCAGACAAATTGCAAAGTCAGTTAGACGAAAATAACAATCAGGTTATTTGCTATATACCTGACATGCTATCCGAAGGCTCAGCCCTACAGGATTACAAATGGCCACAAACCATCATCTTAGGCTGCACTAACGACTGGGCTATACTCAATATCAAAGCCCTCATGCGGCCATTTAGCCAAGCCGTCAAACAATGGATGATCATGTCGTCTAAAGAGGCTGAATTCACAAAGTTTGCCAATACAGGGATGCTTGCCCTCCGGCTCGGCTATATAAACGAATTAGCAAACTTAGCCGATCAGCTAGAGGTTGATATTGAAGTTATTCGAGAAGCAATGATCACAGACCCACGTATTGGGCCGCACTATCTTCACCCAGGCTGTGGTTTCGGTGGCCTGCATTTCCAACAGTATATTGAAGCACTGTCAGAATTAATGACGGAAGCAAGAAACTCAAAACTGCTGGATACAGTACTAATTGAGAACGAAAAGCAAAAAGAGCAGCCATTCCGAAAATTATGGCGCCACTACTCTTGTGACCTTAGAGACAAAACAGTAACCATTTGGGGGCTTTCATTTAAATCAGGTACCGCCAGTATCGATAACGCTCCCAGCTTAAAAGTGATCGATACATTGCTCGCGCAAGGCTGTAAGGTTCGGATGCACGACCCTGAAGCAATGAACAATATCCTTGAGCATTTCGGCGAACAAGAACAACTTCGGTACTTTGAGAACAGCTATGAAGCCCTTAGAGGCAGCGACGGGCTCTTATTACTAACTGATTGGCCTGAATACTGGTCCCCTGACTACAACGAGATATTAAGCTCAATGAACCATCCTCTAATCATTGATGGCAGAAACATCTTTGATAAAGAGCTGCTACAGAGCCTAGGTTTCACTTACTATGGCGTGGGTAGATAAATCGGTGCATGCAGCCCTATGTGGGAGAGGCGTTTGCTATGCCCCTTGGGTACCCACCTCGAAAAAAATCGGCGCAAGATGCACCTCCTACAAAGAACGGTATGTAGAATCGACGCAAGCCCCCTCTCTTAGGGAGAGGAGTTTGCTATGCTTTTTGGGCACCTGCCTAGAAAAAATCGGCGCAAGATGCACCTCCTACAAAGAACGATATGTAGAATCGGCGCGAGCCCCCTCTCTGAGGGAGAGGAGTTTGCTATGCTCCTTGGGCACCTGCCTAGAAAAAATCGGCGCAGGATGCACCTCCTACAAAGAACGATATGTAGAATCGACGCGAGCCCCCTCTCTTAGGGAGAGGAGTTTGCTATGCTTTTTGGGCACCTGCCTAGAAAAAATCGGCGCAAGATGCACCTCCTACAAAGAACGATATGTAGAATCGGCGCGAGCCCCCTATGTGGGAGAGGCATTTGCTATGCCCCTTGGGTACACGCCTCGAGAAAAGCTCAATCCCAAACGTTGCGCTTTGCTAATTATCCTATAACACCTCATAGCTAGAGAATGAAAATTGAATAACACCTTCACCCAAAAATATAAAACTTTCATCTGGGTTATTTTTCTTCTGGCTTTGGCAGCTTTAGCCTATGGGATCTTCCGCCCTTCTCCACCTGAAAGAATCTTTGAACATTCAGATAAGGTAGGGCACTTCATAGCATTCTGTAGTGTCTCATTCATGGGAAGACTAGCTCTGCACAAAACCCTAAACTGGGTCTATTGGGGTGGCTGGTTTGTTCTGGCAGGGCTGCTTGAGTACCTTCAAGGGGCCCTACAGCCGCTTCGCCATTTTTCAATCGGTGATGCATTGGCCAATGCAACAGGCGTCGCTATCGCTCTGATTGCATGCATTACCATTGCAAAATTCCTGAGAAACAGATCCACATCACAAAATTAAATCATCGGCGCAGGATGCGCCTCCTACAAAGAAGCTACTGTGTAGGAGAGACGTTTTATATGCCCTTGGGTACCCGCCTCGAAAAACATCGGCGCAAGATGCACCTCCTACTTAGCAAAAGTAATTATTAAAACCCTTACAAATACCCTACAAGCCGACAGCGATGTCCTTCTATGCTTACCTGCTCTAACTGATAAGAGAGATCTGCCTTCATAAGAATGTGCATGGAAAAATCATCCACCCCTTGAATAACCGAATGCTCAAGTGTTTGATTAACCGGTACAGGAATTAACTCCCCGCCTCGGGTTTTCGCGACCAATTCAGCACTGCAGTTAACCTTAATACTGGTTAATTGAGCCTCTTTATCGAGCTTATACTGCAGATGGAGATCGCAACCCTGCACAATATCAGCACCCATCACTTTCTCACAAGTCAGATCCGCAGCAATCACATCTAACCTTAGTTTTTTAGGGACTGATTGCTCCAACACTCGCCGTTCCTCTTTTAAAAACGAACTGTGCATCCACCCCTCAGTCTTTCCAGTAAGCTCCTCCTTACCGGCAAAGTAAATCCGCGTCCAATCCCCTTTTTCCTCTAACTTAATAACAAGATGCCCTTTATTTAACATCAACATACTTCTGCCCTTTAACCCAGGCTGCTCACGCACTCTCACACTGTCATTAGTCACAATCAGATACTCAACAGCAAAAACAGAAGAAGAAAATAAAAGCAGGAACGCTAAGAGATATTTATACACGAAGAAAACCTATCCATTGGTAAAAATGCAAGTAATTGTATCTATGAGATACCTAGGCCGCAAAGAGCTCAAGAGTTTAGCCTATCCAACCAAAGACCCCAAATTACACCACAATAAGGCGAATCAAATTAGGAATTTTTCTTATATATTTAAGCAGCCCATAAACTTAATATAATCACCAGCAGAGAGGTCAGGGAAGATCTTAGCCCTCAAGGGAGAGGGCCTCTGCTATTTGATCAGGGAAGATAAGGAGCCGACAAGGATGTCGGTACCCTTCCCCCCCTTCGGGGTTCAACTAGATCCAAACCGCATCCCAATGGGAATAATCTCCGACCTTACTCGCTAGACCAGCCCTAATAGGGTTCAACACTACATACCTTGCAAGATCGACTAAATCTTCTTCATCTCGTAATGCATGATCATGGAATCCGTTTTGCCAAACAGCACCTTGCCTCCCTGAATAAGCATTAATCGCCTTTGCAGAATAAGACTTAACTGAATGGACAATCGTTGAAAGCTCAGTTGAATTGAGCTGAACCAGCCAATGGACATGGTCAGGCATAACCACATAGGCAAGGGTATCACATCGCTTAGCTTGGAATTTAAGGCAGTTAACAAGGATCCGCACCAAGTATAAGTCCGTAAAGACCTTTTGCCTTTTATCCGTAGCAAAGGTAACCAGATAGACTCGCCCCTCCTCTGAGAAGCGACCCTTTCTTAAATTTGAAGAATTCCCTTTCTTCATCAGTAAATCCCCTTTTTTCGGCGCAGGATGCACCTCCTACAGCCATCTCCATGTGGGAGAGGCGTTTTATATGTCCTTGGGTGCCCACCTCGAAAAATCGGCGCAGGATGCACCTCCCACAACAATCTCCATGTGAGAGAGGCGTTTTATATGCCCTTGGGTGCCCGCCTCGAAAAATCAGCGCAGGATGCACCTCCCACAACAATCTCCATGTGGGAGAGGCGTTTTATATGCCCTTGGGTGCCCGCCTCAAAAATCGGCGCAGGATGCACCTCCTAAAGCCATCTCCATGTGAGAGAGGCGTTTTATATGCCCTTGGGTGCCCGCCTCAAAAAATCAGCGCAGGATGCACCTCCCACAACAATCTCCATGTGGGAGAGGCGTTTTATATGTCCTTGGGTGCCCACCTCGAAAAATAAGCGCAGGATGCACCTCCTACAGCCATCTCCATGTGGGAGAGGCGTTTTATATGCCCTTGGGTGCCCGCCTCGAAAAATCAGCGCAGGATGCACCTCCCACAACAATCTCCATGTGGGAGAGGCGTCCCGCCTCGAAGAAAACCTTGCCGAAAGATACATCTTCTACAGCAAAAAAATCTTACACTCGGCCATATTGATCATCTAATCGCTCAATATCATCCTCACCCAAGTAATCTCCAGACTGAACCTCTATGATGACCAAGTCTTCTTGAGTAGGATTTCGCAACGAATGAATCTCACCAATCGGTATATAGGTAGACTCATTCTGGTACACCCTATAAGCTTCAGAGCCTTGAACAACCTCTGCACACCCCTTCACCACAATCCAATGCTCTGCTCGACATTGATGCTTTTGTAAAGACAATGCAGCACCCGGACTAACCGTGATCTGTTTTACTTGGTAGCCGTTACCCGCTCCAATTAAATCGTATTTTCCCCAAGGGCGATAAACCTCTCGGTGATGGAGGTACTCTGAGCGCTTCTCCATTTCTAACTGCTGGACAATATGCTTAACGTTTTGAACCTTATTTTTGTCAACCACAAGCACAGCATCTGAGCTTTCCACGACCACCATATTATCCACACCCACAGCAGCCAAAAGCCTACCAGAGGAGTGGAGGTAACTATTTGTCACATCCTGAGCCAGCACATCGCCAACAATTGCATTGTTATCTAGGTCTTTATCCACGACCTCCCAAAGAGAGTTCCAACTTCCTAAATCTGACCAACTCGCCTCAAAGGGAATCACAACAACAGATTCAGAAGAGGCGCAAAGAGGCTCCATCAAAGCATGATCGATAGATATTGAAGGACTTTTCTCAAAGTGAGCTTTGGACAGCCTAACAAAGTCCATATCAGCTCTTCTTTGTTCGAACGATTCTTGCGCTGATAAGAATACCTCAGAGGCATACTCCTGTAGCAAAGATAGATAACGATTCGGCGTAACGATAAAGATACCGCTATTCCAAAAATACTCTTCCGACTTAACAAACTGTTCTGCATCAGCAAGAGAGGGTTTTTCGGTGAATTGTTGGACAATCCTAGCACCAGAAACCTCATCAACCTCTACAACAGAATGTATATAGCCGTAACCTGTTTCAGCTCTAGTCGGTTGCACACCCAAAGTGACGACCAACCCCTCTTTAGCGAACAGCTCAGCTGATTTTAAGTATTCTCTGAAAGCTGCATCATTAGGAATAAGATGATCAGAAGGCAGAACCACCATAGCCTCATCACCTTGCCCATCCATTACAGCCTGTAATGCCGCGACAGCAATTGCAGGTGCAGTATTCCTTGCAACTGGCTCTAATAAGATACAACCCTCAACACCAGATAACCTCCGATGCTCAGCAACCATAAAACGATGCTCTTCATTTGCGACAAAATAAAACGAGCTGGACAGAATGCTAACTCTGTTAATAGTCTCTTTTAAAAGCGACACATCAGAGTTTAAATCTAGAAATTGTTTAGGGTAGTGTGCGCGAGATAATGGCCACAAACGAGCCCCAGATCCGCCACAAAGAATTACTGAAATCATATCAATCAATCGGAGTCTGTAGTCTTATCAGTCTAACATGTAAACAAGCAAAACCTCTTCTCAGCTATTCACTGCTATTACAAAAAGATACTCCACAAAACAAAAAAGCCCTTTCACTGATAGCTAGCTTAGCTATAGCAAAAGGGCCTTTTGGGCTTCTAAGATGATTAGCCTAAGTAACCATTACTTTTAAGATACTCCACCACCTGGTCTGCACACTCTTCAGCACTATAGCCGGCAGTACGAAGATCACATTCAGGGTTTTCCGGTGCTTCATAAGGGGAATCAATACCCGTAAAGTTTTTCAATTCACCTTTGCGCGCTTTTTTATAAAGTCCTTTAACGTCACGCTGCTCCGCTATATCAAGCGGCGTGTTAATGAAGACTTCAATGAACTCTCCATCACTAACAAGTTCACGCGCCATGCGTCGCTCAGAACGGAAAGGGGAAATAAAGGCAGTAAGCACAATCAAGCCTGCATCAAGCATTAACTTAGACACTTCAGAGATACGTCGGATATTCTCAACCCTATCTCCGTCAGTGAAGCCTAGATCTTTATTCAAACCATGACGAACATTATCACCATCTAGCAGATAAGTATGACGCCCCATCGCAAAGAGCTTTTGCTCCACAAGATTCGCAATCGTAGATTTACCAGAGCCAGATAAACCGGTTAGCCAAAGAATACATGGCTTCTGATGTTTAATATCAGCACGCCCATCTTTATTAACATCCACATGCTGCATTGTGATGTTATGACTACGGCGCAGAGCAAAGTTAATCATCCCTGCCCCAACAGTACCGTTGGTTAAACGATCAATCAGGATAAAACTACCGGTATCTTGGTTCTCTTTGTAAGGATCAAATGCGATATCACGATCCAAACTGATCGCACACACACCAATAGCATTAAGCTCGAGTCCTTTTGCAGCGGTATGCTCTAACGTATTCACATTCACCTGATATTTGATATCAGTAATGGTTGCCGAACAGGTTTGCGTCCCGACTTTAACAAGGTAAGTACGCCCAGCCAAAAGCGGCTCTTCATTCATCCAAACAATCGTTGTCTCAAATTGCTTAGCGACAGACGCAGGGTTAGCCGATTCAACAAGTAGATCACCACGGGATATATCCACTTCATCTTCGAGTGTTAAAGTGACCGACTGCCCAGCCACTGCTCGATCTAGATCACCACCTTGAGTCACAATTCGAGAAATGTTGCTCTCTTTACCCGAAGGAAGCACACGAATTTTATCCCCGGGATGAACGACACCGCTTGAGATCTGACCAGAGAAACCACGAAAATCCAGATTAGGTCGGTTTACCCACTGCACAGCCATTCTAAAAGGAGCACGCTCTGCACGATCAATATCAACCTCAACGGACTCCAGGTAACCCATTAATGTCGTGCCACGGTACCACTCCATGTTTGTACTTGGCGCAGTAACGTTATCACCCTTGAAAGCTGACATTGGAATGAAAGTAACTTTCTCAATTCCAACTTCACGAGCAAATGCCTGGTACTCTTCAACAATCTTTTGGAAAACCGATTGAGAATACTCAACAAGGTCCATCTTATTGATCGCAACAACAATGTGACGAATACCAATAAGAGAAACCAAATAGCTATGACGACGCGTTTGAGTAAGTACCCCCTTACGTGCATCAACCATCACAATAGCCACATCAGCAGTTGAAGCACCGGTCACCATATTACGGGTATATTGCTCATGCCCCGGCGTGTCAGCCACAATAAATTTACGCTGATCCGTCGAAAAGAAGCGATAAGCGACATCAATGGTAATACCCTGCTCTCGCTCTGCAGCAAGACCATCAACCAATAGTGCGAAATCTATCGATTCACCTTGAGTACCGTATTTTTTTGAATCCGATTCAACAGCAGCTAATTGATCCTCAAACAGCATTTTAGATTCATACAGCAAACGACCAATTAGAGTACTCTTACCATCGTCGACACTGCCACAGGTAATAAAACGCAAAAGACTTTTATGCTCATGCTCTTTAAGATACTGAGCGATATCACTCTCAATTAAATCTGATACATGTGCCATTAGAAGTATCCCTCTTGCTTTTTCTTTTCCATAGATGCGGCAGAATCATGATCAATTACTCGCCCCTGTCTTTCAGAGGTTTTGGTCAATAACATTTCCTGAATAATTTCCGGCAATGTTGTTGCCTTCGACTCAACAGCCCCTGTTAGCGGATAGCACCCCAATGTTCTAAAGCGAACATGCTTCATCATTGGCACTTCACCGTCATTCAACGGCATACGCTCATCATCAACCATAATCAGCGAACCATCACGCTCAACTACAGGACGCTCTGCGGAATAATAAAGCGGCACAATTGGAATGCCTTCTAAATGGATGTATTGCCAAATATCTAACTCAGTCCAGTTAGATATTGGGAAAACTCGAATTGACTCACCTTTATGCTTTTTAGCGTTGTATTGCTTCCAAAGCTCTGGTCGTTGATTTTTAGGGTCCCAGCGATGATCACCGGTTCTAAACGAGAAGATACGCTCTTTCGCACGTGATTTTTCCTCATCACGACGTGCGCCACCAAAAGCCGCATCAAATCCATACTGATCTAAAGCCTGCTTTAACGCTTCCGTTTTCATTATGTCGGTATGAATAGCAGAACCGTGAGTAAAAGGGTTGATCCCTTTTTCAAGACCTTCAGGGTTGGTATAAGTAATAAGCTCCAGTCCTAGATCTTTAACCATCTGATCCCGAAATGCATACATCTCTTGGAACTTCCAAGTTGTATCCACATGCAGCAAAGGAAATGGAGGTAACGATGGGTAAAAAGCCTTCATCGCTATATGCAACATTACAGCACTGTCTTTCCCTATCGAATACAACATCACAGGATTTTCGGTCTCTGCGACAACCTCCCTCATTATCTGAATGCTTTCAGCCTCCAGACGTTGTAGATGTGTTAATGGCATATTTTCTCCTGAAAGTAAGTCTTCCTTAGAAGTCCCATTCTTTTTAAAATTTAAATTCCCTGCCCCTACCCGTGTTGCTTGATCTTGCTCAACAACCTGCAGATAGGGAATAAATTCTATTTTCTTATTTAATGACGCATACCAATCATTAAACTCACTATGCTTCTCTATAAAGGGAAAACGACTAACTATAAGCGCCTGTTTTACGTTCCCTAATAGCTGATCCAAAAACTTGATCAACTCCTTAACATTGGGCTTATGTGAAAAATGAACCCACTGGCTACTATTACGCAGATCAGCAATATACAGCTGGTAATAACGCTTTCCGTCTAATACAACATCCCGCAAACCCGCAATAAAAATAGATACCCTTTTGGGCATGTTTGACTGACTTAACACCAGTTCGCGGGATATATCCGGCTTTTCCTCGTCGACGAGACCGACCTCAGCCAGATACCTACGAACTGACTTTAAAGATAAGGACTCATCTAAACTCTTTTCGAACCATTCCTTTACTTTTTCAACGGTCCAAAACTCCTTTTCAGCTTCAGATCCACCTTCGAAATATTGATGAGACAGCAACAGATGAAACGCTTCTTCAGCTGTTCTATTTTTTAAGCCCTTCATCCCTAGAGGGCGACCACTATCTTTCGATAAAACGGCCTTCCAACCACCTGCTAAAAACTTTTTATATGCTGAAATAATGGTAGGATGGCTCAAGCCTGTCTCAGCATGAATTTGATCAAGCGTCAGCTTCTGCAACCTCATCAAGACAGCTTTTTTTCGCAACATTTCAGCTGTTTTAGCAGATCGATCTGTACCACTCATCACGTTCGCTCAAGTTTTAATCAGTTGTAATAGTACGTATAACAAGATAGTCTAGCAAGGCAGATATAAAACTATTTATGTCCCCAAATGCACATCAACATCGCTACATGAATTTCTGGAAAGAATCTCTGCATAATGGATTATGAAGCTTACCTAACAATTGCCACGGTCGTTCTGGTATTAGCCGCCCTTGTCGGTACTCGTTTGGCGTCAGATGTCATTCTTATGGCTGCATTATGCTTTTTGATTATTTCAGGCATTTTAACGCCAACCGAAGCATTAGATGGTTTCGCCAATCCTGGAGTAATGACCATTGCAGTGTTGTATGTTGTGGCTGCTGGTTTAAAAGAAACCGGTGCTATACAGTGGGTCGCGGGCAGAATACTCGGCAATCCTAAAACCATTCCCAAAGCCACTCTTAAGGTATTTATTCCATCATCTATTCTCAGCGCATTTATGAACAATACCGCTGTAGTAGCTATGTTTATTCCGTCAATCCAAGACTGGTCAAAACGCAAAGGGATCTCTGCCTCAAAACTGCTATTGCCACTCAGTTATGCAGCAATATTAGGGGGCACATGCACCCTTATAGGCACCAGTACCAATCTAGTTATTGATGGATTATTACAATCCACCAAAGACCATGCATTGAGCATGTTTTCGCTAACTTGGGTAGGCTTACCACTGGTCCTGCTAGGCGGCACATTCCTCTATTTTGTTGGGGACAAGCTGCTCCCTAACCGCCAAGGCGCAGTTGAACAATTAGATCTCGTTCGAGAATACAGTGTAAACGTCATCGTTGAAGAGAACGGGCCTATGGTTAACCAAACCATCGAAGAGGCTGGTCTGCGTAACCTGACTTACGGTTACTTAGTCGAGATCTACAGACAGTCTCGTATCATTACCGCCGTATCCCCAGATACCGAACTATTCGCAGGGGATGAACTGGTCTTTGTTGGCGCACCAGAATGTGCTCGAGAAATACGCCATTTTCGCGGTTTAGTACCAGCCAACGGCGACGTTGAGATGCTACAGATCACCCATCACGAACGATGCTTAGTAGAAGCCGTTATCGGGCCGGAATTCGCAGGCCTAGATCAATCGATTAAAGACTCTCGATTCCGTACGCGCTTCCAAGCTGCAATTTTATCCGTATCGAGAAACGGTCAGCGTATAGACGGCAAGATTGGTGACATTCGCTTGCAAGTCGGTGACACGCTTCTACTCGAAACCAGTCAAGACTTTATCGGTCAGTACCGTTCACGACGTGACTTTTTATTAGTAAGCGCAATCAATGATTCTACGCCTCCCGTTTTCACCAAAGCGCCTACGGCATTGCTGATCCTGATGGCGATGATTTTCTTAAGCGCCAGCGGGATCTTAAGTATTTTAGAAAGCGCATTCTTGGCTGCAGGCGCTATGGTTGCGACTCAATGTGTATCCATTATTAAAGCTCGTCGAAATATAGACTTTACCGTAATCACTGTCATTGCCGCCTCATTTTCACTAGGTGCTGCCATGACCAAAACAGGCGCAGCAGATGCCATTGCGGGTAGCCTACTCTTCAGCAGCGACCTTTCACCTTGGGTTGTATTGGCACTTTTATACATACTCACCGTAGTGTTTACAGAGTTAATTACTAACAACGCTGCAGCCATTCTTATGTTCCCGATTGCAATTTCTGTAGCTGAACAGCTTGGCGTTAACTATTTACCTTTTGTAATTGCGATCATGTTTGCAGCCTCCGCAAGTTTCATTACCCCAATCGGTTATCAAACCAACTTGATGGTCATGGGCCCCGGCGGCTACCACAGCAAAGATTACCTAAGAATAGGCTTACCGATGAGCGTTATAACCGCGGTATGCAGCATTACTTTAATCCCTCTTATCTGGCACTTTTAACAAGGAAGACTTATGAGCAATCTAGAGAAATATGCAAAAGCGATAAATGAACTATCTCGCAAAGCTGGTGATGCGGTGATGGAAATTTACGAGAAAGACTTTGCTATTTACGACAAGTCTGACAGCAGCCCGCTAACTGAAGCAGATTTAGCGGCACATACGATTCTAGTTGAAGGTTTAAACGCACTAACACCAGATATTCCTGTTCTGTCTGAGGAGTCTAACTCAAACGAACAAATTGATCGTTTTAGCTGGGAAACCTACTGGCTAATCGACCCACTGGACGGCACAAAAGAATTCATCAAAAAGAACGGCGAGTTCACTATCAATGTTGCTCTGATCGTATCTGGCCAACCAGTATTTGGCGTAGTCTATGCGCCAGCAATTGACGTTTTGTACTGGGGTGCAGAAGGTGAAGGTGCTTTCAAACAGGAAGGCGAAGCAGCACCTGCACCGATCACGGTTAACACGGCCCCTTCAGTGAATACTGGCTGGAAAGTTGTAGGCAGTCGCTCTCACCAATCTGATGAGTTCAAAACCTTTATGCAAAAACTTCCAGAGGCTGACATCATCGCAATGGGCAGTTCACTTAAACTATGCCTAGTAGCAGAAGGTAAAGCCGATCTTTACCCACGCTTAGGTTTAACCAGCGAATGGGATACTGCAGCAGCACACGCTGTTGTGCTAGCAGCAGGCGGACAAGTACTTAGCGCCGAAGATATGAACCCGCTCATCTACAACACGCGCAAAGATACATTGCTAAACCCTCACTTCATCGTATGCTCTGAAGTAAGCAACTTCTGGGCTGAGTAAGCTTACTAAGCCACCCATATTCCACCCTCTCCCTCCATGGGAGAGGCACTTGAAGAAAATCTTGTAGGAGAGGCTCTCAGCCCCGAAAGCTCTTGTGGGAGAGGCATCCTGCCTCGAAAAAAACCTCACCGCAGGCACCCAAGGGGAATAGCAAATACGACTCCTACAAAAGCTTTGTGGGAGAGGCTCTCAGCCCCGAAAGCTCTTGTGGGAGAGGCATCCTGCCTCGAAAAAAACCTCACCGCAGGCACCCAAGGGGAATAGCAAATACAACTCCTACAAAACCTTTGTGGGAGAGGCTCTCAGCCCCGAAAGCCCTTGTGGGAGAGGCATCCTGCCTCGAAGGTTACCCACTTCAAGCCCCCAAAGAGCATAAGAAATGCAAAAGCTCTAAGGAATCCAAACCTTTGAATCTGGCACCACAGCCAGCAATTTATCCTTCAAAGCCAATTTAGCCTGATCATCTCCATGCACTATACGAATCTCTTTTGGTTTAACACGCATACGCTTTACAAAATTAACCAAATCCTTCTGATCCGCATGGGCTGAATATCCACTAATCGTATAAACACCAGCTTTAATATCTATCTTGTCCTCATCAAGATAAACATACCCACCTCTTGGGCCATATTTCTGGATATCCCTACCTGCCGTACCTTGCGCTTGATAACCCACAAACAAAACATCTGTTTTAGGATCACCCAACAATGCCCTAAGGTAATTAACAATCCTCCCTCCAGCACACATACCGCTTGCAGCAATAACAATAGCTGGCCTACCTGATTGCTTTAGATGATTTACTAATCGCTGATGGTCATCATGACTATCGATTGTTATAAGCTGTTCAAAGGCCAGAGGATGCCTTCCTTGAGATACCTTACGCCTAGCTTCTTTATCCCAAAGCTCTTTAAGCGAACGATAATGTTTAGTGAATTCAGCTGCCAGAGGAGAATCCACAATCACATCTAAATTTTTCCAATCAGTAGAACCCTTATAGATAATCTCTTCGATCTCATAAAGCAGCTCTTGCGTCCGCCCAATACTAAAAGCAGGGATCAATACTGTGCCTGCATTCGATAAACAGCGCTCAAGCACTCGTTTTAACTCTAATCTACGGTCTTTGCGGCCCTGATGATTTTTATCCCCATAAGTACTTTCAATCACTAGGCAATCAGTGCGATAAGGAGATTTTGGGGCGGCAAGCAAAGGCGAATAAGGGGCACCTAGATCACCGGAAAAAGTCACCCTCTCGTTAGGCAACTTAAACTCTACATAGGCCGAACCCAATATATGGCCCGCCATACGAAAACGACATGCCATCTCAGCTTCATCGTTAAGAAAACTAAACCACTCATCATAAGGAAACGGGCGTAATAAAGACTTTAACCGACCTAAGACTTTATCAATTAGCTCAGCATCACGACTGATACCCACTTTAATGGCATCCTCAATCACCAAAGGTAATAATTGAGCAGTCGCCTCTGTAACATAAATAGGCTTATCAAAGCCTGCAGCAAGTAGATAAGGAATGCGCCCCACATGATCAATATGACAGTGAGTAACTATAAGCCCGACTACATTTGAAAGAGGAAAATTAATTGCAAGAGAACCTTGCTCAAGATCAGATGCCTCTGCTCCCTGAAACATCCCGCAATCAATAAGAACCGAATGATCCTTATCAAGAAATAACTGATGGCATGACCCAGTCACACCCTTGACCGCGCCATGGTGAATAATCTTAGCCATATAACATCCTTGTTACTTGTAACTTTAAGAGATGCGTTTGCTATGCCCCTAGGTACCCGCCTCAATAAAAACCTCGGTGCAGGATGCACCTCCTACAGAGAACCTGCCTCGAATACATTGTAGGTGAGGCTTTTTCTATACCCTTAGAATAATTCCCTGTGGGAGAGGCGTCTCGCCTCGAAAAGAACCTCGCCGCAAAATTCACCTCCTACAAAGCTCGAATTCAGTAGGAGAGGCTTTTATATGCCCTTGGTTGCTAGCCTAAAGCCCTTGTAGGAGAGGCGTCCCGCCTCGAAAAGAACCTCGCCGCAAAATTCACCTCCTACAAAGCTCGAATTCAGTAGGAGGGGCTTTTATATGCCCTTGGTTGCTAGCCTAAAGCCCTTGTAGGAGAGGCGTCTCGCCTCGAAAAGAACCTCGCCGCAAAATTCACCTCCTACAAAGCTCGAATTCAGTAGGAGAGGCTTTTATATGCCCTTGGTTGCTAGCCTAAAGCCCTTGTAGGAGAGGCGTCCCGCCTCGAAAGTCTTGAAGAGAGGCATTTGCTAAATCCTTTAATATACCCAACGCCTCAAACAAAAAACACCTCAAAACAAAATACCTACCCATCATATCCATTTGGATTATTGGACTGCCATCTCCAGGTATCTTCCATCATTTCATCAAGCGTACGCGTAGCGCTCCAATCTAGTTCCTTTTCAGCTTTAGACGCATCAGCCCAAAACGCTGGCAAATCGCCTTCTCGCCTATCCGCAAACGAATAAGGAACATCTACCCCTGTCACTCGTTTAAATGACTCGACCATTTCAAGCACAGATAGCCCCTTACCCGTTCCAAGGTTATAGATATGAGCGCCCTTCTCATCTAATGCAGAAAGCGCACTCACATGCCCATCAGCAAGATCCATCACATGCAGGTAATCACGCTCGCAAGTTCCATCTGATGTAGGGTAATCATTTCCAAAAATAGACAGCTCTTTACGCTTACCAACCGCAACCTGACTAATAAAAGGCATTAAGTTATTAGGTATTCCTTTAGGGTCCTCACCAATTAAACCAGAAGGGTGAGCCCCAATAGGATTAAAATAACGCAACAGCGCTACTGACCATTCGGGATCAGAAGCACAAAGATCTGTGAGTATCTGCTCCACCATCGCCTTAGACGTGCCGTAAGGATTGGAGGTTTTACCTCTAGGCATAGTCTCTTCATAAGGCACTGGTGCATCCTCACCGTAAACCGTTGCAGAAGAGCTGAATATCAACTTTTTAACACCAGCCGCTGCCATCGCCTCACAGAGAACAAGCGTTCCATATACATTGTTCTGGTAGTAATCTAAGGGAATTTGTGAGCTTTCACCTACAGCCTTTAAGCCTGCGAAATGGATAACTGAGTCGATAGGATAGGTAGAAAAAATTTTAGCTAAACAATCACGATCCCGGATATCACCTTTAACGAAAACAGCCTGACTATGAGTAATACTATCAATTCGATCAAAAACAGCATCATTACTATTGCACAGATTATCTAGAACGATCACCTGACTGCCTCGTTCTAAGAGGTTGACCACCGTGTGAGATCCTATATAACCAGCGCCACCAGTTACTAGTAAAAAATCACCCATAATTAAATTCTCAAAGAAAATTAGAATTCATAAAATTAAAAGATTTTAATCTTAATTCTTTTCTTGACATAATAAACTGCCATCGAATTCTGTATTATCACACACAAACAAGTAGCGATAGCTATACCTAGAGTTCCAAAAATCGATTCAAGCCCAAATGACAATAAAACTAGAAGAGGCGCAATGAAAAGAACGATATTTCTCATTACCACCTCAAAGCCGCACATAATAAGAAGAATAGAAACAGGCCCAGTTACAACGTTAAATATTTGCCCCAACGTAAGAACAATTAATATTTGTTTAGCACCATAAAACTCCTCACCATAAATACTCAGCACATAATCAGTAAAAAACAACAAGACAATAGCAAAAGGAAACGAAATCAAAGCCATTATCAGGATTGAATTTCTTACTAAAGATTGTAATCGATCTATATCACCTCGATGGTACATAGCTGAGAATTTAGGAGCTACTATCATATTAACAGCCATAAGAACAAAACTGATTAAATTTGCTGTTCTTTGTGATACAGAAAGAAAAGCAACATCATCAGCCTCACCTAAAAAACCAGCAAATAGAGGACCACCCCATATAATTAAGGACTGCATCACAGAATAAATCCATAATGGAAACATACAAGATAAGACTAAATTCCGATCCTCACAAAGAGACCTTTTATTTTTAAATGATACAGATAAAAAGTAACCTATAATCGCCGCAATCAAACATGACAGTAAATATAAGCTAACAACATCATCAAACGAACTAAATCCTAACAACAAAATACCCAAACATATAAATGCAGGTATAGATATAGATAAAACAAAAATCGAGGACTTATAACGACCTAGAGCTTGCAACTCATGAGAAAACAAAACAACAAATGAGTACAAAAAAGAAGCAACCAAAAACTTAAAAACAAAATCAGAGGAAATATCAAAAGGAAAGAGAAAATAAAAAAAAGGAATAATAAACCACAAAACCAAACAGAAAAGCAAGCCACTAAAAAAAACAACAGTACGTGAAAAACTCACAAACGAAAGAATTTTAATATCATCTTCATTAAAATCATACTGACCAATAAACCTAAGAGAGGCTTGATGCAAGCCTAAAACAAAAAATGGACCTAGAATCATAACTATAGAGATAAGGAATAAAACCCCTCCAGCATCATGTAAATCCATAACTTTAACCAAGATAAAGTTAAGTAGAAACATTGACAATGCGCCCAAACCTCTAACAAAAAAGGCTGAAATGGACTTTTTAAATAAATTAATAAAATCCATGATTATCTATATCTATCTACCCATGCAGGTAATTCCTTGGAAAACAGCAACCCATTTAAATTATTTACAACATTGTAATTCCCCTGAACGCAAGCATTTTCTACCAACCTCGTTAAAGACTCGTCAATAATAGCCGCTTCTTCTTTAGCATTATATGAATAATATATATTTCTAGCTATAGATCTAACAAAGGGAAACCTATTCAAAACAGGCTCTAAATTATCATTAACTTTAAGAGCGAACTTATGCAAACCTTTTCTTTTAACCAATGTAGATTTATTTTCGAATAACATATCAGAAAATTCAGCAGGCACATCAAGATTTAACCACTTGAACATTTCCTGCATTTCTAAAGAAAAAAGCTTCGGATCGGTTAAATTCTCAAAGAAAGTTATTCGTATATTTTCTGCACCTAGATTTTCCACCCACGATTTAATTTTGTTACTATAACAACTCTCTGACAGACTCAGAAAATCTATATCACATGATTCAGCACTTAAATTAACAGCATCAATATTAGATTTAACAAAATCTTCTATAAGGGGATGCTTGCCTTGAGATCTTTTTGTAATTATATGTTTGTATAAGGACCAAAACCTTTCTACGGGGTCCCGCAATGTAATAACAACTTTTACAGAATACCCCAATTCCCTTAATAGCTTGATTCTTTTGGGCAAAAGCAAATCATGAAGAAAATACAATGGAGATGCCTCCAATAGAACACCATCTCCCTTTTCAAATAGCTCAACATATTTAGCAACACTATCAACATCATTATGTATAAAGAAATTAGTCTCTTTAACTTTAGAGGGCAAAAATTCATTAAGAGATGACAAGTATCTGAATAGCGATGTGGTTGACGTTCTAGTAGGACCAACTAAAATCAATATATCCTTAGACATTTTTAAAAAAACCTAAAATTGAGCAAAAATAAAATGGCATATAATCGATTAAGTAACGTTTTGTTAAACGCTTAGGCTCTTTTAATAATCTATATGGCGCTCTCAAGTTATATCTATTAATAAAATCCGGATAATACTTATCACCAGAATTCACAATTTGATCCATATAACCACCGCATGTAAAGGCACACCCAGTCCAATCACTCTCTTTTAAAAATGAAAGCAAATGTTCCTGATAAGGAGCTCCCATACCAACTAAAACAAAATCAACATCACGTTCAATCAATTCAGATACAAGAGAATCGTATTCAGATGGGTCCTTAAAAAAACCATTTCTTGTATAGACACATTGAATTGAATAAACTTCAGAAATACAAGCTGAGGCTTCAGCTGCTATTCCATCTTTACCTCCTATAAAGGCAATCTTTAGACGCTCACCATTATTTAACATTTTCGATAATAAACTGAAAATAGTAGGAGATAGACTATTCCCATCAAAAGAAAGTCTCCCAACCTCTTCATTCGTCAACCTAGATACAAAATTTGCCAATAGAAAGCCATCACTAAATACGAAATCAAGCTTAGATAGATTATTAATATATTCTGGATCTTTTTTTGCTATACTTAGACTTAAAGGGTTAACAAATGAGACATAAAGCCCTTTAGAATCTGAAAGTGCAGAAGATAATACAATCTCCCAATTATCTATTGGTTTTCTTACATACGAAGCAATTTCAGTAAGTTTTTCGAAGTCTTTCATCGCTTTCACTTCAAGCTTTTATCTATTGCATTTTTGAGAAACTTCAATTGCTCATTTTTCTCACCTAGTAACTTGTCAGCCGGGAGCTGGTATACACCATTAACACAAGCCTCTACGCCCGCCCTATCTAATAACCTAGTCCTGTTTGAATTTAATACTAGGCAAGCCTTATTACCAAAACTCAATGTAACCACTGCTGCATGTAACCTATCAGTCACAGTAAGTTCAGCATTCTTATAAAGATTTAGATATGGATCCGATATAAAAGAAGATACTATTTTCTTTCTAAAGAAAATTAATTTTTTATTTCTATGTGGCCTGTGACAGGTTCTTATGATATTTAGATCACCGATTTTATCAGGAAAATCCTTTTGAAGCATATACCTAAACTTTTGCTTTAAAGACCTTGTAGTATGAGGCTCTATAATTTTTCCTTTTGACTTCCCATCCATCAATTCAACATATAAACCTAAATCTGGCTCAGGTGCAAAATCAAAACAGCTCACCAGATAATCGCCCATCTCCTTTGTCGGGTAACCATTAAAGTAATCATTTGCAAAGAAAGCAAAACAAATACCGTCATATGAAAATTCAGCGATTCCATTGTAATTTTTATAAGTGTCATGATCTCTGCTTATAAAAATCTTCGGAGGATATTTTTTCAAAATAGATTTGCAATGATCAATTTCTTCTTCATCATATTTTCTTCCCCCTGCAGATATAACTGCAACTGGAACATCGTATAATTCAGCCTGCTTCAAGACGGCTTCAAACTGTTTGCCGAAACCAACATCCAATACCGGCCCCGCAATTACAACAAGGTCCACGCCCGACACTTTTGAAAAATAGTCAAAATTATTATTTTTTTCTCTTTCATTAAGCTTATAAGCATTATATGGCAAAAAATACCCATCAAATACATCTACATCTTTCACAAGAATACTTAAAGCATACTTAATACCCCTATAAAAAAAATCATTCCCTATATTTGATGATATATTACTAGAAGCTATTAAAACTTTATGCATCAAGACCCCTCCCTAATATTCTAATTTTATAGTTCGAATAAAAAATCATAATTACGAAAAAAACCATCCCTATTCCATATGGTCCAATAGCAAGCTCCTGTAATACAGAATTAGACAGAATCGCAACACCTACACCTGTAAAGCAGAATGCTTCATAATTATTTATCTTTTTAAAAAAATCTGCCATATTAAACAAAAAAACAATATAGCTAATAAATAATATAACACTGAATAAGCCTAGCATGTTTAAAGCAATAGCCACACCAGAATCACCTACAAGCATATCATAGTCCCATGTCACAACCCTCTCAACGGTCGCAGCCCCTCCCCAACCTAATCCTTTACCTAGAGGGTTACTACCTATGTGATTTATCGATGACATCAATGAATATATGTGTATATTATTACTAAGAGACATTATCAATACAGACGTAAGTGCATAGAACAAACCACTTACAAATAATATCAGTACATTAAATCTAAAATTAAACTTAAACAAACATGAAGATATAAACACAAACAAAACACAAGCCAAAGCAGCTTTTGTACCCAGCATCATCAAAGCCAATAAGCACAGAAAAAAAACCAAATAGCTTTTAATTAGAAAAGCCGATATCAACCCAAAGACCAAAATATAAGATGTTGACGGATAATTAAAAGTTGGCCCTGCAGGCTTAAAAACCATCACATGCTCCATCCCTGGCATATTAAAAATTCTTCTCTGCCTGCTTTCTATCAAATAGTCCAATGTCATATAACCATCATCCAATTTTAATTTATAGAAATCAGGTGCATTAATTGCGTAATAAAGAATTTCTGGAAACGTAAATTCAACTATAACAAATACCGCTACAAACAGACCAACAAAAGACAAAAACCTTAATACAGATAATCCACTTAATACACTACCTACCCAGTAGCCCATCACACCCATAATAAAAGGATAACCTAGCATCCTCAAATAAATACTACTATGAACAAACCCGTTATTAATCAATCCATACAGATAATAAATAACAACTACAACAAAATTAGCTAACAATAGCTTAATTAAAAAATCTTCTTTTAAAACAACAAACCATTTTAAAATCACAAATATTAAAAAAATGCTAATCAAGGCAAAATCAACACCCTGCAAAATATTAAGCACCAACTTTCCTTCAATGTTTTGTGAAAAAAAACTTATAAAAACATTTGAGAAAACAAACAAAACACCCCATATAAATAAAAAAGTTTTTCTGACACTAATCATCATTTCCTCAATAGCAATAATCCCAACAGCCAGCCCAACAGATCAATATATATCTTTAGACAATAGGCTTAATGGAGTCTTAAATAATATCTTTACATCTAACCCTAACGACCAGTTATTGATATACGCCAAATCATACTCAACACGCTTTTCCATCTTATCGATGGTTTCTGTTTCACCACGATAACCGCTTATCTGAGCTAGGCCTGTAATACCCGGTTTTATGCGATGGCGAGCTAGGTAAGCGTTAATTTTGTCTGAGTAATAATCGTTATGAGCTACCGCGTGAGGCCTTGGCCCGACTAATGACATAGTTCCTTGAAGTACATTAATCAGCTGCGGTAGTTCGTCTAGAGAGGTACGGCGAATAAGCTTTCCAATCTCAGTTACACGCGGATCTTCTTTAGTGGCCTGTTTCACTTCGCCATTTTCTTCAGCATGAAGCTTCATGCTACGGAATTTCCACACCTTAATGACCTTACCGTCCCAGCCATGACGATCTTGCTTAAAGAACACAGGCCCCGGTGATGATTTTTTAACTTTATAAGCCACCCAGAACATTATTGGTGACAATAGTACCAAGCCTATAGCCGCTAATGAGCGATCCATAATCTCTTTCATTACCATTGATATACGAGATGATGTAAGCGGGCTTTCGTTAATTGAAATAAGAGGGATACCTGCGACTTCTCGAACTGAGTGATTAATTAGATTCAGAGCAAAAATATCGGGCGCCCAGATAACATCAACATTCATGTCTAACAGATCAATATTTAGGCCATCAATCTGTTCTGATGCTTTCATAGGTAGGGCTATATAGATTCTGCGAATGTCATACTCTTTGATTAGAGATCGAATATTCTCTAACCCACCTAAAACTTTCACCCCTGAAACGCTTTCTGTTTCGTCTTTATCTAGGCTTTTTAAACAACCTACTACCTTATCTGGCAGCCAGCGATTTTTGTTTAGGCTTTCAACTAGATGCTGTGCGACTGAACCAGTACCAATTACCAAAGTCGGTAGGTTACGTTCATAATTTTCTTTGTATTTTTTTGAACAATAACTCACCAAACAATAAGAGGCATTTTGAGCTATCAGAATTGATACAGCCCAAACCAGCAGTACCTCTCGAGAAAATATCTCTGATGTTTTGGTTATAAAACCAATTAAGGAAAGAAGTAGGAGCATCATTGCCCAGGCGCCCGTCAGCCTTAAGCAACCGCGCAAGTAGTCTGATGATTGGCGGTATACACCGCGTGAACTATAGATAAACCAAATACAAAAAGAGCTTAGAACCGCAAGCACTCTATATGCTGCAGGAAACTCGTCCATCTTAAAGGAAGTGAATAGGTACAGCAGAGCGACAGCAACAATGATGTCAGCTGATACCTGAAAGAGCGCAACAAGAGACTCGTGATTTTTAAGCAGGCGTTTACTACGACGATAGTTCGCCGTAGCGCCCGTATTAGGGGTGCTAATATCCATTGTAATGTCCTTTACAGTGCCAACCTATCCGTACTCCATAGGCACATGCGTGCATTCTAATTGTTCAGAATGCATTCAGCAATCCACATTTATTGCAGCCGCACAACATCGCTACCAAGGTATTAATCGCTAATCTAGCCGATTCTCACAGCTTAACTCATAAGTCCATTTATATATTCCCATCCATTAATTATGCTTTTTATAACTTTGTATAGTTGGAAAGCTCGCCCTTTAGCTGTTACTATTGCCTAAAATTCAACCACTCATTCGACAAGGAGTGTTAGATGCGTCGCACAATTATCTCGATGGCAGTTGGTATTATGCTGCCATTCTCGGCTTCTTATGCCGATATCGCATCAGATGTAGAGGCAGGCCTTTCTCCAGCTCAGATCGTTGCTAACGCTCAAGCTGAAGGTCTTACCGTTGATCAAATCATGCAACAGATTGCTTCTGCAGATGCTGCATTAATCGATGCTATCGTAACTGCTGCTATTGATGCTGGCATGAACGCTGGTGCTGTAGTAAACGCAGCTACAGCTGCTGGTGCTGATAGAGTTGCAATGGAACAAGTTGCAATCCTAGCTGGTGCTGACCCTTCTGAAGTTGGTGAAGCTACGGCCGCAGGTGGACCTCAAGGTCAAGGTCGTGGATTAGGCATTGCGCCGGGCCAAACAGGTAACCCTGTTTCTCCTCCTCCATTTGGAAGTAATGGCGGCGGTGGTGGCGGTGGTAACCCAAGTCCAACCTAATATCTTTAAAGAAGCGTCCACTTGGACGCTTTTTTATTGCAAATAAAATCTTAAATTTTCAGCTCCAGCGCAACTTTTATAGCCCAAATTACTGCCAAAGCTGCAATGAGCAGATGCAACAAGAATGATATGATCGCTCATTCAAGTTATCGCAAAATCTAGATGTATTTGTATGGACACAAGACCTGATAATCGCCTCTTCTATAGCTATCTACTTATCCTTATCTGGGCACCGCTCCCACTGGCAAGTAACCGCCTTTGGTCCATGTCTTTGTTGATAGTATTTGTACTTTCTTTATTTGGCGTTTTTCTTGTTCAGCTCCTTAGAGAGCGCACTCAACTCTCTCGCTCACTCCAAAAGTCTTGGCCTGCTATCGCCCTTCTAACCTTTGCGGCTAGCTGGGTTTCCATACAAGCTTTAGGCTTTAATCAGTTTTCAATATCCCCTACTGACAGCCTCCATGACAGTTTATTTAGCTGGGCCCTTGTTTGTTTTTTTATTCTTTCACTTCAACTGTTAGATTCTCGCAAACGCTTACTTTATCTAGGCTACACACTTGTTGGCAGCGGCCTCTTCCAAGCGGTATATGGAAGTTTAATGACTTTAAGTGGGTACGAGTTCACCTTTTTAGTCCCTAAAGACAGCTATGAAGGCGTCTCTACAGGCACTTTCATCAACCGCAATAGCCAAGCAGGTTATTTGGTTATGTGCGTTTCTATTGGTATTGGCTTAATGATCTCTACGCTGAATGATGAGGGATCACACAATTGGCGAGAACGCGGTCGGCGCTGGTTAACCACCCTTCTTTCAAAAAAGATTATTCTCCGTATCTCTTTATTAATAATTGTTGCTGGATTAGTGATGACTCACTCCCGTATGGGTAACACCTCATTTTTTGCCAGCCTAATGGTAATGGGCGTTATTGGTTTATTGCTCAGCCGTAAAGCTACACGCGGCATGATTATTCTATTAACCAGTTTGCTGATTTTAGATGTCTTTGTCGTTGGCACTTTCTTTGGAATAGATAAAGTTGCTGAGCGGTTGCAAACCACCAGCATCGAAAAAGAGTCCCGTGACGAAGTGGCCTTAACCACTATTGAAATAGCAAAACTCCAGCCATTAACAGGTACTGGCGCTGGCACTTTTTATACGGCATTTCCTGAACATAGGACAGAATCAATAGGCAGAGGCTTTTATGTTAATACCCACAACGACTATTTAGAGTTTCTCTCTGAATTTGGGGTAATTGGCACCCTACCGTTAGCGCTATTAATGCTAGCTAGCCTTGGAGCTGGATTGTATGCGCAATACAAACGCAAAAATAAAGTACTGCGCGGTATAGCCTTTGGTTCTTCAATGTCGATATTAGCCATGATGATTCATGCAACTGTAGATTTTAATCTGCAGATGCCTGCCAATGCCCTGACCTTTATGGTGGTATTAGCTTTAGCCTGGATTGCTGTGTATCAGAAGTCCGGAAGGAAGAGAAAAAGCGACTAGGTTCTTTCGAGGCTGACACCCAAGGGCATATAAAAAGCCTCTCCTACAGGGTGATCTAGGTAAGAGCTCTGTAAGAGGCGCATTTGCTATGCCCCTTGGGAACTTGTAGCGAAGCTTTATCGAGGCAGGATGCCTCTCCTACAAGGTAAGTTCGAAACATGCCCTCCGTAGGAGTCGCATTTTCTATGCTTTTTGGGAACTTATGGCGAGATTATCGAGGCTAGCACCCAAGGGCATATAAAAAGCCTCTCCCACAAGGAAACTTAAGGCAGGCATCTAGAAGCATTGCAAACACCGCCCTACAAACAAAATCACTTTGATTGCAATTTTTAAATTTTGGTAAATAAGATGGATACCCTAAAAGAAAGGACTCAATCCTCAGATTGGTTTGAAGATGGCCTGATGAAGCGCTTACCTGAAGATCTTCAGGAGAGCTTTTCACAAAAGCAGATCGATGCTTTAAAAGTTGCTTTTGGTGCGCGCAAATGGGGAAAGCACCCTGTGGATATTCGAGGCACCATAAATATTTGGACTTGGCGTTACTATTTTGTGTTCTTAATGGGCCGAAACCAACGTAGCCTAAGCCGTAGAGAGCGTCAGATTTCATTAATAATGAAAACCTTCTTTACTCTGCTGTTCCTGCTATTTTCTACATTGCTGGGGCTATTAGTGATCTATTTGGTCAAGTCAGCCGCTGGTATCGATCTATTCCCAGGTTTTTCACTAGGTATTTGGGGATGGTTTAAAGGAACATTTTTGTAGTACAGCGAGCTTGGCGCAACTAACATACTAGGGGGATAAGACATCCCCCCTTTAACCAAGAAATCTAGACAGGTAGTAAAATATTACCCATCAGCGCTTATTACTTTTGGACACTGCGGCCACGGCCAATACCGTAATATTCTAATCCATGACGCTCAACCAGTTCAGGCTCGTACATATTACGACCATCAATGATGACAGGGTTGTTCAACGAGTCTTTTATTAGGTCAAAATCTGGCGACCAGAATGCACGCCATTCTGTACAGATAACCAATAGATCAGCCCCTTGCAAAGCACTCTCTTTAGTTCCGACTAACTCAAGATCTGCACGATGACCATAGATTCGCTGTGCTTCCTCCATTGCTTCTGGATCGTAGGCTCTAACTTTAGCACCTTGATCCCACAACGCCTCCATCAAAACTCTACTGGTAGCTTCGCGCATATCATCAGTTTTTGGCTTAAATGAAAGCCCCCAAACCGCAATAGTTTTACCCTGTAAATCTCCATCAAAATAGTTACTCACATGCTTAAACAAAAGCGATTTCTGACGATAGTTCACTGCCTCAACAGATTTTAGAAGCTGCGCATCATATTCAATACTGTCTGCTGTTCTAACGAGCGCTTGCACGTCTTTTGGGAAACATGAACCACCATATCCACAGCCTGCATAAATAAAGTGGTAACCGATACGCTCATCTGAACCAATACCCCGGCGAACATTTTCAATATCAGCCCCCAGACGCTCAGCTAGATTGGAAATCTCATTCATAAAACTGATTTTAGTAGCTAGCATGCAATTGGCAGCGTACTTGGTTAGCTCTGCACTACGCACATCCATAAAGATCATACGATCATGGTTACGGTTAAATGCGGAATAAAGCTCGCGCATCTCTGTCTCTACATGATCGCTCTCTGTACCTATGACGATCCTGTCAGGCCGCATACAGTCATTTACTGCCGCACCCTCTTTTAGAAATTCAGGGTTCGAAGCAACATGATATTCTAATTCTTTACTTCGCGATGCCAGTACCGATGCAACTTTGGCAGAGACTTTGTCTGCAGTACCTACAGGCACTGTAGACTTATCCACAATAATCTTTGGCGATTCCATGTGGGTAGCAATTGTTTCTGCAACTGCTAGTACATATTTTAGATCCGCTGATCCATCTTCATCTGGTGGCGTTCCCACAGCAATAAATTGAATTTCTGCATGAGCCACACCTTCGACTGCATCCGTAGTGAAATGCAGACGTCCAGCTTCAAAGTTACTTTGAACAATCGGCGTTAGACCGGGCTCATAAATAGGGATAATGCCTTTTTTTAAATCATCTACCTTCTTCTGATCGACATCGACACAGACTACTTCGTGCCCTACATCGGCCAGAACTGCAGCCTGAACCAAACCTACATATCCAATACCAAAAACAGTAACTTTCATTCAAATTCCCTTCGAACACAGCCTAAATCTTTAGAACCTTAGCCATGACGATTTATACAAATTATCGATTGTTTTGCATTATACCTACGAAAAATTAAAAAGTTATTTCTATTACGCAGAATAGAAATGACATTAAGGGTATATAGATCGGGCTCAATAAGTGAGGCGTTTAAACGCTGAAATCTGGATAAATAGGATAAGTGGGGACATAAAAAACGGCGACCTCCTGCACAGAGTCGCCGTTTGTTTTTTTCACTCTAAAAAGTCGCCTCCGAAGAGGCGCGAGCCAAGAGAGTGGAAAACTTGCTTATTAGAGTACTAGGCGGCGGATGTCGCTTAGTAAGCCATTTAGGTAGGTTAGGAACTTACCTGCATCACCACCGTTGATAGCGCGGTGATCGTAAGATAGACACAGAGGCAACATCTTACGTGGTTCGAACTCTTTGCCATTCCAGCGCGGTTCAATATCAGCTTTAGACACACCCAAAATCGCCACTTCTGGCGCATTAACGATTGGCGTAAAGCCAGTACCACCAATGCCACCTAGGCTAGAGATTGTGAAGCATGCACCCTGCATTTCATCAGGTTTAAGCTTACGGTCTTTAGCTTTACCAGCTAACTCGATCGCTTCCTTAGAAAGCTCGTAGATACTCTTCTTGTCTGCATCCTTAATTACAGGAACCATCAGACCGTTAGGCGTATCTACAGCCATGCCGATGTTTACATACTTTTTGTAAACAATGTGCTCGCCATCAGCGTGCAGAGAAGCATTGAACTTCGGATGCTCTTTCAATGCGATAGCAATGGCTTTTAGCATAAACGGCAGCGGTGTTAGCTTAACGCCAGACTTCGCAGCTTCGTCTTTCATCTCTTTACGGAACGCTTCCAGATCAGTGATATCAGCCTTATCGAACTGAGTCACATGCGGAATGTTCAACCAGCAGCGGCTCATGTTGTCGCGTGTAACTTTAGCGATTTTGCTAAGTTTCTCGACTTCCACTTCACCAAACTTGCTGAAATCCACCTCAGGGATAGCCGGGATACCTGAACCACCTGTTACTGCACCACCTTTTGGCGCCTCAGTCAGCTGTTTCAGAGCACCTTTAACATATGCCTGAACATCTTCTTTTACGATACGACCACGACGGCCTGTACCAGCTACAAGAGACAGATCAACACCGAATTCACGGGCAACGGCACGAACAGCAGGGCCAGCATGAACTGTTTTGTTTTTCTTCTCTAACGCTGCAAGATCAACCTTACCCGCAGCAGGCGCTGGCTTAGCAGGAGCTGGAGCAGTGGATTTTTCGGCGCTGGAAGCACCTCCCACAGGAGCGTTTACCGCTGGAGCAGGTGCGGCGCCGCCTGAAACCTCAAGTTCTAGCAGCAGATCACCTTCGTTTACCGTATCGCCTTCGTTGATCTTCATGGAAACAACCGTACCTGCTTTAGGTGCTGGCACTTCCATAGATGCTTTATCGGTTTCTAGTACGATTAGGCTATCGCCTTCTTCAACGCTGTCGCCGTCTTTTACCAATACTTCAACAACATCTACATCGCTCGCACCCGATAGATCAGGGATAAGCACGTTCTCTTTACCACCTGCAACAGGTGCTGGCGCAGGCGCAGCTTCCTGAGTTGGAGCTGGAGCAGATTCTTCGGCCAGAGGCTGGCCTCCTACAGGAGAAGCAGCAGAACCACCTACTTGCAGCTCCATCAGAAGATCACCTTCGTTAACTTGATCATCAACGTTGATCTTCATAGAAACCACAACACCATCTTTAGGTGCTGGCACTTCCATAGATGCTTTATCTGTTTCCAGTACGATCAGGCTATCGCCTTCAGATACTGTGTCACCGTCTTTTACTAGTACTTCAACAACATCTACATCAGTTGCACCAGACAGATCAGGGATCAGTACATTTTCAACGGCAGAAGCGGCTGCAGGCGCAGCAGCTGGAGCCGGTGCAGCTTCTGGTGCAGCAACCGGCGCAGGTGCCTCTTCTGCGGCAGGAGCTTCAGATGCAGCAGCACCTGTATCAAGCTCAAGCAAAAGATCACCTTCGTTTACTTGGTCATCAACATTGACCTTCATGGATACAACCACACCGCTATGAGTCGCTGGCACTTCCATGGATGCTTTATCTGTTTCCAGAACAATCAGGCTATCGCCTTCGCTGATGGTGTCGCCGTCATTTACCAGCACTTCAACAACATCAACATCTGTGGAACCTGATAGGTCTGGCACAGTAATTGTGATAATACTCACTTTGAATTCCTCCAGTTCTAAGCTGTTAAGAAGCTCATCGCAGACTTAAACAGTCCACGGTGCCGGTTTAGCCGGGTTGATGTTGAACTTCTGCATGGCTTTAGCGACAACTTCGCCTTCAACCTTGCCTTCTTCCTGGAGTGCTCTTAGCGCAGCCAGAACAACGTAGTAACGGTTAACTTCAAAGAATTCACGCAACTTAGTACGTGTATCAGAGCGGCCGTAGCCATCTGTACCTAGCACCTTAAAGTTACGAGGAATGTATTCGCGTAGCTGATCAGCATAAGAGCGCATGTAGTCAGTCGATGCGATAACTGGGCCTTCACCACGGCTTTCGATGCACTGAGTTACGTAAGCTTTCTTCTGCTCAGCTTCTGGGTTCAGCATGTTCTCACGAGCTACTGACATCGCATCACGTCGCAGTTCGTTGATCGATGTTGTGCTCCAGATATCAGACTCAACACCAAACTCTTCGCTTAGAATTTCAGCCGCAGCTTCAACTTCACGAAGGATCGTGCCACAGCCCATTAGCTGAACTTTCTTATCGGAACCCTTACCCTCTTTCAGCAAGTACATACCTTTGATGATGCCGTCTTCAGCACCTTGTGGCATTGCTGGGTGGTGGTAGTTTTCGTTCATTGTCGTGATGTAGTAGAAGCAGTTCTCCTGATCCTGATACATGCGACGTAGACCGTCCTGAACAATCACAGCTAGCTCGTAGCCATAGGTTGGATCGTAGGACTTACAGTTCGGAATCATCTGAGCCATCAGATGGCTGTGACCATCCTGGTGCTGCAGACCTTCACCGTTTAGCGTTGTACGACCAGAGGTAGCACCGATCAGGAAGCCACGAGCCTGCATATCACCTGCAGCCCACGCCAAATCCATCACACGCTGGAAACCGAACATAGAGTAGTAAATGTAAAACGGAACCATTGTGCAGTTGTTGTTTGCATAGGATGTAGCCGCAGCCATCCATGCAGACATCGCACCCGCTTCGTTGATACCTTCTTCTAGAATCTGACCTGTTTTAGATTCTTTGTAGAACATGATCTGGTCAGAATCGTGTGGTACATAGCGCTGACCTTCAGAAGTGTAGATACCCAACTGACGGAACATACCTTCCATACCGAACGTACGTGCTTCATCAGGTACGATTGGCACAACACGCTCACCCATGTTTTTGTTTTTAACCAGCGTGCTCATCACACGGTTAAGAACCATTTGAGTAGAGGCTGCGCGCTTACCACTGTCTTTCAACTGACCATCAAAATCAGACAATGGCGGCGTTTCTAGTTTTTCGAACTCTGTACGACGCACTGGGTAGAAACCACCCAAGCTTTCACGACGCTCGAACATATACTTCATTTCTGGTGAATCAGGTGCTGGACGGTAGTAAGGCACTTCCTTCAACTGATCATCAGATAGTGGAATATTAAAGCGATCACGGAAATCTTTAAGATCGTCCATCGCTACTTTCTTCATCGAGTGCGTGTCGTTTTTCGCTTCGCCCGATTTACCCGTACCGTAACCTTTGACAGTCTGCGCAAGGATTACAGTTGGCTGACCTTTGTGATTTACCGCTTCGTTGTATGCTGCAAATACTTTGTATGGGTCATGACCACCACGGTTCAGATTCATGATGTCATCATCAGATAGATCTGAAACCATCTCTAGTAGTTCTGGGTACTTACCGAAGAAGTGCTCACGAGTGTACGCACCACCATTAGCCTTGTAGTTTTGCAACTCACCGTCACAAACTTCGTCAAAGCGTTTTTGAAGAAGACCTTTAGTGTCTTTTTCGAACAGGGCGTCCCAATGACGACCCCATAGACATTTGATAACGTTCCAACCAGCGCCGCGGAAGATACCTTCTAGCTCTTGAACAATCTTGCCGTTACCACGGACAGGACCATCAAGACGCTGTAGGTTACAGTTAACTACGAAGATCAGGTTTTCAAGCTGCTCACGACCCGCAAGAGAGATAGCACCTAGAGATTCTGGCTCATCACACTCACCGTCACCTAGGAAAGCCCATACCTTACGATCACCACGATTAATCAATTCACGCGCAGAAAGATAACGCATAACGTGTGCTTGGTAGATCGCCTGAATTGGACCAAGACCCATAGATACGGTTGGGAACTGCCAGAAGTCAGGCATCAACCAAGGGTGTGGATAAGATGAAAGACCGTTACCATCAACTTCACGGCGGTAGTTATCCATCTGCTCTTCAGTTAAACGACCCTCTAGGTATGCACGAGAGTAGATACCTGGAGAGATATGGCCTTGGAAGAAGACCATGTCAGATTCCTGACCGCCTTCATTACCACGGAAGAAGTAGTTAAAACCGATATCGTATAGCGTTGCAGAAGAGGAGAAAGATGAAATGTGGCCACCTAGGCCATCTTCGTTGTCGTTAGCACGCATAACCATTGCCATTGCGTTCCAACGAATGAAAGAACGAATACGGCGCTCCATAAACAGGTCGCCCGGCATACGTGATTCATCTTTAACAGAAATAGTATTGCGATAAGGTGTAGTCAGTGCCGTACCTGAGCTTACGCCCATATCATTGGCTTTTTCACCTAACTTACGCAGTATGTATTTGGCACGATCGTCGCCATCATTCTTTGCAACTGATTCCAGCGCATCCAACCACTCTTGGGTTTCAATTGGATCAACGTCATCAATAATGTCTTGCACTTTGACCTCTCCACTCTAAAAAGTTAACGCAGCATGTATTTTTTGTAATCTGATCTTTGTTAACCAAACCAACTTGTTACATTAAAAGTAGCAGCTGAATGACTAAACAGACCTTATAATATTAGTTTTGTAGTAATACTACATTTAAATTAGTACTTATGTCTACATTTATACTCAAAACGTATCAAAAAACTAAAACAGCCACTTATTTGTGTAGTTTATATACAAGAATTAAATATTAGCTCGGCGCAGAGCACGCTCTAAGCGTGTATTTTCACGCTCACCTTCCAACAACGCCTCTTCGACATAAGCCAGATGGTGATGAGCTGCCTGACGCGCCTTTTCAGGATCACCTTCTAAAATCGCATCCATCAGCACTTTATGCTGATCATGGATCTTTTCGCGGTAATCAGAGTTCGGGTAGATGTTTTTAAGGTTGTCCCAGATATGTTCGCGCAGCAGATTAAACAACGCTCGCATCATATGCAGAAGAACCATGTTGTGAGTTGAGGCAGCGATTGCCAAGTGGAAGTCCACATCAGCATATACCTCTTTCTGAATGTCTTTCGTATCATGATAGCGCTGAAGATCGTCGTAACACTTCAAGATCGCCTCTTTATCAGCAGGCGTACTTCGCAGGGCCGCATAATAAGCTGCAACACCTTCTAAAGCATGACGAAACTCTAGCAGATCATATTGAGCCTCAGGGTGGGTTCGAAATAACTCAAGCAGTGGATCAGAGAAGGAACCACCCAAATCTTCAGAGACATAAGTACCACCGCCCTGGCGACTGATTAGCAAACCCTTAGCCGCCAATTTTTGCACTGCTTCTCTAAGCGAAGGCCTAGATACTTCAAACTGCTTTGCAAGTTCGCGCTCAGGTGGTAATTTTTGTCCTGGCTTTAACGTCCCTTCCAAAATCATGGCTTCCATCTGTTCCATGATTACGTCAGAAATCTTTGGCTGCTTAACCCGGTTGTAACTCATCTTTCACACTCAAATTATATTGGTAAGACCAATATCAATAGTAATTTATTCTACATTAGCAACACAATAGCCTAAGCGGAATAATTTTATTTACCACATTTATCCTATTCACAGAGCCTATATAAATGCTGACTATGAAATAGATTTCACCAATGTTATAAATCTGGACTATAGTCATTTAACAGCAAAAAAACATTGACAGACCTTGCTCAAAAAAAATACAGTAGCGTATCTCTTATGGTAAATTGGTATTACCAATTGAGATTACTGCAGCGCAGCAGAGGTCTTATCATCCCAATACCCTCTCCTCCTGCATCTCAATACTAAATATAAAAAAATGAATCTCTTAGAGGATGTGACATGAAAAAGTTCGCCAAGTCTCTGATCTCTGCAGCTGTGGTTACTGCTGCTATTGCAGGTACGACAGCTCCAGCTCAAGCTTCTGACAAACTACTTCTAAAAACTCCAATTGCTTTCGGTTCTCACCTACCAGCGCTAGGCACTCCAATTGTTTGGGTTGCTGATCAGCTTAAGCTTGTAAGTGACGGCAAAATGAAAATGAAAATTTATGAGCCAGGCAAGTTGGTTAGCCCTAAAGAGATTCTGGACGCAGTTTCTACTGGTAAAGTTAACTCTGGTTACTCTACTGCTGGTTACTGGCAGGGTAAAATGCCTGCAGCTGCACTTTTCTCTGCAGTTCCATTTGGCCCAGAAGCTGGCGAATACATGGCTTGGTTGTACTACGGTAACGGTATGAACCTTTACCAAGAGATGTACGACACAGCAGGCTACAACGTTAAAGTTCTTCCTTGTGCGATTATCTCTCCAGAAACATCTGGTTGGTTCTCTAAGCCAATCGAAAAACCAGAAGACCTAAAAGGTCTTAACATGCGTTTCTTCGGTCTAGGTGCTGATGTAATGGAAAAACTGGGCGTAGGCACAGTACAACTTCCAGGCGGCGAAATCTTCGGTGCACTTGAGAAAGGTGCAATCGATGCATCTGAGTTCTCTCAGCCTGCAATTGACCAGCGTCTAGGCTTCCACAAGATCGTTAAGTACAACTACTTCCCAGGCTGGCACCAGCAGGCGACAGTATTCGAACTACTGATCAACAAAGACACTTGGGGCAAGATGAGCAAAGGTCAGAAGGCACTTGTTGAAACAACATGTAAAGCGTCTATGACTAACGCGATTGCTGAAGGTGAAGCGATGCAGTTCCCTGTAATGCAGAAAGCAGCTGACAACGGCGTTCAGATCCGTTACTGGAACGACACAATGCTAAGCACTTTCAAATCTACTTGGGATGAAGTAGTTGCAGAGAAAACTGCTGCTGATCCATTCTTCAAGAAAGTATGGGATGACATGAGCACGTTCCGTAAAGGTTACGACCTTTGGGAAGCTAACGCATTCCTACCACGCGCAACTAAGTAAGACGACTCTCTTCGGAAGGTGCCCAGCCCTCCGAAGAATTTCAGGGCAGCTTCGGCTGCCCTGTTTGCCTGTACATACAGGTAATCTATAAAAATAAATAATTAGATTTTTGAGTGAGCACTACTCGGCAAAGAATCTAATAAGAAGTAGCGAAGGTAAGTTTCAGTGACTGAAAATGAAAAGCTGACCCCAGTGCCCCTCGCAGATGCGATAGATAATTTTATTAAACGCATCGGTCTCACTATCGCTTGGACCTATGTAGTTCTTGTATTAGTGATTATGCTGCAGGTCATTTTGCGCAAAGGATTTGCTAGCGGCTTAATCGCCCTAGAAGAACTGCAATGGCACCTATATTCCATTGGCGTAATGTTTGGTCTTTCTTATGCCCAAACCACAAATTCACATATCCGCGTAGACCTGTTCTATTCACGCCTAAGGGCGAACACTAAGCGCTGGATCGAAGTTATTAGCATCCCAACGATGGTTCTTCCATTTGTTGCAATCATCTTTATGCAAAGTATCGATTTCGTTGCTGAATCCTATCGAGTAAACGAAGGCTCAGAAGCCGCTTCCGGCCTACCGTATCGCTGGATCATAAAAGGTGTTATTCCGGTAAGTTTTGGCTTACTAGCATTAGCACTTATCTCTCGTTTTATTCGTGATTTGACTCTAATTATTAAAGGTGATGACTGATGGATGCGAATGAAGTTCTCGTAATCGCGATGTTCCTGTCGTTCATCGCGCTTCTATTTACAGGTATACCTGTCGCTTGGGTATTAGGCGGCATCGGTATCATTTTTGCCTTTTTAGGGCAATTTACAGACACATACATGGATACCATGACAGGTCTGGACTACACCACACTTGGGCTTGTAGTTAACCGTCTATGGACCATCATGGAAAACTGGATTCTGGTAGCCCTCCCCATGTTCATATTTATGGGGATCATGCTTGATAAATCTGGCGTTGCTGAACGCTTGATGAAATCAATGCAGGAGCTATTTGGTCGTGTTCACGGCGGTCTTGCGATTACAGTAACAGCGATTGGTATCATCCTAGCTGCATCCACCGGCATCATCGGTGCATCCGTTGTACTACTGGCGGTTATGTCACTACCAGCGATGACTAAGCAAGGCTATAACATGCCACTTGCGCTAGGTACGATCGCTTCTGCAGGCACGCTAGGCATCCTAATCCCACCAAGCATCATGCTGGTTATCATGGCCGATCAATTAGGTCTGTCAGTTGGTGACCTCTTTATGGGCGCTGTATTCCCAGGCCTTATGCTTGGCGCGTTTTACATTATCTACATTCTTGCTCGTGGCTTTATTAATCCAAGCCACATGCCGATCCCGGATGATGCTAAACCTGTTGATCTAAAGATTTTCTTTAATGTCCTAAAAGATGTTCTTCCGACACTACTTCTTATCATTGTAGTGCTAGGCTCTATCTTTGCGGGTATTGCAACGCCGACCGAAGCCGCTGGTGTAGGTGCATTTGGTGCAACGCTTCTAGCAATGTACAACAAGAAGTTCAGCTTCAAAGTACTACATGAAGTTGTTGGCGGGACAATGAACACAACTGCCTACATCTTCGCGATCTTCATTGGTGCAACATGTTTCGCTCTTGTTCTTCGTGAACTAGGTGGCGATGAGATGATCGAAGAGTTTCTAACAGGCCTTCCATTTGGCCCTTATGGGATCATCTTCTTCATCCTAGCGGTTATTTTCCTACTAGGTTTCTTCCTAGATTGGATCGAGATCACGCTAATCATCTTGCCACTATTGGCACCTGTAATTTCGGCTCTCGGCTTAGATATTACGGCTCCGGGTATCGATAACCCAGAGTTGGTTTGGTTCGTCATGCTCGTCGCCATGGCCTTGCAGACCTCGTTCTTAACGCCCCCCGTCGGGTTTGCCCTTTTCTATCTTAAAGGGGTATGCCCACCAAACGTTAAGATCACTGATATTTATAAAGGTGTAATTCCTTTCATTATTCTTCAGTTAGCAGCGCTACTGGTACTAGTGTTCTGGCCTCAGATCGTTCTTTGGCTACCAACTATCGCCTACAGTTAAGATAACTGAATAGCACTGGGTATCTAAGATGCCCAGTGCACACATATATAATAATTAGGCCTTAAGGCCATTTAGAGCTAGTAGAGTACTTCATATGTCCAGCCACGATCTTCTCGATCAGTTAAGGTCTATCCTTGGCGAGAACAATATTCTTACTGGGGAAAACCAGACCGAACACTATCGCACAGGTTTCCGCTCCGGCGAGGGTTCTGCCCTTGCAGTAGTATTTCCAACCACACTGTTAGAACAGTGGAAGGTTCTAGATACCTGCATTAAAGCCGATACGATTGTGATTATGCAGGCCGCTAACACAGGTCTGACAGAAGGCTCCACTCCAAGTGGTGACGACTATGATCGTGAGATTATCGTCATCAACACCACGCGCATGAACAAAATCTACCTGATTGATGAAGGCAAGCAGATCATCAGCTTCCCTGGGGCGACACTATTCACCCTTGAGAAGATGCTAAAGCCTATTAATCGTGCACCCCATTCTGTCATTGGCTCTTCCTGTATCGGCGCTTCAATTGTTGGCGGTATTGCAAACAACTCCGGCGGTGCCTTGGTTCAACGTGGGCCAGCTTATACTGAGCTCTCTCTGTTTGCTCAGCTTAACGATAATGGCGAATTGGAATTGGTGAATCACCTTGGTATTGACCTAGGCGAAACACCCGAAGAGATCCTTACAAATCTAGAACAGAAAAACTTTACCGACGCTGATGTTAAAGCCAGCACTCAAAAAGCATCGGCAAACGATTACCCTGAAATTGTTCGCGATGTAGATGCAGATTCACCTGCACGCTACAACGCTGATACTAGCCGCTTATATGAATCCAGCGGTTGCGCAGGCAAGGTAGGTGTATTCGCTGTGCGCTTAGATACCTTCCCTGTCGCACAAAAAGAACAGGTTTATTACATTGGTACCAATGATGCCAATGAACTTACAGAGATTCGTCGCCATATTCTGCAACACTTCGATAATCTACCTGAAGTTGCAGAATACATGCATAAAGATATCTACGACATTGCTGAAAAATACGGCAAAGATACTTTTATGATGATTAACTACTTTGGCACCGACCCGCTTCCAAAGCTTTTCGCTATGAAAGGTCGTATCTCTGCTGCACTGAATAAGATCAGCTTCTTGCCGAAGGATATTCCAGATCGCGTTATGCAGGTTATGAGCCGATGCTGGCCAAATATTCTGCCAAAACGTATGCGCGATTTCCGCGAGAAGTATGATCACTACCTCGTGCTAAAAATGAGCGACGGTGGTATCCCTGAAGCAGATAAGTTTCTAAAAGAGTTCTTCAGTAACAGTCAGTCTGGCGATTATTTCGAATGCGATGCAGATGAAGCCAAAAAAGCTTATCTACACCGTTTTGCCGCTGCAGGTGCCGCTATTCGTTATCAGATCATCCACCAGAATGAGGTCGAAGATATTCTGGCACTCGACATTGCACTTCGTCGAAATGATCCGGATTGGGTAGAAAAACTACCGGAAGAGATCAGCAAGCATATTGTTCACTCACTCTACTACGGTCATTTCATGTGTCACGTTTTCCATCAGGATTACATTCTGAAGAAAGGCGCTGATGGTAAAGCGGTGAAGAAGATGATGTTAGAGCTTCTTGCACAGAAAGGTGCGAAATACCCTGCTGAGCATAACGTAGGCCACCTATATGAAGCTGAAGAAGGGCTACAGAACTTCTACTTCTCGTTAGACCCGACAAACACGTTTAACCCAGGGATTGGTAAAACACCAAAGTCGCGCTGTGGCTGCGGTACGCCGCATTAAATATAACTAAAAATTTATATATTGAGCTAGGTCTATAGATTGTCGAGTAAATCTGAGCACCGACTTACGAAGTGCTAAACTGACCAAATTCAATACTTTAGTCTAAGACTGTTTTTGAGGAAATGATCATGGCACTTCCAGATATCAAAACTATTCTTTACGCAACATCTTTGGGCAAACACACTCGACCTGTATTCCGCCAAGCGGTTAACCAGGCAGTTCTAAATGATGCCAAGATCGTAATGCTGCACGTTGTAGAGCCGATGGGTGAGATGGGACATGCACTGATCCAAAACTATGTATCTGAAGATCTTATCAAGCAGATGCATGACGAAGGTATCAAAGAGATTCACAACACCATGCAGGAACGTGTTGAAAAATTCTGTGAAGACGAACTGCAAAGTTTAGAAAAGCCTGTAGTGCTTAACATTGAGCACAAGGTTGCTGAAGGCAATCAAACCGATTCTATTCTTGGTGCTGCGCAAGCTGAAAATGCTGATATGATCGTTATGGGCGCGGAAAACCGATTTGGTCACCATAGCCATACAAGCCAGCAAGTGATGCGTAATTCCAAGATTCCTGTACTGATTGTTCAAACAGGAAAAGAGTACGATTAAACGCTCCAAAGTAGGCCACAACTGACATATAAGGTAGTTATTGATGGAAGTACAAGGTCTACTGATTGAACGGATATTCCTTACCGTGTTCCCACTTGTGGCGATTGTCACAGTGGGATTTTTTTATGCCCGCCGCTACCAGCCGGACATGAATGCAGCCAATCAGATCAATATTGATGTTTTTGTTCCTGCGCTGATCTTTGCTGTTTTATCTGCTGAATCATTTGATCTAATTAAGTACCAATCTCTCGCCATTGGCGCCGCTATTATCGTGATTGGCTCAGGTATTCTGCTCTACCCTGCCTGTAAACTGTTAAAGGTACATCCTAAAACGTTCCTACCTCCAATGATGTTCAGCAACAGTGGTAATTTGGGTATACCGCTGATTGTCTTAGCGTTTGGAGAAAACGCGCTGCAAGCCGCTGTAGTCTTATTTCTAGTGGAAAATTTGCTCCACTTTACAGTCGGTATCTACATACTGGATCATAAGACTCGTTTGCTTAATCTACTTCGCATGCCGATGATTTTAGCAACCATTTTAGGCCTTATCTGGAGCGGCTTCGATCTACCGATCCCTAAAGCAGTCCATACCTTTATAGACATGCTGGGTCAGATAGCCATTCCATTAATGCTCTTTGCACTGGGCGTAAGAATGACTAGCGTAGACTTTTCTAATTGGAGAATAGGTAGCCTCAGCGCGGTACTCTGCCCTGTCAGCGGTATTATCATCGCTCTGATCTGCCAGCAGTTCTTACAACTGGATGCGACACAGTTTGCCTATTTAGTTGTCTTTGGTGCGCTACCACCAGCCGTTTTAAATTACATGATTGCTGAACGTTACAATCAAGAGCCACATCAAGTCGCTTCGATTGTTTTGCTAGGCAATATGGGCAGTCTCATTTTTATTCCAATCACTCTCGCTTTTGTTATATAAAATCACTTAAATATTCTCAAATAGCATGAGAGAAAAATGGACTACTGTATCGGTATAGATCTTGGCGGCACCAAGATCGAGATTATTGCGCTGACTCCATCTTCAGATGTTCTATTTAGATATCGCGTTCCTACGCCACAAGGGAATTACCAAGCTACCCTAGATGCAATTTTCTCGCTTATAGAAAGAGCTGAAAGCAACACAAAGCATCCAGCTCGCTCCATTGGTATTGGAATTCCCGGTGCCGTTTCGCGAGAAACAGGTTTAATTAAAAACGCTAACTCTACCTGCTTAATCGGCCACCCATTAGATAAAGACTTGAGCGAGCGACTACAAAAGCCTATTCAAATCGCCAACGATGCTGATTGTTTTACACTGTCTGAAGCTATCGATGGTAGCGGCAAAGACTACAACTCTGTCTTTGGAGTAATCTTAGGTACCGGCGTTGGCGGAGGCATTACAATAAATAAGCAACTGCTTAGCGGTCCAAATTCTATTTGCGGGGAATGGGGACACAACCCCCTACCTAGACTGGATGCGTCCGATGGAAATGGGCGAGATTGTTATTGCGGCAAACAAGACTGTATAGAGACGTTCTTATCTGGCCCAGGGTTCACAAATCACTATAACGATTCGACTTTTTCACATTTAGATACCGAATCAATCTGGGAACTCGCTAAAGCTGGAGACAAGTCAGCAGTAGATTATTGCAACTTATACATCGAGCAGCTGGCTAAAGCCCTCTCATCGGTTATAAACATATTGGATCCTGACGTTATTGTGTTAGGCGGCGGGCTTTCAAACCAGAACGATATCTATCAGAAACTTCCAGAGAGGTTAGCCCAATATGTATTCTCTGATTCGATGAATACGCCGATTTTGAAAGCGCAATTTGGCGACTCCAGCGGAGTCCGTGGAGCCGCCTGGTTGTAACACCCAAATCGCTCTGAGCCTTACAACCTACTAGTAGTGCTTAACGCTACTTCTTACTCGCCACTTCTTTCTTTTTATCCACAACCTCTTGAATAGAGATATTTGAGCGATTTTTCTCAACTGTGGCAGCACCAATGCCTTTCACTTCAGTTAATTGATCTACCGATGTGAAAGGACCATTGTTAGTACGATACTCAACAATAGCTTCTGCCTTAGCTACCCCAATACCATTAAGGTTTTGTGCTAACTGTTCGGCTGTAGCGGTATTAAGATCGATAGGAGCTGCAAAAGCAGACAAAGAGAATACACAAGCGAACGCCATGATCAGCGCTCTTAAAGAAGAAAGTTTCATAGTAAATTCCTTTTACTTTATTTTAGGTCTGACCTCATCCATTTAGGCCAGACCTTCTTTATAACTTGCTAAAGCTACGAAAGCAACGGTGCTAATTCAGCATCGATTTTAGCTAGTGCGTCTACAGGCGAATCTGCTTTAGTAATTGGGCGACCAATCACTAGGTAATCACTGCCTGCTTTTAATGCATCAGACGGTGTCATAATACGCTTTTGATCGCCAACATCCGCATCCGCAGGTCGAATACCCGGTGTTACTAGTTTGAATTCTTCGCCGATCACTTGGCGTAGCGGTGTTACTTCCTGCGCAGAACAAACCACACCATGCAGACCACTTTCTTCAGTTAACTTAGCCAAACGTTTCACATGCTCTAACGGCTCAATATCTAACCCTAAATCGCGCAGGTCACTGCGCTCCATACTGGTTAGTACAGTCACACCGATTAACAACGTCTCAGAACCATTAACTTGCTCAAGCTCGTTGCGAGCAGCTTCCATCATACGGCGGCCACCCGAAGCATGAACATTGACCATCCATACGCCTAGTTCGGCAGCTGCGCGAACGGCTTTAGCCGTAGTATTCGGGATATCATGAAATTTCAGATCTAGAAAAACATCAAAACCCAGGCTTTGAAGCGTTTCTACAATAGCCGGACCACTTCGTGTGAATAACTCTTTACCAACTTTTACACGGCATCGAGTCGGGTCCAACTGCTTAGCCATTGCCAAAGCCTGATTTTGATCAGGGTAATCTAATGCAACAATGACTCTTTTTTTATCCAATAACATATAAGTTCTCTAAAATTTATTCGCCTTCCAAACCCTGAATAGGTTTAGTCGTACCCCAGCTTTTACATGACGGACACTGCCAGGAGAGCGTTCTACCTGAAAATCCACAACTATTACATCGGTATACGGGCTTTGAGAGCTCTAACTGTCCAGTCAGACCACGCAATACCTTTAAGCTATCCCTTGCGCTATCTGAGCCATATTCTATATGAAGATCGATCAGACTATTAAACCCTTTTACTGAAGGACGGCGTTTTAACTCTTCAGTAATAAAACTTCCAGCTGCATATATGCCACGCTCTTCCTTTACATGTTCAGCGAGAGCAATAAGCACTGTAGTCGAAGGCGAATTCGCCAAACAGTTACGTAAATATTCTAAATGCCCCTTACTATCCCCCGTTCTTTCATAGCAATCTTTCAATAGGGGAATTGTTTCTGAAACAAACAAGCGATCTTGCTTAGATACTTTTTTAAGATGCTTTATAGCCTGCTTCCACTGCTCAGATTTCATTGCAATTTGAGCTTTTAAAAAACTTACCCGAACATTATCCGAATCGAATTGCTCGGCATCTTTGAGATACTCAGTGGCTGCTTTGATAAGCTTTTGCTGTAATGCCATATCAGCCAGTTCACAACAGTAATGAGCAAGCTCATTATTTAAATCTCGCCTTTCATCAGCAGAAAGTTTATCCGCAGTGACTAAAGCTTCTTCCCACTCCCCTTCTTTCTCGTAAAGCTTAATTAACAGATTAAGTGCTTTACTATGAATACGCTTAGGTGGAGATGACTTAATAATTTCCTGCAGCAGATTCTCAGCTCGGTCCAACAATCCCACAGAATAATAGTCATTCGCTAGAGCCATCTGAATCCGCATAAAGTCATCCCGATTCAAATTGGGACGCGCCAATAGATTCTGATGGATCTGTATCGCTCGATCAACATCACCTTTACGGCGAAAGAGCTTTGCTAAAGACAGGTGGGCTGGAATGGTATCTGAATTGATCTCTAAGGCACGGATAAAGCTTTCAATCGCCTCATCCATTTTCTCGTTCAAAAGATAGTCTAAACCGGTAAAGTATTCGTGACTTAGATTCGTTTGAGGAGGCGTAGGTTTTGACTGCTTATCACGCCTGCCTAGCAACCAGCCAATGCCGATCGCCAGAACAAACGGGATTAAAAGAAAAGCGTTGTCGAGATTAAACGGCATCTTTCAGGCTGGATACTCGCAACTGATCTAGCTCTTTTTGTGTACTAGCAATTTTACGGCGCGCAGAGCCCAAACGAGTTTTTAACATCACGATAATCATTGTACTTAGCGCTCCACCGATAAGAGCACCCGCAACAAATGTCGCTACTAGCCAAGTACCTAAACTAAATTCTGGTAGCTGCAGAAAAACAAGATTAATCGCAACCTGATCTGTGTTGTTAATCACTAACATTAAACCAATAAATAGTGCCAAAAACGCTAAAACAACGAAGATCAATTTTTTAACTAAACGCACCGGATTAAACCTCAATTACCTAATTTTGAATTGAATCATTTACCTGTTCACGCAACTCTTTACCTGGTTTGAAGTGCGGAACATATTTAGCATCAAGCGCTACAGACTCACCCGTTTTTGGGTTACGGCCTGTTCTAGGCGCTCGATAATGTAGTGAAAAACTACCAAACCCTCTGATTTCTATACGATCACCTTGAGACAAAGATTCTGTCATGTGATCTAGCATCGTCTTCACGGACAGCTCGATATCCTTCACCGACAATTGCTCATGTCGATCTACTAGTACTTCAATCAGTTCAGATTTCGTCATACCTCTACTCCTTTGCTCGTGGACCGTACATTCTGCCTAGTTACTCAGAGTCACTTTTATTCATCTGAGCCTTAATTAAATCACCGATAGTCGTTGGGCCTGATAGCGTCGTTTCAGACTGTTGACTGATTTTATCCAGAGCTTGTTTCTCTTGCTCTGCCTCCATCTGCTTGATGGAGAGCGAAATAACTCTGTTTCTACGATCAATTTGGCTGATCATCGCCTCAACTTCATCTCCAACGCTAAAATGATCTGCTAGATTATCTATGCGCTCTCGAGACACATCGGAGATTCTTAGTACCGCTTCAACACCTTCTGCCACGGTTACACTTACCGCCTTGTCAGCGATGTCAGAAACTGTACCTTTTATAATTTTTCCTTTGCCATGACTCGCAGTAAAGCTACTAAATGGATCTTCATCTAATTGCTTAACACCCAAAGCGATTCTCTCTCGCTCTGAATCAACCGAAAGCACCACCGCTTCTAAGTCATCGCCTTTTTTGAGTGTTTTAACAACATCCTCTCCGCTGTCATCCCATGACAAATCGGATAGATGTACAAGGCCATCGATACCACCTTCTAGACCAATGAAAACACCAAAATCAGTTATTGAACGGATTTTACCACTTAAGCGATCACCTTTTTGGAATTTAGTCGCAAATTCTTGCCAAGGATTCGCTTTGCATTGCTTCATACCTAAAGAGATACGACGACGCTCTTTATCGATGTCTAATAACATCACATCGACTTCGTCTCCCACCTGAACAACTTTAGATGGGTGAACATTTTTATTGGTCCAATCCATTTCAGAAACATGGATCAAACCTTCAATACCTTTTTCGATCTCAGCGAAACAGCCGTAATCAGTAAGATTCGTCACTTTCGCTTTCGCTTTGGTGCCGATTTCGTAATTAGCAATCAGCTGTGTCCACGGATCTTCTGTTAACTGCTTAACCCCGAGCGAAACACGGTTGCGTTCTTTATCAAAACGCAGCACCTGCACATCTATGCTTTCACCAACCGTTAATACTTCACTTGGATGCTTAACACGTTTCCAAGCGATATCAGTGATATGTAGCAGGCCATCAACACCGCCAAGATCAATAAATGCGCCATAGTCGGTAATGTTTTTTACAACGCCTTTAACAACAAGGCCTTCTTTCAGTTCTGAAAGCAGTTTTTCACGCTCAACACTGTAAGCCGCCTCAAGAACAGCACGACGTGAAACAACAATGTTATTGCGCTTGGCATCGAGCTTAACCAATTTAAACTCGAGTTCTTGGTTTTCTAAGTGGCTGGTATCTCGAAGAGGACGGACATCGACTAAAGAGCCCGGAAGGAATGCCTGGATATTTCCAAGCATAATCGTTAGGCCACCTCGGACTTTACCCGAGATGTGCCCTGTTACAATTTCATCAGATTCGTAAGCTTTCTCAAGCTCTGCCCAAGCTTCTGCTCGTTTCGCTTTATCACGAGAAAGCTGGGTAGAACCGAAGCCGTCTTCGACAGCTTCTAATGCGACTCTGACTTCAGAACCAACATCAATTGTCAGCTCACCAGAGTCATCAATAAACTGCGACCGCGGGATAACACCTTCTGATTTGAGACCTGCATTGACGATGACAAAGTCATCCTCAATCGCAATTACTGTACCCGTTACGATAGCGCCTGGCGCCATCTCCAACTCTTGAAGGCTCTCTTCAAATAGTTCAGCAAAGCTCTCGCTCATATCTGTATCCCGCTTTGTCGTTATGACACTATCAGCGAAGCCCTTTATGCCTCGCTGCATCCATTACAGCGGCTAGGACCTCTTCGATTGACATCTTAGTCGTATCAAGAATTACTGCATCCGCCGCGGGCTTAAGAGGAGCAACAGGACGATTCATATCACGGTCGTCTCGTGCCTGAATATCCTCCAATATAGCTTGAAGACTAGCACCCAGCCCCTTGTTTATCAACTGGTTATAACGTCGTACAGCGCGCTCCTCAGCACTGGCATCTAGATAGATTTTGAGTGATGCTTCAGGAAACACAACCGTGCCCATATCACGACCATCTGCAATCAACCCTGGCATTTCAGCAAATGCACGCTGACGCTCCAATAGAGCATCACGAACCGCCGGAATAGCCGCAACGATCGAAGCATCCTTACCAACAGCTTCAGTACGAATAGCATCAGTAACCTCTTCACCTTCCAGAACAATCTGGACAGTATCATCATCACGAGGAATAAACTGCACGTTTAAGTGTGCAGCTAAAACGACCAGCGCTTCTTCGTCATCAAGGTTTACACCATGATGATTGGCTGCAAGACCCAGTAGGCGGTATAACGCCCCACTATCTAACAGCTCCCAACCTAGTTCTTTTGCCAACAACTGGCATATCGTTCCTTTACCCGATCCACTGGGACCATCAACGGTAATTACGGGGATTTGTCCGTTAGACATCATCCCTCCTCCTTCTCTACCTTTATTCCTGCAGTCTGCGCCAGCTCAACAAAGCCAGGGAAAGACGTAGCTACGTTTGCACAGTCATTAATTGTGATCTCACCAGTAGCACGCAAAGCAGCCACACAGAAAGACATGGCAATACGGTGATCATCATGGCTCTCTACAACACCGCCACCAATCTCACCGCCTTGGATGATCGCACCATCTGGCGTACCTTCGATATCCACACCAAGTGCTTTAAGACCATCAACCATGGATTGAATTCGATCACTCTCTTTAACGCGAAGCTCTTCAGCACCCGATACGATTGTTGTACCTTCAGCACAAGCGGCTGCAATAAATAGCGCAGGGAACTCATCAATTGCCAGAGGAACTTGGTCTTCAGGAATATGAATACCTTTAAGCGGCGCATAACGAATACGGATATCAGCAACAGGTTCGCCACCGACTTCGCGCTCATTTAGCAATTCAAGGTTCGCACCCATTAAACGCAGGATGTTGATAATGCCAACACGGGTTGGGTTGATACCAACGTGCTCTAGGGTCAAATCAGAACCTGGAGCGATAGCCGCTGCTACCAAAAAGAATGTCGCGGAAGAGATATCAGCAGGTACATCGATGCGAGTTGCATGCAACTGCCCACCCGATTTAACCGCTGCTTTAGAGCCATTTTGCTCTACAGGATAACCAAAGCCCGTAAGCATACGTTCGGTATGATCACGTGTCGGTGCAGGCTCTGTTACAGAGGTTTCACCTTCAGCGTAAAGACCAGCCAATAGCAAACAAGACTTAACCTGAGCACTCGCCATAGGCATATCATAATGAATGCCTTTTAGCGCCTGACCGCCTTTAATCTTCATCGGTGGGCGACCATTTTCAGCGGTTTCGATCTCTGCTCCCATCAAGCGAAGCGGATCAGCGACACGACCCATTGGACGTTTAGTCAGAGAAGCATCACCAGTAAGCTCAGAATCAAATTGCTGTGCTGCCAATAAACCAGATAGCAAACGCATTGATGTACCGGAGTTACCTACATATAAAGGCCCAGGAGGTGCACTTAAGCCATTAACACCTACACCGTAGATAGTTACATTGCCATCATCAGGACCTTCAATAACCACACCCATATCACGGAATGCTTGTAAGGTCGCTAAGCTATCTTCACCTTCAAGGAAGCCTGTAACTTCCGTAACTCCATCAGCTAGGGAACCCAGCATAATGGAGCGATGTGAAATAGATTTATCACCTGGAACTCGAATTTTACCACTTACGCTGCCGCCAGGCTGGGCACGAAAGGTTACTAATTGATTACTCATATCTTGTGAATATGCCGTACCAGAAAGGATTCTTGAAAAATGTTCTCGTGCAGCTCGTGCGCGTGTAAAAGTGCCTAACATCGTCTCACTATCACCGCATTCAATCGCTGCTCTTAGCTTTGCTAATCCCGATGTATATCGATCTAACTGCGCTAGCAAAGCGTCTCTATTTGCTAAACAGATGTCGTGCCACATTGTCGGGTCACTACCGGCTATCCGAGTAAAATCACGAAAGCCTCCAGCTGCATAGCGGAAAATATCAGTATTATTGCCTTGTTCCTGAGCTAAAGTATCAACTAAGGAAAACGCCAGCATGTGTGGGAGATGACTGGTTGCCGCCAACACTTCATCATGCTTTTCTACGTCCATAATTAGCACTTCTGCACCAGTGGACGCCCACATTTCAGTAAACACTTTAACAGCGTAAGATGAAGATTCTGCTAAAGGCGTTAGAATAATTTTGTGCTGTTCAAATAGATGTTCATCCGCTGCTGCTACACCGCTTTTCTCAGAGCCAGCAATTGGGTGACCTGGTACAAAACCAGAAGGCACTTGTTCAAAGACACGCTTAGCCGCTTCGACCACATTAGCCTTGGTACTACCTACATCTGTAATCAATGTTTCTTCAGCGATAAATGGCGCAATATCCACCAGCACCTTTTCCATCGCTTTTACAGGCACTGCTAAAACAATAATATCCGCCTGACTTACAGCATCCGCTAGGCTATCGGCAGCTACATCGATCACTCCGCTACTTAAACCTAACTTTGTCTCTTCTGGATCACGATCAAAACCAATAATCTGTCCGCAGCAACGGTTCTGACGAAGCACTTTTGCTAAAGAACCGCCGATTAAACCCAACCCGATAATAAGTGTATTTTTGATACCCTGACTCAACGTTTCTCTACCACTTGTTGTAATGCTTTTAGGCAACGTTCATTTTCATGTTGTAAACCAATGCTGATGCGCAGGTGATTTGGCATTCCATAATTCGCCACAGGCCTCACAATAACACCCTGCTCTAGCATTGATTGGTAGATAGGCGAGGCATCCTTAGCCAGATCTACTGTAATAAAATTTCCTACCGATGGGATAAATTCCAATCCCAACTTGGCCAAACCTGACTGATAAAAAGCCATGCCTGCAGCATTAACTTGTACAGCTTTATCTAGATGCTCTTGATCAGATATAGCTATTTCTGCAGCGGCAAGCGCCAGATTATTCACGTTAAATGGCTGCCTTACTCGGCTTAACAGATTTGCTATATCGCTGTTTGAAACCGAGTAACCGACACGTAAACCAGCCAAGCCATAAGCTTTAGAAAAGGTTCGCGTAACGATTAAATTTGAATACTGCTTTTGTAAACTCAAACTATCCGGAAAGTCTTCAGCTTCCACATACTCCGTGTAAGCTTCATCCAAAACTACTAAGACAGTTTCTGGCACTTGAGCTAAAAACGTTTCTAACTGCCCTTGAGTTAAATATGTACCCGTCGGATTGTTAGGATTAGCGATAAAGATCATACGAGTATTTGGAGTTAATCGCTCCAACATCGCATCAAGATCGTGCCCCCAATCTTTGGCTGGAGCCACTACAGCTTTAGCCCCAATTGCTTGAGTCACCAACGAATAAACGACAAAAGCATATTCCGAATAGATAACCTCATCATCTGAGGTTAGAAAAGCACGAGCAATAAGCTCCAACACATCATTGGAGCCATTACCTAAAGTAATCTGCTCCGACTGGCAGCTTAGAGAGTCAGCCAGAGCCAACTTCAATCTGTAACCGCCGCTATCTGGATAAAGATTTATGCCTGTCAGTTTATCTTGAAGAGCTGTGATAACTTTAGGTGAGACACCTATTGGACTTTCATTACTTGCCAGCTTAACCACATCAGTTAAGCCAAGCTCTCGCTCTAACTCTTCTGGTGGTTTGCCTGGCAAATAGGGGTGCAGATTTTGCACCCCTGGTGAAGCCAGTGAAAAGAAATCACAACTCATCGATATGCCTCTTAAAGCACCGCGCGTGGGTATGAGCCTAAGATTTTCAGCTCAACACTTTCTTTGGCTAACTCAGCCAGCGCCTTAGCAACGAGCTGATCTTCGCTATGCCCTTCGAAATCGATATAGAACATAGACTGTTTTGCAGAAGATCTGGTTTCTACTCGTGTCAGACTAATTTGTGAACGATGGAAAGGTTCTAACAACTGATACAAGGCACCTGGTGCATTTGGTACAGAGACCAAAATAGATGTTTTATCATCGCCGCTAGGACCAACATCCTGATCACCGATGATCAAGAAACGCGTTGAGTTATCCGCCTGATCTTCGATATTGCTAACAGCAGCTTCAAGCTCATAAAGTTCTGCAGCCATGTCACCTGCAATAGCCGCATAACCTTGACCTTCTTGCTTAGCTAAACGAGCAGCTTCTGCGTTAGAACTGACTGCAACCTTCTCAATATGTGGATAACGCGCATCTAACCAACTACGGCTTTGCGCTAGGGACTGCTCATGGGAATAGATCTTGAAGATCTCATCCAAGCTATCACCTTTGTTGACCAATAAATGAAGGTGAACTGGAACTTCCACTTCTCCACAAATTTTAAGATCAAACTGTTTAAATAGATCAAGCGTGCTACTAACAACACCTTCCGAAGAGTTCTCGATTGGGACAACACCGTAATGAGCACCACCAGACTGCACTTCGCGGAAGACATCTTTCGACGATTGCATCGGAAGATTGTGGGCAGAGTGACCAAAATGCTTCATTGAAGCCTGTTGGGTAAACGTACCTTCAGGGCCAAGGAAAGCTACTCGCATTGGCTCTTCTAACGCCAAGCAAACAGACATTATTTCACGGAAAAGACGTGCAACTTCTTTATCAGGCAATGGACCTTCGTTACGCTCCATCACAGCGCGCAATACCTGAGCTTCACGCTCAGGGCGATAAAATACAGCCGCCGCTTCACCTTGATGTTTCTGTTTAACTTCAGCTACACGTTGAGCACATTTAGCACGCTGATTCAGAAGCTCATGAAGCTGACCATCTATAGAATCGATCTGGTCACGTAAAACACGTAACTCTTTTTCTTGTTCACTCATACTCTTCTCATTTTCCGCAAATGATTTTAAGCGTGTTGCTTTTCAAACTGCTGCATAAACGCGATCAACGCATCCACTGCTTCCTCTGGGACAGCATTGTAGATGCTCGCACGCATACCACCTACAGAGCGATGACCTTTAAGGTTCAATAAACCCGCTTCTTCTGCTTGTTCTAAGAACAGTTTATCCAAAGCATCATCAGCCAAAGTAAATGGCACGTTCATCCAAGAACGGTTAGCTGACGCCATTGGGTTAGCATAGAAGTCACTGGCATCAATCGCTGCATACAGTTTTTCTTGTTTACGCTGATTAGCCGCTTGTATCGCAGCTACACCACCTTGGGCTTTTAGCCATTTAAAGACTAAACCAGCTAGATACCAACCATAGGTTGGCGGTGTATTACACATAGATTCAGCATCAGCATGTACTTTGTAATCAAACATTGTTGGTGTGCCGGCAACAACATCACCTAACAAATCTTCTCTTACAATCACAACCGTCAAACCTGCTGGGCCAATATTCTTTTGCGCGCCCGCATAGATCAAACCAAACTGGTTTACATCAATCTCGCGAGACAGGATTGTAGAGGATAGATCAGCAACTAGAGGAACATCTCCAGACTGAGGTACATAATCAAACTCCAAGCCACCAATCGTTTCATTTGGCGTGTAATGCAGATAAGCCGCCTCTGCATTTAGCTCCAACTCGCTTTGGCTTGGAACAGCAGTAAAACCGTTACCTTCGCTAGATGCAGCAATACGTACATCACAATAACGAGACGCTTCTTGGATCGCTTTTTTCGACCAGATACCGGTATTAATATAGTCAGCCGTAGTTTTACCGCGCAGCAAGTTCATTGGAATCATAGAAAACTGCGAGGTAGCCCCACCTTGAAGGAATAGAACCTTGTAGTCACTACCAATTCCCATCAGGTCACGTAAATCCTGCTCTGCTGCTTCAGCAACCGAGACAAACTCTTTACTGCGGTGACTCATTTCCATAATGGAAAGGCCTTTACCGTGCCAGTCTAGAAGTTCCTCTTGAGCCTGCAGCAATACTTCACTAGGTAAACCAGCAGGGCCTGCACTGAAATTGTACTTACGTGTCATAGACTTATCTTCACTCTACTTAAAGTCATATATAAAAAATGCGGCACATTCGCGCCGCACTTGAGGTAGAAATTATTCCTCTGCAGTGGTCGGGGTTTCCGCCTCTGCATCAGTCTCCACCTGCTCTTCTTCGTCTGGTTCTTCGATACGAGCAACGCTGACTAAGCGTTCTTCATCGCTAACGCGAATCAGAGTTACACCTTGCGTATTTCGTCCAAGTTCTGAGATCTCATCCCCGCGCGTACGCACCAAGGTACCCTGATCACTGATCAGCATGACATCATCACCATCGAAGACTTGAACAGCACCCGCTAGGGCACCATTTCGATCAGAGCATTGCTGAGCAATAACACCCTGACCACCACGACCTTTCACAGGGAAATCATCAACAGCAGTTTTCTTACCATAACCATTTTCAGAAGCGGTCAAAATCTTACCGCCCTCTTGAGGAATGATTAACGAGATAACCTTAACGCCGTCATCCATCTTAACGCCACGTACACCACGTGCTGTACGGCCCATTGGGCGTACATCTTCCTCACGGAAGCGCATAGATTTACCAGCACTTGTCATCAACATGACATCGTCTTCACCATTAGTGATTGCAGCACCGATTAGATGGTCATCATCTAACAAATCAAGAGCAATCAGACCGCTAGTACGCGGACGGGAGAAGTTAGTCAGTGCAGTCTTCTTAACCGTACCGGAAGCTGTCGCCATGAAGATAAACTTATCTTCTTCGTAGCTACCTACAGGCAAGATCGTGCTGATGCGCTCGCCTTCATCCAAAGGCAAGATATTAACAATCGGACGACCACGTGCTGTCCGGCTCGCCACTGGAATTTCAAATACGCGTAACCAGTAAACTTTACCGCGGTCCGTGAAGCACAGAATCGTATCGTGGGTATTCGCAATCAGTAGATGCTCGATGAAATCTTCATCTTTAATCGCTGCTGCTGACTTACCTTTACCACCTCGACGCTGAGATTGGTAATCGGTCAACGGCTGAGTTTTCGCGTAGCCACCGTGAGATATAGTTACCACCATATCTTCTTCAGTGATCAGATCTGCAACTGTCAGATCTTTACGAGAAGCAGTAATTTCAGTACGGCGCTCATCACCATATTCTTCCAAAATCGCTTCAAGCTCTTCACGAATCACTTCCATTAAGCGTTCGTGTGAACCTAGAATTTTCAGAAGTTCAGCAATACGTTCTAACAGCTCTTTATATTCAGCAATCAGTTTTTCATGCTCAAGACCTGTTAGACGGTGCAAACGTAACTCTAGAATTGCTTGAGCCTGAACTGGAGAAAGATTGTACTTACCATCGCGTAAGCCATACTGTTCTTCCAGATCTTCAGGGCGACATGCATCTTCACCAGCACGCTCCAGCATCTGAATTACATCACCCGGCGCCCACGCTTCTGCGATCAAACGTTCTTTCGCTTCAGCTGGGGTTGGTGAAGTTTTAATCATTTCAATAACAGGATCTATGTTTGCAAGAGCAATCGCTAGACCTTCAAGAATATGACCACGTTCACGCGCCTTACGAAGCAAATAAACAGTACGACGAGTAACGACTTCGCGACGATGACGTATAAAGCATTCAAGCGCTGTTTTCAGATCAAGGATCTTTGGCTGACCATCAACCAAAGCGACCATATTGATACCAAAAACTGACTCCATCTGCGTCTGAGCAAACAGGTTGTTGATAACCACATCTGGCATTTCACCACGACGTAGTTCAATAACAATACGCATGCCGTCTTTGTCAGACTCATCACGAAGTTCGGTAATGCCTTCAATCTTCTTATCTTTAACAAGCTCAGCAATCTTTTCGATTAAGCGCGCTTTGTTAAGCTGATAAGGGATCTCAGTGATGATAAGTGAAGGCTTGCCGCTCTTTGCATCTTCTTCTACATGGTGCTTAGCACGCACATAGATACGACCACGACCAGTACGGTATGCCTGAAGGATTCCTGCACGGCCGTTAATAATACCGCCTGTTGGGAAATCAGGACCTGGAATAAACTCCATAAGGTCATCAACAGACAAGTCTGAATTTTCAATCAGCGCAATACAACCACGAACCACCTCAGACAAGTTATGCGGTGGAATATTTGTCGCCATACCAACCGCAATACCAGAAGAGCCATTTACCAATAGGTTTGGCACACGGTTAGGTAAAACCGCTGGAATTTTTTCTGTACCGTCATAGTTATCAACAAAATCGACGGTCTCTTTCTCAAGATCTGCCAACAGCTCATGGGCGATCTTATCCATGCGGATTTCGGTATAACGCATCGCAGCGGCGGAGTCACCGTCGATCGAACCAAAGTTACCCTGGCCATCTACCAGCGTATAACGCATGGAGAAATCCTGAGCCATTCGAACAATCGTGTCGTATACCGCACTATCACCATGCGGGTGGTATTTACCGATTACGTCACCTACCACACGGGCAGATTTTTTATATGCTTTGTTCCAGTCATTGCCCAATTCATTCATCGCAAACAACACGCGACGGTGAACTGGTTTAAGGCCATCGCGCGCATCTGGCAACGCACGGCCGACGATTACGCTCATTGCGTAATCAAGGTAAGACTGCTTCAGTTCATCTTCGATGTTAACTGGCAGGATTTCTCTGGCTAAATCACCCATTCCCTATCCTTGAATCACTCTCACAACGGAAGGTTTCCGCGGATATTTTTAACCGCGGGAGTATATCACATTTCCTACAAGGGAATCCTGAAAAAATAAGAGGTTATACAATTAAAGTTGGAGATGCGCGATCAACTGTTTTTCAATGCCTTAGCAATGGTAGAATGCCAACAAATACTTTAAAGCTAAAACATCATGACTCAGCCAGAAAACAGCACTCAAGCAAACGTTGATCCAGCAGAAATCGCAAAGTTTGAAGAACTTGCCAGCAAATGGTGGGATAAAAACAGCGAATTCAAACCACTCCACGACATCAACCCGTTACGCGTTGGTTATATAGATCGCATTGCGCATCTGGCCGAAAAGAAAGTATTAGACGTCGGTTGTGGTGGCGGAATTTTGTCCGAATCCATGGCTCAACGCGGTGCAACCGTAACAGGCATTGATATGGGTGCAGCTCCACTGAAAGTTGCCAAATTACATGGCTTAGAAAGCGGAGTTAATGTCAGCTATAAACAGATCCCCGTTGAAGAACTTGCAGCCGAGCAACCTGAATCCTTTGATGTTGTTACCTGCATGGAGATGCTGGAACATGTTCCCGATCCATCTTCAATCGTTCAAGCCTGTGCCAAACTTTGCAAACCGGGCGGCAAGGTCTTTTTCTCGACACTCAATCGCAATCCAAAGAGCTACCTTTTCGCGATCCTTGGCGCTGAGAAAGTACTGAAACTAGTTCCTGAAGGCACTCATGATTTCAAAAAGTTTATTCGCCCTTCTGAACTTGGCAACTGGATCCGTCAAAGCGGCCTAAAGAATATCGACATGTGCGGTATGACTTATAACCCACTGACGAAAACATACAGCCTTCACCCATCAGATGTCGATGTGAATTACATTATTGCTACGACTAAACCAGAGTAATCATGTCCGATAAACCAGCTTCAGTTTTATTCGATTTAGATGGCACGCTAATAGACACCGCACCGGACTTTCACTGGGTTGTTAACACCCTTTTAAAAGAAGAAGGTCGTGATGAAATAAGCTACGAATATCTTCGCGGTTACGTCTCTCATGGGGCCAGAGCTATGGTTGGGGCTGCTTTTAATCTAAAAGAAGGTGAAGCCGACTTTGACCGACTACACCAGCGAATGCTTAGCATTTATCTTGAACATCTTGATGTAGATAGCCAACTCTTTTTTGGTATGGCCGAATTTCTGAATTGGCTTGAAGAGCACGACATACCTTGGGGTGTTGTCACCAACAAACCAGAGCTCTACACCACACCAGTAATGCAAGGGTTACAACTGAGCGATTCAGCAAAAAGCGTCATTTGCCCAGACCACGTTAAAGAGAAGAAACCAAACCCAGAAGCACTTTTCTTAGCCTGCAAAGAGATCGATTGCTCCCCTGAAAGCAGCATCTACATTGGCGATCATATTAGGGATATCGAAGCAGGCAATCGCGCCGGTATGCTAACCATCGCAGCCGAGTACGGTTACATCGATGAAGGCGACGACCCTAAAAATTGGCAAGCCGATCACCAGATATCCAGTGCAACTGAGCTCAAGCCACTGCTACAATCTCTATACACCGCTTTACGTTAATGATTAGGAACAGATCACTATGTTTGAATACCAAGCCCCTGCAGACTTATTAAAGGATAGAGTTATTCTGGTGACTGGCGCTGGCTCAGGCATAGGCCGTACCGCTGCAATGACCTTTGCCGCTCACGGCGCAACCGTCATTCTTCTTGGCCGAACACTAGAAAAACTTGAAAACGTTTATGACGAGATTGAAGCCGCAGGTTATCCACAACCCGCGCTTGTTCCACTCAATCTAGAAAGCGCACAAGAACATGATTACATTGAGCTAACCAACACACTCGATCAAGAATTTGGCCGAATCGATGGCATTCTTCACAATGCCAGCATCTTAGGCGTGCGAACACCGATTGAAAGCTACGATCCTGTAATTTGGCAGCAAGTGATGCAAGTAAATTTAAATGCACCATTCATGCTAACCCAAACCCTCATGCCACTTTTACAACAGTCAAATGATGCATCGGTTGTTTTCACATCATCAAGCGTAGGACGTCAAAGCAAAGCATACTGGGGTGCTTATGCTGCATCTAAATTTGCGACTGAAGGCCTGATGCAGACACTAGCAGATGAGACCAGCGGCATTTGCAATATTCGCGCTAACTGCATCAACCCAGGTGCAACTAGAACACAAATGCGCTCCGATGCTTACCCAGCTGAGAACCCGCAATCAGTGACTGCACCAGAAGACATTATGCCGGTTTATCTGTATCTAATGGGTAAAGATAGCGTTAACGTAAACGGTCAATCGCTAAACGCTCAATGATTGAGTAGAAATGAAAGACAAAAAAAGCAGCTCTAAGCTGCTTTTTTATTGTCAAAATTTACGAAGTAACTAACTACCTTCTTGACGACGCGCCCTCTGCTTCTTGTAACGACGCTCGTACTTCTGCTTTTCATCAGCCGTCATTCTTGCGCCACGCTTCGGCTTAAGCTCAAGCATTTTAGACAGAGAATTAACTTCTTTACCGGTCATCTCTTTCCATGTGCCCGACTTAACATCACTTGGCAAGAAAATAGGCCCAAAGCGAACACGTTTTAGACGGTTAACTTGAATCTCTTGCGATTCCCACAAACGACGAACCTCTCGATTACGCCCTTCCATCACTACACAGTGGAACCACTTATTGGCACCTTCACCATCAAAGAACTGAACATCGGTAAAACGGGCCATGCCATCTTCTAACAGAACACCTTCTTTTAGGCGGGACAAAATGCCGTCATCAACGTTACCCAAGACACGAACTGCATATTCACGATCAATTTGAGCAGACGGATGCATCAATGCATTTGCTAGCTCACCATCAGTAGTGAACAGCAACAAACCGGATGTATTAATATCGAGTCGACCTATAGCAATCCAACGCCCCTCTTTTAAAGGCGGCAAATGCCTAAACACTGTAGGCCTACCTTCTGGGTCATGACGCGTACAGATTTCACCCACTGGCTTATTATAAATAAGCACTCTACGCTCAGCCTGTTTATCAAATATCAACTGCACGGACTGGCCATCAACTTCAGCCGTATCACCTTCAGAGATTCGATCTCCTAAGGTAGCAATTGAGCCATTTACTGATACTCGACCTTCTTTAATCCAACGCTCCATCTCACGACGTGAGCCTATTCCGGAGCGCGCCAATACTTTATGTAACTTTTCGTCAGTCATACGACGCACCTACAAATATGCTAATTAAGACAAAAGGCATTAATCAAACTTGATACCTTTAAACAAAAAAGCCCTTTCATAAAAGAAAGGGCTTCTATAAAACCGTACTCTTATTTTAAATGAGACAGTCTTCTTTAGTAAATCCTTTATCGAAATAAGCCTGAAAAGCCAACGGGGTACGGCCACGACCAGACCACTCGTGAACTTCACCGTTATCATCTTCAATACGGTATTTAGGCTGCACCTTTTTCTTAGGTGTGCTTGCGGCTTCGCCAATCAATCCCATTAGATCATTTAGATCTACACCTGCGTCCTGCATACTTTGGCGAATAGCTTCAATTTTTGCTGCTTTTTCCTGCTCTGCTGCCTCTAACGCTTCTTCTTCAGCACGCCTATCTTCAGCAATCACAGTTAAATCAGAAATCACTTTTTCTAGTTCAGAAACAGATAATTCCTGGCATTGTTTGCGCAATGAATTTTTACGCAGTAGAACTTTAAGAAAATCAGACATTTCAAAACCACCAAAATAAAAGTAAGTAAGCAATTATCTTTATAGTCGATAAATAATCAAGGAAAAATATTTTTTTAAAATCAATTAAAAAATAAATTAACTAAAATCACTTATATCTCCCGCACCTTGCCTAATTATTTCGGGTGCATCTTCAACTAAGTTAATTACGCTGGTCGCCTCCATGCCACAGTAGCCGCCATCAATTACAAGATCCACCTGATGCTGTAATAACTCACGCATTTCATAGGGATCCATCAGTGGCATATCTTCTCCAGGCATAATTAATGAAGTACTCATTATAGGCTCACCCAGCGCTTCCGTTAACGCTAAAGCAATTGCATTATCTGGAATTCTAATCCCTATCGTTCTTCTTTTTGGATGCAATAAACGCCTAGGCACTTCCGAAGTCGCCTTTAAAATAAAGGTAAAAGCACCTGGGGTGTGAGATTTTAATAATCGATAACAGGTATTATCCACTTTAGCATAGGTACTAATTTCACTTAAATCTCGACACACCAAAGTAAAATTATGCTTATCACTTAATTGTCGAATTCGCTTAATACGCTCTAAAGCTGTCTTATCACCAAGATGACAGCCTAATGCATAGGCGCAATCAGTAGGATAGATAACCACGCCACCTTTATTAATGATTTCGACCGCCTGAGATATCAATCGCGCCTGCGGATTATCTGGGTGTATCTGAAAAAACTGACTCACTATCACACGCCTTACATAAAATTATTCTTATACAATCTATTATTTATTAAATAAGCAAAAGCAACAAACATTTAATTCAATAATCGCTCAAGAACATGCTGTCCCTCAAATTTTATCGGAGGGTATTTACCTAAATTAGTCCACCCTTGAGAAGGCGCATGAAAATCACTACCTGCAGAGAGCAATAAATTATTTTCCTTTGCAATTCTGAGCAGATGATAATGATGATCTGGTGTAACCCCAGGGTAAGAAACCTCTATTGCTTCGCCACCACAACCAACAAAGTCAGCAATAACTAAACGCAGTTTAGTAAAAGTCATCTTATACTTTGTTGGATGCGCCAAAACTGCAATACCTCCAGCAGCTTTGATCACACCCACCGTTTCAGAAAGCTCTGGCCATGCCATTTTGACATCACCTTTTTTGCCAATGCCTAAATATTTTTTGAAAGCCTGCTGCTCATTTGCAACCGCACCTTGTTCCCGTAAAGCTCGCGCAAAATGGGGGCGACCAATACTTCCCTGCCCTGCAAATTGTTTTGCTTGCTCAAATACATCAGGCAAGCCCATGGAAATTAATTGCTGAGCTATTTTTTTTGACCGTTCTATTCGAAGATCAGACAAATTAGCAAGATACGATTTTAAATCATCAGATTCTAAATTAACCCCCAACCCTACAATATGAATCACCCTACCATTCCAAAGGCAGGTTAATTCAGTACCTGTAATAATCTTAATTTCTGCAGGGTTTTCAGCCTGTAAAACTTTAACTCCAGCCACCGTGTCATGGTCCGTTAAAGCCAGCACATCAATATTATTGTTTTTTGCCAACTCTAGTAATTCTATAGGGGACAAGGCACCGTCTGACGCAGTAGAATGGCAATGTAAATCGTAGTGTGGTAATCCCATATTTCTCACTCTATCTATAAAGAGCTATAACGTTCTTTGTATTTTACCTTAAACGGACTAATTTCAACGACTATGAAGCTGTTACTCGATTTTTTACCCATTATTATCTTTTTCATCGTCTATAAGGCAACAAACGACATCATTTTAGCCACCGCAATCCTTATACCAGCCACGCTGCTACAAATGCTGTACACATGGATCAAAACGCACACAATTGAAAAGATGCAGCTAGTCACACTAGTTTTAGTTGTTCTTTTAGGTGGAGCAACGGTTGCCTTCCAAGATAAAACCTTTATCCAGTGGAAACCCACTGTTGTTAACTGGTTATTTGGCTTAGCCTTTTTAGGCAGCCAATTTATCGGTCAAAAAACGATTGTTGAACGCCTTATGGGGAGTAACATATCCCTCCCAGCATTCGCGTGGAAAAACCTTAATATTGCCTGGGTTATATTTTTCGTGCTGATGGGCATCATTAATCTATTTGTCGCCTACAGTTTTAGCGAAGAGATCTGGGTTAACTTTAAATTATTCGGCATGCTTGGTCTCACCCTTGTCTTTATTATTGCTCAAGGCTTCTACCTATCACGCCATATTGAAAATACCGAAAACAACGACCAGTAGCAGGAGACCTTATGTTTTACGCTATTATTTCCGAAGATGTTGAGAACAGCCTAGAAAAAAGACTGGCAGCCCGCCCAGACCATCTAGCGAGACTAACTCAACTTAACGAAGAAGGCCGCTTACTTATAGCAGGTCCTCATCCTGCCATTGATAGTGAAGACCCAGGCGAAGCCGGCTTTAGTGGCAGTTTAGTTGTTGCAGAGTTCAATTCACTGGAAGAAGCGCAAGCTTGGGCAGACAAAGACCCTTATATAGAAGCAGGCGTATATGCCAAAGTGGTAGTAAAACCCTATAAAAAAGTATTACCATAACAACAGAATATAGAGAAAATCTGCAACTAAAGTGCACAGTTTGCATTCAAAAATAGATAACTATCTATATCAGCCAGTCAAAATAACGGCTTTTATCCGACAATAGTCAAAAGATAGTACAAAATATTGGAATGTTTATACTATGTTCAGCTTAGAAGAGTTGTAATAAGCAGATTATTTCTTACAATTCTAAGATACAGAACCCCAATCGTATTTAAGGACAGCAAAATGAAAAAATTCGCAATCGCTTCAGGCCTAGTTATGGCTATGGGCCTAGCTACTGGCGCACAAGCACACCCAGAAAACTCTGGCTACTGGGACGAAACTACTAGCACAGTCTGGAAAACTGGTACTGGCGGATGCTGGCGTCATGGCTTCTGGGAAGAAGGCAATGCTATTGAAGGTTGTGAAGGCTACAAAGCACCTGCTGCTCCAGCTCCAGCTCCAGCTGCAGCACCAGAACCAATGGCTACTGTTGAAAAGCACATCGTATACTTCGACTTCGACAGCTCTAACGCTGGCGATGTAAGCGATATTTCTAGCTACATCAACTCCCTTAAGACTGTAACTAGCGTAAACCTAGTTGGTCACGCTGACCGCATCGGTGCGAGCGCATACAACGACGCTCTATCTATGAAGCGTGTAAACGCAGTTTCTGAAGCTCTACAAGCTGGCGGCGTAAACGGCTCTGTAATCAGCACTGGTTACATGGGTGAAAACGCTCCTGCTAAATCTTGCGATGGCCAGCGCGGCGCGAACCTAATCGACTGCCTACGTGCAAACCGTCGTGTAGAAGTTGAGATTTCTGGTACTAAGTAATTTCTTACTACCTTATAAAAAGGCGCTCATTGAGCGCCTTTTTTTTTCGCAAGCTTTGCAGCTTTCCTGAAAAACAAAAACAAAAAAGGCAGCCGTAGCTGCCTTTTTATCAAATGTAGGAATTTAACCTACCCAAACTCGTGCGTTGCGGAACATGCGCATCCACGCACCATCCTCAGACCATTCATCTGGCGCCCAACTGTTAGTTACTGTACGGAAAACACGCTCAGGGTGCGGCATCATAATAGTCACACGACCGTCAGTAGTTGTAACACCTGTAATGCCTTCTGGTGAACCATTCGGGTTAGCAGGGTAAATCTCTGTAGGCTGACCATAGTTATCCACATAACGCAGAGCCACTGTATCAGATGACTTAAGTCCCGCTAGGTGCGCTTCATCTTTGAATTCTGCACGACCTTCGCCGTGTGCTACTGCGATTGGCATACGAGAACCCGCCATACCCTGCAAGAACACAGACTTAGAATCTTGAACTTCTACCATAGCAACACGTGCTTCAAACTGCTCTGAAACGTTACGTACGAAGTGTGGCCACAAGTCAGAACCAGGAATCAATTCATGTAAGTTAGACAGCATCTGACAACCGTTACAGATACCTAATGCAAACGTATCTTCGCGGTTAAAGAACTGCTGGAATTGATCACGTGCACGCGCGTTAAATAGGATCGATTTAGCCCAACCTTCACCTGCACCCAACACATCACCATAAGAGAAGCCACCACAAGCAACCAGACCTTTAAACTGATCAAGCTCAACGCGACCAGAAAGAATATCACTCATATGGACATCAACAGCTGCAAAACCAGCACGGTCAAACGCCGCACCCATTTCAATCTGACCGTTTACACCCTGCTCACGAACGATAGCCATCTGAGGACGTGTACCCGTCTGAATAAATGGCGCAGCAACATCTTCATTCTGATCAAACGTAAGCTCAGTATTCAGACCCGGATCTTGTTTATCAAGAATACGATCAAACTCTTGCTGTGCACATTCAGAGTTATCACGCAGAGATTGAATCTGATAAGAAGTCTCAGCCCACCAGCGTTGTAGCTGTACACGGGACTCAGAATAGATCTCTTCCTCATCGAAGTGGAAACGAATCTCATCATCCAAGTTAGTAGAACCTAGAACCTGAGCAATATCTCCAAGACCTGCGGCATTTAGCTCAGTAAGAACCGCTTCTAAGCTATCACGCTTAACCTGAATAACAGCACCTAGCTCTTCAGCAAACAATGCTGCGGCCAACTCACTCTCTTCACCAGCAAGCATATCTAGATTTAGATCTACGCCGGTTTTACCAGCAAAGGCCATCTCAGCGATCGCCGCAAATAGACCGCCATCAGCACGGTCATGGTATGCAAGGATCTGACCTTGCTCGTTTAGTTCTTGAATCGCTGCAAAGAACGCTACAAGTTGCTCTGGCTGATCAACATCAGGAACATCTTGACCGACTTCGTTATAAACCTGAGCTAGTGCAGAAAGACCAATACGGTTTTTACCATTACCCAAATCCAAAAGAATCAGGTCAGTTTCACCTTGATCAGTACGTAGCTGAGGCGTCAATGTTTTACGTGCATCTGTTACAGGGGCAAAGCCTGTAATAATCAAAGACATCGGCGCAGTTACAGATTTTTGTTCGCCTTCATCTTCCCACACGGTACGCATAGACATGGAGTCTTTGCCTACAGGGATAGTGATACCCAGCTGCGGACACAACTCCATACCTACAGCTTTTACAGTGTCATATAATTTTTCATCTTCACCTGGGTGGCCAGCAGCACACATCCAGTTTGCAGACAGCTTGATATCTTTAATGTCGCCGATACGAGCAGACGCGATATTAGTAACAGTCTCACCAATCGCCATACGACCAGACGCAGGAGAGTCAACCAAAGCAAGCGGTGTGCGCTCACCCATGGCCATTGCTTCACCAGTATATGTATCGTAAGCAGCAGTCGTTACCGCACAGTTAGCCACAGGAACCTGCCATGGACCAACCATTTGATCACGCGCTACTTGACCAGTAATCGAACGGTCACCGATAGTGATCAAGAAAGACTTAGAAGCTACCGCAGGCAGCTTCATTACACGCTCAGCCGCATCTTTAAGATCGATAGAGCTCGTATCGAAAGACGGTACTTCGTATGCTTTACGCTCTACAGAACGGTGCATTTTTGGCGGCTTACCAAACAACACGCTCATTGGTAGATCAACTGGCTTATTCTCGAAGTGAGTATCACCTAGCGTTAGGTGCATCTCTTCAATCGCCTCACCTACAACAGCGTATGGGCAACGCTCACGTTCACAGATCGCTTCGAAGCGAGCCATATCCGCTGGAGCCACCGCCATAACATAACGCTCTTGTGCTTCGTTACACCAGATAGCCAACGGCGACATACCTGGTTCATCGTTATTTACATTACGTAGCTCAAAATTAGCACCACGATTACCATCGCCTACCAACTCAGGGAAAGCATTGGAAAGACCACCTGCACCAACGTCATGAATAAATGCGATCGGGTTTTCATCACCCAACTGCCAGCACTGGTCGATAACTTCTTGGCAACGACGCTCTAGCTCAGGGTTATCACGCTGTACAGAGGCGAAATCAAGATCAGCAGTGGAAGAACCCGATGTCATAGAAGATGCAGCACCACCACCTAGACCAATCTGCATTGCAGGGCCACCAAGACAGATTAGCTTAGCACCTACAGGGATTTCACCCTTTTCAACGTGCTCATCACGAATGTTACCTAAACCACCCGCAATCATGATTGGTTTGTGGTAACCACGAACCTCTTCACCCGCAGCACCGTTTACTTTCTGTTCGAAAGTACGGAAGTAACCTGTTAGCGCAGGGCGACCAAATTCGTTGTTAAATGCAGCACCGCCAATTGGGCCTTCGATCATGATATCCAGAGGCGTGACAATACGCTCTGGCTTACCGTATTTAGATTCCCATGGCTGTTCGAAGCCAGGAATATTTAGATCAGACACTGTGAAACCAGTAAGACCAGCTTTCGGCTTAGAACCTTTACCAGTCGCACCTTCATCACGAATTTCACCACCTGAACCCGTCGCTGCACCCGAGTGTGGTGCAATTGCAGTTGGGTGGTTATGAGTTTCAACTTTCATCAGAATCTGAATATCTTCCTGATTGTAGCTGTACTCTTTGCTATCCGGTTTCGGGAAGAATCGACCCGCTTTAGAACCAACCATTACCGCAGCGTTATCTTTATACGCCGACAGTACGTTCTCGCCACCCATTTCATTGGTGTTACGAATCATGGCAAACAGCGATTTCTCCTGCGCTTCGCCATCGATATCCCATGAAGCGTTAAAGATCTTGTGACGACAGTGTTCAGAGTTCGCCTGAGCAAACATCATCAATTCAACATCTGTCGGGTTACGATCTAGCTCGATAAAGCTTTCAACTAGGTAATCTATCTCATCTTCAGCCAACGCTAGACCAAGATCCGTATTCGCTGCAACCAACGCTTCACGACCACCACCCAAAATATCTACAGTCGTCAGAGGCTTCGGCTCTTCTTCTAAGAAAAGCGAAGAGGCGTCATCTATACTTGGCAATACAGCTTCAACCATACGATCGAACAATGCGGCCTGAACAGCTTCTACTTCAGCATCAGTCAGATCCTTAGATGCTTGAACGTAATATGCAATACCACGCTCTAGGCGTTTGATCGCTGACAAACCACAGTTGTGAGCGATATCAGTTGCCTTCGATGACCAAGGCGATATAGTGCCTGGACGAGGAACAACTAAGAACAGCTGACCCGCTGGCTCCTGAGCTTCAGCTTTAGGTCCGTAACGTAAAATACGTTCCAATACTTTTTGCTCATCGTCCGATAAAGCTTGTGACAAATCGGAAAAATGCATAAATTCAGCATATAGACCTGTTACAGCAGGAACTGAAGACTGAATAACGGTAAGTAACTTTTCATGACGAAAAGCAGAAAGAGCAGGTGCTCCGCGCAGTGCCAGCATCTCTAATAGAGCCTCTTGATAGCTGCCAATATAAAGCAGTAGTTACAGGAGAAATATAAGTAGTGAATTTTACCGAAACAGCCAGTTGGATACCAGAAAAGCAGCACAATGTTTGATATTAGACGCAAAAAAGATGCAGCATACGCTCTGCTGATTTTTCTTTTGTTCTGTATTCCAGGCTTATTGAGCTGGAATAGCAAAACTCAGCTAGGTGCAATTATTGAATCTGGCGAGATAAAGCTCGTTACACGAAACTCACCTAATACTTACTTTATTGAAAAAGGTAAGCCTGCAGGCTTTGAATACGATCTAGCCAAAGCTTACGCAGAGCATTTAGGCGTCGAATTAGAACTGGTACTTCCCGACGATTTCAGCTCTATTTTTACAACAATGAGCGCACGTGATGGTCATATTGCGGGCTCCATGCTTACGATTACCGAAGAACGCCAAGAAAGGTTTGAGTTTACCCAACCCTACCTAAAAACCACGACAACGCTGATATACCGTCAAACCAAAGGCAAGAAAGCACCCAAAGACATTTCCGATCTACTTAAACCCGGTAAAAAATTAGTCGTTTTAGCCAACAGCAGCCATGCAGAACTTTTACAAAGCCTAAAAGCTCAATATCCAGAACTAACCTGGGACGAAACTAGTACCTATTCTTCTACCGAGTTGATGGAACAAGTACAAAACAAAGAGATCGACTACACCGTCGTTGATGCTGTTACCTTCGATAGCCAAAAAACCTTTTTCCCGGGCCTTAAAAAAGGATTTGATCTCGACAAACCACAACCTCTAGCCTGGATGCTATCACCCCATCACGACCAAACATTGCGCGATTCCATTAATCGCTTTCTTGCCCTTGAAAGCACCCAAACTCTGATCGAATCACTAAAAGAAAAATATTTTAATCGCAGCAATCCACTTAATTTCTACGACACCACGACCTTCAAGAAGGATATGCAAACGCGCTTTCCGAAGATTGAACAATATTTCCTTATGGCCGAACAGGAAACCGGGATAGACTGGCAGCTATTAGCATCCATTGCCTACCAAGAGTCTCACTGGGATCCAAAAGCAGTCTCCCCTACAGGCGTTAAAGGAATCATGATGCTAACCAACGCTGCAGCTAAAGAAGTTAATGTCACCGACCGGACAGACCCCATGCAAAGTATTATCGGCGGGGCTCATTACCTTGTAATCGTAAAGAAGAAGATTCCAGATCGTATTCCTGATCCAGACCACTTGTGGTTTGCACTCGCAGGTTACAACGTAGGGTATGGTCATTTAGAGGATGCGCGTGTATTGACCTCAAGAGCAGGCCTAAACCCTGATAAGTGGGATGATGTAAAAAAACACCTTCCGCTACTTACTCAAGAAAGACATTACAGTACTGTCCGTTACGGTTATGCACGCGGGTACGAACCTGTGCACTATGTCAGTAATATTCGAAAATACATGAAGCTACTTAGCTGGGAGATGCAAGTTATCCAAACCAAGCGACAAGACGAAGAAGCAGACCTAAACCCAGACCATGAAAGCTGGGATAAAGGACAAGTAGTCGAGGATCTTCTACCCGCCCTTTAGTAGGTTTTGCTTTTTAGCTAATTTTTCGGCCTTGATTTCGGCACGACGACGCTTGAAGAACGCACTAATTTTTTCGCTGCAACGCTCAGCTAATACGCCAGCCTCAACCTCTACGCGATAATTCATCCAAGCCTGATCAAGCAGTTGACCATTACTCTGAACAGCTCCAGCTTTAGCTTCAACCGCCCCAAAAACAACACGACGAATACGAGAATGAACAATCGCCCCAGTGCACATAGTACAAGGTTCAATCGTTACATAGAGATCCGCACCGACCAGCCTGTAGTTACCGACATTAGCCGCCGCATCCCTCAGCGCTAGTATCTCAGCATGTGCAGTTGGATCATGACCACTGATCGGCTGATTCCAGCCCCTACCAATTATCTCACCATTCAAAACAACGATAGCACCAACTGGCACTTCGTTAATTTCTTCGGCTCGATCCGCCAGTAGCAAAGCCTCTTCCATCCAGCGCTCATCTATCTCTCGCTGATCCATTCACCTTTCTCCAAACACTAAAAAGCCTGCACAAAAGCAGGCTTTTTATCATAACAATTCAGCTTAAAGAATACTTATTCCCACTCAATTGTTGCAGGCGGCTTAGAGCTCACATCGTAAGTCACACGAGATACTTTAGGGATCTCATTGATAATACGGCTAGATACAGTTTCTAGCAGCTCATATGGTAGGTGAGCCCAACGCGCTGTCATAAAGTCGATTGTCTCTACCGCACGAATAGCAATAACGTATTCGTAACGACGACCATCACCTACAACACCTACAGATTTAACCGGTAGGAATACCGCAAATGCCTGACTTGTCTTGTGGTACCAATCAGCTTTATGCAGCTCCTCAATGAAGATCGCATCCGCTTCACGCAAGATATCAGCATATTCTTTCTTAACTTCACCCAGAATACGCACGCCTAAACCAGGGCCTGGGAACGGGTGACGGTAAACCATATCGTATGGAAGACCCAGTTCAAGACCAAGCTTACGCACTTCGTCCTTAAACAGCTCACGTAGCGGCTCAACTAGCTCAAACTGCATATCTTCAGGCAGACCACCCACATTGTGGTGAGACTTAATAACATGTGCCTTACCTGTCTTCGCAGCAGCAGACTCAATTACGTCTGGATAGATCGTACCCTGCGCTAGGAAGTTAACGTCAGTTAGCTTAGTCGCTTCATCATCAAATACTTCAATAAAAGTATTACCGATAATCTTACGCTTCTTCTCAGGGTCGTTTTCACCCTCCAAACGACCTAGGAATAAATCTTCCGCATCAGAACGAATGACTTTCACGCCCATGTTCTTAGCGAACATGTCCATTACTTGATCGCCTTCCTGCTTACGCAGAAGACCGTTATCAACAAACACACAGGTCAGCTGATCGCCAATAGCCTTATGAAGCAATGCCGCTACAACAGAAGAATCAACACCACCGGATAGACCTAGAAGAACCTTCTGATCACCTACCTGTGCGCGTACTTTTTCAATCTGATCAGCAATGATGTTTGCAGAGTTCCATAACGCTTCTGTACCACAAATCTCAACAACAAAGCGCTCAAGAATACGACCGCCCTGTTTAGTGTGAGTCACCTCAGGGTGGAACTGGACACCAAAGAACTGTTTCTCAGGATTGCACATTGCAGCAATCGGAGCAGACTCAGTCGATGCAATTACTGCAAAGCCTTCTGGCAGCGTAGTAACTTTATCGCCATGACTCATCCATACATCTAGAGATAGAGCACCGTTGTTTGCAACGTGATCTTCAATACCCTCAAGCAGTCGGCTTGGGCTACTTTCCAAACGAACCTGAGCATAACCAAATTCACGCTTATCGGATGTAGAAACTTCACCGCCCATCTGAGCAGCCATAGTCTGCATGCCGTAGCAGATACCCAACACAGGCACATCTAGGTTAAATACAACCTCTGGTGCACGAGGTGAATCACCTTCAGTAACTGACTCTGGTCCACCTGCAAGGATGATACCTTTAGGTGCAAACTCACGGATATCGTCTTCAGACATATCCCAAGCGTGAATTTCACAGTAAACACCGATTTCACGTACACGACGTGCAATTAACTGCGTGTACTGAGAACCAAAATCTAGAATCAGAATTCGTTGAGCGTGAATATCTTTGGTCATAACCTTCAATCTCTTCACTTTGCGACATTAGCGTCGCCGCAAAAAAAAAAGGGGGCAGATTCTATCCACCCCTCTTTTCAGAGTTTATTTACTTAGCTTACGCGGTAGTTTGGCGCTTCTTTAGTGATGCTCACATCGTGAACATGACTTTCGCTCATACCCGCGTTAGTGATACGTACAAACTGTGGAACGGTACGCATAGTTTGAATATCGCCACTACCGGTGTAGCCCATCGCTGCACGCAAGCCACCTACTAACTGGTGAACTACGCCGCCCATTGGACCTTTACACGGTACACGACCCTCAATACCTTCTGGCACCAACTTCTCAACGCCTTTAGACGCATCTTGGAAGTAACGGTCAGAAGAACCTGAAGATTGACCCATAGCACCTAGAGAACCCATGCCGCGGTAAGACTTGAATGCTCGACCTTGGAATAGTTCAACTTCACCTGGCGCTTCATCAGTACCCGCTAGCATAGAACCAACCATGATCGCAGATGCACCCGCAACAATTGCCTTAGCTAGGTCACCAGAGAAACGTACACCACCATCAGCGATAACTGGAACACCACGTTCAGCCATAGCAGTAGCAACATTAGCTACAGCACTGATCTGAGGCACGCCAACACCTGCAACGATACGTGTAGTACAGATAGAACCAGGACCGATACCAACTTTAACGCCATCAGCACCTGCATCAGCTAGCGCAATTGCCGCTTCAGCAGTAGCAATGTTACCGCCAATCACTTGGACCTGTGGGTAAGTCTGTTTAACCCAAGCAACGCGATCAATAACACCTTTAGAGTGGCCGTGCGCAGTATCAACAATAACTACGTCAACGCCAGCTTCTACAAGTGCGGTTACACGATCAGGTGTTTCAGGGCCAGTACCTACTGCAGCACCAACGATCAAACGACCTTTAGCATCTTTAGCAGCATTAGGATGAGACTGAGCCTTATTCATATCCTTAACTGTCATCATGCCTTGTAGTTTGAAGGCATCATCAACAACTAGGATTTTTTCAATACGGTGCTTACGAAGCAGATTGCGAACTTCATCAGGGTCTACACCCTCTTTCACTGTTACCAAACGCTCTTTTGGCGTCATGATAGAAGCAACAGTCGCATCCAGCTTACGTTCAAAACGGAAATCACGGTCAGTCACAATACCAACCAGATCATCGCCATCAACTACAGGGAAGCCGGAGAAACCAACTTCAGTAGACAGCTGACGTAGTTCACCTACAGTCATAGTAGAGCTGCAAGTTACAGGGTCACTTACAACACCTGCTTCATATTTTTTAACGCGACGAACTTCAGCAGCTTGCTGCTCAATTGTCAGGTTCTTATGGATGATCCCGATACCGCCTTCCTGCGCCATAGCTATAGCCAGACCGGATTCAGTCACGGTATCCATAGCAGCAGAGACCAAAGGAATATTCAGCTGAATACCTTTAGTCAGTTGAGTTTTCAGTGAAACGTCCTTTGGCAGTACTTCAGAGTAGCCCGGAACCAGCAACACATCGTCAAAAGTGAGTGCTTCCTCAGCAATTCGCAACATTCTTTGCCAGCCTGTGTAGTAAGTAAAATTTAAACGGGAAATTATACAGAAATTAGCCTTTTGTCTCAATCTAAAACTTGTAAATTACAGGGTAATTACGGCCTAGTTTTCATTTTTTTTGCTTTCGGATGCAGTAACTCGATTAGATCGTTTAATATGAGGGCCATGCAGAACTCAAATAGCTTTAAATCTGGCACTCAATCCCATGCGCTCAGTGTCTCCGAACTAAATAGACAAGCACGCACTTTGCTTGAGCGATCATTTCTTACCATTCAAGTAGAAGGCGAGATCTCTAACTTTGTTCGCCCTAGTTCTGGCCATTGGTATTTCACTCTTAAAGATGACAAAGCCCAAGTACGCTGCGCCATGTTTAAGAACCGCAACCAAGTGTTAAGCAAGCAACCCAAACAAGGGGACAAAGTTATTGTCCGTGCTAAAGTTAGCTTGTATGAAGGCCGCGGCGACTATCAATTAATCTGCGACTTTCTAGAACCCGCTGGCAGCGGCCAACTTCAAGTTGCTTTTGAAGAGTTGAAGAACAAACTCTTGAAAGAGGGTTTATTTGACAGCAAACAAAAACAAGCGCTTCCGGAACACCCCAATCATATTGGCATCGTTACCTCACCTACAGGTGCGGCAGTACACGATATTTTAACGGTACTAAAAAGACGCTTCCCTGGCTTGCCCGTCACTATTTATCCGACAGCCGTACAAGGCGAAGATGCCCCGCAACAAATCTGCAAAGCGATAATTTTGGCTGAAGCGCACCAAGTTTGTGACGTTCTCGTCGTGGGGCGCGGCGGAGGCTCACTTGAAGATCTGCAAGCTTTCAACAACGAACAAGTTGCGCGCACCTTATTTGACTGTGAAATACCCACTATCAGCGCAGTAGGACATGAAGTTGATGTGGTCATTACAGACTTTATAGCCGATATCCGCGCAGCTACCCCCTCCGCTGCTGCAGAATTAGTCAGCCCAGACCAACAAGAGCTACAACTACGCTTAAATCAGCTCAGCCTTCGACTTAAGCGCCAACAGAAGCAACAGCTTTTTACCGCCAAGCAGCAACTTTCGAATTTACAGAGTCGATTACGCCATCCTGGCCAGATTTTAAAAGAACAAGCTCAACGCTTGGATCATGTAGAGCTAAAACTGAACAATCAAATCAGACGCATCCTCGCGCAAAAGCAGATCAAATATCAGCAATTGGAAGGGCGTTTAAAGGCTCAGTCACCTGAACAGCTGTTGCTACGCAGGGAAGAACAGCTTCACTCGCTGCATCAACGCCTTAAGCAGGCATGCCAATCAAGTTTAAAAAGTCAGCAATTAAAACTTTCTTCGCTGGCGAGCCAGTTACAAACTGTTAGCCCACTTGCTACGCTAGAGCGAGGCTACTCCATCACCAAAGATAGTGACAAAAAAGTTATTCAATCAGCCTCTGATGTTGTCAGCGGACAAAAAATAGAAGTTCACTTACACAAAGGACAACTTCACTGCAGCGTAGATGAAGTCATAACGGAACATTAATATGATCAGAAAAGCATTCACCAAATCACTTCTACTCTTTACAGGCTTATGCGCTTTCAGCATCAATGCACAAGCTCTAGAACTTCCAACCGAAAGCCGTGTACCTGGCGGCGTTGCCATTTTACCGCTTGAAGGCCTTACATCAGCTATCGCGCCATCCGCTTGGTATAAGGGAAATCGCGTTATGGTGTTACCATCAACAGATACTGCATACGCGGATACTAGCAAATGGATCGCTGTTGCAGGCATCCCATTAAGCGCCAAACCAGACAAGAAACAACACTTAAAAGCTGACGGAACCTCGTATTACTTTCAGGTTGAGGACAAAGAATACAAAGCTCAGTATCTAACCATCAAAAACAAACGTCACGTAGAACCTGATCCTGAAGATGTAAAACGCTGGCGCCGCGAAAAAGCTAAAATGGTCGCAGCTTACAAACATTGGAGTGAACCTGAGCAATTACCGACTCGGTTTGTTATTCCGGCTAAAGGTCCTTATAGCAGCCCATTTGGCTTAAAACGTTTTTATAACAAGCAGCCTCGCAACCCTCACAGCGGATTAGATATTGCGGCACCTAAAGGCACACCAATTACCGCGCCATCTGCAGGCACCGTTGTAGACACTGGACACTACTTCTTTAATGGCAAAACAGTCATTGTTGATCATGGTTACGGCATGACAACGATGTACTGCCATATGAGTAAAATTGATGTAAGAATCGGTGACGTACTCCAAACAGGTGACAAGCTTGGGGAGATAGGATCGACAGGTCGTTCCACTGGGCCACATCTTCATTGGGGTGTAAGCTTGAATAACACACGCGTCGACCCCATATTGTTTTTAAGCAAATAATTTTCTATAGCGAGCTGCGAGATTGCTCGCTTTTTTTGACTCAACGAGACTCAATAAATGTCTGATCTTCAATTTGAAACACTAGAACAGAAAGCAAGCTACGGTATCGGCCGTCAAATGGGCGACCAGCTAGCACAACAGCCATTCGAAGGCATGGATCTAAATGCGATCTCCGCAGGTATCGCTGATTCTTTCAACGGCGAAGCAATGCGCGTAGAAGTTCAAGAGATCCAAGAAGCGTTCAACGTAATCAACGAACGTCTTCGTGCAGCTCAAGAAGCACAAGCTAAAGAAGCAGCTGCGGCAGGTGAAGAGTTCCTAGCTGAAAACGCTAAACGTGAAGGCGTTGTTGTTCTTGAATCAGGCCTACAGTACGAAATCATCGAAGCAGGTGAAGAAGGCGACAAACCTTCTCGCGAGTCTACTGTTCGTACTCACTACCACGGTACTTTCACTGACGGTAAAGTATTCGACAGTTCTTACGATCGCGGTCAACCAGCAGAATTCCCTGTTGGCGGCGTAATCGCTGGCTGGACTGAAGCTCTTCAGCTAATGAACAAAGGCGCTAAATGGAAGCTATTTATCCCTTACAACCTAGCTTACGGTGAGCAAGGTTCTCCAGGTGGCATCCCTCCATACTCTGCGCTTGTATTTGACGTAGAGCTACTAGATATTCTGTAATATCTAAGTAAGTTAATACCCAAGGCGGCCCTGACTTATCAGCGCCGCCTTTATTTTGAGTAATAGATAATGAAACTGCACTATCAGATTCACGGCGAAGGTGAACCTTTAATTATTTTGCATGGCCTGTTTGGCACCCTTGAAAACTGGGGCGCTCAAATCAAAGTTCTGTCAGAGCACTTTCAAGTGATCGCTGCCGACATGAGAAATCACGGCCGCTCTCCACACTCGGCGGAGATCGACTACGAACTTATGGCTAGTGATATCGCTGAACTGATGCAGGATCTAAAGCTAAACAAAGCTCACATTATCGGCCACTCAATGGGCGGTAAAGCAGCCATGCAATTTGCTATTACTCATCCAGAACTCATAGCAAAGCTGGTTATTGTTGATATAGCCCCAGTGGAATATACACCCCATCATGACGATGTATTCAAAGGACTATTTTCAGTCGACCTAACATCCCTTAAATCCCGTGGCGATGCTGATAAACAACTTTCAGCTTATGTCGATGAATTGGGTGTTAGAGCATTCCTGCTGAAGAATCTCTACCGCACTGAAGATAAGAAATTTGCATGGCGAATGAACTTAGACGCATTGCATAACCAATACTCCAATATCAGCGCAGCCCCTCAAGGTAACCCCTATACAAATCCAGTTTTATTTATTAAGGGCGCTAAATCGGATTATCTACTACCCAAATATCGCGATGCGGTTTTAGGGCTATTCCCTAAAGCAGATTACAAAATCATCCAAAATGCTGGCCATTGGCCACACGCGGAAAAACCAGCTGAATTCACACAGCTCATATTGGATTATATACAGTAGGAAAGGATTGACCAGCTTATACTTGCTGATCAAGTAGAGAGCCTTCAGGGAAAAGCTTTTGGAAGACACCGGCATCAACTAGTTTCTTGTTGATCTGTGCAAGCTCTTTATTGATATCTTTCATGCGTTCATTAAAGTCATTTAGAGCCTCAGCAGCACCATCAGAACGAGCCTGTTGCTGATCTCTAAATTCCTGCAAACGCTCACCTGCAGTTGGAGAATCATCCTCATCTTCCGATTCTGACTCTTCAGCAGCACTCGCCTCTTCAGCTTTTACATCTTCCTCTTGCTGCAGGATCTCAGCGCGCGCTTCAGCCGCCATAGCTCGAGCATCAGCTGCTGCAGCACGATCGGCTGCAGATGGCTCTGCAACACCTAGAGCCGCCCTCTGGATAATTTCAGCTTTCTCTAAAGTCGCCTGCGGATCATTCGGCACTGGAGATGTATCTATTTTGACTTCACCGGCAACAGCATAAAGGCGACCATCAGGCCCACGCTCATAGGTATAGCTCGGCGCAGAGGTATATTGCCCACCGATGGAAGCGTGCGCTTGTTCATGAGCTCTGACTTCACGGTCACGCTTAGCAAGCTCTCGAGTTATTTCAAGCTCCTGCTGCTCTTGCGCCTGTTCAGATTTAGAAACGCCTAAGGATGCTGGAGCAGAAGTCGATGATGAAGACTCCAACCCTACTAGCTCGGCATCATCAGATTCCAAGCCAATAAGTTCACCATCTTCACGTTCTAGTTCGGTGGACGTTGTGCTAGCAAGACGGGATAGTTCGGCTGCTTCAGCAGAAAGGGTCACACGATCTCGGTTAACCAAACCTCGACTGGATTGTAGCTCCTGCTCAGGCGCCACATTTTCAACAGTCGCAAGCACCTTCCTCGCTTCACTCGAGCGAAGTTCTTGCGGTATAGCACTGGCATTCAGTGCCTGGGAATTAGCTGCATTGAATATCTGCATCAGCTATACCCCTCTGTTGATTATGTGCAAAGCAATCTCTGCTTTCACCTTGTTCACCACATCCATTTATTAGTTAATGCACATTTACACACGCACATTAATAATCGCGCCAGGCTCGCCTGGTTCTTCCAATTGACTGACAACTTTTGTCGCAGCAGCTTCTACATCAGTTCCTGCTGCTGATTCTAGTACCGCTTGGTTTTGATCACGGCCTGTAGCTTCTTCAGGTTGATCAGGCTTACCCGAACCAGTGACATCACTAGCAGCTCGCGGCGCGTTGTCCAAACCACGATTAATACCGACCAAACCTGTCTGCAAAGCATTGGTTACATTCATAGCCACCACCTCTATATTTTTTAAACACAGCTATGGCAACAGTAATTATAGAACATCGAGAGGAGATGTTCATTTTTTGATCATGTTAATTATTCAACAATAAATCGAGATCAATATATTGGGCAACATTTTTTGCAGAAGGTTCATCTAGATATGGCACTTCGCCAAGTAGAGGTGCGCGCAGCATATTTGCGATAGTTTCAACATTTTCTCCGTAACAATCCATCTCTGGATCAACACGGTTAGCAATCCATCCAGCTAGCTGCAGACCATCGCGGGAGATGCTTTCGGCAGTCAACAAAGCATGATTAATACAACCAAGCTTCATACCCACTACCATGATCACTGGCACATTTAAAAGCTTAGGAATATTAGCCATAGTTTCACGAAAACTTAGTGGCACTCGCCAACCACCCGCGCCTTCAATAATCACAAAATCAGCAGGCTGCATTAAAGCGCCTTTGCACATCGCAGCAATACGATCAGCGCTTAATACACGATTTTCTTTCATTGCAGCAATATGCGGTGCAATAGGAGGTTTAAATGCAAAAGGGTTTACTTGCTCATACGACATAGCAACGGATGCTGCCTCTTGCAGAGCAAGCGCATCAGAATTACGCAAGCCGTCCTCTGTTTCTTCACAACCTGCGGCAATGGGCTTCAAACCGATCGTTCTTAGATCATGCTGATTAGCGGCCTCAATCAGCCCCGTAGAAACCACGGTTTTTCCAGCATCGGTATCTGTACCTGCAACAAAGAAACTTCGCTTACCCACAACCTAACTCCTAAACTTCTTTTTCAAATACAGCATATATAACCTGATAGGTCGCCGGCAAAGCCCCATCATTCAAACGTTGCTGCTCATAACCTTCTTTAAAACGGCGCACCCGCTCTCGCCCAGTCAGACCTTGTTGCTGACCTGCGTTCATATTGTGCGCCCCAAGCCTTTTAAGCTCATCTGTTAGCTGCTTTAACTGCGAATAACGTAAAACCTTATTCTGTTGCTCTAACGTTTGACAGCAAAGCGATTCCGGCAGAGCAGCCTTTAACTGCTCCACTGGCATAAACTGATTCACATGGGTAAAGCTATCCGCATGCGACCAAGCCTGACGAAGCTCTTTAAGTGTATCGGGCCCCAGCGTAGCAACGACAAAGCGTCCACCCGGCTTTAACACACGGTTTATCTCTGAGAACAAATCCTCTACATCTTCACACCACTGTATCGCTAAACTTGAAAAGATCAGATCTAACTGCTGATCAGCAATCGGCAAAGCCTCAGCATCAGCACAGATCCAATGAGTTTGATCTTCACAGCGCTGCGCGCGGGAGAACTGCAACATCCCCAAGGCAAGATCTAGATTGAGTAAAGTTGAATCTGGGTAGGCATGCTTGAGCTTAGGGGTAAAGTAGCCCGTACCACAACCTAAATCCATCATGGTGGATACAGATTGCTTAGGGAGATAAGCCAATAGCTCCTGTCCAACCTCTCTTTGCAAGTCAGCAACACTGTCGTAGGTCTGAGCAGCTTTGCTAAATGAATCCGCTACACGGCGCTTATCAATCAACAGATCCACTATGATTGATCCCCTTGAACAAAACCAAGAATATCAGCGACCACGTCAGCTTGATGGGAAAGGAAAGGTAAGTGGCCCGCACCGGCATAAGTCACCACTTCACCACCACTTATACTCTGACTAGCTTCTGCTGCTGAATTTGGAACAAGGTGATCGACTTCACCAAATAGGTGTAACACCGGTACAGCTAGATTCTTTAACTCTGGACGCTGATCTAAGCGCAATAAAGCTAAGCTCTCTTCAGCTGCCGTGTGCTCCACATCCGATAGGATCACTTTAAGTGTCTTCAGAATATCTCGACCCGCTTCCGCTCCTTGTGTTTGCAGCATAACAAAACGGGTTAAGGTCTTTTTCTGATTCTGAGCAAGCGATACTTCGAAAGCTTGGTGCGTTGCTTCATCCATAGCCGATGGCCAATCATCGCGCTGAACAAAGCAAGGGTTAGAAGCAATAGTAATCAACTTCTCCACACGCACAGGGAAACGATCTGCAAAAGCAACGGCGATCTGCCCACCCATGGACCAACCTAGCCAGATTGCCGATTCAGGCACCTGCTCCACTAGCAGATCCAATACCGCATCAAGCGTATAAGGGGTAGGAAACTCCTGAGATCGCCCCAAACCCGGTAGATCGATAATCGTCAGGCTAAAATACTCTGCCAATTGATCAGCAAATGGGCCCCATACCTGCCCTGTCATCCCCCAGCCATGTAATAGAACTAGTTCAGGCTTGCCTGGGTTCTCGCGGTACTCTTTATAAAGCTTTACTTGGCTCATCTACGCCTGCTCTTTAATAACTTTTTCTAAAGTGCCTAATAAGCGCTCAACTTGCGCTTCTGTATGCGCGGCACTTAAGGTCACTCTTAATCGTGCGCTGCCTTGCGGAACGGTTGGCGGACGAATCGCACTGATGAATATGCCTTCTCGCTCAAGCCCCTGACTAATCTGGATCGCTTTATCTGATTCGCCAATTACAATTGGCTGTATCGGCGTTGGAGAGTCCATTAGATCCAAACCTAAATCATCACAACCTTTTCTGAATTGTTGGATCAACGCTTCGAGCTTTTCTCTACGCCAGTTTTCTTCACGCAATATACGCAAACTCGTTAAGGTAGCAGCAGCCACTGCTGGCGGCATGCTTGTAGTGTAGATATAGGTTCTAGCGTGTTGAATTAAGGTCTCGATGAGCTCTTCAGAACCGGCTACAAATGCACCCGCAGTACCAAAACCTTTACCTAAGGTACCCACCAGCACTTCCGGTGAATTCGACCCCATAGCAAAATATTCCGCACAGCCACCACCTTGCCTACCTAAACAACCAAAGCCATGCGCATCATCAACCATTAACCAAGCATTATGATCACGACACACTGAAGCGAGTGAAGGCAGATCAGCCACATCGCCGTCCATGCTAAATACACCATCAGTAACCACTAACTTACGTCGTGCCTCTGATCTGCTCAGACGTGTATTTAGGCTCTCGGAGTCGTTATGCAAGTAACGTTGAAAACGCGCGCCGCACAGCAAACCAGCATCCAATAAAGAGGCATGATTTAAGCGATCCTGAAATACCGCATCTTGCTTATCCAATAAAGCATTTACGGCACCAATATTCGCCATATACCCGGTTGAGAAAAGCAGCGCTCTGGGTCTGCCTGTAAATTCGGCAAGCGCCTCTTCAAGCTCATGGTGAGCTTGGCTATGCCCATTCACTAAGTGCGAAGCACCGCCACCAACACCAAATTTATCTGCTGCTTTTTGAAAGCTGTGGATAACGTCAGGGTGATTAGCCAATCCCAAATAATCATTTGAGCAGAAGGCAAGATACTCGCGCCCATCCACGCTCACCATTGGTTGCTGTGGTGTTTCTAAAGTACGGCGTTGACGATAAAGAGACTGCTGCTTTCGCTGCTGCAGTTCTTCAGACAAGGAGTCAAAAGACATAGTAAATCTCTAAGGGGTATAGAGTAGGAGGTAGTCTTCACTACCTCCTGTAAGCCATTAAGCTTCGTAGAAGTGAGTGCTGTCCTGCTGTTTCTGCAGGTCATTCATTAATGCAGCTTCTTGGGTTTCATCCGTATCAGAGATACGTTGCTCCATATTGATACCCAACTTCTTAAATAATTGAACATCGCGATGTGTTTCTGGATTTGGTGTCGTTAGTAGACACTCTCCATAGAAAATAGAGTTGGCGCCAGCAAAGAATGTCATCGCCTGCATTTCATCGCTCATTTTTTCACGACCAGCGGATAAACGAACATGGGATTTAGGCATCATGATACGCGCCACAGCAATCATACGAATAAAATCGATATGATCTAAATCTTCAACATTTTCTAGCGGAGTACCCGATACTTTAACCAGCATGTTGATTGGTACACTTTCAGGTTGCACTGGCATATTCGCTAGTTGCATCAATAAACCGTAGCGATCCTTGGCCGTTTCGCCCATGCCTAAAATACCACCACTACAAATCTTCATACCGGAATCACGAACATTCTGTAGCGTGTCTAAACGATCCTGGTAAGTACGGGTCGTGATAATTTTGTCGTAAAACTCAGGAGAAGTATCCAAGTTATGGTTGTAATAATCCAAACCCGCATCCGCAAGCTGTTGAGCTTTGCCTTCATCCAACATGCCCAAAGTCATGCAGGTCTCTAACCCCATCTCTTTGACCTTTTGAACCATTTCGATTACATAAGGCATATCTTTATCTGCTGGGTGCTTCCAAGCCGCGCCCATACAGAAACGGGTTGAACCTGTCTCTTTGGCTTTACGAGCTTTCTCCAATACTTTTTCAACTTGCATCAAGCGCTCTTTTTCCAGACCAGTATTGTAATGACCACTCTGCGGGCAGTACTTACAATCTTCTGGACACGCACCTGTTTTAATAGAAAGCAGCGTACTAACCTGAACTTCATTCGGGTCGAAGTTTTCGCGATGCACTGTTTGCGCTTTAAACATCAGATCATTAAAAGGCAGTTCAAACAGAGCTTTTACCTCTGCTTCTGTCCAGTCATGACGAATTGCACCTAGTTGTTGCATCTTGCTTCTTCTCCCGAGAAAATAGCGATACAGGCAGGAAGCCTTGCACCACGATAAAACGTACCAAAATAAAGCGACAATTTTATCCTGACAGAAGGAACTGTCAACCAATGAAAAAACAGACAGTGGACTACAGCCTACTTTTTAATCTATGTATTTTATGCCAGCTCAAGCTTGATACACCCTCTAAAAGCAATATCTGCTCTAGCTGCTTGCAAGACCTGCCTTGGTTAGAGCACTGCTGCAAAGTCTGTGCCCTTCCCCTCCCTAGCGATCAAGACAACTTAATTTGCGGTCAATGCCAAAAGAAGCAACCGGCCTTTAAGCAAGCCCAGGCACTTTTCCACTATCAATTTCCTATTAACCAACTCATTAGCGGCATTAAATTCAATCGTAATACTCAGTTTATAAGCCATATAGCCCGACTGATGACTGACCATTTAACCACCCAGCAACCTGTCGATTGCTTGATGCCTATCCCCATGCATAGAGTTAGCTTTATAAAACGTGGCTATAATCAAGCTACACTCCTCTGCGACCGGATCAGCCAATACAGTGGTATTCCCTCAGACCGTAACTCACTCATTAAAATAAAAAGCACGCCACCACAACACTCTCTATCCCGTAAAGAACGTCTTAAAAATCAAAAAGGCGCTTTCAAATGCAAGCCGATCACACATAAGCGAATATTGTTAATTGATGATGTAATGACTACAGGGGCGACTTTCGAAGCAGCGAGCCTCGCGTTACTCAATGCCGGCGCCGAGCAAGTCTATGGATTGGCTTTAGCTCGAACAGATAGATAGCATTTGAACGAAAGAATAAAAAATAAGAGTAGTGGCATTAAAGGAAAATAAAGAGTACAAACCTGAGTTCAAGACTAGTGACAACTAATTTGCGACATCACTTATGCCAAGTACTTACTCCATAGCTCCAATCGCCGTCATTCGAAGCCCTTATAAAGAAAAATTTGGCATCCCTAGGCAGCCCAATTTAGCGAAAAGCGTAACAGCTCGTGTTGAGATCTTAGAAGAGTTTTCAAGTGATGAGATTGTTAGGGGCTTGGAAAACTGCAGCCATATCTGGCTCGTTTTCCTATTTAGCGAGTGCATTGATAAAGGCTGGAAACCTACAGTCCGTCCTCCTCGCTTAGGCGGCAATAAAAGACTTGGGGTATTCGCTACACGCTCTCCTTTTCGCCCCAATCCTATCGGGTTGTCTCCTGTACGTTTAGTTAGCATCGAAAAAACATCTAACGGTATTGAACTAGTGATTAGTGGTGCAGACCTATTAGACGGCACCCCTGTGATCGATATAAAGCCATACCTGCCTTACTCAGACATTATCTCTGATGCTGAATACCCAATGGCAGATGAAATCACCCTTCTAGCTCAACCGGTTGTATTCTCGGAACAAGCCCAACAAGAAATTTCAGCCAGTGAAATCCGGTTACAACAACCGTTAAAACAGCAACTCAGCGAACTTCTGCAATGTGATCCGCGTCCGGCTTATAAAAAGAATGATGCCGAAAAAAGTTACGGAATAAAGTTACACGATCTTAACGTTCGCTTTAGAATCACAGATCAAGAAATAACGGTTGATTCAATCACGGTCGAATAGCATCCGCCTCAACGATAGCGAGACTGATTCAGCTCTTCTTCAGGCTAAACTATTTAATATACGCCTATAGCTTTTGGAGGCTTATATGCTGTATTTACGCGCATTGATCTGCACTGCACTAGTCACTTTATCGGCATGTACACAAGCAAATGAACATTTAGAAAAAATTCCTGATTGGTTACTCACACTGCCCGAGAGTATCGAGCAACTGGAAAGTACGGGAAAGACGAGTTCTATCTATCTGAAGAACTACATGCAATGTATGGATGATCAACAAGCGCTGAATCAAAAGGAATCTCCCACAGTCGGCCAAGTTATCGACAATGCTTTAGACGCGGGCAATGAATGCGCGCCTTTGCTAAACGATATGCTAGATGAAATAAAAGATTCCGTAGGGTCGCAAACGCCTTCATCCGATAACCAAACTAACAAAAGCTTATAACCAAATACCTGATCAATAATTAAACAAAACTTTGACTAAAGTATAAAACCCGATTAAAATGCTCGGGTTTTTATTTGGGATGGAAGTCTGAAGGAGTCAGGTTAACGATTGAGGTGTATATGAACTTTACTTTTGCACAAGCTGAACAAATGATCGAAGAATCCAGCGCACTGTTTGAATGTTATTTAGAGCGCGTTTTTGAGTCTGAATCTTTTACCGATCTCATTAGTGCATCTCATTGGTATAACGACGCTTTTGTATCTCTAATCGTTAACCCAACACAACCTCGTTAATCGATATTTATCCCCAATAAAAAAGGCCTCTAAATCGAGGCCTTTTTTATATCTAAACTCTAATCTTGTTTACAGCAGCGGCGAATCCAATAATCCACACTCACGAATCGTCCAGCACCAGTAAAGAACAAACTGAACAACATCACGAAATAGGTGATAGCAAACTCTATCCCATTATTTAAAATAACAACAGATCCACGCCCCGTTAGCCAATCGTAGTGTCCATGCTCCTGTAGCAAACTCTTAGCCGCAGCCAAACGCTCTTGAGCCTCCATGACTCTGTCATTAGCCAACCAACTACCACCATCAGAGATAGCTAACCAACCGTTTTCCCAATGCACCGCAAATGCAGCCACTAGCATAGTGACCATCAAAGGAATACTAATCCAGCGCACAGCAAAACCAATCAGTAGCAACACACCGCCAATTAATTCAGTACCGGTTGCCATCGCAGCCAAAAGTTCAGGAAAAGGCAAGCCTAGACCCCACTCTTTGTTTCCAAACCACTCAACGGTGTTTTCGAAACCAATATATTTATTCCAGCCCGCCTGTAAAAACACAGGCGCGAGATACAATCTCAACAACAAAGGCGCTAGACCATCTGCACACTTCGTATTATCTAAGATATCTTGTAAACGACTAACAAAACTAACCATAGGATTCGACATAACTTCACCCGTTATCCAATGAGTGGTAACTAAACTCTTGTTCCTAACACTATGCCCTTAGAACGCAGATGTTCCAGTGTACTTAAACCACCTGAAACCACTTGGGATGGATCAGGGTGCTGCATCTCACTCGCGATCTGCTGTAACGCCTGCTCCCCCGGGAGCGATTCATCTTCAGATAAGAGGTACAACAACCGTCCAGTCACTGAATTAACTTCCATAAACTGCACTTCATCTTCGCGATTACGGTAAGCAATCAAGAAAGTTGGTGTGTCTGATGGTTCTGTCGGCTGATAATCTGGACGCACACAATGTACCGGATACTGATAAGAGAGAAGCCAAGCCAAAGGCGATTGCACGGGATGTTGCGTTAACAGATCGCCATTAACATCAACATTTTGCAAAGGTAGCTCTATCTCTGACGCATCTAATGCGAGTTCAACCCATTCATAATGAATCAGCTCTAATAAAAACGCAGGATCATTTTCTTGCGGTTCTCGTTCATTTTGAACGTAAGCAATAAACTCCTGACCAATTTCAAGGAAATAAGGCGTCTGACAACGATGTTTATCAAAAAAACCGCGCGCCAACTTAGTCCAATACTCTTTCGAACTGATCTGTTTTAAAACCGGGAAATTACCAGACAAAAAACCTTCAACATTATTGAAGAAGAGGTCTCGGTAAATACCCATGCGACGGTCTTCGATACCATCAGGACCATCATTCTCATCGGGATTCCGAATATGTGCAGCAAACTCGTATTGTAGCTGCTGGAACTTAGGCATTTCAGGCAACGGTTTGTGCATGGCGCATCTTCCATTTATTTTGATAGGAACGAACCTGATCCACCTCCGCTAATAGCTCAGGCAGCGGCGGAATATTAAAGTCACGCTCTAATAACGTCGGCACTAAACCAAATTGGTCATATGTGGATTCCAACAAAGACCAAACTGGATCAACAACAGGCGCTCCATGCGTATCAACGATAAGGTCTTCAGCCTCGTTGTAATGACCTGCGATATGAAGATACATAATCCGTTCTGCAGGCATTGCCCTCAAGAACGCCTCAGCATCATAGCCATGGTTGATACTGTTTACATAGATGTTATTAACATCGAGTAACAGATCGCAGTCCGCTTCTTCCAATACAGCCAACAAGAACTCTTGCTCTGTCATCTCAGCACCAGGCGCTGCATAGTACGAGACGTTTTCCATCGCAATTCTTTGCTCAAGCACATCTTGAACCTGACGAATCCGCTCTGCTACGTATTTCACCGCTTCCGCAGTAAAAGGAATCGGCATCAAATCATAAAGATGACCATCATCAGAACAGTAGCTCAGATGCTCAGAGTACCCGCGAATATTGTGTTCTTTAAGAAAGGCTTTAAGGCGAGTCAAAAAATCCATATCTAAAGGGGAAGGGCTACCGATAGATAGAGATAGACCATGAGCCATAAAAGGGTGTTTTTCAGTATATTGTTTAAACGCTTTACCGAAACGCCCACCAAGCCCCATCCAGTTTTCCGGCGCGATCTCTAGAAAATCAAACCCACTTGGATCAATCTCTTTTAATGTCTCTGACATACAACGGCGAAAGCCGAAGCCTGCCCCTGTAACAGGATAGCGGTCTTTATTCATGAAACACCTAGCCTTTAAGTCAAAAGACCCTGAAGGCTCAGGGTCTCTATTAAGTATTACAAAGCGTTATTGGGATTATTTAGAACCGCCACATTTACCTTCGCCACACTTGCCTTCAGACTTAGCAGCTTTGTCACCACCGCACTTGCCTTCACCACATTTGCCTTCAGATTTTGCAGCTTTGTCACCGCCACATTTACCTTCACCGCACTTGCCTTCAGACTTAGCAGCTTTATCACCACCGCACTTACCTTCACCGCATTTGCCTTCAGACTTCTCAGCTTTTTTACCGCCGCATTTGCCTTCACCACACTTGCCTTCAGACTTCTCAGCTTTTTTACCACCGCACTTGCCTTCACCACATTTGCCTTCGTTCATAGCAACTTGCTGGCTGTAACCAGAAGATAGGTCCGTTGTAGCAAATGGGTTTTCTGCAGCTGTCGCAACAGGCGCCGCAACCATACCAGTCATAAATGCTGCACCAACAGCGGCAACCATAGGTTTTACAGATGTATTTTTATTAGCCATTCTTAATTCACCCCAAAATTGAAAAAATTATTATCTTGCGTTATTTGTAAAATTCAGAGCCTGTCACGAGCTCTTGCGTTTGTGACTACAGCTTGTGAATAAAGTTTCACCAAGTTCTAAATTAAGTGAATTTTTTTTCATAATCACGCATTTTTTATTAGTTTTTTCGCTTATTTATTAACATGTTACAAAAGATTTATATTTTAGAGCTTTCTTACATAACAAGCACTCAGAGATAAAATTAGAACTTGTCTTGATCAAAAATTTTAAGCAGGCTCTAATACTCCTAATTAAAAAATTTCGATTAAGGGCACACCTAAGCATGATCACTTCTGAGCAGGTTTCTTTTGACCAGCAACATATTTGGCACCCCTACTCATCCATGATCAACCCTCCAGCGGTTTACCCTGTCGAATCGGCTAGTGGCGTTAAATTAAAGCTAAGTAACGGCAAAGAACTTATCGATGGTATGGCATCGTGGTGGTCAGTTATTCACGGCTATAACAATCCAGAATTAAACCAAGCAGCACATGAACAGATCGATAAAATGGCGCATGTCATGTTTGGCGGCCTTACTCATGAACCTGCAATCAATCTCTGCCAAAAGCTGGTAGAGATGACTCCTGCCAATCTCGATAAAGTGTTTATCGCAGACTCAGGCTCTGTTGCCGTTGAAGTCGCTCTTAAAATGGCCATTCAATATCAACACGCCCGCGGTAAGCCAGAAAAACATAAGCTACTTACCATTAAAAATGGCTATCACGGTGATACCTTTGGTGCGATGGCTGTATGTGATCCAGTTACGGGGATGCATGAAATTTTTACTGGTGTACTACCACAGCATTTCTTTGCGCCAGCTCCTCAAACAAAATTTGATCAGAGCCTAGACGAAAGCGATATCGCTCCTTTACGCCATTTACTAGAGCAACATCATTCAGAAATAGCAGCATTGATCTTAGAACCTGTTGTTCAAGGTGCAGGCGGCATGCGCTTTTACTCACCGCAGTATTTGAAAGAAGCACGCGCACTGTGCACTGAATTTGATGTATTACTCATAGCCGACGAAATTGCGACCGGTTTTGGTCGAAGCGGTAAGTTGTTCGCTTGCGAACATGCAGGCATCGAGCCTGACATTCTTTGTCTAGGTAAGGCGATTACCGGCGGATACATGTCATTAGCCGCCACACTTACGACAAAGCATATCGGCGAAACCATCTCCGCAGGTGGTGCTGGCTGCTTTATGCACGGCCCAACATTTATGGGCAATCCTCTAGCATGTGCTATTGCCAATAAAAGCTTGGAGCTATTGGTTAAAAACGATTGGCAGACAAATGTCACTCGGATCGAAGCCGGATTAAAAGCAGGTTTAGCACCAGCAGCGGAATTAGATCATGTACATGAGGTACGCAGCTTAGGTGCTATTGGCGTTATCGAGATGAAAGAAGCTGTTAATACTGCCGAGATTCAAAAGTTATTTATAGAGCGTGACTTGTGGATAAGACCCTTCGGCAAACTAGTGTACGTGATGCCACCTTACATTATGACAAACGATGAATTAGAAAAGCTCACCTCTGGAATGGTAGATGCTGTCTCAGTTTACAAAACTTAAGGATTAGATATGGCCCGCATTAAGCTAGACATGCCTGACAACTATATTTTTTCCACAGAATTACCTGTGCGAATCAGTGATATTAATTACGGTGGCCATCTAAGTAACGATGCCATGCTCTCTATCGTGCATGAAGCGCGCATTCGCTTCCTCAGCCATTATCATTATGGAGAGTTAGATATTGAAGGGCTCGGTCTTATCATGACTGACTCAGCCATCGTATACAAAGCAGAAGGGTTTCATGGCGACCAACTTCAGATCGATATCGCCTTAGCTGATATTAATAAGTATGGCTTCGACTTTTTCTATCTGATAACCAACAAGAAAACCGCTGTTGAAGTGGCTCATGCAAAGACTGGCGTCGTTTTTTTCGATTACGATAAACGTAGCGTTACTGCTGTGCCAGAAGCCTTTATAAACAAAGTCATTAGAGATGCTTAAATCAATTTTCTAAACACAAAAAAAGGGGCACTTAATGCCCCCTTTTTCAGATTCAATTTAACCTTCAGACTTTTCGCTTTGCCCCGGCGGTTCTCGATGTTTTGCGGGTTCAGCTAACTCTTCATTTACGCTGCCTTTATTGATTTTTACCTGCAGGTGTAATGCTGTTTTAGCCAACATCATTGCACTTACAGGCGCTGTAATGAAAAGGAAGATCGTAATCAAAAGTTCGTGAGCACTCACGCCACCATTACGGTACGAAGTGATCAACATCGAAGCAATCAGAATAGCCCCCATGCCTAAGGTTGTAGCTTTCGTCGGTGTATGCAAACGCATATAAAAATCAGGCATTTTCATTAAACCGATCGAGCCTAAAAGAACAAAAGCTCCACCCATTAGCAGCAATGCCGAGCCAATTAGCTCAATATAAAAACCCATGCTTAATTCCTACTCAATGATGTCGCCACGTAACAGATATTTACACAATGCCGCTGTACTTACGAAACCTAACATTGCAATCAAAAGAGCAGCTTCAAAATAGAGCGATGTGCCCATAATCAAGCCAAACAAAAGGATCAAAGCAATACTATTAATATACATAGTATCCAACGCCAAAATGCGATCTGGCTGATCCGGACCATTAAACAAGGTTACAAGGTTGAGCGTCATCGCAATCACAACCATGGCTGTAGCAGCAATAAGACAGAACATTAACATCCAAAAATCTCCTTCAATGGCTGCTCGTAGCGCTCTTTAATCTCTTTTATAGTTCCAGCCTCATCTACAAGGTTAAGTGCATGCACATATAACCATTTTTGATCTATGGATACTTCAGCACTCACTGTTCCTGGCGTTAAAGAGATCGTACTGGCCAATACAGTGATAGGAAAGTCGCCTTCTATATCCAAAGGAATCGCTAAAAAACCTGGCTTCAAACGCTTGGTAGGACCAAGTACCTGAACAGCTACTTCAAAGTTGGCTGAGACAATATCTCCTAACACTTTCAGAGCATATAAGACCACTTGAACCGGCTTGTTAATATTTAACCGGTGAAGTTGAGTTCCTCTTAACAACAAAGGAATCCCAATCGCTAAGATAGAAGCTAATACCAGATGACCCGGTGCTATCGATTCATTCAGCAACAGCCAAACGACAAATAAAATTAAGCTTTGCCAAGGCATTGGAAAGATCATACGCATACCTTAACCTCCATTCTCATTTGACGCTGGCAGCAGCATATAAGGATTTTCTGCTTGCTGATAAATTTGGTTCGCGGTTTCCTGTGTAAATTCAGTTACGGGGCCACCAAAAATAACTAACAGTGGAGACATAACTAGCAGGAAGAAAACAGCAACAAACTTCACTTTTGGTAATTTTTCACAGTGGTTTGCATCACCACTGACTCGCCAAAACAAAGTAGAACCGCCTCGGGACATGGCTACAACGCCCATCAAACTAGCGAGCAAAATAGCAGACCACGCCCACGCCATCTCCGCAGGCTCCACAGCCGTTTGCAGTATCATCACTTTACCCAAGAAACCTGAGAAAGGCGGCAAACCGATCATTGAAATAGCGGCTAACGCAAACGCAATTCCAAGCGGAAGTGACTGACACATTCTACGAGATCGAGCAAAACGATCTGAAACTTTACCCCTCTGTTCGGCAATTGCGTCAGCAAGGAGGAACATCGCGCCAGTAATAAGCGTTGAATGGATCAGATAATAAAGTGCCGCGGATGCAGATTCAGGTGTATTGATAGCCAAAGCACACAGTAGTGTACCGACAGAAACAATCACTAGATTAGAAACCAACATACGCAATGTCTGACTTGCTAAAGCGCCTATAGCCCCCATAACGAGCGTAAGTACCGCGATCGGCCATAGCCAAGGACCAGCAAGATTAGCTAACTCTCCGGCATAGTCACCAAAACCTACAGTAAAGATACGCAAAATACTGTATATCCCTACCTTGGTCATAATCGCGAATAATGCAGCTACAGGAGCACTAACACTTGAATAGGTTCTCGACAGCCAGAAGTGCAGCGGGAACATCGCAGATTTTAAACCAAAGACAAGTAAAAGCATCATCCCGCCGATTTGCGCGAGCAATTTATCTTCGCCAGACAAGGTACGAATTTTCACTGCCATATCGGCAATATTCAGGGTACCTAGCACCCCATACATAATCCCTAGAGCGAAAAGGAATAGTGCTGAACCCACTAGATTTAGCGTTACATAATGTACGCTCGCCAACGTTTTCTGCTTACCACCGCCGTGAACAACCAACGCATAAGAAGCAAGCAATAGCACCTCGAAGAATACGAACAGGTTAAAGATATCCCCTGTAAGGAATGCGCCGTTTATCCCCATCAACTGGAACATAAACAGCGGATAGAAGAACATACCTGTTCGATCATCCCCTGCGGCACCATAGAGCAAAGCACCAAAGGCCAGAACCATGGTTAGCAAGATCATCAAACTAGATAAGCGATCAGCGACAAGAACAATACCGAATGGCGCTTGCCAGTTACCTAACTGATAAATGGTAATTTCACCGTTACCCGCCGTAATCAGTAACTGAATTGCGACAATTAAAGTAACTGCTGCACCAACAAAAGTGATGAACCTCTGACGGTTTAGCGTCGTAGAAAAAGGCGGCAGCATCATAAGTACTGCCGTTAGCATTGGCAGCAAAATAGGTAAAACCGGAAGATGCTGCATCATTTCGACTTATCCTTCTTCTCAATATCCAAAGCTTTTTCACGCCCATCAACATGGTCATTACCCAAATCTGCACGAGCCCTCATAGCTAAGATAACCGCGTACGCCGTCATCGCGAAGCCAATCACGATGGCAGTCAACACCAATGCTTGAGGCAGAGGATCTGCATATTGTTCAGACGAACCTAAAATAGCAGCCCCATTAACAACCAGTCTACCGCTGGAGAATAGGAAGAGGTTTACAGCATAGGACAGCATTGTCAGTCCCATCACTACAGGGAAGGTTCGACCTCGAAGAGTCAGAAAAATACCGCAGGTCGTTAACACACCCACGCAGAGCGCATACATTAATTCCATTACAGATTCTCCAACTCACGAGCGTCTACTCGTTCTGAAGTTGTCAATTTACCTAGGTTCGCCAAAATCATCATGGTTGCACCAACGACCGTGAGGTAAACACCAAGGTCGAACAACATGGCACTCGCCAGCTCGAATTTACCGACCCAAGGCCATTTGAAGTAATCAAACCATGAAGTTAGGAATGGACGGTCGAAGATAAAACTACCGATCCCCGTCATAAATGCGATCAACAGACCAGAACCTATCAACGCTTGATATTTCAGACGGATATTCTCTTTCATCCATTCAACACCATTAGCAATGTATTGCTGGATTATTGCCACGGCCGTGATAAGACCTGCAATGAAACCACCGCCCGGTTCATTATGGCCGCGCAAGAAGATGTAAACTGAGACCAGTAACGCCAAAGGCAGTAACATCTGAGAAATCGTCGACAGTACCATTGGATGGGAATCAGTGCTCCAGTGACGTCCATGTTCATCACCAGAAGGCATGTAAAGACGCATACGAACAATCAGTTTATAGATACCCAACGCGGCAATACCCAGCACCGTAATTTCACCAAAGGTATCAAAACCACGGAAGTCCACCAGAATCACGTTGACCACGTTGGTACCGCCACCGCCCGTTTTACTGTTCGCAACAAAGAAATCAGAGATTGATTCAAGCGGACGCGTCATCATCGCGTAGTTAACCGTACCAATGATGCCACCAATCAAAGCCGAGATACTTAGGTCACGAACTAGGCGTCGAGGAGAAGATTCTTTCGGCGTATTCTTAGGCAAGAAGAACAATGCAAGCATCAGCAGAATTACGGTTACTACCTCTACAGCCAACTGAGTCAAAGCCAAGTCTGGCGCAGAGAAGCGAGTAAAGGCAACTGACACGATCAGACCTACGACAGAAAGCATAAGTAGAGATGTCAAACGTTTCCTATGCCAAACCATGGTGGCAATAGCAGCAAGGATCAACAGTAATCCTGCTGTACCCGATGCATAATCAAGCGGTATTTGTGATCTATTACCTGCCGTTTCTTGTAAATAAACCAGCGGCATGACTGAAACAGCAAAGATCATAAACAAGAAAATGGATAAATAACGTTGCAACGAACCGTTTTCAATCCACTCATTAACTGCGCGAGTTGAGTTAACTAGTCTTTGCACCCAGCCTTCAAATACCAATTTAGAATCCGGCTCAGGGAATTGGCCTTGGAATTGGAAGAGCTTTTTACGGTTGTAGTAGATGATAAAGCCACCGAGCATGGCTAGTACACTCATCAGCAACGGTACGTTAAAACCGTGCCAAATTGCTAAGCTAAATTCTGGCATTGGGCCTTGTAAGGTAGCGATTGAAGCTGCGTTCAGCAGATCAATAACAACAATGCCTGGAACCAATCCCACAACAATACAAATAGCAACCAAGATTTCTACTGGCACCTTCATATAGCGAGGCGGCTCATGCGGTGTTTTCGGCAAATTGACCGGTTCACCATTGAAGAAAACATCGTGGATAAAACGCAATGAATACGCCACAGAGAAAGCCGCACCTACTGTCGCCAACACAGGTATCACCCAAGAGAGGGAACCTAAGGTTGCTTGATCCAATGCTTCCGTGAAGAACATCTCTTTAGATAGGAAACCATTTAGCAACGGTACACCCGCCATAGAAGCCGCAGCGATAATCGCTAAGGTTGCGGTATACGGCATATATTTCCACAGGCCATTTAGCTGACGCATATCACGTGAGCCAGCCTCGTGATCGATGATACCCGCCGCCATAAAGAGCGATGCTTTAAAGGTAGCATGGTTAATGATATGGAAGATTGCAGCGACTGCAGCCATCCGTGTATCCATACCTAACAACAGTGTAATCAAGCCAAGATGACTGATTGTCGAGTAGGCAAGAAGACCTTTTAAATCGTGCTTAAAGAGCGCGATATAGGCACCGACTAACAGCGTACATAGACCTGTGATGCTCACAATCAAGAACCACATATCTGTTCCTGATAGCACTGGGTAGAAACGTGCCATCAGGAAGATGCCCGCTTTTACCATCGTTGCTGAGTGAAGGTATGCGCTCACTGGCGTCGGAGCTGCCATCGCATTTGGCAGCCAGAAGTGGAATGGGAACTGAGCAGATTTTGTAAAAGCCCCCAAAAGCACTAACACCAAGATGAATGGATACTGAGCAGATTCTCGAATTAAGTCACCACTATCGAGCACTGCTTGAAGATCATAACTGCCAACTACTTGGCCAATTAAGATCACGCCTGCTAACAGTGCTAAACCACCCGCACCCGTTACAGTAAGCGCCATACGCGCGCCTTTACGCGCTTCTGTTTTATCTGACCAGAAGCTAATAAGCAGGAAGGAACTAATACTAGTTAATTCCCAGAAGAACCACATTTGAATCAAATTGCCCGAAGCAACGATCCCCACCATAGCGGTCATGAACAGCATCAAATAGGCAAAGAATTTACCTATAGAGTCTTTCTGGGATAAGTAATACCGAGCATACAAAATGATCAAAAGACCGATGCCCAATATCAACAATAAGAAAAGGAAGCTTAAACCATCGAGTCTGACAGATAGTTCCAAACCAGCCGCAGGTACCCAATCAACAGCGTGAGCAAACACCTCGCCTTGAAGTAACTGTGGACTGATTGATAGAACTATTCCTAAAGCAACCGCAGGTGCAATCGCAGTTAAAATAGTACAGACGGTTCGACTAAAACGAGCAGCATACAATGGCACAAGGCTGCCCAATAAAGGTAATAACAATACCGCAAACAATTTCATACGTGTCTTTTTCCGGTTAATCCCATCACCAAGAATGGATAGAAATTTGTTTTCACAGCTTACAAACAACCCTACATAAGGTTATGAAAACACTCTAATTCTGTATGTTTTTGACCACACTGTCCATGACAACTCGCCTCCTTGAGTTCATTCTAGACAACTTAAGAACAAAGCAGTCTTAAACTAAAGATTCGCTCAATACTCCTACACCTAATAAAATACAATTTAATCATCCATACCCGCATATTGCGCATAGACATCAGGTGCAAGGTTTTCAAACTTGGTGTACTTACCAATGAAGGCCAAACGACTCGTACCGATTGGACCATTACGCTGCTTACCTATGATGATTTCAGCTACACCTTTGTGTTCTGAATCCTCGTTATAAACTTCATCACGGTAGATAAACATAATCACGTCGGCATCCTGCTCAATCGCACCAGATTCACGCAAATCTGAGTTTACAGGACGCTTATTAGGGCGCTGCTCAAGCGTACGGTTAAGCTGAGACAAGGCGACAACAGGGCATTCAAGCTCTTTCGCTATCGCCTTCAAAGAACGAGATATTTCGGAGATCTCCTGGGTACGACTCTCAATACCCGGGGTTTTCATCTGCATTAACTGCAGATAGTCAATCATGATCAGTGATAATGGACCATGCTCACGCACGATTCGACGAGCACGGGTACGCAATTCGTTAGGGCTGATACCTGCCTGATCATCGATAAACAACGGCTTATCACGCATCATATTGACGGCCGTTGTCAGTTTTGGCCAATCCTCTTCTTCCAACGAACCAGTCCGCACTCGCGTCTGATCGATACGACCCAACGAAGACAACATACGCGTCATCAACTGTTCCGCAGGCATCTCCAAACTAAATACCAAAACAGGCTTATTACTCGCCATTAAGGCATTTTCCACCAAGTTCATGGCAAACGTGGTTTTACCCATCGATGGACGCGCAGCAACAATAATTAGGTCAGAAGGCTGCAGACCCGCCGTTTTGGCATCAAGATCATCAAACCCGGTAGTTACACCGGTCATATCCCCATCACTGTTAAAGAGGGTATCAATTCGATCTACTGCTTTTTTCAGCAGTTCATTTACACCCTCAGGGCCGCCTTGATTAGGGCGATCTTCCGCAATTTGGAAGATCTTTTGCTCCGCAGAGTTCAGTATCTCTTCGGAGGTTTTGCCATCCGGGTTAAATGCATCATCTGCAATTTCATTGGCTGCCGAGATCATTTGACGCAAAAGCGAACGGTCGCGCACAATTTCGGAATAAGCACGGATGTTAGACGCACTTGGTGTGTTCTTAGCAAGCTCGATCAAATAATCTAGCCCGCCCGCACCTTCTAGATCACCGGTACGATCCAATTCTTCAGATAAAGTAACAACATCAATCGGATTGCCATCATTAACGAGCTTACGCATCGTACGATAGATTTTGCGATGCTCCTGACGATAGAAGTTATCATCTAGGACCACCTCAGATACGGTATCCCAAGCATTGTTATCAAGCATCAAGCCACCCAAAACCGATTGCTCAGCTTCCATCGAATGGGGAGGCACTTTAATCCTTGCTAGATCTTCATCCGTTAGTTCACTTTTTTCCATCATTCACAACAGCCTAAAAACAAAAAAGCACCGCATGGAAAATCCACGCAGTGCTTTATAGTACAGTACAGTACGGCTTAGCTAAAGACGATTACTCGCCTACAACAGCTAGCTTAACTGTAGCAGTAACTTCTGGGTGTAGTTGAATAGCGATGTCGAATTCACCGATAGCGCGTAGAGCACCTTCAGGTAGACGAACTTCACTCTTATCAACGTCTGCACCAGCAGCAGTTACAGCGTCAGCGATGTCACGAGTACCGATAGAACCGAACAGTTTACCTTCGTCACCACACTTAGCAGTGATAGTAACTTCTTTCTCGTTCAGTGCTTCAGCACGTGCAGTAGCAGCAGCTAGTTTTTCTGCAGCTGCAGCTTCTAGCTCAGCACGACGCTCTTCAAATTTAGCAACGTTAGCTTCAGTTGCAGGAACAGCTTTGCCCTGCGGTACTAGGTAGTTACGACCGAAACCGCTTTTTACGGAAACTTTGTCACCGAGGTTACCTAGCTTACCAATTTTCTCGAGCAGAATAACTTCCATCTCGTAAACCTCTTTTGTTCTGCAAAGAATTGCAGTCCTAATTCTTAACTGAAATTCGCGATCTGATATCAACAAAACTATCAATAGCAGCCGCAAATACCAGCAGCGTAATCACATACGGTCCCATAAAGAAGGCTGCAACATAAAAGGCAACCAACCAAGACCTTCCTAAATCACGTTTAGCCAAACTGCCATGCACCAATGCGATACCCGCAATGATCCAAGGTAACAGCAACAGTGGTAACCAGCGTAACGACTCCAGATCTAACTGGTAGCAAACGAACGATGCCGCTATTAACACTCCTGTATACAGCTGAGGCAGTCTCAATACATGAAACTCTCGCTGAAAACCGCTCGGGTTGTATAACCCAGCTTGCCAAGAGCGTGCCAGCATTACACTGACAAGCATCATTACCGTATGCACTGATGTTAAACCGCCCAACATGAGCTGCCTTAGCTGCTCAGGATCAAGCTTAACCTCTTGGTTGGCTTGACTAGCTGACTGCACTAAAAACTTATCTAACTGCTTAATTACCTCATCGAGATAGCTGCTAAGCATAATATCCATACCTACGCTCGCTATAGCTCCTACAGGGAGTGCAATCATAAGCACTTTTGCCCAAGAAACCGTCTCTCTCAAAGTAATTGCAAGGATATATGTTCCTACAATTACAGCCAGTGGTGTCGGGTCGGACACACTGTATGCCCAGACTCCTGCAGGCAACAATGCCCAAATCAGTAGTCCGGTGCCTTCACTTCGGCCTTTACGTAAAGTAACCAAAGCGACGGCAGCTGCACTTACCCAATAAAGTAATGGCAGCAAGGCGGCGATAACCGCCACAAAAGCCGCTTGTTTACGGCCTTTCATGACCAATTCGGCCAAGGCACGCATAGCGACTCTCCTACCTAATTACTGATGGCTATCAGTGTAAGGTAGTAGCGCTACGAAACGAGCACGCTTGATAGCAGTAGCCAGCTGACGCTGGTAACGCGCTTTAGTACCTGTAATACGGCTAGGTACGATTTTGCCAGTTTCGGTGATGTAACCTTTTAGCGTGTCCAGATCTTTGTAATCGATCTCTTGAACACCTTCAGCCGTAAAACGGCAGAACTTACGACGGCGGAAAAAACGAGCCATTGTATCTCTCCTCAGAAATTAAATTACTCAGCAGCTTCTTCAGAAGCTTCCGCAGCAGGTGCTGCTTCTTCAGCTGGCTTTTCAGCAGGCTTTTCTTCACGGCGAGGTTTACGCTCTTCGCGAGATTCAGCAGCTTTGATTGGAGAGATCTCAGTGATCGCTTCTTTACGACGGATAACCATGTTACGCAGAACAGCGTCGTTGTAACGGAATAGGTTTTCCAGCTCGTCTAGAGTTTCCTGACCACATTCGATGTTCATCAGGACATAGTGTGCTTTATGAGCATTGTTGATTGGGTAAGCCAACTGACGGCGGCCCCAGTCTTCTAGACGATGAATTGTGCCTTCTGCACCTTCAATTAGAGAGGTGTAACGCTCAACCATCGCAGAAACCTGCTCACTCTGGTTCGGGTGAACCAGAAATACGATTTCATAATGACGCATTTTAGCTCCTTTCGGGTTAATAGCCCCCTGACCACACCATGTGGTAGGCAGCAAGGAGATTGGAAATAGTTCTCCAAAGGACGCGTAATTCTACGCGCCTAACAAGAGCTATGCAAGGGAAAGACTAGCAAGAGAGGCATTTAGAAAACATCAACTCACTTGATGCATCGACACATAAGCACCCAGCTTCTCACCGGAAGTATCAAATAGCGGCTGACCACTGACATAAACACGTTTAGGCTCGCTCGTATTTGAAACAATAACAATCTCTAGGTTTGATATATGCTCACCATTTAACGCTCTAAATATTGGCCATTGTGAATTATCTAATTGAGTTACACCATCAGCAGCAAATAACTTAAATGGAGCATCCTCAAAACGCTCTAGATGCGCACCTTCAGGTAACCCTCTAAGTTGATTCACCACTCTATTTGAATAAACAAAACGACCATCGACATCACAAACAACTACGCCGCTATCAATGTTCGCCAATACAGCTTCCATAAAGTGAGCCTGTTGAGTTAATCGCTTTCGCAAGGCCTCACTCTTTTGCTGATTATCTTTTAGAAAGTCCACCAAACCTTTAAAGGCGTGCGTTGTATCGGAAATATCATGAAAGATACTGCCTCCAGCATCGATATTAACTTCTAACTGGCCTTTTTTTACGGACTCAACGCTCTTCTGTAACCTAACGATAGGACGAGAAAGCGATCGCGCAAACCAGATACCAATAATCAAACTGACTAATGTTATCCCTCCTGCAACGATAAAGTTAAATTTCTGATTTGCTTTAATTTCTGTAAGGAAGTCATCTTCCGGCACATACAAGCCTAAGAGCCAAGGCCAATTATCTGAAAAGGGCGTAAATACTGCGTGGTATTTTTTCCCTTCGTGCAAATAACTCGTATTAACAGCTGTATTCAATACATACCAGCCTGGCGAGCGATCAAGGGAATCAACAGCAGCTCGAGTTGCCTTATTACTCAGCTCCCCCACCTTCAACAAACGCTTGACCTCTTCATTTTGAGCATAAGTACCTTGAAGATTACGATGAGCAATCACATCGCCATTATTATTCATAATTAATGCTGAAGCATGCTCACTTAATTCCAGATAACCTAGAAAATCCGACAGTGCTGATAGATCTATATCTACCCCCACCACCCCAATAAGCTCCCCACCTTTTGTAAAAACAGGACTAGCTACGGTGATCCCAGGTGTTTGAGAGGTAAAAAATAGATACGGATCAGTCCAGGTCTGCTGCCTTTCACCCAAAGCCTTAGTAAACCATGGGCGAGTTCTTGGATCATAAGAATCATTTGGATCTTCAGTTGTTTTTACCAACTCTTGATCCTGACCAAACCAACGATTTGTTACAATTCTCTGCCCAGCATCTTCATTAATGCGTTTAATTTGGTACGAGCTTATTTCAGAGCTCCTACGCACAAAATAAAAGTCTCCATCTAGGTTACCGTAGTAAATACCCGCAATATGAGGGAATAACATGAGCTGCTCAAAGAAATACTGCTCCATTTCATCAGGACGCTCTTCACTTACTACTTCATTTCGAGCCAAACTTTGAGTCAAGCTAACAGCGGAGCGGGCAGGCGAAAGAAACTCTTCAGAGTGCTGGATAACTTCACGAGATAAATTGCGCATTAATTTTTGAGCATGGCCTATTAGGACCTGCTCAGTGGTAATGTAGGATGAGGCCAGAATGACACAAACCGTTACAATCTGCAGCGTCACAATGCCTATAGCCAACGTTTTAGATATCGATAAGCGCATCGCCTCACCAAATCCCCAAAGTTTACCTATACAAGCCCTTTTAGGAGATAACAAACACCCCCAACACCCATCAAAAAGGGACAACAATAACCTTAAAAAACAAGCAACTAACTAAATAACATTGCAACTAATATAGCGGATAAATATATAGACTCCAGTAAAAAATAAAAAAGGGCCACTAAAAAGCAGCCCTTTCTAAGGAAAAACACTCAAAAATGAGATTATTCCACTTCAACAATCTCAAAGCTGTGGGTGATTTCAACACCACCTCGCTCAAGCATCAAGGATGCAGAGCAATATTGTTCAGCCGACAGCTTTACAGCACGCTCAACTTTTTTCTCGCTCAAGCCACGGCCACTAACAACAAACTTTATGTGGATCTTAGTAAAGACTGCGGGTACTTCGTCAGCACGCTCAGACTCAATTTCTGCAACACAATCAACCACATCTTGACGTGTCTTTTTCAAAATACCCACAACATCGTAGCTAGTACAGCCACCTAGACCCAGAAGCATAAGCTCCATAGGGCGAGGCCCCTGCTTCAGCTCGCCATCGATCATTAGATCAAAGCCAGAACCGGTTGTGCCTTGAAAACGCACATCTCCATCCCATTTAACCTTGGCACTCATACTCATAAAGCTACAACCTTACTCAAACAATTCTTTTAATTTCTGACCTGGATTTTCAGCACGCATAAACGCTTCACCCACTAAGAAGCTATGAACATTATGTTCGCGCATTGCCTGAACATCTTCGCGACTATGGATACCACTTTCAGTAACGACAATTCGATCTTCTGAAATAGAGCTCAGCAAATCATAGGTATTATTTAACGTCACCTCAAAGGTATGTAGATTTCGGTTATTAATACCAACCAACTTATTATTTAGCGGAAGAGAACGTTCCAACTCATCAGCACCATGGACTTCAATTAATACATCCATTCCTAGCTCAAGTGCCAGACCATTCAAATCAGCCATTTGCTCATCCTCTAAGGCAGATACAATCAATAGAATGCAGTCAGCACCAATAGCACGTGCCTCATACACCTGGTATGGATCAACAATAAAGTCTTTACGGATAATCGGCAAAGAACAGGCTGCACGCGCCTGCATAAGATACTCTTCACTACCGTAGAAATAATCTTTATCCGTCAAAACCGACAAACAACTTGCGCCACCCAACTCATAAGACTTAGCAATATCAGCTGGCACAAACGGATCTCTTAACAGCCCTTTAGATGGACTATGCTTCTTAGCTTCAGCAATAACCGCAGAACGCCCCTCAGCAATCGCTTTTTCCATATTCGTAACAAAACCACGAGGATCAAAATCACTCCCCTTTTGATCTGCAATACGTGCTTTAAGATCAGCAATAGAAACTTTTGGCTGTCGCTCCGAAACCTCTTGAGCTTTACGGGCAAGAATTTTCTTTAAAATCGTTGGTGTATCTGACATCTCTTAACCCTTAAACGCCTGACTAAAGTCAGCCAATTCTTTAACTTTAGATGCTGCCGCACCACTTAAAATCGTCTCTTTAGCCAACGCCACGCCCTCTTTAAGGTTAGCAGCCTGATCCGAAACATAGAGAGCTGCGCCAGCATTGATAGCAATCATATCAACCGCTTTGGCATGCTCACCGGCAAAAGCCGCTTGAATCATTTCCAAACTTTCAGCAGAGCTACTTACTTGCAAACCCTCTAGTGTTTGCTTGCTAAGCCCAACATCATCAGCGGTCAAAGTATACTCACTCACTTCACCATCTTTTAGCTCAGCCACATAGGTATCACCAGCCAAACTAATTTCATCCAAACCTTCTGCCGCGTGAACGACCATCGCATGAACCGCACCTAATGCCTGCAAAGCCTCAGCTAGAGGGCGACAAAGTGTTTTATCAAACACACCTAAGAGGTAATGTTTAACACCTGCTGGGTTAGTTAAAGGCCCCAAAATATTAAATAAGGTTCTTAAGGACATCTCTTTACGAGGACCAATGGCATGCTTCATCGCACTGTGGTGCTGAGGCGCAAACATAAAGCCCAAACCAACCTTCTCAATACATTGCGCAATTTCTTCAGGCTTAAGCTCTAAATTAATACCCGCAGTTTCTAACAAGTCAGCAGAACCAGAGCTGGAAGAGACAGAACGATTACCGTGTTTAGCAACATGGCCACCAGCCGCTGCAACAACAAAAGAACAAGCACTAGAAACGTTAAACAGATTCGCGCCATCACCACCGGTGCCTACAATATCAACGGCGTTAGGCACATTAATATCCACAGGCGTTGCTAGCGATCGCATTGCATCAGCAGCACCAGTTATTTCATTTACTGTTTCGCCTTTCATACGCAAAGCGATCAATAAACCACCGATTTGTGCATCGGTCGCTTGCCCTGTCATGATCTGATTCATCACAGCACGCATATCTTCTTGGCAAAGGTCCTGACGATCCACAACCAAAGCTAATGCTTGTTTAATATCCATTGATTATCCTTAGTAATTTCAAGCTGCAGGCTTAGTGCGTTTCAAGAAGTTAGCCAATAAATCATGGCCTTGCTCCGTCAAAATAGATTCAGGGTGAAACTGGACTCCCTCAATATCTAGAGTCTTATGTCTAACACCCATAATCTCATCGAGATTACCCTGTTCATCTTGAGTCCAAGAGGTAACCTCCAAGCAATCCGGAAGCGTATTTTGATCAATTACAAGCGAGTGGTAGCGAGTCACTTCTACAGGTTGTGCTAGCCCTTCAAATACACCGGCGTCTATGTGATGAACAGGAGAAGTTTTACCGTGCATCACCTGCTTAGCTCGCACTATATCGCCACCAAAAGCCTGACCAATACTCTGATGACCTAAACAGATCCCGAGAATTGGCAACTTACCTGCAAAGTGTTCAATTGCGGCTACAGAGACACCCGCTTCATTTGGAGTACATGGTCCTGGAGAGATAACAAGATGATCCGGATTCAGCGCTTCGATCTCTTCAATCGTAATTTCATCATTACGATAAACACGCACATCAGCGCCAAGCTCACCCAGATACTGAACTACGTTGTATGTAAACGAATCGTAGTTATCGATCATTAATAACATATGAAAAACTAACCATAACTATTGATAGTTGGATTGAATAACGAAGTCCAATATACAGCCGCAGCATGCCGCCACTTTGCACTTACACCTTTAATTGACAACATCATATAACATCAACTGAAGCCTATCACTTTTTATCCGCTATATTTCAGCCGACCAAACATGAACAAGGGTACTTTTACTGCATAAAGTAAATCGGTAGAAATAAAAAAGCGACCTAGGTTATGAGGTCGCTTTTTTTAACTAAGTTCTTGGTACTAACGTAGACTATTTGATGTCATAGCCACACTTTCTAGCAACCTCTTTAGTGATATCACCAAGAATATTTTCCGAATAGAACTCTTGCCATCGGAAAGCTGCAGCAGGATCAATACCCTGATGTAAGTGGAACTTTAAGTCGCCACTCATTTTAGATGCCGCATCCACACCATCTGCCATGCGCTGTTCATTATCCTGATATGGATTGATCATATCTGGATGATATGGAACGTCTAAAAACTCACAAATTCTGCGCATTTCAACTTCAGGCTGCTGAACAATTTTCTCGTATTGAACCTGTAGGTATCGATTCTCTGGAATACCTTTAGTGAAATCGAAAGTATTTTGATGGCATGTTAACCACGTCATTTCAGCCAGTTCTCGGCCCGAAAAGTCACTTTCGTTCATTAAAGGCATCATTCGAGTTAACTTAGACTCCTCATATGAACGCATAGTGCCGCAAGGGTGCCTTACTAAATGAATATACTTCGCATCTTGAAAGTCTTCTTCCGCCCGATCAAGAATCTGCTTGTTAACTGCGTAGGTAGGCGTTTTATCTACTAAAAGCGCCTCACCAGCTTCTTTTTGCAGTAAATCATAAAAAGACTTACAACTCTGTTTTTGTGCTTCACTATCCGAGCAAAACGCCCTTGCAGTCTCTGCATCCCATCCTTTTAACTGCATCAAAGCTCGAATCGTTCCTTCTAACAGATGTCTATTGTGCGTATTATCTAGAGCTGCGAGTCGCTCAGACATATCGGCATAGGAAAGAAGGTGCAATTCTGGTGGAACAAAAAGTTGCGGGCAACCAGCAAGCATAATACGCAATAAAGTAGAGCCCGAACGAGGTGGAGAAAGCACGAAAACAGCAGGTCTGTTTTTCTCGCCACCATCATTTTCACGCGGTAAACATGGACGAATGATACTGCGGAATTCATCCATTTTTTCACGGGTAACTTTGCTTTCAACAGACTCTAACCGATCCACATTTGGAGCTACTTTCTGCTGAGGCGCAGGTTGTGTATCAGGGCTTCCTACACTGTTTACCTTATCAAAAACAAATGCAGAAACTTCAGCAATGCTAAGATCTTCAACATAAGCACCATCTTGCATAAGCAATGTCTGGAAGCCCATCTTCATCTTAAACTCAGCTTCAATAGCTACAGCTAGCTGAACAAAATCAATAGAAGCAAAACCTACATCTTCAACTAGTTTGGATTCAGGTTCTACTGGTTCATCTAGTTCGTCATCCCATTCCTCTAGCATGACGTCGAGAACCTGCATAATTCTTGACTGTACTTCGTCCTGTTCTATACGCATCGAAAATGCCTTAAACCTAATTAAATTAAAAATTCATTCCAACTGAATACAGAGCAATACTCATAAACAATCTGATGTTTATTGAACTACTTGCTTGTTTTGCTCTTTATTCGTTAATTCATCTGCAGCACTTATCCAACCACCGCCCATCGCTTTGTACATGCCTACTGTTGAGGCAAAAATATTTCGATGAGTTTTTGTTTGATTAATCCTAGCCGTATAGAGGTTACGCTCAGCATCTAACACCTCCATGTATCTTGAATAACCTGCGTCATGTCTGCTTTTAGCATATTCAACATACATTTCTAAGACATCTACATGCCGTTGTTGAATAACAGATAACTGTCTTAATTTCTGAATAGAGCTCAAAGAATCATCCACTTCTCTAAGCGCGGTTTGAATCATTGCTTGGTACTCGTAAATTAGCTGCTGCTGAATAGCCTCAGCTTGCTTTACGTTTCCTTCAATTCGCCCACCGGTATACAACATGCCAGCAGATCCGGCTGTAGCTTCCCATAAGCCAGCAGAACCATTAAACAAATTCGATAGATTATCGCTTGCGTATCCTAATAGACCACTAAGTGATAACGTTGGTAGGTGTTCTGTTTTAGCTACACCAACACGAGCATTTGCCGCAATTAGTTTCTGCACACTCATACGGATGTCAGGACGACGTACGAGTAAGTCACTAGGCAAACCTTGAGGCAACTCTAATTGAGATAGCTGTTGCAAACTACCTGAACGATCTATTTTCCCAGGAGCTTTACCAACTAGAACTGAGAGCCTATTCTCTTGATGAATAATATCCAGCTCTAGTATTGGTATCTGCGCTGCAGCTTGTTCATAAGCAGAACGTACTTGAGCCAACTCCAACTCGGAGATTTGGCCTCCCTTTATTTTTCGTTCAAACAGTTCTACAGAAGCTTTTCGCTCAGACACCGTTTGCGTAGCTATCTCCAACTGGTGATCTAAACTGAGTAGATCAATATATTCCACAGCTACGGAAGAGACCAGCGACATAATTACGGCCTGTCTCCCCTCTTCTGCCGCAAGGACATCAGCTCTGGCAGCCTCTTCAGCTCTCGCTAACTTACCCCATACATCTATTTCCCATCCGATATTCAGGGAAGCATTGTAAGAGGAGTTAACTCGATCAACAGAACTATTAGCAAAAGAATAAGGTTGCTCTAAGCTTCTTTGACTCCTTCCACCAGACAAACCATACCCAACTTGTGGATAGAACGCTGAATTCTGCATGTTATAACGGCCTGTAAGCTCATACACTCTAGCAGTTGCTTGCCCCAAGTCGTTATTATGTTTCAAAGCAGTATCGATTAAGCTTTCGAGGGTTGGATCATTAAAAGAACTCCACCACTCCACATTCGCCATATCAGCAGCAGAATCATAACTTACTCGCCAATCATCCTTTACTTCTACCTCAGGTGCTTGAAAATCTTGGGTAACCGAACAACCGGCTAATCCGAGCAAGCACCCCATTATTAAAAACTTCCCTGAGAATTTGATAGGGCTTGTCATAAGTTATCTTTTCCGTTTAATTTCTTTCAATCAAAAGATTCTATAAATCTAACTTTCGATTGTCCCGCCTTTAAGAGGACTTCATAAATTGCTTAACAAACAACCAAGATTGCTCACTAGCATTAAATCCATGTACATCGGCCTGCTCGTCCCTTTTAGAACCAGGCCATACGTGCTCACCATTTTTAATGATTAGTAATCGCACATCTGCTCCTTTGGCGCACCGATATGTATTCAGCTCCAAAACTTCATCAAACATTTCAGTTTCAGGTTGCAGGCAATCACGTTTGCTAGATACTAACGAGATAGTATCAGCAACTGAACGGTGTTCTACACCTGAAATACTGTTAGATCCAGTACCACCGTCAACAGGAACATTTTCATCATTTTCGCCATGTATATGTAATACAGGAACTTTGACAGCTCTATCGCAATTATCAATTGCTAATGTGCCTGCAACCGAAAACATTGCCGTAATTTTTTCAGGAAGTTGACATACCGCGCGATAGGCCATCATCGCACCATTTGACATTCCACCCACATAAACCTTAGAGGCATCAATGTTCTGCGTTTCAACAAGCTCATCAATTAACGTAGAAATAAATTGTACGTCGTTGATTTTCTTTTCAACTGAATAACCGCAACACTTCCCTGCATTCCAGGTTTTATTATTCGTAAAAACACGCCCGCCAGTGCCATCAGCAAAAACAACCTTAAACTGCCCTTCATCAGCAACCCCTTCGATAGCAATATTGCTCTGCATATACTTGGCGTTGCCCAATCCACCATGAAGAAGAATCATCACAGGAAATGGGTTTGTCCCATCAGAGTTGGGCGAATAAACGCGGTACGTTCGATAATCCGCTCCAACTTTCAAAGAATGCTCAGTAGTTGAACCCTTAGCATTTGCAGTCAGTGATACCATGCAGGTAAAAGCCATACTTACAGCTAAAAGAAACCTAGTGATACGCATAATACCTCCAGAGCGATTAAAGCTCTAATTAAGCGAGCCCTTGCTATTTGGGTTGATTTTCTAGCATTTCCATAGCCAGTTCTTCAATTTCTTTAACCTGTCCAAGTTTATTTCTAAGCTCTGAACACATTGCTTCAAACCAGCGAATTTCTGATTCAATTTTCTTTCGTTCTGAAATTATATCTTCTAATGGAGCATTTGCAGGTGGTAGGCCATGTTCATCAAACAGAAACCGAATACCGTCGGCAACCTGCCGATTCGAATTTATATGTTTTACTTGCTTTGCAATGAATGCCTTAATTTTATTGGATTTAAACTGATTAATTGCCGCTTCACGTAAAGCTTGCTGCTGTGCTGTCAAACCCTCAGGTTTGATACGAGAGTTTCGTGGTTCTGTATCCAACAAACCAATCCGCTTGCGCTTTTCTTGATTCGTATCATCCACTTTATCTACGTCTGTATGATCAGAATTACTCACAGAAACCTCTAAAATCTCAACTAAATACTATTGGTAACCAAATTCTTTTGCCAAAGCCACGACCTCAGGCCGCAGTTTCTTACCATCTTCTCTCCAAGGCAATTCAGCATCAAATGGAGGTATTTTCGGCTTATGCTGCCTAAACGTTGGTCCTCGTAAGAAATTTGGATCATTACCAAACAATGCATTCACAGGTCCAAAACATGCAAAAGGCGATCGCTCCGGGTGCATCATATCTTCTACAGCAGCGTCATCGTCCCTAATACCTAACCAGCGACAGACTTCCGCCAGCTTCTCCCGCGGATTTTCCATAATATCCTCACCGCGCATACATAACTTTTGCTCGTCTGGAACCATATCTAAAAAATTTAAGATATTGATATTAATGTCATGCCATGCAATTTGAGGATCAACTATTGCTTTACCATCTGAAAAATCAAATGAGTTTACAAATAATGCAAAAATACCATCATTCAGGTTCATTACTGATCGACTTTGCGGTATGGGGTGTCTCACTAAATGTAGAAATTTTGCTTCGGGGAAGGTCTCATAAATCCGCTTCATTCTTTTAAAAGAAATGGTGTACGCTGGACTTTTCTCAACTGCAATTAAGGGATGAATCTGCTCTACAATTTCCCGAAAAACTTCACCGGTCTCTAAATGCTCCCTTGCTGACGCCCAATGCTGAGCCATTGTCACAGTAGCAAGAGTCTGCTCTCCAGCATAAATTTCAGCGACAGCTCTTAACAAACCTTGCCGGCGGTTACTATCATCACCAATATCATCAGATACACGCCGCCATAAATCCTTAACTTTTTCAACGTTAAACAGGTTCAGTTCAGGTAAACCGAAAGCCTGCGGATGCTGACCAATCATTGCGTTAATTAGCGATGTATAGGATCTGGGCGGAGCCAATAAAAACAACGGTGCTGCCATAGTTAGGATCTATTCATTAGTTTAAATTGCCCCCTACAGAGAGGGGAAAAATAGAAGTGGTAACTTTTGCTAAGCCCACTTCCAATCAACTTGTTTAGTGTTTATGGAATCCAGGACCACATTTCCACTTCAACAAATCGAACTATTGCTAATGAAAACACCTTCCAGACAGGCAAAGTCTGACTATCAACCTTTGCATAGCCGCTCATACCTGTTTTCAATAACCCATCAGTGTTATCCAATGTGGTTATGACACGAACAACTTTACCCATTCGCTCTTCAGATACATTAGAGTCAACAGATAACACTTGACCATTGAAATCCATTGAATAGAAAGCTTGAGGGCGAATTCGAACCGAGCTTCCAAGCTCTACATATGCGATATCGGCTTCAGGAATATCGATCTGAGCTAATACCGTCGATGTATTTTCGACAATAGCAAGCGGTTCACCTCTTTCGAGGAAACTACCTACTTTTTGTTGAAGATGCATCGTTATCAAACGACCATCAAATGGCATGTATAGCGTAGATAAATCTACTTTTTCCTTATAGTAATCTCGTTCTTCTTGATAACTTAGCAATTTAGCTTCGGCAGCGGCGATCTGATCTGGAGTAGCACCAGCCTTTACAACATCCAGGTTTGCACGTTTTTCTGCCGTTTGAGCCAGATCGATACGGTGCTCACGACGTGCATCGTCTAATTCTTCAAAGGAAACGGTTCCAGTTTTATGCAACTTTTCTAGACGATTGACCTTTGCACGACTAAAACGGGAACGAGTTAGCTCTACATCCAACATGCTTTCAGCCAACTTCACATCTTCAGCACGCGGTCGAGATTTAAGCTCATTAATCACAGCTTGTTGCTCTAACATGAGGGCTTCAAGCTTATTCATCTGAGCTAGGGAATCACCATGCATCAGACTGCCAATAGCTTCCCCTTTCTTCAGGTTTTCACCACCCTTAAAGTTAATAACGCTGACAATACCTGATATGTCTGAAGTCACTTCTTGCTTTTGGTCAGGCAAAATTACAAAACTACCACCTGGCTCATAACTATAAGGAACAAACAACAAACCAAGAATTGTTACTAACAATGCCCGTTTGATATAAACAGCTGTAGAAGATACCTTAACCTGATTTTTCTCTTCTTTCTCTTTAGACGTAAGCGTTCGATTTCTCCAACGCTCAAACTGCGTAGCCCTTTCATGCGCCTCATTAATTCTGATGAAGCGCGATACCATTCTGTAGAAGAACGTTAAGGCTACAAAGCAAGTAATTAATACCCCTACTCCTCCTAAGTATATTTTCAAGAACTTGCCCAATAGCAATAACACCACTACAAAGAGGACAATCATGAACACTGTAGAAGCTAACGCGTAGGCAGCTAGAAGCTCAGCGTTAGCTTCTTGATATACGTTACCTTTCATCTTGTTAAGTAAAGCTTTATATGCCTTTTGGCGCAGCTTTGGGGTATCCAAGAGTGCAGCAACAAAATGATAGCCATTACTTTTAACCAGAGGGTTTACTGTTATCAAGAAAGATATAGCACTGGCGATAGCAAGAATCAGAGCAAATGAAGAGGTAAAGCTCTCATACCCACGGGTATTGAACCAAACCAATATCGCTACACTAAATAAAGCTAATCGATAAAGCAGAGGGGCAGCATGCAACCACATGCGCTCTCGACGAGTGAATTGTTGTACATCCGTCATCATCGCGCAGAAACGAGGGAAGAAGCCCATGTATAGAACTATCCCTAACCCATACACATTTGCCCTAAAATTATGCGCTACTAACATTGTTAAAAAGGTAACGGATAAGTTTACGGTCAACATACTGATGAGTGCGTGCTCGATCATAGACACACCCTGCAGCATTAGCGTTATATCTTCTTCTACAAATGTAAAATAGCGAGAAAATAAAAACACACCCGTTACCAACAAAACAGGTAACGCGTACATTAAAAAGCGTAGCGGGGATAAAGCAGGGGCTAGCAGCTTAAGAAGGGCTTTAGGATTAAAAAGCTTCCAACGTAACTGCTTCATATTGTTATCAAAGCTTAACGCTTCAGAAATACCTGGAGGAAGAGCATTTTCTGCATTTTCTTGCGATTGAGCAGCTGCTTTTTCTTTCGCTTCAGCTATGCGCTCTTTCATAGGCTTAGCTGATTTTTCTTCATTTCTTTGTTTATTAAATTCGGCAAGTAATGGATGAGAAAGTGCCGATAACCCAAACAATTTTTTCCCTGCAACTAATTCAAAAAGTGATTCAATTTCACTTTGAGAAGTAGACTGACCAAAACGATCTTCAAAAATACCCAACAATTTAGGGTAGTTATCACAACCTGGTAGTACTTCTAATAAGAAAAACTGCCAAGGCTCTAACTTATGCGTATCATCATTCCGAGGGTCTTTTAAAAGATAATACTGATCAGATCCTTGCCCAATTCGAAATGCCTGCAACCTTTTCTTTAAAAAAGCAGGTAACGCTACTTTTTGGGCCACTTCAGTCACTTGTTCGTCTCCATCCGTAAATTACTTGCATCCTAGAGTCCTTTTTCAAATCGTTCCTCTAGGATTCATATACTTTTCTATCGCTCGAATTTTTAATTCCGAGCCAAAAACACTTCACAACCACCACGAGGGTTGGGTAGATATTTGTGCCCATCAGGCCTGATAACTTTCGGCCCAAATGGATTAGCTGTTCCTAAAAACAAACCGTAAGGGGAAGAGATCATTGTCCTTAACCCCATATTGTAAGGGTTACCCATACCATTCGTCGTTACTGGAACCCAATTTTCTCCATCATAACTACGATATAGATCAAAGCCACTGTGGTTTTCTGTAACAAAATCAAAGCCCAAATCATTAATGATATTTGAAAAGGCTTCGGGCCAAGACCCACGTTGGGCATAACCTAAAATACTGCTCCATTCGAACGTCGACACATACAACCAACCATCATGTTCACACATCCGCCAAAAGTAGCCATTAAAAAAATTATCAAATCCAGGAAGATAACCAGATATAGGTTTTTTATAACCGTCGGGAGTATCTCGCGCCTCACCAACGACCAAATCCCAATCTCCATCTGGGTAGATACGAATAAGCTCAGGTGGTGCAGGGCCAATTTTATTTTGTCGATCTATGCCACCTCCCTGAATAGCACCTCCCACGTATAGCGCTCCCTTAAACTCATACATACTCAAAACACATTGATTAAATGCGCCCCGATATGCTCCCTTCTCGATGACCTTCTCCCATTTATATGGAGCTTCACCTTCGGCATCCGTCCGCCATACTTGGAAACCTTCCAGATTAAAGGTACCTACGTATAAATGATCCCCAAACGCGGCCATTTCAAAAACAGTTTTATTGCCTGGATCACCAAATCCGAAATCACTTACGGGTTCCCATTTACCTTCTGCGGGATCCTTACTCTCATATACTATCGAGTGAGCCGAAACATTAGGGTTTCCTCCCCTAGATCCAGCTGGCGTGGTATATAAACGCCCTTTAAACTGAGCCATAGTTCGAATGGTAGTAACAGGTAATCCAATTAACCCTGGTTCGCAAGACGACTCAAATGTTCTTCCATCAGTGGTACGCAAGATAAGAGGGCCTGGTCCTTTCGCTGGAGACCAAGTGCTCACATAAAGCTCTGGTGGACGACCGTCATTTGCTTCATAAGCCAACATTCCACGGTAACCTAACTCTCGAGGTATAGGCTTGCCATGGCTGCCAATAATAGTGGGAGCCTTATGTACTCTTTCCCAACTATCCTCTAGGGGGGAATAACGCCAGATTTCTGCATGTAGATCTAGGTCAAACGGATTAGGCGGGCACTCCACAGGCCAAGGATCTAGACCAATAGGTAAACGAGCTTTCATCAAAGGAAAATTCCCTCGAGTAGTCGCCACATAGAGATGACCATTAAACCAGGCCATGGAATGAGCATAAGCATTCAAACCATCGCCAAAGCCACCTTTAGCAATTAGATCAAAATCATTCATGCCTTTTCCAGCATGTACCCCTAAACGATTTCTTTTCATATAACGACTAACCTGCCTTTGCCTGTTCGATATAGGAGGAAAGCGAATTGTTTGCTATATCTAAGGATTCGTATGGGCCATGTTCCCCCTCACGTGTAAAAAAGTACCAACCATCATCACGCTCGGAAAAACGATCACTTCGAAAGTGCCTCTGTTTATCACCTTCTCTCTTTGGAATGTCTGAAACTAAAGCTCCATCCCAAAATTGTTCACAGTTCTGCATTAACTCTGCAGGTCTAGTCGTAGGAAAAAAGTGACCTGCCTCTCTAACCCTTCTAAAATCTGCATGCGGCCAAACTTCCAGCAGATGACTGCCTGTCAGCATTGCCTGTGAACGTTCACCGTATACAGCCAATATGGGGAATGTTAATTTTTTTAAACGCTCGAGCGTCAAACCATCATCACCCATTAGCTCTTCTTCAGCTTTAGTGGTTTCAAGTAGCTTTAGCCACTGTTTTGCAGTTCGTGCACCATAATTACCAACGATAGGAATTACTAGTTCCTGAAGCTCATCGGAAATAGGGACTTTTTCTTTCTGAAGATGCGCTACAGTCGCCAAAAGTCGATACCCAAAATAAGGCTCATTAACACTAATATCTAGACCTTGATCATGGAGCAACTGCTGAACTTTCTGTCCGTATTCCCAAGTATTATCTTTTTCTAGCTTTCTAATCGCACCAATATGCGAATCTACTAACATCAAACTAGCGACTCGGTTTACAGACCGGCATGCAAAATTCAAAGCCACAATGCCGCCAAAACTATGAGCAATAAAGTGAGCTTTATTTATTGATAAGTGATTTAGAAGCTCTTCTAAATCTCGAGACATATTTTCTGGGGTATAGCCTGACTCAGTAACCCTAGAACGACCATGACCGCGAAGATCAAAAAGCGTTACTTTGTACCGTTTAGCGAATTCAGCAGCATGGCGCATGTACCAAAATGCCATATTGGTTGCTAGGCCGTGCACCATTACCAAATGCTCAGCATGCTCGCCAGCATCACTATCAATTTGTAAATAATTGATCTTTGTCCCATTTAGTTCTACAACAGGCATCTCTTTCTCTTTAAATCCATTTCTTATGCGTTAATGAGATATGTTCATGTAGCTAAAGCCATAATAACTTGGCTTTCATTCACTACACTTACCTGAATCAACTGATCGTTGTAACGCACTTGAGCTAAGTCGTAATTATTATTTACAAACTTCACTACGAATTGCTCCGGAGCCCCTTGCAAACCAATTTTTAAAAATTTTGCAGCCGCTTCCTTAGCACACCAGATCTTTAAGGCTATTTCCTGCTTTTCATTAGCTGTGACTGCATTCAATAACGTTTGCTCTTCAGCATGAAAAGCAGCCTCTAAAAATGAGTAATCCTTGCCTTCAACTATGTATTCACGATCGACACCTAGAGAAGCAACTCGATCGGATACCGCCGCTATCGAACACGCTTTATCATGACTTAAAGACACCTGTAATGCGTGATCACTCCCTGAATTCCACCACCCTGTCACATAAGGTGCACCTAACTCATTATGTTGAACAACAATATCAGCAGGATATAGCTGCTCCCCTCGCGTTTGGAATACCCATTGTCTTACAGCCTCTTTGATACAAGCTCGACCAAGCAGCCATTCACGCTTAAATTTCAAATTCCCGGATAAGTTGTTCCATTGCAGAAGCTCTTCATAACTAAGTAAAGCATGAGCTAAGATTCGCATAAAAATTCCACCAGACTGGGAACAGAAGCCCTCGTCTAAATGCGGAACCTGCCATAACAACACATCACCTTCATCTGCTACTGAACCATTACCTAACCAACCATTCAGAGGCGCTCTGCGAACCTGATAAAATTCATGAGGTACAGGAAAGAAAATATTCACGAGATCTGTAGCCCTGAGCAGTAGCTGCCCAGATTGATCGATACAATCAAACTGCCAAGATCTTGGAGCATCTACCCCACTAGCATTTGAATCAAGTGGTTTTTGACGCCCTAGCAATCTCAGATTTTCAATATCATTTGGGCAATCTTTGAAAATTTCTACACGCCCAATCCCCGAAGGGAAACTATTGAAATCAGTGCCAACTTGTTGAGCGATCCAATACGCAGCTAATTGCCCTAATGCATCCAGCAATACAGGGTTTAAAACCAAATCAGCTTTTTCTTGGTCGAGGAAGAAGCCATTCAAAGAAACAGGTGAAAGATTTGCGTCTATACCTTCCTCATTCCATCCTGAAATACCCTGGATACTCTGGAATATTGGTCCATGGAACATACCTGTACTATAAAGTTCGTTATCAGGCCAACGATATAACTTAGGGCTCGATAAAGGAGCTAGGCTTTGTTGCACAATCAGGTCATCGAAAGCGAACTCAGCACTAATAACCAAACTATTCTGGTTATAAACCTCGGCTCTAAATCTATTTTTCTCAGCATCAATCAATTGGGAGGTGACATGCAGGGTCTCCTCACGAAAATCTAAAGCAATCCAATCATTAGCTTTTACATTTTCAATTACTCTAATGTTTCGATTACCTGCTAACAGAGCTACCGCTTCAGCCATAATTTCAACGCTGACCATTAGCGGAACACACGAAAGGCCGAACAGTTCGGGATCATCCTTGGACACATCGCCTGAGAGAATATGATCCTGCAAGAACCTATCTTCATAAACATTTAGGTAGCATGATGCCACCAAACTTGTACCATTATTTTCCAAGACATCCGTTATGAAAGGATACTCGTTTTCAGTGTTATCGCTTTCATAGTCTAACGTGTCTGGCGAATGCTCCACGGCAGAACTTACAACCTTTTCTTGGCTCGAAATAAAATCACGCATTAAGCCAAAATATTCACTCATCACCAATGCACTCTCTTCAGGCACACTGATATTGGATGCTTCTTGATGTTCGATTGGCGATATCGCCGTCGGCTCTTGAACCTTATCTTGTTTAACTTCAGCTATTGGATCAGGCTGGGCACCCCTGAGGTCAAGTGATACGTCCTCCTTAACCTTATTTGTCGCATCGCGATTAGCCTGAAGAGGCTGTGGCATTAAATCCCTTAAACGCTGTTTATCTTCATCGTTAAGGTGTAATACCGGCATAGTGTTTGATAGTACCATGCCTTTATTTTGCGCTATTGGAGGCTGTTCTAAATCGATTAGATTGAGATCACGATCAGAGAATAGTTTAGAAAGGTCTACCGTTTTCTTATTGATATAAAGCTGCGCGAATAAATTCTGTACTTGTTCTAAGCTACTTTTCTTACGAACATCACTAGCAATCGACAAGTGCTCTTGCCCGACTAATACATCATTAACAAATGATGTCAGATTGCCTGATGGACCTACCTCGACAAAGAAACGTACATCATCATTGTGCATAGCCTGAATTGTTTCAGAGAACCGGACAGTTTCTGACCACTGACGAGCAGCAAGCGCCTGAACCTCTTCTTTATCAGAAGGAAAAGTTCCGGCCGACGCACAAGAATATAGCGGGAGATCAGGAGCAGAAAGGTCTATCTGAGCGTAATATTTTAAGAACGCCTCACTAACAGAAGCGAAAGCTGGAGTATGATAACCTCGGTCAAATGGCAGCGGGATACAAATACCGCCCTCATCACTCAAACTCTTTTGTAAGTTTGTAATAGCTAACTCAGACCCAAACAAGACTTTTTGGTTCGAACAATTATCCATCGCAACATAAACTTTTTCTTGCTGCTCAGCTATTTTTACTTCAATAACTTCCTGCGACAAGGCACCGACGGTTAGTAGAACGCCGGTCTTAATTCCACCTTCTTCGAGAACTGATTTATATACACTGTTCAGCTCCCTGATAAAATCAGCTAATAAAGCTAAATCGTTGTTAGCCATCGCTCCAGAAGCAACAAGAGCAGAGGACTCACCAGAGCTATGCCCCAACATTACATCTGGTTTAACAGCAAATGCCTGTAGCAAAGCATTCATAGCTTGCCCGCCCACAAAAACAGCTTCGGACCCAACGTCCATATCATGGAGTCGGGTTTCTAACTGACTTTGGCGTTCTTTGGTTAGCTCGCTTGAAGGAGGAAATACTATATCTGTACGCGTATTGCCTGGAGTATCAGGGTATAAGCCCCTCCAAAAATCAAACCAGGCACGGACTTCAGGGAAAAATAGAGCAAGTTCCTCAAGCATACTCAGATACTGCGATCCCTCACCAGGGAAAATAAAAGCAAGCTTGCCTTCAATTGGATCAGCACTGAATACAATCCCATTTCTGGTAGACCAACGCTCTTTAGCTTTACCTAATCGTTTAATGGCTTGAGATAACTTCTTATCTAAATCAGTTGCATCTTTACTAGTTATACACAATCTCATTTTTTCAGCTGCGTCCTGCTGAAAAAGTGTATTCGCAATATCAGAAAGAGAATAATGCTCGTAACTTAAGGTCGTGTGAACCCTTTCCAATTTAGCAATTAGCTCTTCACGAGTATTTGCAGAAAAAACAAAAAGCTCACTTGGCCAGTTACTAAACAGCTTAGGCGTTGTAGCGTTTACAGGAGCTTCTTCTAGAATGGCGTGAGTATTTATACCACCAAAACCGAACGAGTTAACACCAGCACGTCTAGGAGAATTTGGAGAGGTAAGCCAAGGTCTCACTGTGGTATTAACGTATAAAGGCGTTTTTTCGATACCTAGCTCAGGATTTACCTCTTCACATAACGTTGGAGGCAAAATCTTGTGATGCAAAGCTAGAGATGTTTTGATTAAGCCTGCAATACCAGCCGCTGGGATACAATGGCTAATCATTGATTTTACTGAGCCCAGTGCCACACTTCCTTGATCAGCTCGCCGGTCACCTAGCAATGTTTTTAGCGCCGCTATCTCCGTTTGATCCCCAAGCGGGATTCCTGTTCCATGCGCCTCTATAAGACCGATCGTCGAAGGGTCAACACCACTATCATCATATGCTCGCTGAATAGCTAGCGCCTCACCCTCCACACTCGGAGCTAACAACCCATGCCCTTTGCCATCGCTGGCCTGACCGATTCCTCTAATTACCGCATAGATACGGTCACCATCTGTTTGAGCATCAGATAACCGTTTTAATACGACTGTGCCAAGCCCTTCCCCAAGTAAAGTGCCATCACTTCCCTTTTCGAAAGGTCTGACTTTCCCTCTTTTACTTAATGCGCCTAATTGAGTAAAAATAACTGATACATCAGCAGGTAAAGATGCATTAACACCACCAGCGATCATCATTTTACTACGCCCATTACGTAGTTCATCAATGGCAGCACCCACTGCTAGCAATGAAGAGGAGCAGGCTGCATCAAGGATGTAATTAGGACCTTTTAGGTTTAAACGATTGGCAATTCGGCCAGTCATTACATTTGGGACCAAACCTGGCGCTATATCAGCATTTGAAGGGGGCAATTTAGCTTTTAGAAGCTCACGCACTTCGCCTAACTGTTCAGAACTTAAGGAAGGCGCAACCGTTTCTATCAACTCCAGCGTCTGATCTAAAATAATATGATGCTGAATGTGATTACCCTGACCACGATGAAGGTAAGTACTGTGACCTAATACGATACCAGTATCAGTATGATCGTAATTATCATCTAGATAACCTGCATCTTTTAAAGCATCTCTGGCAACCCTTAAAGCTATAAATTGATCCGGTTCACCACCATCCACAGAGGTAGGCATAATACCGAATTCACGCGGGTCGAACTGAAATAAATCCTTGAGATAGCCACCATATGGTGTGCTAATTCGCCCTGATTCAAGGTAGCGTTCGGCTTCCCAAGACGCTTGCGGCTCACCTATGGCATCTACACACTCAAGAATATTAGTCCAAAATGCTTTTAAATCGGCAGCTTCGGGATACACACAAGCCATACCGATAATGGCAATAGGCTCTTTACCCGCAGTATTCCTTTCAGTCACAAATAATTCCTTTATACCTAGACTAACTAGCGAACTTTGCTGTACCGCCAAGGCGGTTCAATTCTGGGCTAGATATGCACTCTAAGTCTTCAACCAGTAAAACAACCTGATTATCTTCATTTACAAAATAGACATTTGCATGGACCAAATGCTGCTCTGCAGCTTCATTTAGCTCAAAATGCATTGTCAGTCTGCTTGGCAATTCTGCTTGGTACTTGGCTACACGACCGAATCTAGCTGGAAGTGCGGATTGATCATTGAAAGCTCGCGCCCACAAAAGAGCCATCTGAGCCGCTGCATCGGTCATTGCAGGGTCGAAAACCCAAGCATTATTCGTCGCTTGCTGCATCCATTGATGTGGGTTTGTCGTATGCACTTCTGCTGAAGCACCCTTTTCAGACATACCTTCAATAGATTTGATTACTTGGAAACAAGGACCATGAAACAGCCACTCATTATAAGCTTGCTTAGTTGTCAGCTGTTTTTGATTATGAACTTGTGGTTCGTATTCGAAGCCTTGAGGAATCTCCTGCTCTAAGCGCAGAGTCGCTCGGTAATGAATACGATTTGGTCCTTTTTCAGCCTTTGATTGCAACGTAGCAACCACATCAAAGCCATCACTATTACCATATGGAGGCGGATTAATGACGATCAGTAACTGCTGGTTAATATCTTCTAATTGCAGGCCTTTCAATAATCTACTGTCTCGAGCCTCAACAACATGCCACCCTTCCCACAATGCTGTCGCTGCTTCAGACATCATTTCCAAAGCTGCAGCTGCAGGGAGAACTGGAATGTCATCTATACAGTGTTCTCGAAGATAAGCGTGATTTTCACTTAGGGAAAATTCGACAATTTGCTCGCCTTTCTGAGTAGCTTGAGAATGAGCACTTTCTAGTAAAGCGCCAAGATTATCCTTTGATTCAGGAACGACTAACTCGAAAGCACCGATCTCTGCCTCGTGCTTTTCCCAAGGGCCGACACCACCAACAACCTCAATATTATTACTGGCAGGCATAGATACTTGAACTCTGAAGAACTCACTTCCAGATTCAGCTGTAACAAGTGAAACGCCTTTCTCAGCAAATTTAGCTTCGGTTTCAGCTGTAACCATACCAGCACCGAACTTAGTCGCACCCCAAGGTCCCCAACAAAGGGAGCTAATCGAAACCTTTGATCCCCAAAGTTGATTAAGTTGGCAACACATTCTGTTAAGTAATTCGTTAGCAGTAGAGTAATCAATCTGCCCACTATTACCATAACGTCCCGCAACAGAACTAAATACAGTAAGGAACTTTAATGACTCTGGCTGTAAATATTTCTGTAAATTAAAAAGCCCGAGAACTTTCGTTTCTACAACTCGAGACCAACTTTCACTAGTTTTATCCTTTAGCAACTTATCTTCGATAATTCCGGCCCCATGAACAACGCCATCTATCTTCCCAAACTTATCGTAGATAGTTGCCAACAAGCCTTTCATTGCAGTTTCATCAGTGACATCTACTGCAAAATACTCAACCTTGGCACCATTTTGCTTAAAGTCCTGAATATTACTTCGCATCTCTCTGGCGGCAATAACACCCTGAACCTTCTTTTGCATTTCCGCAGGCGTAAGAGATAATTTTCCATCTCTAACTTGAGCGATAAAGTACTGCCTTAATTCTGCCTCAGTTTTTAAAGCCATAACCTCCGCAGTTTCGACAGCAGGCAAAGCACTTCTACCAGTTAACAATAGAGTAGAACCAGGCTGAGCAAGTTTACGTAGCACCTCAGCAGTAATGCCTCGCACCCCACCTGTAGCAAGCACTACAGGCTTATCGAAAGTTAGAAGTTCTTCTTCAGTAGGATCAGCAGCAACCGTTTTAAAAATAGTTCGCAGACCATTTGGATAGCCGACTTCCTGACGACCACCAACAACAGCCATTTCACCTAATAACTGATCACATAAGTCATCATCAGACTGTCTTAAATCTAGATCTAGCGCTTTGACACGAAGTCTAGGCTGCTCTTCATACAGAGACTTTAAGAAGCCTACAAAACCTGCCTGTAGGCTAAGCCCGTTAGCACCACCATCTCGACCGTAAAGACCGCCAAGACCACTTGCAGCGACTATATGAGCAGCCTCAAACAAAGCACTTTGTAAATATTTCAGGATAAGAAAATAAGATTTCTCAGTAGCATTTAGCACTACTTTGAATTGATCAGCGGAAAGCTTCTCTAAACCCGTTTCAGTGCCTAGTTGAGCAAGGTGAATACAACCAACTATTTCTGGGACTTCAGTTTTAAGAGAAGCACAGAATTGCTCAAGGGCCACTTCATCAGTTAACAACCCTTTAGGAATAATGGTTACTGAGCTACCTTTACTTTCTAATCGTTTAGCCAGTATTTTGGCAACACCTTTTTCATCTTCCGTAAGTACATAATGCCCGCAATTTAAGGATTGCTTAGCACGACTATCGATTGCAGATGCGACAGACTGTATTACATGCCGGAATGGAAGATCAGAGTTCACCTGTGATGACTCAGTTTTATTTTCCACTCCGGCTTGATCAAAAGGGTTTACAGACTCAGCTAGAGACAATTCACCCAGCAGATCCAACATGCCAGTCAAAGTTGCTTGTGTATTTAACGCGCCACGATCTTCGCCTAAAGCATCACCGTATGCAGCTGGTAGCTCGTTTAATAAAGCACCTACAATTTCAATTCGTTTTATAGAATCGATACCTAGATCAGCTTCAAGCTTTTGATCCAAACCCACCATGTCGCTTGGGTAGCCAGTTTTGTCTTCCACTATCGAAAGTAAGATAGAGGTCATCTGATCGCGTGTAACACTCTCAGATTGAGACTCAGTTTCGTTAGAAGAAGCTGCTGTTTCTACAGCGGGTGCAACCTCTACTTGAGGGGTAGGAGCAATTGTTGGTGCTTGAGGCGCCGCTGCTGTAGGAGCTGGTTCAGGCACAGATGATTTGACAGGCTCTACTGGCATAGCCATACGCGGCTGTGCAACTGTTGGAGCAGCCATAGTTTGATTTGGACGGCGCAGTTCTGGGGCTTTCGCATTTGGAGTGCCATCCAAGTACATTGACATTACTGACTCTTGGCTTTCAAGAAATTGCCTCATCATGTCAAAATATTCTGTCATTACAGTTGAAGCACCCCCTTGAGGTGCTGGCCTACGTCCTTCCATCTTACGCTCCTTACGTTTTCTACGATTTGGCACCGAATAACTAGCTACGATTTGTTGATTCGATGTCTGGGAAGATTCTACAAGTGCTGTATTTTTCTCAACATTTTCAGAGTTTTGCTTTACTTGCTCAGCTTGCTCTAAAGTCAAACCTATCTGTTTTACTGGCTCTCCAGCTTTTCTGGCACCACTACCATTTAAAAGCCATGAGTGTTTGCTTTTAACCTTTTCGACAACAAAATTGGTTAAATTAGTTGGCTCTTTATAGTCGCAATCTCGTCCGGCATAGAGAGGCATCAAATCAACATGCACACCGGAGCACAACAACTGTGCTAAAGCATGAAGCAACCCGGCAATGCCACCACCATTACCATCAACAGCAATACTGGAATGAGGCTTATCACCTAAGATTTGTTTCGTAAGACCTGATAGGACAGATTTCGGTCCAACCTCTAAGAAAACACGAGCGCCATCCTGATACATCTGATCAATTTGGGAAACAAACTCCACTGGCTTAACAAGGTGCTCTGCCATTGACTGTTTTAAAGTATCAACCGCAGCTGGATGTTTTTTACCTGTCTCATTCGAATAAACATCAATTTCAGGAGCATTCCAAGATACGGTTTTTATCACAGCAGCTAGATCAGCTTGAGCAGGCTTCACGAACTCTGAATGAAAAGCTGCAGCAACAGGAATTGAAGTAGCAGTTATACCTTCTTTAGAAAAGACTTCTAGCGCTGCAGCTATACCTTTTTCTGAACCAGATATAATGCATTGTTCAGGCGCGTTGTGATTCGCAACAATAACATCAGAAAGACCTGCAATTAGGGACTCTACTTTTTCCCTGACAGCTCTTACTGCGGCCATAGAGCCAAGTTCACTACCTGCCTCTGCGGCCTTATCAACGATGAAACGGCCACGCGCTGATGACAGTTCAATCAAAGTATCAAAATCAAAAGCATTAGCAGCATGAAGCGCAACAAACTCGCCATAACTATGGCCCGCTAACATATCCGCATTCACACCCAACGAAGACAAAACTTTCCACAAACCCGCTTCTATCGCCCCCAAAGCAGGCTGGGCAACATCGGTACGAGTTAGTGTTTTTTGTGCAGCTTTCTTCTCTTCAGCAGAGTAAGCACCACGAGAAAAGACAAATTGACTTAAACTTGGATTATTCTCGAATCGCCCTTCATTATTCGACGCAAAACTGTCATCTGCTTGTTCAAGCATTTTTGCTACAGCTGGGAAGGCAAAAGCCAGCTCGCGGCCCATGTCGATATATTGAGAACCTTGACCTGAGAACAAAACAGCCAACTTACCACTTTCAACATCGGCATTTTTACAATAAACACCAGAAGGAAGAGAAGAGCTTTGCCCTTTTAAATAATCAAGCGACGCTGTCAGCTTATCTATTAGCTCGACTGTATCAGTCGCTATCAATGTAATTAGTGCAGGCTTATTAACACGAGCCTTTTTAAGCAAACTGTAGGCTAAATTTCTAAATTCTAAATCAGCTATTGGATCTAATTGCTGTAATAAGCGACCCAATTGATCTGCCAAACCATCATTATCATCCGCACTCCAGACGAATAATTCTGAAGGCCAGTTTTGCATAGTGGCTTTCTTCAACCAAGGCCGATACTCTCGCTGGTATTCTTCCATAACTACATGGAAGTTAGTGCCACCAAATCCAAACGCACTACAAGCTGCCCTTCGAGGAAGATCCCCTTCTAACCATGGCTGGGCCTCATCTAACAAGTACAGTGGGCATTCAGTATCAGCCAACACCTTGTTTGGTGTTTGAACACCGTAATGTGGAGGAAGGACTTTATGATGCAAAGCTAAGGCTGCTTTAATAAGACCGGCAACACCAGCCGTAGCCTTTGTATGGCCGATCATAGTTTTGACCGAACCAACTACTGCTTGACGAGGTTGGCCACCAGCCTCTTTAACCAAACGAGTTGTACTTTCTAGTTCTGCTGTATCTCCCGCTACAGTACCCGTGCCATGAGCTTCAAATAAACCAACAGTCTCAGGGCCAAAGCCGGCTTGTTTATATGCACGTCTCATTGCCCGAAGCTGACCAGCTGGAAGAGGTGCCGTTAATCCCTTAGCCTTACCATCACTACTTCCGCCCACACCTTTGATAACAGCATAAATTCGATCACCATCTCTTTCAGCATCCTCGAGACGCTTCATAGCGATCATCGCTATACCTTCTGAGATAACGATACCGTCACCAGAAACATCGAATGTATTACAACGACCACGAGGTGATAAAGCCTGCGTTTTACTAAAACACAGATAGCCGAACGGCCCCTGTACAGTATCTACACCACCAGCAATCACAAGTTTACTGCGACCCGCAATAAGCTCAGACACACCTTGATAAATAGCAGCTAGTGAAGAGGCGCAGGCTGCATCAGTAGTAAAGTTAACACCACCAAAGTTAAGTCTATTCGCTATACGCCCCGCCATCACGTTCAGCAAAATCCCCGCAAAAGAATCTTCTGTCCATTCAGGCAAGCGATCAGCTATGCCCTCTGGCAGATCTCCTTGGAAACGAGGTAATTCAGCGCGAAGTCCATATTGCATACCTACGTCACCGGCACCACCACTAGCACCAATGATCACCGAGGCTTTTTCACGATCAAAAGCTCTCTCGGCATAGCCTGCATCGTCCAAAGTCCGCGAAGCGACTTCTAATGCCATAAGCTGCATAGGATCGACAGCTTCAACTGATTTGGGAGGCATACCGTATTGGGTTGGATCGAAATCCAAGTCGTCAATAAAGCCACCCCAGCGGGAATAAATTTTATCTTTACTGTGACGATCGTCATCAAAGTACAATCGCCAGTCCCAACGATGAGAAGGAATTTCTGTAATTGCATCGACCTTTGCAAGAATATTTTCCCAATATTCCTGTGTCGAATTTGCTTGAGGTAATAGCCCAGATATACCGACTATCGCAACATCAACTGCCTCATCGTCAGAAACAGCAACATCCGCTTGATTCAACAACTGCTGTTTCAAGATTGCAGCTGCACCTAAAGTAACCTCATCATGCAACGAAGCAACATCTGTGATTTTTGAGCGTAAAGTAGCCACTTGACCCAGCATGTACATTCCATCTTCATGCTGCTGTTTCTCACTTAGGTTAGTAAGCTCACCTTTTTCTCCTAGTCGCGCACATCCCTTAGAGGCCATACGAAGGCGCCCCATAATCAAGTCATCGAGGACTTCTCGACTTTGATCTACAGGTATATTTTCTTGCCTCATTTCCCGACGCTTATCGAAAAACGCTTTAGCAAATGGCGTATACGCGCATCGACTAGCGTGACCTGGGCCTGACTCCAAGTTCACAGTTCTATCGCAATCAACGACCTCTTGCTGGAAACGCGGGACAATAGCTCCGGCATCAACAATTTCTTTGGTAAACAGGTAACCGCTACCCATCAATATGCCAAGATTAACTCCCTTTTCTAGCAAAGGAGCTGCTAAAACTTGCACCATTGCAGAAGATACTGCGTCGTGAATGCCTCCAGCAAACAAAACATTTATTTGATCACCTGAAAGCCCATCTTCCTCAATACTTTGCAAAAGTTGATGGACCATTGTGCTCCACAGCACAAAACTACTTAACGGCCCGACATGACCACCACACTCTCGCCCTTCAAAAATAAAGCGCCTTGCGCCTTCACGAAGAAACAATGGAATTAAATTTGATGAAGGCACATGAAGGAAAGATTTAATACCTTCCTTTTCCATTTTCACTGCTTGATCTGGGCGCCCTCCAGCAATGATCGCGTAACTTGGCTTATAACCTCTAGCCTTTTCAATTTGCTCATCTAGCAATGATTGCGGTGCAAACCCCAACAATCCAATACCCCAAGGTTTGCCATCTAATCTTGCTGCTGTTTTCGCGAGCAAATCATCTAAGCTTTTCCCTTTTAACAGAGCAAAAGCCAGCATTGGCAGACCACCACCATCAGATACAGCGCCAGCAAATTCAGCGCTATCAGATACACGAGTCATTGGCCCTTGCACAACAGGCAACCGAACCCCCAATGACTGAGCCATTGAAGAACCTTCCGACACCGGAGATTGACTTACGGCAGTCCTTAGTGATTCCGAAACCGCGTAATCAATTGCCTCAAACACTTCAGCTACACTAGAGTATTTCTGCCTCCACACACCGGCAAAACAGATATCTTGACCGATAGGCAAAAGACCTTTTTGCGGTTGGACCCAGTTAATGCGACCTTTGACCTCGGACCTAAAATCTACGGCATTTTCTGAAAACTCTGTTTGGAAACGGCTGGCGGTACTAAAACCCGGTCGAATGAGAACTCGACAATAAGAGCCAATCTCTTCATTACCAACAGCAACTGTTTCATTTCCCGAGAGGGAAGATAATAGTGAAGAAAGATGAGTAAAGGGCGAATCATTCAGAAGCAGCAACTGGCTATCAAACACCCCACCAGCAACACCTACAGCATTACAAGCAGCTGCAACTTGCGGTGTCATACCTCCTCGAACATAAAGAGGGAGCTCAGTTTTGCCTAGCCATTTTTGCAGAAGAATAAAACTACTACTTTCCCCTACAACACCCCCCGCTTCATTACCTTTTAGAACAACACCATCAACAGTATTTTCTAAATTGCATTCAGTATCATAAAAACCAGAAGTTTCGGCTAGGACAGTCACTCCGGCTTTACGGAATAACTCAGCATCAACTAAAGAAAGGAGATCAACGTCTAAAATAAGCCATTCAAGACCATGATCGATATAAGATTTAGCCGCCTGAAGTACCTCTTTATCGGCACAATCTAATTTAAGACCAAAACTGGAACCTGCTTGCTTAGCTAAAATGGCTAACTGCCCAATCAAAGCACTTGAATCAGCACTTAATTCAGCATTGAGAATGCCTATACCACCGGATCTACAAGCAGAAATTGCAAGAGTTGCATCATCACAACCCGCAGGCGAATACACAATTTTCTTAAAATCAGCCATGATTCAATTCATCCCTAGAAAAGCCGAAAAGCAAGAGCTACAAAGCCAGCATAAACAAGCGTTTGAAATTTATAATTTTTTGCAGGCCGGATATTTACACTATTCCCAAAAAAACACAAGAAAACCGACCAAGCGCCCTAATAGTAACTATATTTTGTTACAAGTTATCCAAGCCTCGCTCAACCATAGCAACCGCACTGAAGACTGCACGCCCCTTATTCATGGTTTCTTTCCACTCCAAACGCGGTACAGAATCAGCCACAACACCTGCACCTGCTTGAATATGCAGAACGTCATCTTTGATAACAGCCGTGCGAATTGCGATCGCTGTATCCATATTCCCATTCCAAGATAGGTAACCTACCGCACCACCATAAACACCGCGTTTCACAGGTTCCATCTCGTCGATAATCTCCATCGCGCGCACTTTCGGTGCACCACTTAAAGTACCGGCCGGTAAAGTTGCACGCAGCACATCCATAGCAGAAACATCAGGTTTCAGTTTACCGTTCACATTCGACACAATGTGCATTACATGTGAATAACGCTCTATAACCATTTTATCGGTGAGTTCAACACCACCTATTTCAGCTACACGACCAACATCGTTGCGCCCAAGATCTATCAACATCAAGTGCTCAGCGATCTCCTTTGGATCAGCAAGCAATTCTTGTTCCATAGCCAGATCTTCTTCAGGTGTAAGACCACGCTTACGTGTACCAGCGATCGGACGAACACTCACCTGATTATCTTCCACACGCGCCAATATTTCAGGAGAGGAACCAACCACATGAAAATCATCAAGATTGAGAACATACATGTAAGGGGAAGGATTAAGGCAGCGTAGCGCTCGGTATAGATCTAACGGTTTGCTTTTAAAAGGAATCGACATGCGCTGAGAAATGACACATTGCATGATATCACCATCAAGAACGTATTCTTTGATTTTATCCACAGAATCTTTAAAGGCCTGTTCACCATAGCTCGACTTAAATTCTGCTTCCGATACTTCACGCTGCTGCTCAGCTGGAGTAGCTTCATAAGGCGTAGCTGTATGAAGTTTCTCTACCAACTGATCAAGACGCGCCTGCGCTTTCTCATAAGCTTTATCTTCAGCTGGATCAGCATGTGAGATCAAGATCAACTTACCTGCAAGGTTATCAAACACAACAACCTCATCAGACACCATCAACAAAATATCAGGTGTACCCAACAGGTCTTCAGGGCAGCTATCCTTTAAGCGTTTTTCAACATAACGTACGCAATCATAACCAAAGTACCCGACCAGACCGCCATTAAAACGCGGCATCCCCTCTAACTGCGGCACACGGTAGCGTGCTTGAAATGTCTCTACAAAATCCAAAGGATCAGACATCTCCAGCTCTTCTATAACCTTACCGTCCTCTGTAATTGAGATTTTGTCGCCATGTACTTTCAAAATCGTCCGACAAGGCAAACCGATAATGGAGTAACGCCCCCATTTTTCACCACCTTCAACAGATTCTAAAAGGTAGCTATAAGCCGTATTCGCCAGTTTTTTGTAGGTAGATAAGGGCGTATCCAGATCAGCTAAAACTTCACGTGTAACGGGAATGCGGTTGTAATTCTGCGCGGCTAATTCCGCAAATAATTCAGGAGTCATGTCTCTATCTCATAATGCCAAAAACGATATTAAGGGCGATCTGAGCAGACACTAAATTTATGAAGGGACAAACTTTATGAACCAACGCATTAGAAGGAAAAGCAGCGAGATCTACCTATGCGTCAAAAACCAACCCTAACAGTGCCTGCTGATTAAAAAATCAGGCACGCCATCGCCATCGCTCACCCACGTACGGGAGACGATCGTTTTCAGCATTATTTTTCACGGTTGCTGTAGCAAATAGCATCACGGCAGGTTTAATTAAATTTATGAATAGCCAAAAGATATAGCAGCACCTTATTTGAATCAACTACCGCCGCCTACTATTCATACATTATTTAGGGACTTTTGCTGTTTTTAATCCCAAAGAACAACACGAAATACAATCAAACAGAAGAACCACAAAAGGCATAAACCTTCGTCACAAAAAGTGATAGACCAAAAAAAACCCCGACAAGCGGGGTATACAAGTGCTGTGATAAGAATCAGCCAAGTCAGAAAAACGACTTGGCGGTACAAGCCATTGATAAATGGGGAATGACCTGTGAGCTTCTACAAGAGTAAATCCGGCCTTCAAATATAAAAAATCGATTTTATTTAAATAAAAGATCGTTTTTTACGAGGATTGGATGTAACAAGCCCCAACCCCTTAAAAGAGATGATCTAAACGCCCGACAATCTTATCGGGATTTGAGAGGGCAATATCTTCACCATGATTGTATCCGTATGGCACACACACCACTGGACAGCCGGCCGCTCGCGCCGCCGCCACATCATTCACTGAATCCCCTACCATCAAGGTATTTTTAGGTTCGGCACCGCAGCGCTTCATAGCTTCTTGCAAAGGCATAGGATGAGGCTTTCGCTCAGATAGACTATCGCCACCCAAAATCACCTCAAAGAAGCCACTAATTCCAAAGCCTTCCAACATACTATGAGTAAACGAAATGGGCTTATTGGTGACTACGCCGAGCTTAATCCCGCGGTCATGCATCTGCTCTAGACACTCAAGCACACCTGGGTACAACTCACTCAGATCAGAAGTAGATTCAGCATAAAACGCAAGAAAAAGTTCATAAGCCTTATCAAACAGAGATTGATCCACCCCTTCACCCGTCATATCGCCAGCCAAGGAACGGCGAACCAAAACAGCTGCGCCATTACCTACCCACTGACCAACTTTGTCGATACCTGCAGGCACTCTCTCTATGGCGACAAGCATTCGATCAATTGCCTGAGCCAGATCAGGCACGCTATGAACCAGCGTACCATCTAGATCAAACAAAACGAGCTTTGGATTTTTCCCCTCAAACAGTTCTTGCATTAAGCAATCTTCGCTTTAGCCAATTCCGCTCTCATCTGAGCGATAGTCGCAGCGTAGTCATCTGTATTGAAGATGGCAGAACCAGCCACAAACGTATCAGCACCCGCTTCTGCAATTTCACGAATATTACCAATACCTACACCGCCATCGATCTCCAAGCGGATATCACGCCCGCTTTGATTAATCATCTCGCGAGCCTGACGCAGTTTATCCAAAGTACCTGGAATGAATTTCTGACCACCAAAACCTGGATTCACAGACATCAATAGCACCATATCCACTTTATCCATTACATATTCCAAGTGGCTTAATGGCGTTGCAGGATTGAAAACCAAACCTGATTTACAACCGCCGTCTTTAATCATCTGCAAAGAACGATCGATATGTTCAGAACCTTCTGGATGGAAAGTGATGTAGCTGGCACCGGCTTCAATAAAATCGCCGATAATACGATCAACAGGCTTGACCATCAGATGCACATCAATTGGTGCCTCAATACCATGTTTTCTCAGCGCACTACACACCATTGGGCCAATCGTTAAATTTGGCACATAGTGATTATCCATCACATCAAAGTGCACATAATCTGCGCCTGCTGCCAAAACATTTTCAACTTCTTCGCCCAAACGCGCAAAGTCAGCAGATAGAATTGATGGTGCAATTTTGAAATCAGACATGGATATTTTCCAGTTACAAATAATTTAGACATATTTTAGCGGAGCAGACATCTTGCTGTCAGCCTGCTTCTTACTCATAATCGTTCAAATGAAATTATATTCTCTTCTCCTTAGTCTTAGTTTGATTTCCTCCAACGCCCTTTCCGCCGATGAGGAAGCAAACGCGGGTACTGAAAAAACAGCTAGTGCGGCTCAATCATCAGCACCGATGGTCGAAAGAACTGAACCCAGTAGAGAAAATAATCTTCGCCAAGCGCTCTCATCACACCCTGACCCCGGCACTCAGGTACTACAGCTCGATACAGGAAAAGATGGGGAACAATTACTTGGTTACTATTTAACCGAAGGTAGCGGAATACCACAGGGTGGCGTCATCATATTCCCGGATGAACTCACCCATATGGATTGGCCAGACAATCTAAACCAAATCCGCACAGGTCTAGCTAATCACGGCTGGTATACATTAGCGGTATTTTTACCCCAACCGGCTCAAACTCCTCTGCCAAAACGCACACTACCGGTTTTGTCGGCTATAAAACCAACTCAGAGCCCAGACACCCCTCAAGACGGCTCAACAGAACCTGTAGAAGCCCAAGAAGAAGCCACAACAGAAAACACTGAAACACCTTCTGACGCAGCAACAAACCAACAGGAAAATGCCGCTAACGCACCAGCAGAGGCAGAGCAGGAACAGGAAGAAAAAGAGAATTACCAAGAGATCGTAGCCCGCCTAGGCAACACCGCATTTGAGCACCTCAAAAAAGAGAAAGGCGTCGATAGAGTCCTTGTTTTAGGGGCCGGCACAGGCGCCACATGGGCGGCACAATACGTTCAAAAGCATCAAGAACAGCAAAACCTTCGCTTAGTCCTCTTAGATGCCCGAGACTCTAAAACAGAGAACGCTCCGCGACTGCTAGAAATCTTACCCGAGATAAAAACTACCATAATCGACCTACACCATTCTGCACGTAGATCGACAAATACAAATTACAGTGAAAACACACCAGAACGAAGATTGCGATTAGCGCGACATAAGCGCATGAACAACTTCCACCAAAGTCGCTTACCGCAAGCCAATGACAATTGGAAAAAAGACAACTCTTGGCTGTTCAAACATGTTCGAGGCATGATCAACACCTACATTATAAAAGCCGAACAACAAAGCCGAAGTATAGATATTCCTTCGGAAGAGCAAAGCAACAAAGAACAAGCCCCGGGCTAAAAAACGCGCTTATTTTCGTGCCGTCTTTATTCGCTCATAGGCAGCCTGAATTTCTTGGGATTTCTCTTTGGCCAATTCGATCATCTCTTCTGGCAACCCCTTAGAAACCAACTTATCTGGATGATGCTGACTCATTTGGCGACGATAAGCTTTTTTCACTTCAGCATCAGATGCGCTTTCATCCACACCTAAAACCGCATAAGCATCTTTCAATAGAACTGCCGCATCAACACCAGCCTGGCCGTGCTGATAAAAATCTCGTTGTGCTTTGACGCGAGCAATTACCTCTTCAACACTATCCGTACCAAACTCTAATAGATGACAAAGCTCTTCAATGATTTTTAGCTCTGGCGCACTTACCTCACCATCTGCCATAGCAGCCTGCAATTGGATTTCAATAAACATCAATTTGACCGTAGGTCGGTGACGCAAAAGAATCGCTAGCGGTTTTACCGTTTTACTGAACTCAAAATCTTCGCTTTTCCCCTGAGTAAAAAGATCAATCGCCTCACGCTTCCGCTCATCGGTTAAGCGCATTTGAGTCATTACATTTCGCGCAAATTGAATTTCGTCTTCTGTTACGCGCCCATCCGCTTTCGCAATACGCCCCATAACGGAAAAAGTTGCTTTAAAAAAGGCTTCTTGAGGATTTACGGCGGCCACTGCTTTAGTTAGAGCGCGACTAATCAAATAACCGACAAACCCACCAAATATCAGCCCCCAGAAGCCACCGGAAAACAAACCTACCGCCGCACCCAGTAATATAGACGTAGAATACCGCTTAACGCCTGATCCTAATTGCGCGCCCGCCTCTTGTGCATCAAAGGCCATTAATTTGATTCCCCAACACTAATCTATTTATCTCATCCAATCTTTCAGGTGTTCCGATATCTGCCCAGAAACCTTCGAACAGCTCACCTGAAACCTTACCTTCAGCCATCTGCTCTCTAAGCAAGGGGGCCAATGGTACTTTCTCATCTAACGCGATACCTTCAAACATCTCAATAGATAAACGACTAATTCCGCTAAAGGTATAACCTATTTTATCATCACTATTCACACAGCCCTGCTGCAACCCAAAATCACCATTAGGGTTATGCTCTGGATTCGGCACCAATACTAGGTGAGAGTCATCAGACTCAGCCAACAATTTTTCAAATGGGTAGTTTGTAAAGACATCACCATTTACCAGCAGGAACTGCTTTTCACCACCAGAAGCTAACAATGACAATGCCTTTCGAATACCACCCGCCGTCTCTAGAGGCTCAGTTTCAGCAGAATATTTGATTGAAACACCGTATTTAGAGCCATCCCCTAAATACTCCTCTATTTGAGCACCAAGCCACGCATGATTAATTACTATTTCTCTAATACCAGCACGCACCAAACGCTCAATGTGGTATTCAATTAAAGCTCGGTCGGCGACTTTTAACAGCGGTTTAGGCGTTTTCAGCGTTAAAGGACGCATTCTGGTGCCTAGGCCGGCGGCTAAGATCATTGCCTTCATGACACAATCCAATTATCCAAAACCGTGTCAGAGAAATGCTCACTTTTACGCATCGCTGGCAATAATTCCGATACCATCCATCCCGCAACTGGCTTTAACTCCTCAACTTTAGCCGCCACGGTAATAAGATAATTCAAGGTTCTAGGGATATCTGCCAAATAACCAGATTTACCATCACGTATGTGTAAACGCGCAAAAATCCCTATAGCTTTAAGGTGACGCTGCGCGCCCATTAGATCAAACCAACGCTTAAAATAAACTCGGTCTGGCATATTCTGACCATTAGCGATCAAGGCCTGTCTGTATCCCTCGACCCAGCCATAGACCTTTTCATCCGGCCAATCGATATAGCAGTCTCGTAACAAAGACACTAAATCGTATGTAACAGGCCCCTCAACAGCGTCCTGAAAATCGATAATCCCCGGCGCCAAATCCTTGCGATACATAATATTTCGCGAATGATAATCACGATGCACAAAAACCTTCGGCTGCTCTAAGGCGGAATCAATTAGGTAATCAAAAAGAAAAGAGACTAAGCGCTGCGCCTCATCATTCAACTTTACGCCCAGTAATTTTTCCACAAACCATTCTCGAAACAACTCGACTTCTCGACGTAGCAATGCCTCGTCATACAAAGGTAACTCTTTACCCCGAGCAGGCTGACAGCTCTGCATCAACAACAAGGTCTTTAAAGCCTCGTCATACAAACCATCAACGCTTTCGTCTGAAAGCTGATCTAGATAAAGATCATCACCAAAATCCCCAAGAAGCATAAAGCCTTTAGACAGATCATGATTGTGAATATGCGGCACAGGAACCCCCGTCCGCTCCAATGCAGTCGCCACCTCTACAAATGGACGACTATCTTCTTTCTCTGGCGGAGCATCCACAGCTATCCAAGTATTTCCACCGGATATTGCTCGAAAATAACGTCGAAAGCTGGCATCACCTGATACAGTTTCGAGCTGCCAATTTTTACTATCAAACCCCGAAAATCCCGGCAAAATCTCCAACAACCACTCTTTTAAATCTGTATACCGCAGATCCATCTAAATACGCCCCATAAACCAACTACATGCTTAAACGAGCTATTATGACACTCAGATAACCCAAAAAGGTAGAAGCGATCAGTAATTCATTCGTTAATCATTAATGCTTAACTCTCAACAAAAACCCTGCAGAACTCTACACTCACTGCCTAGAATGATTTATCATTCTGCCCCTTATGCTTAATTTCACTGAGGTTCGGCCACAACCGAATTCTTCGGAACCGCTGAAACGGATTTAGTATTTGATGCCCTTCGCCAAACGATCGACATATTCACTAACGTTAGCCATTAGTGCTGCATTAGTATCCAGCTATGCGACTGCAGAAAACAAACCATCTGAACAAGAGATGGCTTGGAGTTGCAGCATGACCAAAGATGGCGAATGGGATTGCTCTGTGAATGAAGAGCTGGTCAATCAAACCGAAGCGGCCAAACAAACGCCTCAGGAATCAGTTGTTCAACAACCTGCTTCAACAACACCTAGCCCTCAAGCTACCCCGGTTGAAATTGAAGCAACAACACCCGTCCAAGCGGCACCCATTCCTAGAGTTAGGCAAGAAGCCGTAGTTTCGGTCCCAGCTGCAACCCAAAGCCGCCCAAGCGTAAAGGCAAAAACTACAAACAACGGAGTTTGGGACTGCGTTGCTGGGACAAATGGTGAATGGCTCTGTAACGATGAGATCGAACAATCACAGCAGCAACCTCAGTTAGCGATTGAAACACCTACTCAAACGAACGTACAAACCACCGCTCCAGCTATCGTTACTCACCAGCCTATACAAACAGCCGAAGTGATTGGAAGCGAATGGCAGTGTGGCACGAGCCCAAGCGGCGATTGGGATTGTCACAAAGTCAACATACACGCGCTTAGCCTTCCTCAATCACAGCAACGTAGTGGCTCATCTGAACCACTGTATAATACCGAAAACCCATACTCGCATTTAGATTGGGCTTATTACAGAAACCCTCAAGGTCAACAATGTGCCGGGCGCTATTTAGAACCTAGCTACCCAATTGCCGGCGATGAACACTTAGAAAATCCTCCGCTCTACTTGGAAGCAGACCAGTCATCTACAATTATCGGAGGATTAAGTCGCTTGCAGGGTGGAGTGACTATGCGTCAAGGCGGTCGCCGACTAAGTGCTAGTTCTGCAGAATTAGACCAAGTAACCAATAAGGCCCGTCTTGAAGGTAACGTAAAGTTCCGTGAAACTGGCTTGCTAATGCTAAGCGATAGCGCGCAGATCGACACAAGCAGCTCAGAAGCAATTTTCAGCAATGCTCAATACGTAATTCATGAAGATGGCTTACGCGGATCTGCTGATCGAATCATACGTTTAGAGGATGAACGCCTCCGTATTGAAAACGGTGATTATACCTATTGCCCACCATTCAGTGATGCTTGGAAGCTAGAAGCCGACAGTATCGTTCTGAATAAAAACAAAGGCATTGGTGAAGCTGAAGATACTGTAATCCGTGTCGGTGGTGTACCTATTTTCTACGCACCGTACTTCACATTCCCAATCGATAATCGACGAAAATCAGGCTTCCTTTATCCAAGTATTGGTTACAGCACTGACGGCGGTTTAGATCTAGCAGCGCCATACTACTTCAATATCGCACCGAATATGGACGACACACTGACTGCTCGTTACATGTCAGATCGGGGGCTATTGCTAGAAAACGAATTCCGCCATATGAACAAGTGGTCTAGCAACACATTAAATACCGCTTACTTATCTAGTGACAAATCATTTAACGATGACAGATGGTTACTTGGTATAGATCACAAAGGCAGCCCTGCAGAAAGGTGGCGCACAAACATTGATTTCAGTGCAGTAAGTGACGATGATTATTTCGAAGATTTGGATACTAACCTAGAAGTAAGCCGTCAAGATCACTTAGACCAACGTGCAGACATCACTTACAGCCAGAACAACTGGAGTTTTAGAGCACGCGTTCATGATTATCAAACCATCGATAACAATAGTAAATCACCGTACAAACGCCTGCCGCAGCTTACCCTAAAGGGCGAGAATGCGTTCGGAGATGCCGGCGAATTTAAATACATTGCCGAATACACTCAATTTGATAGAGACTTATCAGGGTTAGCCGGTCGTGATCGGATTATTGGCGACCGTCGTTTCATCATGCCGACTGTCAATTATCTATGGCAAGCCCCTTGGGGTTACATCAAACCGGAACTATCACTATGGAACAGCAGTTACAGTTTAGATAATCAGCTATCAGGCCTAGCTGAAAGCCCAAGCGTCAACGTGCCCATCCTCAGCCTAGATAGCACTGTAATTTTCGAAAGAGCACTTATTAACGGTGGCACACAAACATTAGAACCACGAATTTACGGTTTATACGTGCCAGAAGAAGATCAGGATGAAATCCCTGACTTCGATACATCAGAGCCTGACTTTAACTATAACGCCCTATTCCGCCAAAACCGCTTTAGCGGTAAGGATAGAGTCGGAGATGCCAAACAGATCTCACTTGGACTCGCTAGCCGCTTTTATGGAAAAGATGGCAACGAGAAAGGCAGCCTGAGCATTGGTCAAGCCTACTATTTTGCCGACCGAAAAGTACAACTAGATCCTGCATCACCAGATTCAACTGAAGGTCAGAGCGATATTGCGACTGAAGCAGTTTGGTATCTAAACCAAAACTTCCGCGCTAGCTTCGATGCGATTTTAGATAACAACGATTTCAGCAATACTGAATCAAACCTGCGCTTACGTTATAACAGCGACCTAGATCATCGATTTGACTTCAGCTACCGTTATGAAGAAGACACTCGTAAGCAGACAGACTTATCATTCATTTGGCCTTTAAGTGGCAGCTGGACTGCTATGGGTCGCTGGTTACATGATATTGAAGAAAACGACAACCTAGAATCAGCACTAGGCCTCGAATACGAAAGCTGCTGCTGGAAAGTCAGCTTTGCCGGTCGCCGCTGGCTAGACGATAAAGACAATTACGATACAGGCATGTTCCTGAATTTCACCCTAAAAGGGCTTGGATCATTTGGTAGCGGCAGCAATGGCTTCCTAAATGACATTATTGGTTATGAAGAGCGTGAAGAGCACAATGACAAATAAGCTTCGCAAGATACTATTTTCTGCAGCTGTTTTCGGACTACTGATTCCAACATCGCAAGCAACACTGGCTGCGGAAATCCCACTGGATCGAGTTGCTGCCGTTGTCAATGACGGCATAATTATGCAAAGTGAATTGACACAGCGCACTGCTATAGTCAAAGAGCAACTAAGCGCTCGGAATACAAAACTACCACCGGAGCACATTTTACATAAACAGGTTTTAAACCGCCTGATTATCGACAGCATCCAAAAGCAATTGGCTGCCAGACAAGGCATTCGAGTAACAGAAGGACAGCTTGATGCAGCCATTGCACGGATCGCTGCTCAGAACAGCCTTACTTTAGAGCAATTCCGCGATGCTCTAATTGCCGAAGGTCGGGATTATAATCAAGCTCGAGAGCAGATCCGCAACGAGATGCTGATCTCCAATGTACAGCAAAACCTTGTTAACCGAAGAATCCGCGTATCCGAGCAGGAACTAGAAAACTTCCTAAACTCAGCTAGCGGTCAGGAACAAACTTCAGCAGAGTATCTCCTCGGACACATTCTTCTTGCTACGCCATCCCAAGCATCCCCTGAGGCAATTCAGAAAGCGGAACGAGAAGCCAATGATGTCTTCAAAAAGCTAAAGTCCGGCGCCGATTTCGCTGAAATGGCTGTAGAGTTTTCCGATGCCCCTAATGCTCTTAAAGGCGGTGATTTAGGCTGGAGAAAGGCAAACGAACTACCAGAAGTACTAGGTAATGCGATTCGTAAACTATCTCCTGGCGATTTCAGCAAACCAGTACGATCTCCAAGTGGTTTCCATATTCTTTTGGCGAAGGATAAGCGCGGCGGTGCCGTACAACTAGTGCCTCAGCGTTTAGTTAGTCACATTTTGCTTAAGCCAAGTGAGATTCGCACATCTGAGCAGGCTAAACGCCAAATAACCCAGTTATACCAACGCATTCAATCTGGCGAAGATTTTGCCACATTAGCCAAAGAGTATAGTGACGACCCAGCAAGTGGCTCTGAAGGAGGCTCTTTAGGCTGGACGCAGGACGGCCAAATGGTGCCAGAATTCGAACAAGTGATGAACAATACTGGTATTGGGCAAGTATCAGTTCCTTTTGAATCACGCTTTGGCTGGCATATTTTGACGGTCTTAGATACGCGCACAGAAGACCTCGGCGCTCAGATGCAAGAAAATCAGGCTCGCGCAGCTATCCGCAAACGCAAGTACAATGAAGAATTAACTAACTGGTTACGCGAGATTCGCTCTCAGGCCTACGTCGACATTAAGGAGTGATTGCTTGGGTATCAATAGATTAGCAATCACCCCTGGTGAGCCCTCTGGCATTGGCCCCGACCTGTGCATTCAAATTGCGCAACTGGGCCATGACCATGAATTGATCGCATTTGCAGATCCTGAACTACTGCGCAAACGCGCGGAACAACTGCAACTGCCGATATCGATTGAACAGTTCGACCCAGAGCTTCCGCCGTCGCCTACGCCCGCAAGAACTCTAAAGGTAGTTCCGATTTCACTAAAAGCTGAAGCGATTCCTGGTGAGCTTAATAGTGATAACGCACCTTATGTGCTAGAAACGCTAACACTAGCGACACAAGCCTGCCTCAATGGAACTTGCGACGCTTTGATAACAGCTCCTGTGCATAAAGGCATTATTAACGATGCTGGTATTCCTTTTAGCGGCCACACCGAGTTTCTTGAAGCACTTACAGAAAGCAATAAAGTCGTCATGATGTTAGCAACCGAAGGGTTAAAAGTTGCATTAGCAACAACCCACCTTCCCCTTCGGGACATTGCCGATGCGATTACACCCAAATTACTCACTGAAGTAATTGAGGTATTACATCACGATCTAGTAAACAGCTTTGGCATCAAAGAGCCCAACATCCTAGTCACCGGTCTCAACCCGCATGCTGGCGAAGGTGGCCACTTAGGTCGCGAAGAAATTGAAGTCATTGAACCTACACTAGATAAACTCATAGCAAAAGGCATAACTCTCAGTGGCCCTTGGCCAGCTGATACACTATTCACAGACAAGTACCTTGCTACAGCAGATGCCGTACTAGCCATGTACCACGACCAAGGCCTTCCAGTGCTAAAATACAAAGGCTTTGGCAAAGCTGTGAATATTACGCTCGGCATGCCTATTATTCGCACCTCGGTAGATCATGGTACTGCATTGGATCTTGCCGGAACTGGAACTGCCGACTCAGGCAGCCTAATGACTGCTATTGAATATGCAGGCATCATGGCTACCCACCGCAATCAAACTACGAACTAATTCATGACTAAAAAACCAGTAGCACACAAAGCCCGCAAGCGTTTCGGGCAAAACTTTTTGCACGATCACGGCGTGATTCGTCGCATTATTCGATCTATTGCACCTCATGAATCAGATCAACTAGTAGAGATTGGCCCGGGGTTAGGAGCCCTGACAGAAGAGCTGCTGAGCGAAGCAGGTGAACTTGATGCAATTGAGCTAGATAGAGACCTTCCTCCGATCTTACGCACCAAGTTCTTCAACTACGGTGACAAATTCCGCATTCATGAAGCGGATGCTATGAAGTTTGATTTCTCCCAGCTACAAAAAGGAGAAAAGAGGCTGCGTATTGTAGGCAACCTTCCATACAACATATCCACTCAGCTAATATTCCATCTACTGAGTCATGCTGAGCAAGTAGAAGATATGCACTTCATGTTGCAAAAAGAAGTAGTTGATCGAATGGCTGCTGGACCTGGGGAAAACAATTACGGTCGATTAGGCATTATGGCGCAGTACTACTGCAAAGTTGAGTCACTGTTTGTCGTACCTCCAGGCGCATTTAACCCCGCTCCCAAAGTAGACTCGGCGATTATTAGACTCACACCTTACCGTGAGTTACCGCACGTAGCCAAAGATGTTTCACAATTTGAAACCGTTGTACGCACGGCATTCAATATGCGCCGTAAAACGCTACGCAATAATTTAAAACCTTTACTATCTGCAGATGCACTAGAAGAGATCGGCATCGATCCAGGCTTACGACCTGAAAAGCTCCCTATCTCAGACTTTGTTCGCATTAGTAACTACCTTACAGATCAGAAAGGCTAAATAAGGCATTTATGGAAACTATCGACCTAGGTAACAACGTCAATATCGACGTAGAAACCAACTATCTGGCCCAACAATCTGATCCTGATAGCAAACGTTTTGTTTTTTCTTACAAAATTACGATCACCAATCATAATGATATGCCGGTCCAGCTTCTTAACCGCCACTGGCTAATTACCGATGGCAACCAGCATATTCAAGAAGTTCAGGGCGAAGGCGTTGTTGGCGAACAACCTGTGATTGACCCTGAATCGAGTTATACCTACACAAGTGGCGCAGTATTAGCCACCAGCGTTGGAAGCATGCAAGGCCACTATGAAATGAGCACCGATAAAGGCACTCAATTTAAAGCACCTATTGCAGCATTCACTCTAGCAAGACCTAACGCACTGCACTAAACACAGGCAACCAGTATGGCGACCTATGCGATTGGCGATATCCAAGGGTGCTACGACGAACTACAAGCCCTACTTAGAACTATTAACTTTACTAACAGCGACCATTTATGGATTGCTGGAGACCTCGTTAATCGCGGCCCTAAATCACTAGAAACCTTAAGGTTTCTTCGCGATTTAGGTGACCGAGCAACCTGCGTTCTGGGAAATCATGATTTACACCTTCTCGCCGTCCACTATGGAGCAACAACCTGCAAACGCAGCGATACTCTGGATGAAATATTAGAAGCACCAGACCGTATTGAGCTAATGGATTGGCTAAGTAAGCAAAAGCTAATCGCGTATGACAAATCACTTAACGTGGTAATGGTTCACGCAGGTATTCCGCCTTGTTGGACTATTCGTAAAGCCCGCAAACGCGCAAAAGAAGTAGAAAAAGTTCTGCAAAGCGACCAAGCCAAAACTTTTTTCAACCACATGTATGGCAACAAACCCGATCTATGGAGTTCTGACTTAAGTGGTTGGGAACGCTTACGCCTTATTACGAACTATCTAACACGCATGCGCTTTTGTAGCCCTGAAGGGCAATTAGATTTCTCAGCCAAAGGCTCACTCGCATCACAACCCGAAGGCTACCAGCCTTGGTTTAAAGCTCCACGAAAAGATCCGGCAGAAATCGAAATTCGTATCCTATTTGGCCACTGGGCAGCGTTGGAGGGGAATGCCGATGCTGAGCATGTCTTTGCGCTTGATACAGGCTGTGTTTGGGGCAACAGATTAACCGCCCTTCGCATAGAAGACCATCAACTTTTTAGTGTTCCCGCACAAGGCAAAAAACCAAAGCCACCTCCGACATCCACTTATTTAAGCAACAGGTAACTTTTATGAGTCATTTTGAGTGTATAGATTCTCCAAAAGCAGCAGCGTTGATCAAAGACGGTGCCCAGGTTGCCGACATTCGAGATCCCAACAGTTTTGCGCAAGGCCACATTAGTGGGTCTCACAATCTTAGTAATGAAAATCTACATGACTACATATCTGCGGCTGACATGGATAAACCTCTGCTTGTATGCTGCTATCACGGCATAAGCAGTCAACAAGCTGCTCAATTCTTAGTTGAACAAGGCTTTGATGAAGTCTATAGCATCAATGGTGGTTTTGAGGCATGGCGCGTAGAACAACCTGACCTGTGTGAAATAGCTTAATGAAGATCTATTTAGTGGGCGGCGCAGTTAGAGATAAGCTATTAGATTTCCCTGTTTACGATAAAGACTGGGTGGTTGTAGGCTCCAGCCCTGAAGAGATGATCGAACAAGGCTTTCAACCTGTAGGTCAAGATTTCCCCGTGTTTATTCACCCCCAATCGGGTGAAGAATATGCACTAGCGCGAACAGAAAGAAAATCAGGCAAAGGCTATACCGGCTTTGAATATAACGCCGATAAAGCAATCACTTTGGAAGAAGACCTTCTACGCCGAGATCTAACCATTAATGCCATGGCAATGGACGATCAAGGCACAATCCATGACCCCTACAAGGGCCAGGAAGATTTAAAGCAAAAAATCTTACGTCATGTATCCCCGGCATTTTCAGAGGACCCTCTGCGTGTTTTGCGTGTGGCACGTTTTGCCGCGCGCTACCACCACCTAGGGTTTAGCGTAGCTGATGAAACCTTAGCATTAATGGAGGAGTTAGCTAAAGGCGATGAGCTAGAACACCTGACCCCTGAAAGAGTATGGAAAGAGTTTGAACGGGCATTAAGCGAACCTTCTCCATGGGTATTTTTAGAACTACTCCAAAAAACAGAAGCGATACAAAAAGTTCTTCCTGAGCTAAAAAATGCAATATCGAAACCAGACTGGGCTACAAACTTTATTCGTTCTACACAAACAGCCACGGATGCTGATTGCCGGTTTGCCTGTCTGACCGCTCCGGATAACGAAATAATACTGGATGTTTTTTGTGATCGATTAAGAACACAAAAATCAGTAAAAGAGCTGGCTTCACAGTGCCAACAACAGCATGAGAACCTTAGTCAATTCGATAATTTATCTGCAGAAGATAAACTGCAGACGATCCAAGCCCTCGATCTGATTCGGCGACCACAGCGCCTAAATAAGCTCTTGATCTGCGTAGATGCTCTACACCCAGAACCTAACTATCAATCGCTAGCTGCAATATTAGATTCTATTAACCAAATTCAGCCTGCTAACCTGATCAAGCAAGGTTTTAAAGGGCCTGAACTGGGCAAAGAGATACAGCGTCTACGTCTCGATATATGCAACCAAGATCACTGAAGGACAGCTAATGAGCACCAACACTACTGCAACAAAAGTGGCACTGATAACTGGCGGTGCACGCAGGGTTGGCGCAACAACAGCCTCAACACTTCATGCAGCAGGATATACTGTAGCCATTCACTACCGATCCTCAGCTAAAGCAGCCGAAGCACTACAAGAAAAGCTAAACCATTTACGCCCGAACAGTGCTTTTATCTTTTCTGCAGACCTAAACTACATGGAACAAGTTGAACAATTAGCTGAAGATGTAAAATCAAAGTTCGGACAACTCGACTTACTGGTTAATAACGCTTCATCCTTCTACCCAACACCAATCGAACAAAGCACTCAGGAGCAGTGGGACGACTTAATCAATTCCAATCTTCGTGCCCCCTACTTTCTAACAGCCTCGCTAAGCAAATTACTTCGCCAAAACTATGGCTGCATTATCAACATGATCGATATCCACTCGCAACGCGGACTGCCTGGATATCCTATTTATTCAATTGCAAAAGCGGGGTTAGAGATGATGACCAAGTCTTTGGCTAAGGAATTAGCACCCGAGGTAAGAGTTAACGGCGTTTCACCCGGCGCAATTTTATGGCCAGAACAAGAATTAGAAGAAGATCAAAAACAAAGCATTTTGGATAAAACACTACTAAAGCGCATCGGCTCACCGGAAGACTTAGCCCAAGCAATCGCATTTCTTGCTTCTGCAGAATATATTACCGGCCAAGTGCTCGCGGTAGATGGCGGAAAATCCTTATTCAGCCACTAGTGCTATCTAAAGCCTCAAACACGCAAGGTAATGATCGGCCTTGCCATTGAAAGTCGATTGACCACAACTTCTGCCGAGCCTTATCATAGCTCGACCACATTTCTAAATACGTCGTACCTATTGCAGGGTGAGCCACATCTGCTGCTATCTCAGCTAAAGGCCACAAAACAAAAGCATTCTTAGTAATTTCACCTCGAGGTAATTGCACCCCATAGTGTATGCCAACTAAATCATCATAGGTAAGAATATCGATATCTAAGGTACGACCACTAAATTTTGGTCCTTTGCGACAACGACCATTTTCATCTTCTATCTTTTTCAGTAACGGAGATAGTTCAACTAATGGCAAATCAGTAACAAAACCAGCAACCAGGTTATAGAAGTTATCTCCAACAAACCCTACCGCTTCACTTTCGTAAACGCTGGATATACTCAGCCCGCCAAAATGCTTATGCAAAGCATCTAGCGCTTGCGAGATATAATGATCTCTATCGATATTACTGCCGATACTGACATAAACTTGAGCCATCTTAACCACGAACTCCACGCTCGATGATGACACCAACATCTTTTGCCTGCGGTACCGCTCCCGGCTTACCTAAACGTAAACGCAGCCATTTCACACCGAATTCAGTCATCACGATCTCAGCAATCTGCTCAGCCATGGTTTCGACCAACTGAAATTCACTCTGCTCTATAAATTCAATCAATCGATCTGACACCGTTTTATAGTTAAGCGTATTATCAACATCTTCAGTATTTGCTGCCTGACGGATATCAGTACCCATATCCAAATCAAGATTTATTCGTTGACGAATCTCTCTTTCCCAATCATAGATACCTATAATCGTTTCAACTTCTAACTCTCGAATGTAAACTAAATCCATACTCAACCTTTGGATATCGAATGACCGAATCGGCAACAATGGCCTTCGGGCTAATTTTTCTAGCTTACCTGCTGGGCTCTATACCCACAGCAGTGCTAGTTTGTCGTGCACTCAACCTTCCAGACCCTCGCCAACGAGGTTCCGGCAACCCTGGTGCAACTAACGTACTCAGAATTGGCTCAAAAAAAGCAGCCATACTTACTTTACTTGGCGATATTAGCAAAGGCCTAGCAGCGCTAGCCTTTGGAAAACTCCTACAGATCTCACAAACAGAGCTTTCCTACTGCTTATTAGCCGTAGTTGCCGGACATATATTCCCTATTATTTCGCCATTAAAAGGCGGCAAAGGCGTAGCAACAGCATTTGGTGCTTGCATCGCACTTTATTGGCCCATCGCACTGATACAGTTGATCATCTGGGTGATTGCAGTAACGATTAGCAAGATATCCTCTCTCGCCTCAATTGCCGCAGCGCTAATAACTCCAGTATTCACTTGGATAATAGCTCCAAGCCATTCACTTCTTCTAACAACTCTTTGCCTATTACTTCTTTATAGCCACCGAAAAAACATTAAAAAATTACTAAACGGCGAAGAACCTAGGCTTTAAATAGAATCAAGCGTATCCAAAGGCCAGCGCGGCTTAGTCGTAATAACTAGGTCACTTTGCTGCCCTGCTAGTAATCGCTGACAACCTGCAAAAGCAATCATGGCACCATTATCTGTACAAAACTCAGGACGGGCATAAAAGAGCTCTGAGCGTTCTTTCTCAACCATCACTTCTAAGCGCTCTCGTAATCGCTGATTAGCACTTACACCGCCCGCTATGACCAGTTGCTTAAAGCCTGTAGCCTGCAAAGCACGGCGACATTTGATTGCTAAAGTATCCACTACCGCTTCTTCAAACGCAGCCGCAATATCACACACCGTTTGATCATCAATCTTACCTTCAGCATCTCGATGATCGTTTGCAGTATTCAATGTAAATGTTTTTAAGCCAGAAAAGCTAAAATCCATACCAGGTCGATCAGTCATTGGACGAGGAAAGCGAAAACGCTGACGATCACCTAGCTGTGCGTGTTTGGCAATGAGTGGCCCTCCAGGGTAATCCAAACCCAGCATTTTAGCGGCCTTATCAAATGCCTCACCCGCAGCATCATCTAAAGACTCACCTAATAGCTCGTATTGCCCAATACCATCAACACGAACGAGCTGAGTATGACCGCCAGAAACGAGCAACGCTACAAACGGAAATTCGGGAGGATTCTCTTCAAGCATAGGCGCGAGCAGATGACCTTCCATATGATGCACACCTATTGCGGGCTTTCCCCATGCCAGTGCAATAGCTCGACCTGTTGAAGCGCCGACCATTAATGCTCCGATAAGGCCTGGTCCGGATGTATAAGCAACAGCATCTACATCTCCTTTTTGAAGGCCAGCTTTGGCAAAAGTCTCATCCAATAAAGGCAGCAACTTACGTACATGGTCACGGGAAGCCAATTCCGGCACTACACCACCGTACTCAGCGTGCATTTTCACCTGACTATATAAGGCATCACCAAGTAGACCCTTTTCACTGTCATAAATTGCCACTCCTGTTTCATCACAAGAGGTTTCAATCCCCAGTACGCGCATCGTTCACTCACTTCACTAACATGATGAGGGCTATTATACCTGCCCCCCTCAAAACCTGCACCGAAAATACCCAACAAACCGATTATCTGCTTTACTTCACTATGTGAAACGAATAGAATTTTGCGCCTTGCCATAAAACCGTCTGTTTTTTGGCAAGATAATTTTGTGGATTAACTAAACAATTTAAGGTTTGTTCAAACATGCCAGCTGTAAAAGTTAAAGAAAACGAGCCATTTGATGTAGCTCTGCGTCGTTTCAAACGTTCTTGCGAAAAAGCAGGTATTCTAGCTGAAGTTCGTCGTCGCGAATTTTACGAGAAGCCAACTTCTGTTCGTAAGCGTAAAGCAGCAGCAGCTGTAAAACGTCACGCTAAAAAAGTATCTCGCGAAAACGCTCGTCGCGTTCGCCTATACTAATCCACGCGATTTAGATCCCATCCAGAGGAAGGTTAGTCATGTCAGAGTTGAAGCAGCAAATCACTAATGAGATGAAAGCTGCAATGCGCGCTAAAGAAAAAGAGCGCCTAAAAACTATTCGCATGATGCTAGCCGAACTAAAGCGCATCGAAGTAGATGAACGCATTGAACTGGATGACACTAGAGTACTGGCGGTGCTAGACAAAATGTCTAAGCAGCGCCGTGACTCGATTTCGCAATTTGAAGAAGCGGCACGCATGGATCTTGCAGATGCTGAGCGACAGGAGCTGGAGGTGATTAAAACTTTCCTGCCGCAACCGCTAACTGATGAGGAAATTACAGACCTCGTAAAACAAGCTGCAGAGCAATCCGGCGCACAATCCATGCAAGACATGGGCAAGGTTATGGGAATCCTTAAACCTCAAATCCAAGGTCGCGCCGATATGGGAACAGTATCCAAACTCGTCAAGTCTCAATTATCCAGTTAAACTGCCGCTGAGACCTTTTCAGCTGCAACGATAATGGCCGGACGTATACCCCAAAGCTTTATTGACGACCTGCTTGCCCGCATCAATATTATTGATGTGCTAGATGGCCGTGTCCAAAAACTAAAGCGCGCTGGAAAAAACTACTCAGGCCTCTGTCCGTTCCATAAAGAAAAAACACCTTCTTTTAGCGCCAACCAAGAAAAACAGTTCTATTACTGCTTCGGCTGCGGCGCAGGCGGAAATGCCATTAGCTTTTTAATGGAATACGAAAATCTAAATTTCCCTGAAGCTGTTGAAGAACTCGCCAAAACCGCGGGCATGGAAGTCCCTAAAGATGACAATCCCCAACAGCGCGAAAAAGAGCAGCAACTTAAAAAGCTATACGATTTATTAGCTAAAGCCGCTCAGTTTTATGAAGATCAGCTTAAAAGCCACAACACCCGACAAGATGCTGTCAACTATCTGCAAACTAGAGGATTGACAGGCCAAGCAGCCAAAGCATTTTCGATCGGCTTCGCCCCTTCTGGCTGGGATAACATTCTTAAGCACCTAGGCAAAAGCGATGCAGATCAAAAGCTACTAGAAGAAGCAGGGTTACTGATACACAACGAAGATCGTGATAGCCATTATGATCGCTTTCGCAATCGAATAATGTTCCCGATTCGGGATCAAAGAGGCCGTACAATAGGTTTTGGTGGGCGCGTACTGGGCGATGACAAACCAAAATACTTAAACTCCCCCGAAACCCCGACCTTCCATAAGAGCAGAGAACTTTACGGGCTTTATGAAGCACGTAAGCACAGCAACAAGCTTGAACGCTTAATCATTGTTGAAGGCTATATGGATGTAGTTGGCCTCGCACAGTTTGGCATTCACTATGCTGTAGCAACACTAGGTACAGCAACAACTGCGCAACACTTAGAAAGACTATTCAAACTCGTCCCTGAAGTTATATTCTGCTTCGATGGTGATAATGCCGGGCGAGAAGCAGCGATGCGTGCACTAAAAACAACACTTCCGGTTATCGAAGATGGAAAAGAAGCCCGCTTTCTCTTCTTACCTGACGGCGAAGATCCGGACAGCCTAGTACGCCAAGAAGGAACTCTCGCCTTCACGGAGCGACTAGATAGCGCTTTACCACTTTCCGAGTTTTTCTTTAATAGCCACTCTGAACAAGCTGATCTAAACAGCATGGATGGTCGTGCTAGATTCAGCACAGAAGTACTACCTGCTATAAACTCAATGAAACCGAGTTTGTTGCAGCAGATGATGCTCGACCGAATTTGTGAATTAACCAACCTTTCGCTTGAACAGATACAAACTACGGTTAACTTTCACGAGTCAGTACAAACACATACACCAGCCCCCGCTGCAGTTTCAGAGTACGACTACTCTGAATCGTCAAACTATGAAGATTCGCAGCCCTACGACTATGCCGATTATAGCAACGAAGGTCATAGCTACGAGGCCCATAGCCATGAAAGCACCCAATACCAACCAAGGAAGAAACAATTTCGCAGCCTTCGCAATAATAGCAGCGAACTATCTTTCGAACAGAAACTGATCGCCCTATTACTTCACTATCCACAACTGGCGTCAGAGCACCAATTTCCTGAAGCACTCAAGAGCAACACAGACGTAAATTCTCAGCTTTTGGCTCAGTTAGTTAGCTATTACAAACAAAACCCAACAGCTTCACTTGGACAATTGGTTGTCGATTGGCGTGAAGATGAAACCCTTTCGCAAACGATCGTTGAACTTTATGAAATCTCTACCTCTTTAGAAATCACCTCCGAAGAGATCGCCCGAGCCTACCTTAAAGATGCTCAGCATGGTCTAACACTAAAGGCATTAGAACAAGAGATTTCCCTTTTACAGAAGAAGCACACCCTTTCCAAAGAAGAGAAAATAAAACTAGTTGAATCTATGCAACAACTTAATCAACTAAAGACAACCAGCAAGGCCTAAACGTCCAAATTTAGCTGTTATCAGGCCTTATTAGAGTTTCAGTACATCCCGCCCTTGAAAAACAAACCATCAGACACCATATATTGCTACATTAACTACTGAATTTTCGGCAAGTCGCTGAAAAACAGTCTATTTTTAACAGATGACAGTCTCTAGCTTGCACAGCCTTTTCCCTAGCATGTTGTTAACTACATCGCTATAATGGCCTGCTCGATTTTCATCCACTTTTTCTAGTCAGGGTCCTATGTCCGATACTTCTCAGCAACAGCAGTCTCGCCTTAAGGAATTGATCGCCCGCGGTAAAGAGCAGGGTTACCTAACCTACTCTGAGGTAAATGACCACCTTCCGCAGGATATTGCCGATCCAGATCAGGTTGAAGATATCATCCGCATGATCAATGACATGGGTATTTCCGTGTCTGAAGAAGCACCCGATGCTGAAACACTACTGATGACCGAAGGTGATTCAGCTGATGATGCCGACGAAGAGGCCGTTGCCGCACTAGCCGCAGTAGAATCAGATGCTGGCCGTACAACCGATCCAGTACGCATGTATATGCGTGAAATGGGTACTGTTGAGCTGCTAACTCGCGAAGGCGAGATCAGCATTGCTAAACGCATTGAAGAAGGTCTACGTGAAGTAATGTCTGCCGTAGCCTGCTTCCCTGGTACAGTTGATGCCATCCTTGAAGCTTACAAATTAACCGTTGAAGAGGAAGGTCGCCTAAGCGATATTTTCAGCGGTTATATTGATGCAGACGATGATGAAGAAATACCTGCTGCAACTATCACTGATCCAGATGCAGAAATAGAAGACGAAGATGACGAAGACGAAGAAAAAGAAAAAGGCCCAGACCCAGAAGAAGCTGCTCGTCGCTTCGGTCTAATCAAAGAACACTTTGACGCACTTCACCTAGCCTTAGAGAAACAAGGCCGTGACAGCAAAGAGTTTGGCGATACTCAAGTACTTCTAAGCGAAGCTTTTGCTCCGATCAAATTATCTCCACGCTATTACGAAGCGATTGTTGGGCAAGTTCGCGATACTATCGACGACATTCGTAAACAAGAACGTACTATCATGCGCATCTGCACACAACGTGCAAAAATGCCACGTAAGACGTTTATCAAAGAATTCCCTGGTAACGAAACAAACCCTGATTGGTTTAAAGAAGTTATCGATTCCGGTTCTGATTACTCTCGTGCGATCAAAACCAATTTAATTGAGCTTAAACGTGCTCAAAAGAAACTTATCCAAGCTGAGATTACTACTGGTATCAGCCTAGCTGAGATCAAAGAAGTTAACCGTCGCATGTCGATCGGTGAAGCTCGAGCACGTCGCGCTAAGAAAGAGATGGTTGAAGCCAACCTGCGTCTTGTAATCTCTATCGCTAAGAAATACACAAACCGAGGCCTACAGTTCCTAGATCTTATCCAGGAAGGCAACATCGGCTTGATGAAAGCTGTTGATAAGTTTGAATACCGCCGCGGCTATAAATTCTCTACTTACGCTACATGGTGGATTCGCCAAGCAATTACACGATCGATTGCCGACCAAGCACGTACAATCCGTATCCCAGTACATATGATCGAAACGATCAACAAACTGAACCGTATCTCTCGCCAGATGCTTCAGGAAATGGGACGCGAAGCTACACCTGAAGAACTTGCTGAACGCATGGAAATGCCTGAAGACAAAGTTCGCAAAGTACTTAAAATTGCTAAAGAGCCGATCTCCATGGAAACACCAATCGGTGATGATGAAGACTCAAGCTTGGGCGATTTCATTGAAGACGTAACCATTTCCTCCCCTGTTGATTCAGCAACAGGCGAAGGTCTGCGTGAAGCGACTCGTGAAGTACTAGCAGGTCTAACAGTACGCGAATCCAAAGTACTTCGTATGCGCTTCGGCATTGAGATGAATACGGACCACACACTTGAAGAAGTTGGTAAACAGTTCGACGTAACACGTGAACGTATCCGTCAGATCGAAGCTAAAGCGCTACGCAAACTACGTCACCCAAGCCGCTCTGAACACCTACGCGGCTTCTTAGACGAATAGTAAATTCTTTTAAATCAAACTCTTGTGCCCATGAAACCATATCGGTATTATGGGCACCCTCCTTAGGGCCTATAGCTCAGTTGGTTAGAGCGCTCGACTCATAATCGATCGGTCGCAGGTTCGAGTCCTGCTAGGCCCACCATCAATTCTCGCTCAGCAAATTCCTGCCACGCCCCTCTTTGTTTAAGCAGATTTAACAGGCTCAATATACATAAGATCACGGATCTCATGCTGCGGATTATATCCATTCACATTGGCTAGCAATATATCCCTGATTACAGCATGATCATAACAATCAATAGCCAAAGATAGACGATTAAGCACCTCTACTAACTCATCCCAAGGTAACTTAACCTCTTGAGCACGCATAATCATTGAGTGATCAGTACGAACTACATCATCTCCGATAAGTAACTCTTCGTAGAGCTTTTCACCATCTCTAAGACCCGTAAATACAATCTCTATATCACCTGACGGATTTTGAGCGCTGCGCACAGACAAACCTGTAAGATTTATCATCTGCTTAGCAAGATTATAAATTTTTACCGGCTCACCCATATCAAGCACAAACACTTCACCAGAAGCACCCATTGAACCTGCTTGTATAACTAAGGAAGCTGCCTCAGGGATAGTCATGAAATAGCGAGTAATATCGGGATCAGTTACTGTAACAGGACCACCTTGTTTTATTTGTTCTTTAAATAACGGAATAACAGAGCCAGATGAACCAAGAACATTACCAAACCGAACCATGGTAAAACGAATTGAATCCCCTTCTCGTTCACTCAACCCCTGAAGAACAAGCTCAGCTAAGCGCTTACTTGCACCCATAACGTTGGTAGGCCTAACAGCCTTATCCGTTGAAATCAAAACAAAATTTTCAACTTTTGAGGCTATTGCAGCTTCCGCACAACGCCAAGTACCTAAAACATTATTACGCAGTCCAGCAATATTATTTCCTTCGACCAAAGGTACATGCTTGTATGCTGCAGCGTGATAAACAGTATCAACATTAAACTGCATCATCACTTTCTCTAGGTGCTCCTGATCGGTAACCGAACCCAGAACAGTCACTACTTCAATAGAATCAATAGAATCAAAAGAAGATTTAATTTCACGCTCAATTGAGTAAAGAGCAAATTCAGATTGCTCAAACAAAACAAGTCTCTTTGGAGACTGCTTTAAAATTTGGCGACAGAGTTCGGACCCAATAGAGCCACCAGCCCCAGTAACCATGACGGCCTTTTGTTTAATACATGCATCAAGTAAAGATTGATTTGGTTCGACCTCATCTCTACCCAGTAAGTCTGAAATATCAACTTCACGAACATCACTGACGCTGACTTTGCCGCCTGCAATATCAGATAAACCTGGTAGCGTAAGCACCTTGACATGATAAGTGCTTAGGCTATCAACAATTTTCTTATTTGCCTGCCGAGAAGCAGAAGGGATAGCTAAAAGGACAGAATCGATATCGAAGCGCTCAATTAACAACTCTATCTCAGATGATGGATATACACGAACACCATTTACATCTAGACCCGACAATTTTAAATCATCATCAATATATGCAAGCGCACTAAATTCCTTGGAGTGATAAAGAGCTGTTGCCAACTGCCGACCTGCGGAACCTGCACCATAAATAAGTACTCGCTCAGATTCTTTTTTAGCCTTCTGCTCCCCACCTGGAAATTGATGCAGAACAATCCAGCGAGCCAACATACGACTACCGCCAATTGCAAAAATAGCTATAAACCAAAATATAAAAATAACGGACCTAGGAGTGCTTTGATCGAGACCGAGCAAATATGTAACGACAACCCATATCAATAGGGACAAGGTTATGGCCTTCACAACTGTCCATTGCGCTTTATAGCCAATATAGCGAATTATCGCGCGATAAAGCCCCAGCTTTATAAAAATAGGGATCGCTATAACTGGCGCTAATAGATACGCTGGCCAATGAACAAAATCTTTAGCAGTCCAATCATCATAACGTAGAGCAAAGCTAAGCCAACAACAAAAAGGCAAAATAACCGCATCGAAGAGAAGGAAAAAAGCTTTCTTAGAATTTCTAGAGGAATTTAAAAGTTGCTGTAACAAGTAACTAGCCTTATTTCTGTTGCAAAAAAGCAAAAATTAACGAATACGGTCACCAGCGCCTTTCCCTAAACCCGTTGCAACAATATAGGTGAAATAGTTCCGCAAGCTCATACTGTTAATCATTTTTTGATCCCATTCTGCAAGCAGTTTAGGTGTGGACATATCAATCTGATTGATTTGTGACAAACCTGTTATACCTGGCAGCACGTCAAACACACCACGACTTTGCCGCTCTGCAATTAATTCTTCTTGATTAAATAAGCAAGGCCTTGGCCCCACTAAGCTCATACTACCGAACAAGACATTGATTAACTGAGGAAGTTCGTCCACTTTTGATTTCCTTAAAAAATGCCCAAACTTCGTGATAGAGGAGGAGCTTGCTAGATGGGTCGCGACAGAAGCAGTATCAGGCTTCATTGTGCGGAATTTAATTAACGTAAACAGTTTCTGATTTTTACCAACCCTTTTTTGAAGAAAAACAGGTGATCCCGTATCAAAACAACCAATAAGACATACTATTAACAATAAAGGCCACAGAAAAAAAAGAGCTACAAACGATATAACTATATCCAAAAAACGATACATAAAACTACTCATTCCCCTTAAGACCAATCAAACCATTATTTATGGGATATTTACTCTCCCAACCAAGCAAGCGATTAGCCTTAGTAACATCTACTTCAAGATCCCCAAATAATTGTTCAGCCATATTACCCCTACCTAGTGATTTAGCTATTAGTTTCATCAAAAATACTGGAATGGGAAGTTGAATGACTTTTTTACCCAAAGCCTCAGCTATATTATTAATTAGTATTTGTGTTGAAATAGAAGGGTTATCAGCAATTACAAAGTCTTGATTAGCAGCATTTGGATGCTGAGCGCACAAACAAATAAACTCTGCCAAACGATCAACAGAAATAAAACTTCTACGATTACCAACCAACCCAAATGGCAAAACCGGCATTTTAGAAACTAGCTTGACCAACTTGCCAAAATTTCCTGGAGCATAAGCCCCATATACTAATACAGGTCTAATGATCACTAATTCAAAATTTAATTTTTTGGCTAATTGCATCAGCTGTTGTTCAGCCTCAAGCTTAGAAACAGCATAATCAGTGTGTGGATTAAATGAAGTCTGCTCATTAAAAGCTGCTGCAGAGCTACCACCATAAACACCAATACTACTTATAAATACAAAACGTTTCATACCCGCTTTTACTGCTAGTTTTGCTAACCTGAGAGTTGTCTCAACATTAACCTCTCTAAAGCAAAGTAGCGGATCAATTGCATCATCTTTTAGAAGATGAGCACGAGCAGCAAGATGAACAACTGTATCAACCCCCTCAAGCGCAGCGACTAGAGACTGATCAGATTTAGTAAAGTCAGTAATAAAACGATTAACACCTTTAGGAAACTCAACTTTATGCCTACAGGCAACATTAATTTGCCCTTCCCAAGAAGAAACTAAGCTCCTTACAAGAGCTTGTCCAACAAACCCATTAGCTCCAGTTACCAAAACATTATTAGCTGACATTATTATTTCTACCCACGTTTATCAAACAGAGAAGAAAGTTTGGATCTATATAAACCTTCTAGTGCATAACAAATAAAGCAATAACATGCATAAGGCAGGGAAAGATGTTCAATTTCTCGGTACAACTTCCACGTATATGTCGCAGCACTTCTTTTATTAGCAGAAACCGATAACTCGTGAACCCTATATTTAGCAAGTGGCTCGCTAATGGAATGCGCTTTATCGGTTTTCTTGAGAATTTTTAACCACAGCCCGAAGTCTTGACGCTTTCGGATAAGAGGCATATAAACTTTCCCAAGGGATTTCGTATCATATATAGCAGTTAGGCAACCAATAACGTTCTTTTTTAACAAACGATTATAACTTACAGATTCAGGAGCCTTAACTATTGCTTGCTCTCGACCATTACCGTCTATCTGTACATATGAAGAGAAACAGAAATCCACATTTTGGTTTAGCATAAAACTAATCTGCCTCTGCAACTTGTGTGGCAACCATTGGTCATCACTATCAAGAAAGGCAATAAAGCGGCCTTTCGCTTCTCTTATAGCCAAATTTCTTGCTACAGCAGGCCCTGAATTACTATCTAATTTGAGAATCTTTATCCTAGAATCATCGCAAGCATATTGCTCAATGAGCGCTACAGAGTTGTCAGTGGAGCAGTCATCAACGAAAATATGCTCCCACTCTGTATAATCCTGCTTCTTGACTGATTCAATACAATTTTCAATATACTTCGATGAATTGTATACGGGAGTAATGATAGATACTAAAGCCAAAACATTTACCTTATAAGCTACTTAGCACCTGAGCAATTCTCTGCGATGCTTTACCGCCCCCATAAAGTTGCTTCTCATCATCAACAGTTTTACCAAGCATCTGCTTGCTGTTTCTTAATATTAAATCAGTATTAGATCCAACAAGTACATTAGCTCCCTCATCGACTAACTCGACCCATTCCGTTTCTTCACGGAGGGTTACACAATATTTTCCAAAGAAAAAAGCTTCCTTTTGGAGCCCACCACTATCAGTAAGAACTAATTGACAATTATTTAGAAGCCACAACATTTCTAAGTATCCTACGGGCTCCAAGACATCTACATTTAAAGATAAACCTGACTCAGCTATACATTTTAATGTCCTAGGGTGCAAAGGAATAACTACTGGAGCTATATTCGCATGGATATAATTCAATGCTTCAACTATGGATTTCAAGTTGTCTAAATTATCAGTATTTTCAGCTCGATGAATGGTGGCAAGAATAAAATCTGAATTGGTCTTAATCGCAGCAGGCCTAACAGCTTTATCTGCAAACTGAACAGCGGAATCTTGCATAACATCGCCCACATTCTTCAATAAACAACTCTTACTCTTAAAACCTTCATTACATAAGTTGTTAATTGCAGTTTCAGTAGGACAAAATAAATAGTCACTGATTTGATCAGTCAAGATTCGATTTACTTCTTCCGGCATTCTCATGTTGTAACTTCTAAGTCCTGCCTCCACATGAGCCACGGGAATATTCAACTTTGAAGCTGCTAAAGATCCAGCTAAAGTTGAATTAGTATCACCATAGACCATTACCAAATCGGGTTTCCTTTCGATTAAAGTAGATTCAATAGCTGCTAGCATACGGCCAGTCATCTGGCCATGCATACCACCATGTATATCTAGATATTCATCGGGCTTAGGTATACCAAGTTGTTCGAAAAAAACACGGGACATATTGTCATCAAAATGCTGACCAGTATGAACAAGAAACTCATTTAAACCATCAATAGCTGAAAAAGCATTAGAAACAACACCTGCTTTAATAAACTGCGGTCTAGCACCGATAACTGTTACAATTTTCATTTAACTAATACTCTTACAGGCTACGATAAAAACGGATTAACTTTTTTTCTTCCACATGCCAATTATATTTACAATTAACGGCCTTCATTCCATTTACACCCATTTTTTCAGCTTCTTGGGGGTTCTTATATAAGTAATCTATAGCTACTGCTATTTGAGCTGGGTCTAACGGATCCACACAAAGCCCACACTTATTACCTTCAATAATATCTTTCCAAAGCGGAAAATTCGAAGCAATAACAGGGATACCTGCACTCATGTATTCAAACATCTTATTCGGTTGGGCATCAATATGATTTGGTAAAGGATGGAAAGTTACAATGCCAGCGAATGATTTATTAAACACCTCTCTAACAGCATTACGATCCAAAGCACCTAAGTAATTAACCTGACCCCAACCATTCAGCATTTTCAAATGATTGAGGTAATTATCGGTCGAGTGCCCTCCAAGAAATAGAGTAACTGGATTCTCTGTGAGTGCTAGCCCGTTGACAACTTCATTAAGGCCTCTTATCTCAGAAAACGATCCAACAAAGCTTATGGCATTTTCCTTATTATTCCAGGTACATTTATCGGCTGTAAGCTCACCAACATGAGGAAAGTTATTGATATCTATGATTTTTTTAGAAAATGGCTTTAATGCTTCAAGTATAAATGGAGTAGCAGCAACGACCCCATCCAGCTTCGATATAGCCTGCTTTTGATAAATTTTAAATATATTCGATATAACTTTCTTTGCAAACTCACCCAAGTAAGGCTTACTCAGAATCTGTTTTGGTACATCTTCATGAGAATCGAATAGTACCTTTTTCCCTCTTTTTTTTAATTTTGTTGCAACTGGCAGGAGTTCAGGGTCATGGATATGATAAACATCTGCATCTTGCACAATAGCCTTTTTGTAAATTCTATTTGTTGCAAATAGCATTCTCTTTAGCCTAGAGGAACTTTTACCAACATCATAAATACTGACTCCTTGAGCGATCTCGTTTCCTAAGCCATCAGCGACCAGCAAGCTAACATCGTACCCAAAAGAAACTAAGGAACTGCACTCTTTTGAAAATATTCTAGTATCAAATCTTGTGTGAACAGACGTTAGATGACAGATTTTATAAGTCATTATACACCTTCAACAAAACTCTCTCTTGTGCTTCCCAACAGAACTTCTGACGATTTTCTTCAAGCCGCTGGACAAAAAGGGCATTATCATATTTAGATAAATCAGTTAACGCATCTAAAAAGCCCTGAACATCGTTACTCTTAGCCACCACCCCTAATCCATTAGCATTAATTATTCGCTCAAGTTCAAACAATTTTGAACTAAGTACTGGAATACCAGCCATCAAGTATTCGAAAATTTTATTAGGAGAGCAAAATCTATGATTAAGGCAATTATCTTCATAAAAAATAACTCCAAAATCTGCAGAGCATGTGTACTGAAGGAGAACATCAGGGGATACTGCAGGTAAAACATAGATATCATCCACTCTTTCAGCAAATTCAATGATTCTGGCTTCTAGTGGACCATACCCCATAAATACTAGGGCTATGTCACCTTTTTCATAAGACTCAAAGGCAGATAACAAAATATCTATCCCTCTACCTGTAGAGAACCCACCTTGGTAGAGTAATATTTTCTTTTCTTTAGTTATATCGAGTTGTTCTCTAATTAAGTCTTGGTCATATGGCACAACGTAATTAGGGCAATTTAGAACCAACTCTGGCTTCTCTATACCATAAATCCTCTTATATTCAGAGGAAATAGATTCACTCACCGTAATAGTCTTATCCACAAACCTCAATAAAAATTTTTCAATAAATCTTAATAGAGGTTTAAGCTTGTTGGATAACCCTTTAATTTCAGTTTGGTATTCATGAGAATCATACACAACTGAAACAGAGGAATTGGAAATAGCTTTTAATAGTATCCCCATTGGCAACGTATTCAAATCATTACAATGAATAACATCGAAGGAATTCTTATACTTCCACAAAACCCTTACGATAAATTCAGCATATTTAAACAGCTGCACAATTCTATTCTTAGACCAAGTCCTAGATTTTAAATTAACCCTATGGA